>CAZSVO010000001.1:0-342329 GCA_964610325.1 uncultured Candidatus Izemoplasmatales bacterium
CTTTTTTATAACTTAGAGGGGGGATATGTGTCCTGTTTTTTCATAGCAGAGCACAAGATTTATTTAAAAATGGTACAATGAGTTGTATCATAAATGTAACCGTCAAACCATCGGGTAAAGCAGCAAGTTATAAAACATATTTTATAGATAAAGTAATTACTGACATATTGGAGAGTAGACAAGGCTATCAACTTTTATCACCAAACCTCAGTTTTTTTAGGTGCTGAAGATAAATAAATAGCCACCCTCAAAAACTTTTGTTGTTAGGTGGCTATTTTATTATTTTGTTCCATCAGTAATATTTTAAGTATAGTATCTATTATAAATAAACTATAGAAGTAAAGTATAGATTAAGTTCACAAATATAATTTATTGTTTAACCCATTCATTGTCTATTAATTTATATGTGCCTGCCCCTTCAAGTTCATAAGCTGTTCTAAATGCATTCGTTGTGCTTGTTGCGCCATTGAAGCCGATACCAAAAACACGATCATCTATTTGCACATTGTTACCAATAGTAATTTCTGTTATTGGGTTTTCTCTAAAAGCTGCAGAGCGAATATGTGTTACAGAGGAAGGAATAACAATACTTGTTAATAGATTATCTCTAAAAGCCATGCTACCAATTTCTTCTATACCTATAGGTAAAATCACTGACTGAATATTCTTCCCCATAAACGCAGTGTTTCCTGAGGTTTGGTAGTCCCCTGTTACAGCAATGACACGAATACCTAAAGATTCAGGAATAATAAGATGAGTATCTGAGCCTATGTAATTAATAATCCAGTTGGACATCCAAGAACTACCTCTTGTTATTTCTTCTTCTGAAACTTCGACATAATTGATAGAATCATCATTGATTGTGCTTAATGTCCAGCTATACTCTAAATAACGCCATTCAAAAGATGCATCTTTTGTTTGAACTATTGGTTCTTTATCTAAATAACCGAGGGTTAAAAGTAATTGTAAGAGTTCTTCACTGTTATTACTTTCATCGTTAAAAGCATCGTGTCCTTCATTTAAACTAAGATAGAGTTTTGTTGCTATATTCAATGATTCAATAGTTGCCATATCTGCATTCAAGCGAGTTTTTTCTATAAGCGACCCTATACCGAGAATAGCAATTGCAGATATTATACCTAAAACAACGATAATAACAAGCAACTCAAATAAAGTTATACCTTTAGATTGATTAAGAAGTTTAGACATAGGATACCACCTCAATTTCATGTTTAGGTTGATAATTTATTATATCATTGAGTTTTATCACAATCAACATAATAAGCGGAATAAACCAACTACAAAAAGTAGATTGGTATGAAGTTTTAACAGTTGGTTATGATATCATATGCATAGAGAATTAATAAAGAATAGCCGTGCCAAGCAATAAAAGTAGATACTCACAGGAAATTAGATAGAAAACAGTCCAGTGCTTCCTTGATTTGGGAAAGTCAGCAACTTTAGTGTCAAAAGAACACTATTTGGAAGAAATGAGTTAATTTATCAAAAAAGGGTTTGAATTAATGCTACATTATTGGAGATATTAATGAAAAGAAGATATGTTAGAAAACTATTTAGAACAAGAAAAATCTATGACTTAAACAAAACAGATGAGCTGTTTGTTAAAGCGATGAGAGAGAATGCTGTTTATCATTATACCAATTGTTTAGAGTATAAACAGATTCTTGATGATACTAGTTTTAATCCTTTTAAAATAGAAACTATGGAAGATGTAATTAATCTTCCATTTTTACCTACTTTATATTTTAAACATCATGAACTTTTTTCTAAGCCGTTATGGCGTATGCCTATAAAGGCTACATCTTCAGGAACTTCTAGTGGATTTAGAAGCAAAATAGCCATGAGTTTTGGTGATTTATGGAGAGGTTTTCAAATGATAAGAAGAATCTTTGCTTATCATAAACTATGGTCTTTAAAGCCTGTGACTTATTTGATTTTTGGTTATCAACCAACCAAGCATTCTCAGGCAGGTATCATGAAAACAGCTTATGGTTTTACCTATGTTGCGCCTGCGAGAAAAAGAGTATATGCAATCAGATGGACTAAGGATGGTTATCAAGTTGACTTAGAACTAATTAAACAAGAAATGATTAAAGCATCCAAGAAAAAAACACCGATTAGAACAATAGGTTTTCCTGCTTATACGTATTTTCTTTTAAAAGAAATGGAAGCAGAAGGCATCAAGTTAAAGATGCCTAAAGGCTCAAAAATTACTGTTGGTGGCGGATGGAAAAACTTTTATGCTGAAAAAGTAGATAAGTTTGAATTCTATAGACTTGTTAAGGAAATCTTAGGGATTGAAGAAGAGAATTGCGTTGAGTTTTTTGGAGCAGTTGAACATCCTATTCTTTATACTGATTGTAAGTATCATCATTTTCATGTGCCTGTACATGCTAGAGTAATTATAAGAGACCCTGAAACATTCAGACCGGTTGAAAATGGTCAGATAGGTTTAATCAACTTGATTACACCTATGATTGAAGGAACGCCACTTCTTTCAGTGATGACAGATGATTTAGGTATTTTACATGATAAGTGTGAATGTGGAGTTAACTCACCTTGGCTTGAGATTATTGGGCGTGTAGGAATCAAAGATATTACTACCTGTGCTCAAGGCGCAGAAGAAATGTTAAAGGAGTAAGATGATGATTTTATATAAAGGTGAAATATATGAAAACCACTATCAAAAAAGATTAATAGATACTTTAAGAGAAGATTGTTATGAAACATTGGAAAAAGAAGAGTTTTTAAAGATAGATGAAGTGATTGAAGCTTGTGATAAGCTTGCTCAACAAGTTAAAGCTAAAAAGTATGATGATTTGATCTTACCTTTGTTAGAGGAATTTGATATTCCTTATGATTACTTCCTAAGTCATCTACCGATGTTTGAAAAGCCATCTCTTCTTCATAAGGTTGAAACAGAACTTGGTAAAAATCATGATAAAGAAATACCTTTGAATGAAGACAATAATAAAAGAAGATATCCTTTAGGGATATTGTTTCACATAGCAGCAGGTAATGTTGATGCATTACCTGCTTATTCAGTGATTGAAGGTCTGTTAGCTGGTAATATTAATATTCTTAAACTACCTTCAGGTGATAGAGGTTTGTCTGTTAAGTTATTATCTGAGTTAATTAAAATTGAACCAAAATTAAAGCCGTATATCTATGTTTTTGATGTGCCTTCAACTGAAACAGAAACTTTAAGAATATTTGCTGAAATGAGTGATGCTATAGTTGTGTGGGGTGGAGATGTTGCTATTAAGGCAGCTAGAACAATGGCTTCAGTCACAACAAAAATAATTGAGTGGGGACATAAGCTATCATTTGCTTATGCAACACTTGATGCAAGTGATAAAGATTTAGAAGGCTTAGCCCATCATATGGCTATTACTGATCAAGTACTTTGCTCTTCTGCTCAAGGGATTTATGTTGACACTTCATCAAGAGAAGAACTTGATCAATTCGCAAAGAGGTTTTTTGATATATTTGTTGAAATAAATAAAAGTCATAAGCCTGTACCTTTTGGAATGAAAAGTAGAAATGCACTTCAATTATATTACGAAGAACTTGAGTCCAAAAAAAGTAAAAAGAAAATCTTGAAGAAGGATGGGATTAGTGTCATTACTTCTGATGATAGTCAACTTGAGTTATCCATGATGTTTAGAAGTATTTGGATAAAGATGTTGCCAAAAGATAAAATCATTCAGAATTTAAAACCACATAAGAATCATCTACAAACGGCAGGGCTTTTAGCTCCAGATAATAAATCAGAAGAAATAAAAAGTCTGCTTATTAAAGCAGGACTTACTAGAATAACCAAGGGTAAAGATATGTCAAGAATCATTGTAGGGGAAAGTCATGATGGTGTGTATCCGTTGATGCAATATTCTAGAGTAGTTGAATCTTTTAAATAACCTTGATTTTGAATCAAACTATTACCATAGGTGAAGTTATATTAATAACAAATTGGAAATAATTGGACAGATTCAGGAGTTACAATAACAGATAACTCAGGTGAATCTTTAACTGCTGTAATTGATGGAACAGTAGATACTAATGCTTTAGGGACTTATGAAATAACATACACAGCAACTGATTCTAGCGGTAATGAATCAAGTATCACAAGATATGTAACAGTGATAGAATAAAGCGAAAAGGGTTATCTCTAAAGATAGCCTTTTTGTATATAAATCTCTAACATGTTGAAATTAATTATATTACAACGAGCTGTATCATAAATAGGTGCAGATAATGATATAAATTGAATACCTAAAAGAAATTTTTGATTTTTCCTATAAACTTTGAGTATCACTTTATTTGATTAAAAAGTAAAAAACAGCTATTCTCCTTGTTGGTAGCCGTTTTGTCTGTCATTCTTATAGCACATGTTCCTTAAAAACAATAGACTAGTAACTACATTTCAAACTTTATCAAGATAGTGCACTCATTGAAAATGAAATAATATTCTTTATTGTTGAAGTATAATTAAAATGCTTAAATTTATGATTTTCTTTACGATGATTATGTTTTGTGTTAAAATTAACTTGTAAGCGGATTTAAAAAACAAAAAACTAAAGAAAATCATAAGACTATCCAAGAGATTAACTTAATATTATAAACTAAAATGGCAAACCGAAATATCTAATCAACTCCCTAAATAAATAATCTTTATCTAAGCAAAGAATGTTTAAGAAACGAATAAAGTATTTAAGATACATAATTTGAAAGGAGGTGAATAATATGACAAACGGTAAATTTAGATCAATCGTGAAGTTGGACTTCCAATATGCTCATCGATTTATGAATTATCCAGGAGAAGCAAGTTATCTTCATGGACACTCTGGATATTTAACAATCGAAATTGAAGGCGATTTAAATGAACACAATTATGCTTATCCAGTAAAAGAAGCACAGAAATTAGCATGGGCGGTTGCTGATAACTTCCATCATGGAACAATTTTTCAAGAAGGCGATCCTTTATTAGATTTGGTTTTACAAGGATATGAGCAAACTGGCATGAAAGGAACAACAAATAGATTTGGTGAACCAGCTATGGTTCTTGATCATGAACTAGTGAAATCTTATCCTGGAAGTAGAGTTTCAGTAAGTGTAGGTCCTTCTACTTGTGAATGGTTCTGTAAAGTATTCTATGAATTATTAAAAGACAAGTTGAACATTAAAAGAGTTGAATTCCGCTCTTCTTCATTAAACTGTGCATCATTAGAGTTTTAGTATTCTATATATATAAAACAACAAGGTAGCGAGCGGCTACTTTGTTTTCTAGTTAATAAATCCTTTTAGTCAATAAAGTGGTTAAAACTATACTAAGTTTCTTCCTCTTCATCATCTTCATAGTATTTATTTACCCATCCGATAATCACAGTTATATCGTTTAGCTATTAAACTGTAGTTTGGTCTTATTCCTTCTTTCTTAATTCTTTCCACGAATGCTAAGATGTCCTTTCTCATTTTGATATCCTCCAATCAACTTTTTTGTGATTTCGATAATATCAAAAAAAATAGAATTATAGCTCATATGTCGAAAATATTTTTGTAGGTTTTTCAAAAGGCTAATTTTGCTTTTTTTGGATAACTTCTTTATCTAAAAAAGTTTTTAAACATTTCTCTTTACTTACATTTTATTCCGTCATATTTCTACAGTTTTTATTTTGCTATATATAGAAGGACTTAACAAAGATTTTTATAGATATTTAAGGCCTAAAAGGTGCGTGCCATTCTTAGTTGCTAATATAAAGTCTTTCATATATTTGTAATCATCATAATTTTGAAACGCACAAATTTTATACAAAAGAAAAGGGTTGATTTTATGAAGAAGATTATTATTTTAACTATGTTATTATTACTGACAGCTTGTACTCCACCAAATTATGCTAGAAAGTCAGATGATAATGAAAACTACTATGAAGAGTATTTAAATAGCATTGGGATGGTAGAATATGAGGAAATGGAAAACATGTTTTCTGCTAATGACATGAATGATGCTTATCAATTTGCAAGAATCAATCAAAAATCAAGCAGTTTCTTTATATATCGTTTTTTTGGCGAAGATGAAAATGGTATCTCTTACCATATCTTAATGCCTGATAAAGTAGGAGAAGAAAATGTTGTATTTGAAGATCATCTTCCATCGTTTGATGATTTAGAAACATATATTATTGATTATAACAATTCTACAGAAAGTGTTGAGATTGATTGGGCAGGTAACACCGTTAACACAAATGATATCATTCTTGACGAAGCATCACTACGCTTAGAGGTTATATGGTATTTTTATACAGACCGCACTATAAATGATAAAAAAGTAGAAGCTAATACAGATTTAATACGCGATTTACTATTTAGCAATCTCTCTTCACCATTTGTTTATCAAATAGGCAAGTACTATGATGGAGGGAATAAACAAAAACAAGTATACTTAGCTAAAGGATTGAATCATGACTTAGTCTTTATATTATTTGATTCGTATGAAATTGAAATTGATGTAATTTATACATATGACTATGAGTAGTAAAAAAGTTGTATTTTGCTTTGTTAAAAGTCAAATTAATCCAATATACATTTAGTATAGATATGGTATTATCCCCTAGGGAGGGTTTTGTTTTCTGCTTTTTTTTAGCAAAGCACTTAAGTCTATATTGTATATTTTTTATTTAACAAATTTTGGAGGCTACATGAAATCAAAGTTTACCTTTAAAAACTTAATTAGAGTCTTAATCTATTTTTTTGGTATAATTATTACCGGTCTTGGCGTCAATATACTTTTAAGAAGTGCACTTGGTGCAGGTGCTTGGGATACTGTGATCTTTAATTTAAGATCGTTCTTTATCAATGTTTTAAATTTAAATGTAACGCTAGGGACTGTAAGTTTTTTTATTTATATACTTATCCTAACTATTGTTATGGTTTATTATAAAAAACTAAAATATTTTGTTGTATTTGTGCCAATTTTTGGTATTTCACTTGCCATAGATTTCTGGGATATTATAGTTTTTGCTGATTTCTTCCCTGATGAAGTTTGGCTAAAGGTTATTTTTTATTTTTTAGGTAGTTTAATTTTAACTCTAGGATTATCATTAATTATTGTTACAAAATATCCAGCTATGGTTTTTGATGAATTAACAATCTTCATGATGAAAATACTTAAGATTAATAGTTTTTTTAAGACACGCATACTCATTGAATTGTTTGCGATTGTTATCGCAATTATCTTTGGGTTTTTAGGTGGTATAGCGTTTGGAGCTGTAAATGTTGGGAGTTTGATTTTAGCTTTTGTCATCGGTCCAATGATCGAAATGCAACTAAAACTTCTAAACAAATATACGAAATCTTTATTTGTTTCAAGTCCTTAGGTTTATTACTTAATCATTTTTCTAAGCTAATATCATTTCAAACAGATTGAGATTCTGATGTGATATATTGATATCAATGTATAGTCATTTAATTGGTTAGATTCGAGAGAGAGATTTTTAATATGGAGGATTTTATTATTTATATTTAACACATTCTTTGAATAAGAAAAGACAAATTCATTATGAGTTATAAAAATTTTTCTATAATAGAATGGATCACGAAAGAAAAGGAGTAAAATCATGAGAGTATTAATTATCGGTGGGACTGGTATTATTAGTACATATGTCGTTAAAAAATGTATCGAATTAGGTATGGAGATAACTATCATGAATAGAGGATCTAGTCGTGATGAGTTACCAAAAACAGCAAAATACATTATCCAAGATATCAATGATGAAGTTGGTGCCAATAAGAAATTATCTGGTATGTACTTTGATAGTGTTATTCAGTTTGTAGCTTTTACTAAAGACCAAGTCAAGCGTGATATAAGGCTTTTTAAAGGAAAGACAAATCAATATATATTTATTAGTAGTGCTAGTGCTTATCATAAGCCTGTAGAAGATTATCCAATTACTGAAAATACACCTTTGTATAATTCATATTGGGATTATAGTCACCAAAAAATTGAATGCGAAAATTATTTGAATACCGTAGAAGATATGAATATTACAATTGTAAGGCCTTCACACACTTATAATAATCGAATGATTATGGCTGTTATGACGAGATGGCAGTATGATTATGCCCATATGAAACGTTTAATCGAAGGAAAACCTATTATTATTCCCGGTGATGGAACAAGCGTATGGACCATCACTCATGCATCTGATTTTGCAAACAGTTTTGTTTACTTGATTGGCAATGAAAAAGCATATCATGATGTATTTCATATCACAGGAGATAGACTATACACATGGGAACAACTCACTAACATTTTAGCAAAAGCATTAGGAGTTAAAGCACAGATAATTCATATCCCAAGTGATTTTATCATTAAGCATATGCCAGAAATGGAAGGTCCATTATTAGGTGATAAGTCTTGGAGTGCAATCTTTGATAATTCGAAGATTAAATCTATTAGTAAAGAGTACACGTCAAAAATAGGTTATGAAGATGTTGTGGATGATGTCATTCAATATTATAGAAACAATCCATCAAAACAAAACATTAGCGAATCATACGAAGTGCTATATGATCGCGTAATAAACTTGTATCTTAAGAAATAGGACAGTCTCTTAAATCTAATCATTGATTTGAGTATCATATATAGCGATGTTAATAAAAACATCTATTCAATATGTAATCTTTTTCTGTCAATCAATGATGATTGGCTTGACTTAACAACTTAGACCACAGATAAGCTGAATAATAAATATATTTTACGTAGTTTCTTAATCGATAGTAGTACAGATTTTACGATAAAATGTTACAATAATAAATAGAGGTGATGGTATGAGAAAAGAACAAATAAAAACTAATTACTATGAAGCAGTTAATGGTGAGTGGTTAGAGAAAGCGAAAATTCCTAGTGATCAGCCAGCTGTATCTGCGTTTTTAGAGTTACATTTAGGGATTGAAGAAACCTTGATGAACTTAACTTCTAAATGGGAAGAAAACCCTGAAGAGTTAAGTGAGAACTTGAAGAAGTATCTTCAATACTATCGAATGGCCAAAAATTTTGAAATGAGAAACAAGCTTGGTGTAAAACCATTTGATTTAATCCTAAGCAAGATTTTTGCTTTGAATCATTTAAAAGATTTGGAAGTTGCTTTCAATGATTTTATTCTAGAATCGGTTGAATTGCCTTTTGGAGTAATTATCATGCAAGATTTTATGGACAGCAATAACCAAATACTTTACTTTGGTGGTGCGGATTTATTCTTGCCAGACACTAGTTATTACAAAGACCTGGCAAAGAAAGAGCAATTGATTGGTCTGTTTACAATGACTACAAAGCAGTTGTTGACTCTTTATGGTTTTTCTGAACAAGAAGTTAATCGTTTGATTAGCGAAGCTTTAGCATTTGATGAGATGTTAGTGCCTGTAACAAAATCCAGCATTGAAAAAGCGGATTATGTAAAAATGTATAATCCTTTCAAAAAAGAAGATATTCAAAAACTGACGAATAACTTCAATCTTATGAGTCATGTTGAAACTTTGGTTAAAGAAGATGTTGAACAATTGATTATTACTAACCCAGATTTTATCAATGCATTTGACACAATCATCAAAGAAGACAATTTTAATTTAATCAAATCATGGATGATTGTAGCAAACGCAATCAAGTTTGCTGCGGATTTGACAGATGAGATAAGAATTGCTGGAGGAGCATTCAGACGGGCTTTATCAGGCACTAAAGAAGCACAGAGCAAAGACAAGTTTGCTTTTTATCAAGCTTATAACCGTTTTGGTCAAGTAGTCGGTTTGCATTATGGAGAAACTTATTTTGGTCCTGAAGCAAAAGAAGATGTAAGGCTTATGGTGCATGAGATGATTGATGTTTATCAGGAGAGAATCTCAAACAATACTTGGTTAAACGAAGAGACTAAAGAGAAAGCAATCAAGAAACTATCAACTCTTGCCGTCCATGTAGGATATCCTGATGAACTACCGCCTTATTTTGATCAATTCGAAATTGAAGGGTATGAAAAAGGTTCGGACTTAATTCAAGAGAGATTGGCAATGACTAAAATTATCAACGAATACAAGTTTGGTCAATATAACAAAGAACCTAACAGAAATATTTGGGGTATGCCAGCGAGCATGGTCAATGCTTACTACAGTCCGACTAATAATCAAATAGTTTTTCCGGCTGCGATTTTACAAGAACCTTATTATAGTTTAAAACAAAGTCCATCAGAGAATTATGGAGGTATTGGAGCTGTTATGGCTCATGAGATATCACATGCATTCGATAATAATGGCGCTAAATTTGATGAAACAGGTTCGCTTAATAATTGGTGGACAGCAGCGGATTTAGAAGCTTTTAACAATAAAGCAAAAGATATGATTGACTTGTTTGAAGGTGTTGAAACAGGCTTTGGAGCATGTAGCGGCGAATTGACAGTCTCAGAAAATATCGCAGATAGCGGTGGTTTAAGATGTGCATTGGAAGCTAGCAAAAAGAATGATAACCATAATTATGATGATTTTTTTGCAAACTGGGCTAGAGTATGGCGCATTAAAGCATCTGTCGAATATAACCAACTACTATTAAAAGTCGATGTTCATGGGCCTTCAATTTTAAGAGCAAATATGCAATTAAGCAATTTAGTGGAATTCCAAGATTTTTATGATATCAATGAATCGGATAAGATGTACTTGCCTAAAGACAAGATGGTAAGTATCTGGTAAATTATTTCTATATATAAGAGTTAGGCACATTATCTTTAATTGATAATGTGTTTTTCTTTGCTCAAATGGTTTCTTCTCTATATTACAATATTTGAATCGTTTTAATTATTGTAATAAATATTGAATTCGGATTAATACCTATTGTTCAAAAATTAAAACTTATTGAAAAACTAATCTATTTCGGTTTTTAAAAATTCTTAACAATCATCATACAAGAAGTATTCTAAAAAATATAGTAATTTTTATGTAATAGTGAAGGTAAATATTATATAATCTTACTAAAGGATGGTTTTGGGAGATGAAAAAAGATATTGAACTAAGAATAAATGAAATCTTATCACAGATGACTTTAAAAGAAAAGATTGGTCAATGCAATATGATTGAACCCTTCTTTTTGTTTGAGCGCTTAAACAAATCAAGAGATGAAGCATATAATGATTTGTTAGATGAAAGATTTATCGATAAACTATTAAATGAATATCATATCGGCTTCTTGCTGTTTGGTGGAGTATCCAGTCTTGGAAATGACACTCCTGAAAAATGGGCTGATTTTCTTAAAAAGTTAGATCAGTATAGCCAGAATAACACGAGACTTAAAATTCCTCTATTTTTTGGTGTTGATGCAGTACATGGAGTTAACTTTATTAAAGGATCAACTATTTTCTCCCATAATTTAGGTGTTGTTTCAACTTGGAATTTAGATTTAGTTAGGGAATATGCTACTGTTGTTGGAAAAGAACTTAATGCATTAGGGATAAATATTAATTTTGCGCCATCTGTTGATGTCGCTAGAGATCAGCGTTGGGGAAGGGTATATGAGTCTTTAGGTGAGGATTCATATTTGGCAGAAATGATGAGTGAAGTTCTAGTCCAAGGAATGCAAGCAACAGGTAGTGTCGGTGCATGTGCAAAGCATTATTTGGGTTATGGAGAAGCTAGTAATGGCATGGATAGAACACCGGCAGATTTATCGGAAAGGTCTATTTGGGAAACACATTTACCTCCATTTCAATCAGCGATTAAGGCGGGAGTCAAAACAGTTATGGTTAGTGGCGGAGATGTTAATGGAACACCTATGCCAGCTTCAAAAAGATTAATGACAGATGTTTTGCGTAATAAACTCGGGTTTAAGGGGTTAACACTATCTGATTGGGATGATGTTTTACGATTATATAAGAATCATCACATTGCAAGCTCAAAAGAGGAAGCGATAATGAAAGCTTTTAATGCGGGGTTAGATTTAAATATGATGGTTGCAGATGTTGAAACTCTTGATATAATGGAAAGATTAGTAATTGAAAATAAAATAAATATTGAACGATTAGATGAAATAGTAAGCAGAGTATTACGAGTTAAGTTTGAATTAGGTATGTTTGATAAACAAGAAATAGATGTTAATAAAGCTATTGCTTTGAGTGGAAATTTAGAGAGTAGATTTATTGCGAAGAAACTAGCTCAAGAATCGATAGTTTTATTAAAAAACGAGAATAAACTTCTACCAATATCAAATAATATTAAGTCTATTCTCGTTACTGGTAAAACCGCAAGTTCAAAGCGCCATTTATGTGGAGGTTGGACACTAGGTTGGGACAGTGCAAAGGAAGAAGATCTAGATTTCTTAACCATTCTTCAGGCTATAAAACTTAAAATTCCAGATTGTAAAATCACTTATGTTAAAGATGTATTTGAATTAGGAGAAGTTAACTTTGATGAAGAGAAGTTTGATTTATGTCTTTCAGTAGTTGGAGAGACTCCTCACTCAGAATGGTTAGGCGATTCAATGGATTTGAGTATAGAAAAAGATGAGATCGATTTACTTAAAGCAGCTAAAGAAACCAATTTGCCTTTGGTTATGATTTCTGTTATTGCAAGACCTGTAAATATGATTTGGGCACAAGAAAACATATCTTCAATTCTATGGGCATATCTTCCAGGGTCTTGTGGTGGAGAAGCAATTACCGATTGTTTGTTTGGAGATTATAATCCATCAGGGAAACTACCGATTTCTTTTCCAAAAGATGGTAATCAGATTCCAGTTGTATATAATGCAAGAAGATATACAAGCAGTGATATTTTTACTAAATATGAACCCTTATACCCCTTTGGTTATGGATTAAGTTATACTGAATTTGAATATTGTAGTTTAGATGTATTAGGACAGGTTCATTTGGGTGATGATTGTTTTGTCAGTCTTGATATAAAGAATATAGGTAATTATGCAGGTGATGAAGTTGTACAACTATATCTGCAAGATCAATATGCTTCGGTTACTAGACCTTTAAAATCCTTAAAAGGATTTAAGAAAGTTCATCTAGAACCAAATGAAACTAAGACCATTACTTTTAAGTTAACAAAAGATGATTTAAGTTTGTTTGATGAAAACTTAATGTGGGTAGAGGAGAAAAGAAAGATTGAAATCCAAGTTGGTTCTTTAAGGAAAGTACTAGAATTGATTGATTAATACTTTAAACAATATTTTAAGTTGTTTAGAAAAATGTAAGCTCGATTAGAAGATAGTTATTATCTTAGAAGTTTTGACTCAAAAAGAAAGAACCATAGAAAAAGAATAAAGTTTTATTGCTTCTTTGAACCCTTAGAGATATAATCAATTTGTATAAATATTAGATAGGAAGATTAAGTAGCTTCTTTTAAATGTTTAACTAGGATAATGGTGACCAATATATGAATGATAAGTTCAAATCTAATCTGAGAGTCTTTATTATTTTTGGAATCTTATTTGAGTTGATGAATGCATTTTATAATCCATATGCAATGAAATTTTTGGAGAGGATTGGGGGAAATGCATTTCATTTTTCATTAATTAATTCTACAAAAGGACTAATAATGATTTTTACTGCTTTACCAGCAGCATTCATCATTAATAAAATTGTAAATAAGCAAAAAGTAACTTCTAGTATAGTTCTTACTATGGCGATAATCATTTTCTCACTGTTTTTTATTCCGATGCTACCAACTAGTTATCAAGTAGTTACATTTATTGTTATTTTAGCTTTATTAATGATACCAATCTCAATTTATAATATTAGCTATCAAAATATCACAGCTGAGATTTTTCCAATTAGAAGAGCTAGAGTATTATCTAAGAGAAGTATCTATACGATTATTTTTACAACTTTTGTCACAATTACCTCGGGATTAATATTTCGCTTTTTCGCAAACGATAACAGCGAATATATTTTGATTTATCGTATCTTTTATCTCTTAGCATTTGCTTGTGGTGTATTAGCTTTTTTTGTTTTTAGAAAATTGCAATATACACCGATTGAATCAAAAGAATCGATAAGATTTAAAGGGAGTTTTAAGAAGGTATTTAAAAACAAACGTTTTACTAAATTTGTGCTAAGCTCTACGATTTTTCATTTTGGCTGGCAGATGGGTTGGCCTTTGTTTTCCATTTACACTATTAAAGTATTGGGCGCTGATGAGTTTTGGTTATCATTAATTACTGTAGGATCTGCGATTGTAATGCTTTTTGCACATCGGATATGGCCAAGACTAATCGAAAAATATGGAAACGGTAAAATAGCATTTATATGTACGTTAGGGATGGCTATTACACCAATACTTTATGTGATGTCAAAAAGTCTTTTAGTCCTTGTAATATTCTCTTCTTTATCGGGAGTATTTACTGCAGGAACAATTACAGTATTGTTTAGTGATATGTTAGATGTGGTGCCTGAAAATAATCGAGTTATCTATGTAGGATACTATAATACGTTAACAAGTATTACCTTAGCAATATCACCTTTAGTAGGTCATTATTTTTACGAATCAAAGGGAATTATATATGCATTAATTATTACAAGTCTATTTAGGATTTTTGGAGGTATGTCTTTTATGATTCGCGAACGATTAGAACGTAAAAATAAATTGGTAGAAGGAAGTTCTTAGATATTTAATTGCATAATCCTTAAGATATTAATAGACGTATAACTTCTATTAACAATAAATTGCATCAAAAAAAATCATTGTCACTAAAACTATCATAATTTGCTATATCAATAACAAATATGATAAAATTGATATAATGAAATATGACCGGAGAAATAATAATCATATAAAAGTTAAAAAAGTTAATGATAATAAAAAAATTAATTAAGTTATAAAGAAAAAGAAAATGGTATTTTTGCTAAAATAGAGCATTTTGCTAGTTTACGAGGTGAAGTATGGACGTTGTTAGATTTATTTTGCTAGTTTTAATAGGCGGGTTAATCGGTTGGTTGACAAACAAAGTTGCGATTAAGATGTTGTTTAGACCAATTAATCCTGTTAAAATTCTAGGGCTAAAAATACAAGGAGTTTTTCCAAGAAGAAAAGATCAGATAGCTATTTCTTTAGCAAGTATTATTGAGCAAGAATTACTTTCTAAAGAAGTAATTATGAGTCAATTATTGAGTGAAGAAAAGATTGTTATAATAAAGGACAAGATTAAGAAAACTATTGTTGAAAAACTATCACAATCAATACCCCCTGTTTTTGCTATGCTTGTAGGTGGAGATTTAAAAGTCTTTTTAGAGAAGTATATCGATAAACATGGAGATGAAATGTTTGATGAGATGTTATCGGATTTTCGAACAGCAGGGCTTGATAATTTAGATATTCAAAATATAGTTAAAGAACGAATTGATGGATTAGATTTTGTTGAATTCGAAAAGATTATGTTTGGTTTAATGAACAAAGAATTAAGGTTTGTTGAAGTTGTTGGATTATTTTTAGGAGCGCTTATTGGAGCTATACAATACTTGATTACGATATTTATCTAGAAAAGCAACTTTTGTCTATATTTTTTATTAAACTTAAATATTTAAAATAAAAAATCTTAGATAAATAATCATGTTTAAATGTCAGTTTTAAATTTTAGTAATATCCTTAATAATTAACATTAGATAGTTCAAGTCAAAAAAATCAGTAAAATAGTTTGTTAAATTGTCTATCATCAAGAAAATTTAACATTTATTCTCAAAGAGGATTGAAAAAAAATTATCCTAATGATATCATTAATCATAAAGACGCTTAAGTTAGATTTTTAATAACATTTTTTAATTTTAAACGTCATTAATTTAATGGATATCAGGGAGGATATTTATGAAAAAACAACTCAGAATTATTTCTGCGTTTTTGCTTTTGTTTGTATACGGGTGCAATTTTAGTAATAATCAAACAACTGCATCTTCAACAACTATTTCACAAACAAGCGAATCAACTACAACAAATACAACAACAACAACAACATCATCGACAAACTCAACTATTACAGATATTGAAACATTTACTATAAAGTTCTTATTAGATGATGAGACTGAAATAGCTGTTTACAATCTTGAAGCAGGAGCAACAATTACTCCTCCTGAAAATCCTATAAAACTTGATAGTAATGGTTTAGCTTTTAGTTTTATTGGTTGGACTGGTTATTTAGAAGGAATGAAAGCAGAACAAGATACTACTTTTTATGCTGAGTTTATTACTTATTCAGCGGGACTAATATTTACTTTATCTGATGATGAAACTTATTATATTGTAGAGGCAAGCACGGATTTAGAGAATAGCACAATTATTACAATACCATCAATCTATAATGGTTTACCTGTTACTAAAATAGCAGATCATGGTTTTCAACCTATGCGATATCTCAAGACACTTAATATGCCTGATACTATTGAAATCATTGGAGAATATGCTTTTTATGGAGATAGTGCATTAGAAAATATTAATTTATCGAATAATTTAAAAGAAATTCAAAAAGGCGCTTTTCATCTTTGTACTAATTTAAGAGAAATAATTCTACCGGATTCTTTGATTTCTATTGGCGAAGGTGTTTTTAATCATTGTCAGGAACTTCAAAGTATTATTATACCTGAAGGCATTTTAGTAATTGAGAATTATACATTTTTGGGGTGTTATAAATTAGCAAATATCACATTGCCAACAACACTTATCTCTATTGGTGACATTGCCTTTGGTAACACAGCAATCAAAACTATTAACATTCCGGAAACTGTTAATTTTATAGGTAATCATGCTTTTAGTGACTGTAGTCAACTGGAAAGTTTTGTTATTCCTGAAGGTGTAACCAAGATAGCAGATTATTTATTCAATAACAGTGTTTTACTGGCATCGGTAACATTACCTGATACAATTGCTTCAATAGGAAAACATGCATTTTCTGGGACTGCTCTTACAGAGATAATCATCCCTAATAGTGTAATTTCAATTGGAGATAGTGCTTTTTCTAGTTGCGCTAGTCTAGCTATAATCAACATCCCAGATAGTGTTGTTTATTTTGGTCGAAATCCGTTTGAAAATACAGCTTATTTATTAAATGAGTTTTCAGATGATGAATTAGTTGTTATTAATAATGTTATTATAGATGGAAAAAATGCAAGTGGAGATGTATTGATAGCTAATACTATCAAACAAATTGCTCCATACGCATTTGCTAGTAACATGAGTATTAATTCTATAACTTGTCCAGATAGTCTTGAAGTGATAAGTGAATTTGCTTTTGCAAATTCATCATTATCTCAAATAAATTTTGGTAATGGTTTGAAGACAATAGGGTTTCATGCTTTTTCACGTACATCACTACAAAATGTAGTTTTGCCTGAAGGGCTTGAAACAATCGAGAATTATGCTTTTGCTGATAATTCAATCTTAACTTCGGTTATAATTCCAGATTCAGTAACAACCATTGGTGATGGCATATTTATGAATGGAAGTTTATTAAGCGACGTTACTTTGTCTAATAATTTGACATCGATACCAGAATATGCTTTCTATAATTGCATTTCTTTAATCAATATTATTATTCCAGAAAGTGTATCTAGCATTGGAATTGCTGCATTTGGAAAATGTAATAGTTTATTAGAGATAACTATTCCTAATAGTGTAGAAACAATTGGAGGGCAAGCATTTGTTGATTGTACTAGTTTAAGAACTGTTATTCTACCTAATAATTTAAAGCGTATAACTTCTTCGATTTTCTATAATTGTGAAAGTCTAGAGAACATTAACATTCCAAACTCGGTGGAAATTATTGACTCAGCAGCCTTTTATAATTGCAAAAAATTAACAGAAATAGTTATTCCTGAAGGAGTCATCGCTATTTACAATAATGCATTTGAATTTTGTGAATCTTTAATAACTGTCCAGTTGCCTTCAACACTTGAAGTTATTGGTAGTGGGGTTTTCTTGGGATGTTCTTCCTTGATAAACATTAATATTCCAGAATCATTAACTGATATTAGATTTGATAGTTTTGGTTACAATTGGGAAAGTTATGGGGGTGGAGATTACTCGACGCCGTGGTTAGTAGCTAGACAATTAGAAAATCCATTGGTAATTATCAATGGGATTTTAATTAATGGTTCTATGGCAAGTAAAGATGTATCTATACCAGAAGGTGTTATTCATATATTACAAGGAGCTTTTTCAAATAACAATAATATAACATCTGTCTCCTTTCCGGCGAGTCTTAAAACTATGGGAGATTTTGGTTCATGTGATAACCTTGTAAGTGTAACTTTCGTTCCTGGTGAACTAGAAGTTGTAGGAGGATTCTCTAACTGTTCAAAACTTGAATCTGTGACTTTACCTAATACGATAATAGAGATTAGCAGTAATGCATTTAGTGGATGTAATAGTTTGGTAACTCTAGTTTTACCAGAATCGATAAAAATAATAGGGTCAAGTGCATTTAGTGACTGTTTGAATCTAGAATCTATTACTTTCCCAGAGTCCTTAGAATCAATAGGAGCAAATATTTTTAGTAACTCTTCAAAAATCACTTCTGTTTTTATCCCGCAAAATGTGTCTTTTATCGAAGGAAATGCTTTTTCTAATATACCTTCGCTTGAAAGTATAATTGTTGATTCGAATAATCAATACTACTCAAGCAATCAAGGTGTGCTTTTTGATAAGTCAATGACAACACTATTAACATATCCTAGAATGAAAACGGAAACTGTATTTACTTTACCCAAAACAGTTACAAAGATTGTTGATTATGCATTCTCTGAAAACAGTTATCTTGTAAGTATTTATTTACCTGAAGGATTAAAATCAATTGGGTTAAGGTCTTTTGACAATATGAGTAGTTTAGCAAGCATTAATCTTCCGGATGGATTAGAATCAATTGGTGCATTTGCATTTAGTAATTGTGTGATGTTAAGTAAGATATTTATTCCGGATACAGTTTATTCTATTGGGACAAATGCTTTCTTTGGATGTATTCAACTTAGTATTTATGCAGAAGCTTCTAGTCCCAAAGTATTCTTTTTATATAATTGGAATGGTGGCAGAGCGGTTTATTATAATTCTACCCGTCAGGATTCATTAGAATGATTTAAGATTAAGTTTTAATTTGAACTTTATTCATCGATAGAATTCTTAAAAAAGATTTATAATGTATTAAACAATTAAACCTGTTAATAAGCTCTATCAAAGGTGTCTTATACAGGTTTTTTTGTGGTGCTAGAATTAATAAAGTTTAGCAAGGATCTATAAAATCTTTACATTGAGGAGTGATTATTTTATACTAGTAATTGAGAATCAAATTATTTAATTGATAAATCTCAAAATAGGAGTAATTAATGGTAGAAAACATCGATTTTCTTAACAATCCAGATTTGTTAAAAGCTTTATCTACAAAGTTTAAAGAACCAATCATTTCAGCTACTTCAGATTTGAAATTTATGCAAGGGGGAACAGTTGCTCAAGTCTATTTAGTAACAGGTATTGCGCATAATGACATGAATGTAGCAAGAGATTATAAGATTGTTCTTAAAATACAAAATTACTGGGAAAGACCTAATGATACTCATTCTTGGCGAAGAGAATATGATCTTTATACTCTTAACAAGGACTTACACTTGACTAGTAAGTTGCATATTCCAAGATGTTATTTAGCTCTGATTAGAAAAAAGACAACTTATCTGTGGTTAGAATATGTTCAAGGATATTCTGGATTAGAATTAACTACTGATATGCTTGAAGAAACAGCTTATGAGTTAGGCCGGTTTCAAGGGTTAACTATAGCAAATAAAAACCAATCAATCTTAATGGAGAACTTCACTGGAGTTGATTTTCTCGAAAAAGAGTTAACACAGTGGTATTGGCAAACCTATGATTATCAATTTCTTTGTTCAAAAGATTCCAATTTACCCTTACATGTTAAAGAGATGTTAAAAAGGAATGATTGGGATGATGAAAGTTCGATTATCTATCATTATCTTCGCCACAAAGAATGCAATCTTCCCAAGCATTTAAAGGATATGATTTATCATATTGATGATCATAAGGATAGTATTTTTAAATACTTTTCAAGTTTTCCAAGTGTGATAAATCATCGTGATTTTTGGATCGAGAATATCATTTATGATAATTCTATGATTTATCTTATTGATTGTGATTGTATTGGCTTTGGTTATTTAGGTGAAGATTTAGCTAGTTTAATAGGCGACGATACTTTAACAGAAAATTTAATGGTTTATTTTGAGCGGTTAATACCCGCTTACAATAGAGGGATTGCTGAGTTTCAAAATATTGTCATTGATGCTAAAATGATTCATGAGATTATTTTAATTAAGTATGGATACCGCTTGATTCAAAATCACATGTTTACTAACGATGATAATCAAAAGGAAGATATTCAATCAAGATTACAGGTTTTATTCGATATCTTGAACAAAAAGTAGTTTTATAGACAATTTTATCTTTAGTTTAAACTTAAAAGTTGGAGATAGATTTATCAATGAAATCAGAATATCTTGTTGAAAAAACAGGTAAAACTTAAAGAATTCTTACATAATTGTATTGTAAA
Organism: uncultured Candidatus Izemoplasmatales bacterium; assembly: GCA_964610325.1. Lineage (GTDB taxonomy): Bacteria > Bacillota_I > Bacilli_A > Izemoplasmatales > Hujiaoplasmataceae > UBA2289. Next base: position 20,588 of record CAZSVO010000001.1, read on the forward strand.
GACTTTTTGTGTGATTCTTTTATGATATTGTTACGATGAGGTTATTTAAGAATGAAGCTGTCGTTTTAATAAGTACAATGAATAAATGGTTTAAGAAAATAGTATTTGCTTTAATATAAATATTGTTTATGATTATATTAATAAAGTTATGAAATATGGAGGGAAATAATGAAAAAGATTTATTTGTTTGCATCGATTTATTTGATTTTAGGTTTAGTTTTTGGTGTTTTCTATCGGGAATTCACATTGTTTCATGAATACTTAGGCAAAACACAATTAGCAGTGTTACATACCCATTCTTTAGTTATGGGTACATTCTTTTTGTTCTTTGTTTTAATATTTAATAAATTGTTCAAGATTAATGAAATCAAAAGTTATCCTACCTGGTTTATTATATATAATATAGGTTTTATTGGATTTCTTAATACATTGTTGATAAGAGGAATAGGACAAGTACTTTCATGGGAGTTGTCAGGGTTTAATCATATTGCAGGTCTTTTTCACGCTATACTAGGCGTTTCTTTAGTTTGGTTCATCGTTATTTTTGGGAAAAGTCTCAAAAGAGAATATTAATATCGGAGTTTTTTTATGGGAAAAGCAAAAACGAAAGATGAACTGATTGATTCAGCACAAATTAATTATGATAAACTACATTGTTTAATCCAAAATATGACTATTCAACAACTTTCTGCTTCTTTTGATTTTAGCAGATATGAAAATAAGAAAGAAGCCCATTGGAAAAGAGATAAGAACTTAAGAGATGTTTTAATTCATTTATATGAATGGCATAGATTGCTTTTAGATTGGGTTGAAGCAAATTCAGCAGGTGTTAAAAGGCCTTTTTTACCCGAGCCTTATAATTGGAAAAATTATGGCAGCATGAATTTAGCTTTATGGGAAAAGCATCAAAAAACAGACTTAAGTAAGGCGCAAGAAGAGTTAGAGAAGTCTCATCATGAAGTTATGGGACTAGTTATCAAACTTTCTAATGAAGAACTCTTTACGAAGAATTATTTCGATTGGGTAGGAGGAAGTACATTAGGTGCGTATTTTCTTGGTTGTACAACAAGTCATTATGACTGGGCTTTAAAAAAAATTAAAGCTCATATCAAAATCTTTACATGATTAAATTTTTAAGCAGGTAACTCATATACATATGCATAGATAAAAAAACAAGGAATTATTGAGAATTTCCTTGTTTTTTTATGAATGAAACTTTTAGAATTTTCATGTTAGATAAAAACTGATTTTTTTATATATTTTAGTACATTCAAAATAGCCAAAAAAATTACAAATCAAAAAATTGCTGTTTTTGCTTTACTTGTGTATATCGATGTTCAATTTGATCTACTAAAGATTTAAAATGTAAAGAATCGAACATATTATCAACATTTAAGTATAGAATTTTTTCTTTCGGGACTTGATATTTTAGATAGATGACCTCTAAAACTTTGAAGTAATTTGCATAATGAAACTTCAAATAGTCATACTGACCTTCTTCAAGTTTCCTTGATCTTTTTCTTACGTTAGTAAATAGACTCTCTTCTTGTCTAACTAAAACGATATGCAAATCTAAATCAGGTAAAAGCTTCATATGTGCATCAGCAATCTTATAAGTCAAATCAACTTCATATGGTTCCAGTAATCCTTCTAAGTTAAGTAGTTCGGTAAAAACTAAGTTAGAAAACATAGTTGAATCACATATTAAAAGTGGTTCATCTTTCTTTTCCCACATGGATAAAAACAGCGCTCCATAAAAAGCATTTTGACAAACTAAAGCAAATTTCTTTTTATCCTGATAGAAAAGGGGTAAAAAAGGATTGTGTTCTACAGGTTCTTTAACTATAGGAGCGCTGTAGTAGTTTGATAAAAGTTGAGTAAGTGTTGATTTTCCACTGCCTATTGGACCGATTATGCCAATTCTCATTGTTTATCCTCCATATAATGACTTAGATCATATATTAAAGTATTGAAATCAGTTTTGTTTTTTAAATCTAGATGGTTCATATAGTATATTTTTTTACGATTTATACGAAATTGATTAAAAACAGTTTCAAGTTTTTCGTAATAATGATTGTAATGATAATCTAAATATTTCTCTTGATCTTGTTCAATTGTACGGTTTCGAGATAAACAATTGTTAAAAAGTGCTTCTTTAGTTCTTTTAATAACAATGTAAAGATCTAAATCACCTAAAACATCAAAGTGTTTTTGTCCCAATGTTTTAACTGTATTTAATTCATCAAGTGATAAAATACCCTCATCAAACATTAAATGTGAAAATACCAAGTTAGAATAAACAGTTGTATCAACAATAAAGCCCTTACTATCTTTTGCTTGGTACATATTGTAAAAAAGCGATGAGTAAAATGAAGTTTGACTAAAAACACCAAAAATTGATTTATGTTGATAGAAGAGAGGTAAAAAAACATTATCTTGAACTGTCTCTTCAATTAAAGGTAGGGAATAATGTGTTGACAAGATTAGTCCTAAAGTACTTTTTCCACTAGCAATTGGTCCGATAATACCGATTTTCATAATTTCCTCTTTTCTAGGTTGTTTAATTTATTATACAATATATTTATCTAAATTTGATAAGAAAATACAACGTTTTTTTAGATGTTTGTTTTCGAAGAGAATTTTGATTATTTTCCTTCACATATATATGAATACTTATCAATTGTTAAAAGCATTAGATAGGAATAATAGGTATTTACCTATTTAATGTATTTTGGTTCTTTTTTCTTCTATACTATTAATGTTTTTTCTTAAATGTTATAATAACTTAGAAATATGGGAATATTACATCTAATAATTTTTAACTGGGGGACTATATGTTTAAAAGATTATTCACTTATATTTTTGTTTTTATAGTTAGTATTTCACTTATTAGTTGTGAATCTTTTTCAAGTTCCACAACTTCAAAATCAACTATTACATCATCAACGATTCTGTCTTCAACTACTCTTTCTTCAATATCTGATGAAACAACAACTACAGTTGAAACTAATGAAACAACAAATATGGTTTTTGAGGTTTCCTTTGATTCCAAACAAGGAAGTACTTTTAACTCAGTTTATGTAGAAGAAGGATCTTCTATCAGTTTACCGATATCACAAAGAGAAGGGTATAGCTTTTTAGGGTGGATGCTCATTGATGGTGACGATGCTGAAATTATTAATGATCCATTTGAGCCAAATTCTAATGTAACTCTCTATGCAAAATGGATGATTAATCAATATACGATTTCATTTGAAACAAATGAAGGATCTGTGATTAATCCAATCACACAAGATTATAATACATTACTAATTTTACCAGATGATCCAATTAAGGAAAACTATACTTTTGGTGGATGGTTTATTGATAGTGAATTAACAAACGCTTTTACTTCTATGTCAATCCCAGCAGATGATATAACTATCTATGCAAAATGGATTGCAATTGATTGGTCCGATGTAGAGTTTTACTTAGATAATTTAATTCCTAATGATTTATCAGGAGATATTGTTCTGCCAATCTCTTATAATGATTATTTGATTTCCTGGGAATCAAGTAACCCAGAAATTATTAGTAATGAAGGCGGTTATTATAGACCTTATCAAGTTACATTAGTAAGTTTATCAGCTTTTATAACCTTGGATATACATTCATCAATAAGAACTTATGATATTGAAGTCGCTGGTTATAAATCATTAGCCGCTCCTTTGACCTCTAGTTATATTTATCGAGATTACCATTTAGTACAAGATTCATTCTTTGAGACTCTTGATATCATTAATTGCGCGTTTATCACCGCTAATTCAGCTGGGACTTTAAGTGGGGCAAATGTCTTAAATAATATTAATACTTATATAATGCCTAAAGCACGAGAAAACGGAAACTGGGTTATATTCTCGATTGCTCCAGATTCAGATTGGTCAGCAATTGCATCGAGTTCAGCTAGAATCAATACTTTTGCTAATAATATTGTTGCAATGATAAATACTTATGGATTTGATGGGGTTGATATTGATTGGGAAACACCAACCTCCCAAGAAGCTACTAGTTTTACTGAGATGATGCGAGTTATCTATACTAAAGTTAAAGAGAATAATCCCAACCATCTTGTTACAGCTGCGATTGCTGGGGGTATGTGGCAACCACCAAGATATGACTTAACAAACTCACATCAGTATCTTGACTATATTAATATGATGACTTATGGGATGGTAAGTAATAATGGATATTATCAAAATGCTTTGAATAAATCGACAACTTTTAACAACCCATTAAATAGTGCAGGTAAAACATTAACTAGTTGTTCTATTGCAGAGAGTATTAGTATTTATCATACATATGGAATCCCTAATAGTAAGATTATTGTTGGAGTTGCATTTTATGGTATCAAGCAAACTAGAACATATGACTCTACAACTCAAACGTGGTCTGCTTGGGTTAATGCAGGTTCTGTATCTTATACCTACATTGTCAATAATTATTTAAGTAACAGTAGTTATAAGTATTATTATGATGTGATTGCTGGAGTGCCTTATATTCTAAAAACTGATGGCACTGTCTTCATTTCTTATGATAATCCTAGGTCGATCGCTGAAAAAAGCGAGTTTATTATTGATAATGGTTTAGCAGGGATGATGTATTGGGAAAATGGTTTGGATTTAACTGGCGCATTGCTTTTGGCAATGCAAGCTGGACTAAATGAATAAGAATACATAGAAATATATAAAGGCTTGGTTTCAATCATTGATTGTTAACAAGCCTTTATTTATACTTAAATATGATAACAATAGTTAATTTCAAAAATTTCTTCAAACTGCGCAGACAAAAAAGCAAATTAATAATATATAATATATAGTGAATAAAAATCTATATGATGAGAAGAAAAGGTATCATTTATGAAGAAAATACTATTGGTTGATTATGGAAGTTATTATTTTAGAGATGTTTGCTTATGCCTAGAAGAAATAGGAGTAGAGTATTTAATCTTCCACTATAAAGATTCGATTGAAAATATTGATGCTTTTAATATATGTGGAGTTGTATTGACTGGAGGACCAGGTAGAGTAAATAATCCAAAAGATCCTCAATTGGATTTACGTCTCTTAGACTTTAAGGTACCAGTTTTAGGAATCTGTTATGGCATGCAATTATTAATGCATGCATTAGGTGGCAGAGTAGATTCTTTAGAAGAACAAGATCTAGGGTATAGCGAGATGCCTTTATGCTATTGTTCACCTATCAATAAGAACATTAGTAATCCGACAAAAGTTTGGATGGCTCATTATGATCATGTGACTAGACTCGCACAAGGTTTTAATGTTTATGGGAAAACGGATATTTCAATTGCGATGATTGGTAATGAAGAAAGAAGAATTTATGCTGTTCAATATCATCCTGAAGCTAAGAAATCTAGCGATGATATGATGCTTTTTAGAAATTTTATATTTGGAATTTGTCAATATTAGAAAAGAATTGATTTAATATTTAGTAGTATCTATACAGAGTTTCAAGTGTTTTAAATAAGAGCAGATGAAGAAAAATTCTTATTGTTTATCGATAATGATACTTGGGAATTGTTATCAATTATAAACTATAATATTGAAAATCTTGTTTTTATAATCGAAGACTATTTAAAAGATAAGCCTGAAAAAGATTAGTAATATGAAAACATGATGTTCAATTTTCAAAAAGTATTCTTCTCACAGCAAGCAACACAATATTTATGACATATCATCTAGAAAAATTCTCATAACTGCTCATATATAGGGATAGTAGTCATTTTTTTCTTACATTTTATATGGCTTAATTAGTAGTTGATTGAAAAAAGTATAGGATGATATTTCTAGAGTAGATTGTCAAGGATTATAAGACAGTTTTTTTATTAAGTTGTTTTCTAATTTTAAAATAGTGATATAATAAATGTTAAGCGCAGAAAATTTTTTAAAGGAGGACCAAGTTTTGAAGAAACTATTTTTGTTGATGTTTGTTATTTTTTTGACCGGTTGTCAAGAAACTCAAATTTCTACTACAACTACTGAAGAAGATTTTTTAACTTCAACTAGCACAACCACGGAGTCGTTAATAACTACTGATACTATGACAACGACGGAGTCATTAATAACTACTGATACTATCACAACCACAGAGTCGTTAATAACTACTGATACTATGACTACACAAACTACTTTAACTTATGAAATTGATTCACTGAGAGATGAAGTTATTGAGAAGATGGAAGATTATTTGGCAAGGCTCAAATTAATGGATAAGTTTACCTTTGAATCAGATATAAATTATTTGATTTGCTTCAATAATATTCCAAGTTCAATCTATTCTGAAGATTATTTGAGTACAACGTTAAAAATAGATAATTCATTAGGGTACATGTATAATGAATTTTCTAATTCTCTTGATGTTGATCTTAATGCATTGCAATATATATCAATTCAAGAAGATAAATTGGTTTTAAACAGAAGAGTTATCGGGGGATTTTCTCAAGAAGTTATTTCAACCGATTTATCTAGCGAGAACGTTAGAAATGTGATCCAATCCACTTTTAATTATGATCTGTATTTTGGTTATTTTATACCAGACTATGCAAAAATTACTAAGTTCTCTGATAACTTTTATCGTTTGCAAATCACTCTTGATGAGTTGATCTATTTTGACCCTTATATAGCACAAGCTTTTGGATTTTATAATAAGTTTTATGAGGATGATTTGGTTGATATCTATATTGATATAAAATTCAATGGAGAAGATTTTGAATATAAGTTATCACATGATAGATATGCTATAGGTATGCAACACAGCACAGCTATATATTTTCTTGATGTGTTGATTGATGAGAATTATTATGGTAATACTATCAGCGAGTATAATTATCCTGATCGAACGAAATCATTCTTCATTTTTGATGACCCACAAGATTGTCTTTATACCTATCAAGCAGATATGCGTTTTGGTGTTAGCTTATTAATGGATTCTGTTGGTTATTTTAAGATATACTTAGAAGCAGGTTTTTATACTCTTGATTATAATTTTGATCAACAGGGTCAAGCATTCACTTTTTATGATGAGGAGATGAATGAAATTCCTATCAGCAGTACTTTTAAGATTGAATCCTCTGGTATCTATTATGGAAAGTTAACTCATGGATATAACAATTATTTTTCGACAACATTTAAGTTTAATTTCCTCGATTTTAGTAAAGAAAACTATTTTTACTTACCAGATACTCATCTAATAGGAACTCTGGATAAAAACGAAAAAGTATTGTATTTGCTAATGCCAGATAGTGATGAAGAAAAAGTGATAAAATTAACTTTGAATGATTTTAATACAGGGTTGATAAACATAAAGACTTATGGTGATTTTCAAAGACTTAATATAGAAAGAGAGATATATCTATTTATCCAAAAAGGTAGTTTCGTTATATTAACTTTGAATGGGCTTTATGATGGATCTGATTATGATTTAAATTGGGAGTTTATCGATATTAATTTCACTTCTACAAATACTCTTACAGCACCTTTATTAAATATTGATCAAGATAATGTTCTAATTGTACCTGGTACTGATAAGCATGGGGTTGTTAAATTTACTGTTTCTGAAACGGGGAATTATATTTTCAAATTTCATCAATCTTCGACTGAATCCAGTAATAGATTAACTTTCAAGATTTATGATTCTGAACTTAATCTGATTATCGAATGTCATGGAAATGAATCTTTAGATTTAGAAAATGGTACATATTACATCAAGGTTTTTTTGACTGAAGAAGTTGATGCAATGTTTAGCATTACTTACTATATACGAGAATAGAAGATTGATAGAACTAATACAATATTAATTGATAAAAAAATATTAACTTTTTCTTAATCTTTAATATTGTAATTGCTTTAGCAAATACAGTGTTAATGTAATATGAAGAAAGGACACTATTTCATAACTATTGTTATAGTTTTAGGTATATAAATAATATGATATCTCATGATTTATTAACTATTAGGGAATTTGAAAGTAATGATACAAAGAGTGTAATCAAAATTCTTGTACATTCATTCGAAAACAAGTTTCAGCATCTTTTGAATTTTGATACCGAAAGATTAATTGAATTGTTACTAGAGTCAAGATATTTTGATGATGAGTTTCAAGAAGGATATTGGGTTGCGAAATACAACAATGAAATAAAAGGGGTTATAAAACTATCATGGCATAATAAAAAAGAAAAGAAGATAACCGGTAAAGTTTCTTTCAAAGAATTAGTAAAAAAATATGGATTGATGAAAGTTATTGGACTAAATCTTGCACTGCTAATTTTGAGTAGTAAACCCAAAAAGAGGGACTGTTATATTGAACATATTGCTGTAGCAAAAAGCGCAAGAGGTTTGGGTATAGGGCATGAACTTTTAAAAAAAGCAAAGGAGTATGCATTCGAAAACCCTGATTTTGAGCGATTAACATTATTTGTTACACAAGAAAACATCCAAGCAATTAAACTATACAAAAAACTTGGATTTGATGTTGTTTACAAAAAGACCAGTTTTTTAACTAAATTGTTTTTTAACCAAAAAGTTTGGTTTTACATGGCAATTTATAAAAATGAAGAACTAAAAGGAAAACTAATTTATAACCAGTTTTGGTGGTTAGGTTTTATTGGTTTTCTAGGGTTTTTATCATTTGAAGATATTGTTAATGCCTTCAACGGGAGCCAAAGCTATTGGTATTTACTTACTCTTCTTTGGTTTCTTTGGTTTATATATTTTATCCCCAATAGATATTAGGATTGTAATTTTTTGACGATTCAATTGATTTAACAAATGAAGAAGATAACTAGGAGAAATGAATATGTACAATAGTAATAAAGATGAACTGATTAGTGATTTGTTATTGATATATAGTGATGCAGATATGTTTTCATTGACCGGACCTTTTTTGGACAATTCGTCATTTGAAAGATTCAAGTTGAGTCAAAAAGAAGGCGAGGAGATTTTGACGGAGATTTGTAATATAAACAAGGAACATTTAAGATGTCATTATAATAGTTTTAATGATGAAGCCAAAAATTCTTTACCCTCATTTGATGAACTATATAGGAACATCGATAAAGAATGTCAGGAGTTTCAAAAAAGATTTGAGAACGGAGATTTAATTGATCAAAGCCCATATATATGTGATCATTTTGGTTTAGATACAATCTATGATAAACCAACTAATCTATGGCATTTTTATCATGATATCCAAATGTATAATAATACTTTTAAGAAAACGATCGAAGATTTGATTGCTAATGATATAGAAAGACCAATAGACTTTGATTTTAAGAAACCTATTTTAGCGCCTTTGTATAAGAATCTTGTTAAAGCAAAAACAACATTTTCATGGCATTGTACTACTTCTTCAAACTTAAGCATTGTATATTATTTTAAATTTGATGAGTTTGGGAGGTATTGGTTGAATCAGTTTAATACTGTATATGATATTCAACCCCTTGAAGATTTAGCCTTTTATAAAAACAATGAGCTATTGTTTTCATCATGTACTCATGAAAGGTTTGTAAATCATATTGGTAAAGTTTAGAAATCATCATTTTCGCTTTTTGCAAAATTTTGTGAATAGATATTATCATTGTTAAATGTTTTATATGAGAATAATGTTTTAAATTAATTTTAGATATTAAGAAAAAGGAGAAATAATTAATGCCTAACTTTCAAGACTTAAGAATTGTTGATAACTTTTATCAAACATCTAGTTTCTTTCCGATGCCAACTATTTTAATTTCTACTATTGATGACGAGGGAGAGACTTCATTAGGAGCTTACTCTTTGTGTTTTCCTTATTATGTTGCAGGTAAAGATTATTACGCAATGATTCTTGAATGTAGAAATAGTTCCAATACGGCACAAAATCTATTGAAAAGACCAAATTGTGCCTTGAACTTTTTGCCAGATAATAAGAAATTCTTTAAAGAAACAGTTAGACTAGGTTATCCGGGAGATACGTCTAAAGAGAAAATGACTAAGTTGACCTTGAGTTTAGAAGATTCTAAAGTTGGTGACAAATTAACAAGACCAAAGATAATATCCGAATCTTATCAAGTATTTGAGTGTACTTGGATGTCGGATTTAGAAGATGCTTACAAAGATAAAGCTGGTAATCTAGAAGGTTATGAACCGCCATATCGAAGCTTCAATGGGATAACATCTAAGTTTGGAGCACACTTCATCTTGAGAATAGATAAGATTCTAATGGAAGACAAGTACCATAATAGTATAATAAATGGTGTGAAAAGCAATAACTTTCCCAAGATCCCAGTTGATTATGGTTATCGTGATAATACTCATTTTTGGTATTCTTCATCAAAAAAATATAGGCAAGAGCCTGTTCCAGCTCCAAAGATTATCAATATTGATACAGTTAGATATGCGGTTGATAGAACTGATCCATTAGTTAAATTTACTGATGCAGCATGCATGCGATTGGCTAGAGTTCCTAGAATTTTTCTAAAAGCGGCGGTTGATGGTTGTGTAAAATGGGCAAAAGAGAATAACATAACTTTAATTGATGAAGCTGAGATGGATATTATTAACGACAAGAGAAGCAAAGAAAAGAAGTAGATTCTTGGATTATGGATTTTTAGTTGAATAATTTTGAATAGGTTTCATATGGGAGAGACGACATTTAGTTTAGATATTTTTGAAAAATCAATTGAATACGTCTCTAGTTTTTCCAAAAGAGTGTAAATTGTGAGATAAGTTGTTTGAATAGTTAATTGATTAATCAATTTTTGTTAATCAAATAATACACTAAATCACATGTGATTTAATCAGAATGAACTCTTTTGATAGTCGATTATTAGAAAATCTTAAAAATAGTTTGAAATCTACATAAAGAAACTTTGATATATGGAAATGCTTGTTTTTCTTTTTGTTGTTTAAGAACTTAACTATTTGCTGATTCCTTTTTAAGAGGCGATAAGACTTATCGCTATTTTACTTAAAACTTTTCCATAGCTCATCAATAATGATTGATTAATTCCTTCGAACCTAATTAAGACAAACTCATTTACAAAATATAGTTTAAGTGATAAACTATGTTTATGTATCAGGTATGTTATTAAGGAAATCATTTTTTCGTTGATTGTTAAATTGACTAGTGATGAAAGGTAGACTTTATGAAAAAAATAAGAGTAGGAATTGTAGGAATTGGCTTTGTTGGGGTTTTACATCTTGAGGCTTTAAGACGTTTAGGTAATATTGAAGTAGTTGCAATATGTGATAGTTATGATATTGAAAGAAAAGGCAAAGAACTATTTATTGAAAATACTTATGCAGATTTCCATCTAATGATTGACAATGAGAACTTAGATTTTATCCATATTTGTACCCCGAATAATTCTCATTATGAAATAGCTAAATATGCAATGAACAAATCTATTAATATCGTTCTTGAAAAACCAATGACTTATACAATTGATGAGGCAAGAGAGTTGTATTATCTAGCCCAAAGAAAAAAATTGCTATGCTTTGTAAATTATCATAATAGATTTTATTCAGGGCCTGCTTATGTTAATAATACAATAAAAAAAGGTGAAATAGGCGATGTGATTGCAGTTACAGGATACTATGTTCAAGACTGGATGTTGTATGATACTGATTACTCTTGGAGATTAAATGTAGAAGAGTCAGGAAAAACAAGAGTTGTGGCTGATATTGGATCACATTGGATTGACTTAGTTGAATATATGACAGGATTAATTGTTGAAGAAGTTTTTGCCGACTTCAAAACAGTTTATCCATTAAGAAAAAAAGCGATAGGTCATATAGAATCATTTAGTATTGAGAATGCTAAAGAATATGAAAATATTCCAATTGAGACTGAAGATATTGCATCGTTGCTTATTAGATTCAATAATGGAGCTATTGGAAATGCAATATTCTCACAAAGCTTCTCTGGTAAAAAAAATGATATAGAAATATTGATTGCGGGAAAAAATGCATCTGCACAGTGGTCTTTATCAAAAAGTGCTGAGGTTATAATTGGACATAGATTTAAACCCAATGAAATAGTAACTAAAGATTTTTTAATGATGAAGGAATTAATTGATACTTTTGATTATCCTTCAGGTCATACAGAAGGATATGCAGATCAATTCAAACAAGTATTTAAACAAGTCTATAATGGAAATAAGCTAGGTTTAACTGCAACATTTTACGATGGTCTAAGACAAATGGTTATCAATGAGAGGATATATGAGAGTGCTAAAACCCAACAATGGGTGAAAATCAAAGATATATTATAAAAGGAGTTTTGAAAAGTTATGGTTAGATTCGGTATTGTAGGTGCAGGAAAAATTGCTAGAAAATTTGTAGAAGAGATAAAATATGTTAATGGAGCTAAAGCAGTAGCTATCGCTTCAAGAACCATTGAAAAAGCAAATGATTTTAAGAGTGAATATGCTTTAGATTATGCTTTTGGTAGTTATGAAGAAATGGCAAGATTTAGTGAAATTGATGCAGTTTATATTGCAACTCCTCATAATTTTCATATGGAACAATCAATATTATTTATGAATCATAAAAAGCATGTTCTTTGTGAAAAGCCAATCGCTATTAATACAGAACAGTTTGAAACTATGGTGCATGCTGCAAAGGAAAATAGAGTTTTGTTAATGGAGGGTATGTGGACTAAATTTTTGCCTTCAACAGCAAAAATAAGAGAAATTGTTCAATCAGGTTCACTTGGAAAATTCAAACATGCATTTCTAGAGTTCGGTTTTTATGCGATGGAGCTTAAAAAAGATAAAGAGCGTTTATTCAATATTGGTTTAGCGGGGGGCAGTCTGTTAGATTTAGGAGTATATCCAGTAGCTTATACTTTTAACATAACCAATCAATTAGTGAAATCATTAAGTGTAAAAGCTAAAAAATACCTAACAGGTGTTGACAGTGAATGCATAGTTGATATAGTCTATGAAGACGGATCAACTGCCACACTTGTATCTAGTTTTTTGGAGGAAAGAAACAGTCCAGCTGTTGTTGAGTTTGAGAGAGGGAAAGTGATAATTGAAAACTTTTGGAGAAGCGAAAAAGTAATAGTTAATGATGAAGTATTCAATTTCCCCCACATAGGTGAAGGGTTTCCATATGAAATCAATGCTTTTGTTAAAACTCTTGAAGAAGGAAAAATTGAGAATGATCTAATGACATATGATCAAACAAGAAAAAGTATGAAACTCTTGGATTTAATCAGAAAAGAGATCGATTTAGTATATCCATTCGAATGATACTAAAGAATGTTTTAATGAGTTCAGTAAATAATAAAGGAAGGTAGTATCGGTAATGGAAGAAAAAATATCACTTATTGTAAAGTTTCAAGCAAAAGAAGAGAAATTAGATTGTTTGAAGTCTGAACTGTTGAAAATCTTAGAACCTACTAGAAAAGAGTTTGGGTGTTTATTATATGAATTACATCAAGATCTTGATAATCCCACTATTCTTATGTTCTATGAGATATGGGAAAATGAATTGGCTTGGAAAATGCATAATACAAGCAAACATATAACAGATTTCAAAGTAGCAATAGAAGATTGTGTAGAGAGCGTATTAATTAATAGATTAACTGTGATATAGAAAATTTGATATTTCAAAAAAGCCTTAACAATAAAGTTAAGGTTTTTTTTAAAAAATGAGTCTGAGCTTTGAGTTTGATTAAATTAATAATCATGTTTGTGTCGACTATTTTAGAAGAATTTGAAAGTTATAAGATATCATACACTCCTTAACTCAAAAAATTTTTATTGTATTATATGATATAATCAAAGTGAGCATTTCAAATCAAAACATAATTAACATTTTCTGATAAAATACTTAAGGAGGTAACACATGAAAATCGATATCCAAAAAGCAATAGATTGGATTGAAGGAAAATTAGAAGATGAAGTAAGTCTTAAGGAGATTAGTGAGTTTATTAGATATAGTCCTAGTCATACTAGCAGAGAGTTTAAACGTTATATGGGCAGTACTTTAAGAAATTACATTCAACTAAGAAGACTAACTAAAGCAGCTATTGAACTTCGCGATAAGCAAGTGAGAATCATTGATATAGCTATTAAGTATGGTTATAATTCTCAAGAAGCTTTTTCAAGATCTTTTAAAGAAGTTTTTTCCATAACACCCAGAGAGTATATAAAAACCAAAAGAATGATTCCCTATGTGTTTAAAAAAGATGTGTTATATCCAGAGTATATTAGAAAAGAAGGAGAGGTAATTATGGTTAAAGATGAAGAGATTAAAGTTTCAGTAGAAGTCATGCCAGAACATAAGTTTGTCTATTTAGAGAAAGAAGGAGTAGACAACTATATGTCTTTTTGGGAGCAACAAGAAAGAGAAGGTAAAGATTGTGATTTATTGCACGGTCTGCTAGCAAGCATACCAGGAGTTTTTAATGAGGGATATGGAGCCTTCACAAAAGAAGGATATATTTTTGGTAAAGATGCAGCTGTCGACTATTATGTTGAAGAAAAACATGGGTTTAAAGAGTTGATTATTCCGGAACAAAAATATCTAAAATTTGAACATCCAGGTTTTACTGAAAGTGAATTTGGACAAGCATTAAATCAAGTTAGAAGAATTGCTTTAAAAGACTTTAATATGGAGATTAAGAATTTTCAAGTAGATGATTCTTTTGTCAGAGCTTATGAACATAGTGGGATGGAATTGCTATATTACTTTATAAGAATACCACTGAAAAGATATTAGTAATAAAGGTTTTAGCAAGACCCTTTTGCTTGAAGATTAGATGTCTTCAAAGGCTTAAGGGTTTTTTTTATTTTCTTTTTCTTGACATAAAGTTAATCTTTATGTATTATATAGGTATACGATATATAGATAGCCGATATAACGGCAAGAGATATAAAAGGAGAGTGATTAGATGAATTTAAGAATTAAACAATTTTCCCCGCTAACAGAAGCTACTTTTTACATATTACTGTCATTGAATAAACCTTTGCATGGGTATGGAATAATTAAGAAAGTAGAAGCTTTGAGCAAAGGCAGGTTAACTTTAGCTGCAGGAACTCTTTATGGGGCATTGAATGTATTATTGGAGAATAAACTTATTACTTTGATTGGTGAAGATGAGCATAATAAGAGAAGGAAACTTTATATAATAACAGACTTAGGTAGAGAACTTATAGACTATGAACTTAAAAGATTAAGTGAAATGATTAATAATGGGTATCAAGAAATAGGGGTGAATCAATGAACTTAGCAATTAGAAAATGGTTTTGGATTTGGCAACAAGACCAAGAAAAGAAGTTTCTTGAGGAACAAGCTAAAAAAGCTTATGTACTGATAGAAGTGAAGGTTTTTAAATATATATTTGATAAAAGAGAAACTAAGAACTTAATTTATCAAATGGATTTTAGAGGTTTAGGCGGAAAGATTTCTCAAGAGGAGTATTTACAGATTTATGAGGATGCAGGGTGGACATCAGTGCCTTCTGGTAATGGATGGTATTATTTTTATCAAGAAGCAAAGAGTAATGTAAATCTATCTTTATTTAATGATTTTGAGTCACAGAGAAAAGCATATATTAGACTTATTGGATTTCTAGCACTTATTGGATTTCCTTTGTATTTTTATATAATTTACGCTATACCCAACCTGCAAGTGTCTGGCTTTTTCACAAGAGTGAAGTTAGCTTTAATTATCATTGTTGTTGTTATTGCTTTCATCCATTTAATTTCAATGATAAAGATTTATCATATGTATAAGAAACTTAAAAAGAATATTAAAGAATGATGATTTTACTAAATAGAATTCTATATAGATAAGAAGGGAAATCATGATGAAAAAACTATTAGGAAAAGTAGCTCTTGTAACTGGAGGAACTCGTAATGTTGGCAAAGGTATTGCGATTGGCTTAGCTGAAGCGGGAGCAACTGTTTATGTAACTGGTAGAACTATTAAAGATAAAGATGTCCAAAAAGCGAATGATGCTGGTGGGAAGGTATACGCAGTTGTTTGCGATCACTTGAATGACGCAGATGTCAAAGACGTTTTTAAGATGATTATTGATAAGGAAGGACACTTGGATATCCTCGTTAATAATGCTTGGGGCGGTTATTTACGGTTGAGAAATCGTAGTCAATATAGGGGCTTTAAATGGAAAGAGTTTTTTTGGAAACAACCTCTTGAACTGTATGATGAAATGCATGACGTGGGGGTTAGATCTAATTATGTTGCTTCGGTTTTTGCTTCTAATATAATGACTTTGCAAAAAAGCGGTTTAATAGTGAACATTTCTTTTTATGCCAGCAAAAAGTATTATGGCAATGTTGCCTATGGTGTTGCAAAAGCTGCGGTAGATAAAATGACTTTTGATATGGCTGAAGAATTAAAGAGTTTTCGTGTAAGTTGTGTTTCTTTATATCCTGGTTATATTGATGATTATAAAAAAGTTCCGAATAACAAGAAAGAATCTTCTATTTTTGTAGGAAGATCAATAGCTGCAATTGCAGGAGATAGTAATATCCTTGAACATACAGGAAAAGTATTGGTTACAGCTGAATTAGGGAAAAAATACGGTTTTAAAGATATTGACGGTACTTTCCCGATACCTTATGATGCTTTTTAATTGCCGATCACTTATTGAAGATAAACAAATATATTTTTACAAGTAATTAAATAATTAATCTTTGCTTATAATTTTTGAAAATGGCTTTTATATTGATTGTTTAAATGATATAATCATAAAAGTGAATATTCATTTATAATTACTGATGATCATTTAATATATTATAGTCAGTTTGATAAGTGATGGAGGATTTTAATGAAGAAAATATTAACTTTTGTACTTATGTTTATATCACTATTTAGTCTAGTTGTATGTGATGGATTTTTGTTCTCAAGTGATCCAATAGATGTTGATTTAGTTAAAACTATCGAAGCTAAATACGATGTAATCGTAGAAAAAGTCTATGCTGGAACCAGTATAGATCCTGATTACGAAACTGAAAACTCGTTTAAGTATCTGACTGCAGATATGAAAAAACAACTTAAAAAAGTTCAATATGAAGACCCATGTAATATGGCTTGGTTAGGAGTAACATATATCAAGACTGATCAAGGAGATCACCTTATATTATATGTGCCACAGATAAAAAGAGAAAAAGATATGGAGAAAGCTGTCTTCATGATTGATTATCCTTATGAATATACAGTAGATGAAATGAAAGAGTATTTGCAAAGTTTGAACTTATTTGAAACCCAAGCAATAGATTTTGATAACTTCACTTTTAGTTATCAATATAAACATAATCCTACAATGATTCCTCAAGACAGATTGACAGATCGACTTTTCCAAAGAGGATGCTTTGTATCAAACTTTAGTGTTAGTATTACTGGATATTTAAATGATGATTTTAATCCAGCAAAGGATTTAGATAGTGATTTTGTATGGGTTTTGACATCATACAATATTGAAGAAGAGGTTAAGGTTAGCTATAATCAAAACCTTTGGTTTAGGGTAATTGATACAGTTTATTACCGCATCTTTGTCAAAGATGGTGTTGTTTATATTACTATGGCGAATGAAGATTTACCAGAAAGTTATATATACCCTATTGAAGAGCCAGTGATTTCATGATGAAAGATAGTTTTAAGATTTAGAAAGATTTTTGATGAATATATTTTATAATCAATGCTAGTTAAAGATATTTGGAGGTTTGAATGGATTATCTAGTTGAACGAGAGTTAAACTTGCTCTATATTATTCTAGATATTGGGTTTTTGATATTTTTGGGAGTATTACTCGTTTATCATCAGAAGACAAAAGCATTTTTATTTGGACTAGCAGGAGGAGTATTATACTTCATAGTTGACTATGGTATTTTTTATTTATTGCTAGGAACTAGAGTTGTTGTTGGAGCTAATACATTTGTTTTTTTGCTTTGGCTATCTATAAGTTATGGATTCACTAATTTTGTTTGGATTTGGTTATTTTTAGATAGAGATAAACGAATATTAGAGTGGTCATTATTAATCATTGGGGGCTGGATAGCTGTTGCTTTGGTTTCAGGTAGTTTTGGAAATGCTTTTCCTTTAATCCAAATTTCAAGAGGAACCGGAAGTTATCATGGGTATATGGCTATAATTTTATTTGTTGGATATTCAATAGTGATAGTCAAGAATCTAAAGGAGGAAAACGAAAGAATTCCCTTGTTGAAATTATTGTTTATAGGGATAATTGTTCAGTTTTCTTGGGAAGCAGTTTTGCTTGTTTCTGGGATAAGACCGCTTGATTGGAATCCTTTAATCATTAATTCTCTTTTGGAAACAAATCTTGGGATACCTTACCTATACTTCATTCATAAAGCAATAGTTAATCGTAAAGAGAGTTCGAATGAGATTATTCTTGAAGAGTTATAAATCTAAATTGGAATAACTAATATATAGTATAAATAAATAGTAGATTGAGATGTTAGTAATGAATTACTAGCATTTTTTCTGTTTATGTAATAAGCAAAATTTTGTTAAATAATCACGGATTTCATGAAAACAACAACAAGTATAATCATAACATGTTTCTAAGTTGTGTATATTTAATAGAGATAATGATGTATAATTAAATGTATAACATTTATCATTAGCTTTGCTTCAATTTACGGAACAGATGATTTCAACGGGTATTCTAGT
This sequence comes from uncultured Candidatus Izemoplasmatales bacterium, assembly GCA_964610325.1. Taxonomy (GTDB): domain Bacteria; phylum Bacillota_I; class Bacilli_A; order Izemoplasmatales; family Hujiaoplasmataceae; genus UBA2289. The sequence continues at coordinate 39,289 of CAZSVO010000001.1, forward strand.
GTTTATGACAATTTAACTTCTTACAAAAAAATTGAAAAGAAGGAGAAGGATTTAGTAGTTTCATACTTCAAGAGAGGTTATGAAAACTATTAGATAAGTGTATAACAAATGAAAATGAAAGTTTTAGATTTTATCGATTTCAATACAGTCAATATATTGCTAGAGAATTTTAATAAATCAACGGGTTTTGTCACAGCTATTTTAGATTTGGATGGCAGAATCTTATCTAAATCTGGGTGGAGACGGATATGTACAGATTTTCATCGTATCAATCCCAAAACCAATCAAAACTGTATCTTAAGTGATACCTTACTAGCGAATGATAAAACAGGAGATAAAAAGTATAATATTTATAATTGCCATAATGGTTTAATTGATCTATCGATACCATTAATTATTGAAGGAGAGCATATAGCTAATCTGTTTACAGGGCAGTTCTTTTTAGAAGAACCAAAGATGCAATTCTTTAAAGAGCAAGCATTGAAATACGGTTTTGATGAATTGTCTTATCTAGAAGCAGTTCGCGAAGTACCGGTTTTAACTGAAGAGAAAGTGGAAGAGATAGTTGATTATTTTTTGGTAATAATGAAAATAGTAGTCAATCTAACAAATGATAAGATTAGTCAAACTAAAGCTAAACTATTGTTAGAATCTAGTCTAGAAAGTCCAAAAGATATTATTATTTTAGCGATAGATAAAGATTACAATTATCTATATTTTAACGAAGTTCATAGAGAGGTTATGCAATTTGCCTATGGAGTAGATATAGAAATAGGTATGAGCTTAATGGACTCAATAAGCTCTAAAACCGATAAAATAAATGCAAAGAAAAATTATGATTTAGCGTTGTCAGGCCAGTCTCACGAAACAATACAAGAGTATGGGGATCAAAATGTAAGATATTATGAAACATTCTATAATCCAATATTTGGTGAACTAAATGAGATTATCGGTGCTACAGCATTTTCAAGAGACATAACAGACCGGATTAAAATGGAAGAAATGCTTAAAGATTCAGAGAAGAAGTTACTTCAAAATAAAGAGTTGTTTCCGAAGATGCTTGATGTAATTCCGGATATGATTTCAATCCATGATGCTGATATGAATATCTTATACAGCAATTGGAATGGTTTTGCAGATATACCAAAGGAAAAGAGAATAATCCCTAGCAAGTGCTATAAAACATATCGGGGAGAAGATGAAATATGTACTGATTGCGAAGCGGGAAAAGTTCTGAAATCTAAGAAACCTATCCAAGTAGAAGCGCAAATAAATGAAGGAATGTGGCTTGATGTTCGAGGCATTCCTATCTTTGATAAAGAAGGAAATGTCGAGTCTTTTGTTGAGTGGGTTAGAGATATAAGTAATCAGAAGCAATTAGAGTTAGATATTCTTGAAGAAAAAGAAAAACTAGCCGCAACCCTTAATTCTATTGGTGATGGGGTAATAGCTACAGATGCTCTTGGAATAATTACTGGAATTAATCCAGTTGTATCTAATTTGACGGGTTGGTTAGAGGAAGAGGCAGTATCAAGGCCTTTACGTGAAGTTTTTAATATCACTTCTGAAGATGAGAGCAGGGAAATTCAAAATCCAGTAGAAAAAGTATTATCTACTAATAATGTTGTTGAATTAGATAATCATACAATTCTAATATCTAAGGATAAGAAAAGGTACTACATTGAAGATACAGCATCACCGATAAGAAATGCATTGGGAGAGAATATAGGGGTTGTTTTGATTTTTAGAGATGTAACAGAAAAAAAGACAAAAGAAAAAGAAATGGACTATCTCATTAAACATGACTACTTAACCGGTCTTCATAATCGCAGATTTTTTCAAGAATCATTTTACTTTCTGTTAAGAAATAAAAATATACCACTTGGAATCATGATGATGGATGTTAATGGATTAAAGATTATAAATGATGCTTACGGTCATATTGTTGGAGATAAGGCTTTAAAAATGGTTGCGGATGTTTTAAATCAGGTTTTTTCAAAACCAGATATTGTAGCTAGATTAGGTGGTGATGAGTTTGCCGTTTTACTACAAGGCAATGTCAGTTTAGAAAAAATGGAAAAATATAAAGAAGAGATTTACCAAATCCTTCTTAAACGGCCGATTAAGAATATTTCAATTTCTTTATCTATTGGTTATGAAATTATAAATGACTCTAATATTAAGATTGATGATGTATTTCAATTGGCAGAGAATAGAATGTACCGGCATAAGATATCAGAGGGAGTTAGTGTGAGAAATAGTGCTATTAAGGCAATTTTAAGCACCTTAACCGATAAGTTTGCCTTAGAGAAAAGGCATTCTGAAAGAGTCAGTAAATTTGCAGTTAAAATAGGAAAAGCACTTAACTTAAATAGAGAAGATTTAAAAGAGTTAGAAATGGCAGGGCTTTTTCATGATATTGGTAAGATATCCATCCCCGATCATATTTTGGATAAACCTGGAAAACTAACACCAGAAGAGTATGAATTAATTAAAACACATACTAAAATTGGTTATCAAATATTAAGAGCAGCTGATCAATATTCCGATTTAGCTGTGCATGCATTATTTCATCATGAACGTTGGGATGGGTTTGGTTATCCTAAGGGTTTAAAGAAAACTGAGATACCCTTATTTTCTAGAATTATCTGTGTTGTTGATGCCTTTGAAGCGATGACTTCTAAAAGACCATATAAAAATGCAATGACGATAAGCAAAGCAAAAGCAGAGTTGAAGCGTTGTTCAGGAAGTCAATTTGATCCTCAAATAGTTGATGCTTTTATCAAGGCAATTGAAAGATAATTGAATCAATAAGCTGTAGTTATTAACTTAAATCATATGCATATTACTTGTGCGATACACAAAAGAAGTGTAAAATTATAAATATTTTTCTGCATTAATAACAATTGATTTAAATATTGCAATTGACTATTTTAGTTTTGTCATAGGAGTGATTTCATGATTTTGTACTTAATTCAATTATTAGTCTCTTTACTTGGGTCGATTTGGTTATATTTCATTACTGATTCTATTCCCTTCCAATATCAAATACCCTTGTTAATAATCATTTTTATAGTGATTAACTTCATTGTCTTCCTTCTCTTTATCCTTTTATATGCGATAATTGTGATCTTGAATTCTGAAACAAGTGGAGCAAAACCTTGGAAAAGAAAAATTTTAGTTGAGTACTGCAAATATGTTTTCTTATATCTTTTTCGGGTACGGATGGAAGTGTTTGGCAAGGAAAATTTACCTAAAAACAATAACTTTGTTATTTACTCAAATCATAGTGAGTTTGCAGATTCGATGTATTTAATTATTGCATTAGAAAAGTATCCCATTGCTTTTTTATCAAAGAAAACCCTTTTCAAAGTCTTTTTGGTTAGACATGCATTGCGTTTTATGGGAGGAATTGGTATTTCTAGGAAAGCAGATCGCTCTGTAACTGAATCAGTTCAATTAGCAATCGAAACTGTTAAGGGCGGACAACCTGTTGTCATATATCCTGAAGGAACAAGAGCTCATAGTAATAACATGTCTGAATTTAAGGCGGGTTCATTTAAAGTAGCTATGAGAGGCAAACTGCCAATTGTTCCAGTATGCATGTATGACATGCATAAAATGCCTTATAAGTTACGATTAAAACCTGTTACTATTCAATTAGGTATTCTTCCTACGATTCCTTATGAAGATTATCAAACACTAGATTCAAGTGGCGTTGCTAAGTTAGTTAAAGATATGATTCAAAGTCAAATTGATAGATTCGATGAGGATAAATTATTGTAATAAACTATAAGTAATAGTCGTTAAATTAAAATACCCTGTATTTATTAACACTCGCGTGTGTTTAAATACAGGGTATATTTTTCTTTTAGAATATTCTCTTGACTATTAAGGTTGGAATGCACCAAACAATACGAGCCAAGTCAAAATAGTTTTTGCGACTAATGAGAGGATTATATAACCACGTTCACCATATAGGTAATTTTTGAACTTGCCAATGCCTTTGTATTGTAAGAACATATTGACAGGAAAAGCATTGAAAGCTATGAAGTATGTTGCTAAAATTGCCCATACAAAACCTGGAACATTAGCTAGATTGGGGTTAACACCAATATAGAATACGATAGCTAACCATGGAGCTAAGCCGATGACTGAACCAAAGATAAATGGAAGCCAATTGACTTTTTTCTCACCCTTTGTTTCACCGGAGTTAATCAACTCCATATCCAAACCAAAAAGATTCATAGCGGCGTTTGCCAAAGCAATTAATACAAAAACAGCAATATCTCTAACCCCAAATAATGAAGAGATCAAGACTATCATCAATGATGAACTAATAGCATACTCATACCATCTAAGTTTATTGATGCCTTGTTTTAAATCAGCTACATATTTCTTTTTATATGGAACAGCTATGATGAAGTGAAATAATGCTGAAATTAATAAAAAACTAGCTGTTAATGGAAGGAAAGGTAACTCAAATAGTGTTTCAGTTGGAGTTAATACTAGACCTTGACCTTCGACAAAATTTAAGTAATTACCGATTACAGGTATTGTAAATGTTTGACCGGTACCATCGAGATTAGGGTAGATAAGAAATGCAAATAACATCATGAGAACACCTTGTACTAAATGGACTGAACCCATGATTTTGTTGAAGCGGATTAAATTGTTAAAGGATAGTTTATCCGCTTTAGCTTCATTAACACTCATATTAATTCTCCTTTTTCTATATTTGCTTCAATCCTAACACATTTTTAAAATTTAATCAAATAATTCGATTTAGAAATAAATTTATTTGATTTTTCTAAGCTAAAAAAAGAAATCACCGTTATTGAGGTTGTAAACTAATTGAATAATATAACATTTAAAAACATTAATATATATCATTTTCTTTCATATGTTTTTTTGATATAATTAAGACATAAGTTATACAAGGAGATCAGCTATGAAAATCATAGGTATTGATATCGGAGGGACAGAAATCAAGGGAGCTTTATTCGATAAAGTCATTTTGAAAGAATCCAAAAGAAAAACTAAACAAGATTTGGGAAAAGAAGCAATCATGCTTAACTTAATTGAACTTATCAAAGACCTTTGGGTTGAGGAAGTTAAAGCAATTGGCATTGTAACTGCTGGGGCAGTAGATATAGAAAGAGGTATAATAACCAATAATGTTGGCACGTTAAAAGGATGGGTCAATTTTTGTATTAAAGAAGAGGTTGAGTTGATTTTTAAGGTGCCATGTTTTATAGAAAACGATGCAAATGGAGCGCTTATTGCGGAAGTAGAAGGTTATCAAAATATAGAAAATGCCTGTATGATTACACTTGGGACAGGAGTTGGAACAGCCGCATATATAAATGGTAAACTTTACCGAGGTCAGAATTACAAAATTGAGTTTGGACATAGTATTTTGATACCTAATGGCAGAGAATGTACTTGTAAAAAGAAGGGATGTGCTGAAAGTTACTTAAGTGGAAATGCATTAAAGAAAACCGCTATTGAAGAAGTAGATGCTAAAATCAAGCATGGCAAAGAATTGTTTGAACTTTATCAACTTGGAAACAAATCGGCTGAGAAAGTTATTGATGATTATACTGATTTACTGGCTTTGTTTATTCATAATATCTGTATGTTTTATGACCCTCAACTGATTATTATAGGAGGCGGTCTTATCTGTCAAAAAGATATATTATTCGAGTTTTTATCTGGAAAAACTAAAGATCTTGATGCTTTAGTAGTACCAGCAAAACTAGGAAATTTCGCTGGAGTGAAAGGAGCTTATTTAATAGCTTCTAATGGTATGAAAAATGGAAAAGATTAGTATAGTGTTTCAAACACACTGGGATAGAGAATGGTATTATACAGTTGATACCTACATACTTAGATTAAAGAAAGTATTGAATAGGGTTGTTGAACTGATTGAAAAAGGTGAAATTGGATATTTTGTCTTGGATGGACAGTTTAAAGCATTGGAAGATTTTCTGAGTGTTGCCAATCAACAAGAAAAGAAAAAGGTTATTCAATTAGTAAAATCAGGTAAGATCATCATCGGCCCTTGGTATGTCTTAAGCGATGAGTTTCTTGTCAATGGAGAATCTTTGATTAGAAACCTAGAAATAGGAATCAAGAGATCAAAAGAAATTCACGATTATATGAAGATAGGATATCTACCTGATACCTTTGGCCATATATCGCAAATGCCTCAAATACTAACTAAGTTTGGTCTTGATACAGCAATTCTTTGGCGCGGAGTTCTTCCTGATGATGTTTTTTTCAATTGGGAGTGCTCCTTTGGTGATAAGGTATTTGTGGTTTTCTTAAAGGAAGGATACTATCAACCCATAATCGATCAAGACAATTATCAAGAATTGATGGAAGTTTTCATCAATAAGCATAGTGATTTCACCAATCAGAAAAACATCTTACTTACAAATGGTGGAGATCATTTGATGCCTGCAAAAAATGATATCCAAAAAAATATTTCAGAAATAAAAAAAATTCACAATATCGATGTAGAGATTACTAATTATTCTGATTATATCAAATCGATTGAAGACAAGCATGCTTACCAAACAATCACAGGAGAACTAAGAGATAATCGTAATGCTTATGTTTTACCAAATGTATTAAGTACTAGGTATTATCTAAAACAACAAAATCAAGAGATTGAAGATTCTTTAAAGATCCTTGAAGGACTTATTGCTAGGAATTATCCTTTTGTAGAGTATGAGAATCAAGAGATAGTGGATAAGATATGGACTGATTTTTTATTGAATCATCCTCACGATTCAATATGTGGATGTTCAATAGATGAAGTTCATAAAGAAATGGAAGTTAGAAGTACAAAAATCAATTATCTAATTCAAGAACTAATCGATGATGAGTACTTAAAAATGAGTAGTTACCCAAATACCTTTAATAACTCAAAACATCAAACAAAAGTTTTTGATGATGATACAATATTCAACTTATACAATCCAACTTTAAGAAGAATCAATCATTTTAAAACAATAAAGCTCTTCTTGAATAAAGATAATGAATTATCAGATCGATTTGTAATTACTGATGGAGACATAGAATATACTACAATAATTGTTGATAAGTTACCAAAGAAGATTTTTATATCACCTCTAGATTTTGCACCAGAGTTTGTTGATGGATATGAGTATGAAGTAGCCTTTAGAGTAAAGGACTTACAAGGTTTATCAAACAAGAATTATTACTTGAAGAAGGGTAGCCCGATTATATTATCCTCTATAGACAGCAATGTTATTGAAAACCAAATCCTGAAAGTAACTGTTGAAATTGATGGTTCTTTAAGTGTATTAGACAAAATTTCCGGAAAGACATACAATCAATTAAACGTCTTTTATAGTTCCACAGACGATGGGGATACATATAACTACTCAAAACCAGACAGAGATATCACTTCAAAAGCCCAAATAACAGGAGTAAAAGCAAAACAGACTGAGTACTATCAAGAATTACATATCAGTTATGATTTGATATTACCGCAAGGCTTTACAGAAAGACATGTATTGGATGAAGTGAAAGTAAACAACAAGATTGAATGCAGGGTAATTCTATACCACGACAGACAAAAGTTGTATTTTGATGTTAAATACCTAAACAAGGCTAAAAACCATAGAACTAGAGTAACATTCAATCTAAATGATGTAATTCAATATCATTACAGTGATACCGCTTTTGATATTGTAAAGCGCTTTGTTAGGAATGAAGAATTCAAGGCTGAAAAGGGCAAAGAAGTACAGGTGGTTGTCGATCCTAGCCAATCTTTAATAACAACAGAAAACGGATTGACATTCCATCACTTAGGAATGCAAGAATATCAAATAGTAAGAAAAGATCAAGACATCCTTGAAGTTACTATGTTAAGAGCTCTAGACAAAATATCTCATAACGATTTTTATTCTCGCGGAGGGGGAGCTGGGCCATCATTGAGTACTCCAGATGCTCAGATGTTAGGAACTTTCAAATATAAGTATTCACTATCGTTTGGTGAGGGACCATGTTTTGATAATACCGATGATTTTCGATTGCCTTGTCTAGTAAAAAAAGGTCATGTAGAAGAAAGAAATTCTTTGTTTACTATCAATCAACCAGAAATCCATTTTTCTTCATTGAGGAAAGCAAAAAATAGTCTTGAACTTAGAGTTTTTAATCCGACTGAAAGAGATATCGATTTAAGTCTTAATTCTAGATACAATATTTACTCATTATCACAACATGATTTCTTAGGGAAGCCTTTGCGAGGTGAGCCTTTGTTAGTAAAAGCTAAAGAGATTAAAACATTGAGAATAAAGCTAGAAGAACTGAGTGTAATAGATTGTGATGTTTTAGTTGTGGGAGGAGGAATTGGTGGTGTAAGAGCTGCAGTCAAATTGTTAGAGCAAGGAAAAAAAGTTGTTTTGACTGAAGAAACAAAGTGGCTAGGTGGTCAGTTGACCTCACAAGCAGTACCCTTAGACGAACATCCATTTATCGAAGAATTTGGTTGTACTAAGTCTTATCGAGAGTTTAGAAATAATGCAAGGAAATACTATATAGATAAATATGATTTGGATTTAGATATTAAAGATTTAAATCCAGGAGGAGCTTGGGTAACAAGACTTGCTTTCGAACCAACGGTAGCGGCACAACTTTTTGATGATATGATTAACCCCTTTTTAGATAAAAACTTAATTTTAATCAAAGGAGTTAGAGCAGTAAGAGCAATAAAGAACAATCATAATATTGAAGCAATTGTTATTGAAAATCTTGAAAGTCTAACGCAAACAATTATTAAAGCAAAGGTTTTTTTAGATGCAACTGAAACTGGAGAGTTATTACCAATAACTAAGACTGATTATGTTGTTGGGGCAGAGAGTAAAGAAGAAACCAATGAATTGCACGCAGCGGATATTGCTGATAAAGATGATTTGCAACCTGTGACACATGTTGCAGCTTTAAGATGGAATCCAAACAACACTAAAACTATTGAAAAATCCCCATATTACGATTTTTTCAAGAACTATAAAACACCATACTCAAGTTATTCGATTCTCAGCAGAATAGGTCCGGACTCAGCAACAAAAAAAGGCAAACTCTTCAACTTTTATGAAGGTAACATGCCTCTATGGTCTTATCGAAGATTTTTTAATCCCTTGACACTAAAACTAGATAATGATTATGAGAAAACAACAATAAATTGGCCTCAAAATGATTACTTTCTTGGCAATATCTTCGGTGATGAATATGAAGACATACATAGATTACTAGCAAAAGAACTGACTAAATCCTTAATCTATTATGTTCAGACAGAAGCAATCAACGATAACGGCAGAATCGGTTATCTTGAAATGGAACTGATAGTTGACGAGCCAGTTTTAAATACAAAAGATGGTTTTGCGATGTATCCTTATATTAGAGAATCAAGGAGGATAAAAGCTCTCCATACCATTTGTGAACAAGACATCTTGGCAGAAACCAACGAATTTTTGCCGGTGGTTGAAAAAAGTGTAGGGATTGGCTGTTATCATATCGATTTGCATATAACTACAAAATCAAATACTTTCTTTTATGCCAATACCTGGCCTTTTGAAATACCATTAGGAGCATTTATACCAGTTAAAACTGAGAATCTAATCCCTGCATGCAAAAACATCGGAACAACCCACCTTACCAACGGCTCTTTTAGACTTCATCCCATCGAGTGGAATATCGGTGAAAGTGCGGGATTATTGGCTTCTTATTTAATTGACAACCGCATTAAAATGAAAGATCTTATCAATGACTTTAAACATTTTGAGAAATTTCAAAATCTCTTAGTTGATCAAGGCCTAGAACTGCATTGGCCTAAAGATAAAGTTCACATAATATAAAAACCAATAATCGATTTTAAGATTATTGGTTTTCTTTTAATTTGTCGGTAAATCTTTTAGTGATAAACTGCGGTCTTGTGATAATTGAACCAACAACAACGCAATATGCTCCTAAATCAAGCAATCTCTTGAACTTTTCTGGTGAGTCAATATTTCCTTCAGCAATTACAGGGACATCTGTACCTTGAATAATCTCTTTGACCAATTGAAAATCATTATCATCAATATTCAAGTTTAGAGATTGCTTTGTATAACCTACTAAAGTAGTACCGATGTAATTAAAGCCAAGTTGAGCGGCATAGAAGGCTTCTTGTTTTGTTGAACAATCAGCCATGAACTTTTGTTTGGGATATTTTCGTCTTATCTCTTGGTAAAATTCATCCAATGTTTGTCCGTTAGGTCTCTTGGAAAATGTTGAATCAACCGCTATTAGTTCAACACCTTCATTTACAAGAGCATCAACTTCTTTTATTGTAGGAGTTATATGTACACTAGATCCAGAATAGTTTTTCTTTATGATACCGATGATAGGGACGTTTACTTCCTTTTTAATCGCATTGATATCTAATATACTGTTTGCCCTAATGCCAATAGCTCCACCTTGTACAGCTGCTAAAGCCATTTTAGACATGATATATGGTGAATGCAAAGGTTCATCTTCTAAAGCTTGACAAGATACAACCAAACCACCTTTGAATAATTCCATACTGTGCCTCTTTTCTGTAATATTTATAAATTAGTTTTTAATAATTTTGTAATTCGCTATTGATTTCTTTAATTCTTTTATTGTTGCGATAGATAATGTAATTCTTATTAATTATAGGGTTATCTTTTTCACATATCGGGTAGATAGACTCTAGAAAAATTTTGGTTTTATGATTATGTATGACTGTAGTATATATGATTTTTTGAATACCTTCAACAATTACAGTATTCGTTTTTCCATTAGCCATATCAAATGTGCCAATAAGAAGAAAAAGTTTATCTGGCTTAAGTTCTATCACATTAATATGCAGACGAAATAAAACACTATCGATATTGTCTAAAAGAAATACTTTTGTTAATAATTTGATAATTTAAAAAATGCTTGTCTGTATCATAGTGTTCTGTTAAGGAGTCTCCTAGAAAGACAAGTTTTTCTTTGCCTTTCACTTTCTAACAGCTATTTTCGAGTTTTGGTTTCAAAGACTGAAACTTCTACGTCTAGTCCAACCTCAAACATTCTTTTCCATGGCATGAAACAATCGATAATCCTTATCTTATAATTATTATTGAAATCTTCGAAAGCATATTCATTTAGTTTCTTATTTACAATTTGGGCAACTAAGCCTCTAGTTTCAAAAACATCAAAATAGTTTAATCCATATTTAGGCAGGTAATCCTTAGTAACTTCCTGTCTAACTTTGCTCATATAGAGATAATCTTCAACATACCTTAAAGCTAGAAAATCTAGATGTGATTTAGTCTTCCCGAAAAGGTCATAGATAATCCCTTGAGGAATACATGTACCCAAAGTATTTCCGGATGTATTCCATCCTGCGTATCCTGAAAGGTTAAAATAAAGGTCTTTACTAATCAAGTCCTTAATCAGTTTCTTTTCTGAGCCATTTGAGTAGGCAATATCAGCTATAACAACTTTTCTTTGATGTTTAAGATACTCTTGGGCTTTTCTTATGAAATCTTCTAAGTCTCTAAGATTATTATATTGTTCAGACATAATACTTGAGTCTTGCCAAGAAATATCTTTCATCTCAGACGTAGCATTTATCATAAGAACTAAGTCTGCTTCTTCAATCAATTCTTCAAGCACAGAGCCACTAGCAATTATCTGTGAACTGACGGATTTATATAATGGTTGATCTTCAAAATTTGGTATCATATCTCTGGCCTGAAAAACAGCATACTCTACAAAAATCTTCTTTGATACCCCAAGATTTTCTTGTAAAGCTCTTGCAAAAAGAGTATTGACGACGGCATCAGCATCAGGATAGATGATAACTTTATTACTGGTGTTCTTTTCTTTGATATAGTTCTTAATTACTTCTTGATCGATTTTAGTCAATCCATATAAAGCAGCATCGTCTTGTGGGATAACAAGATAATCAATAGCGCTATTTGCTAAAAGATCAATAACTGCTTTATTGATAAGCAGGTTTACCCTTCTTCTTGATCGATAATCTTCAAATGCTTTTTGAAAGGATAATTGGTTTAAAGATTGAAGTTTTAAAAACTCATCCTCGCTGATTATACCTAAACGCTTTTTATGTTCAAAAACTCCTTTAAGATGAATATCACGCCCCCATATTTCATAATAATCAGGTTCTTCGTCACTAGAAGAATAGGAAGGATTTCTCATTATTAGATTGAAGGCATATATTTTAATAAATTGGTTAATTTTCTTGATTCTTTCAATAATGCTTAGTCGTTTCAACAATACTTCAATACTATCATTATGCAGTCTTGAAGGGACAATTCCCCCATAAACTATCATATCAATTGACATTATGATTGAGTTAATACCATTAAGGTTGTTCAAAATCCAATCAATCAAAGTATCATAATCAGCTTTTCTTTTTTTGTTGCCCAAAATCTTTATTGGAGGCATCAACAACTCTACTGAAGTATCTGCAGCAAGATATTTGACATAATTAATGTTGCATGGTCTTTCATCGAGTGGAATGATCATTATTTTGCTCATAATGACTCCTTAATATACTATCTTTTTAGATATAGCCTTTGCGGTTTTCTCTTTAATTTCTTTGACCAAAGCTTTATTGCTTTCATCAAGTTGATGAAAAAGCAAATCCAAAGTAAACAATTGAGAGATTTGCGTTGAAAGTGCTCCGCCTTCCAAAGGGTTTTCCTTTGAAGTTGTTAAAACGCTGACATCAGCGATTTGCCCTAATCTCGAATCAGAAAAATTGGTTATTGCAATGATTTTCGCACCATTCTTTTTGGCTATTTGCACTGACTCTATAATATCGGTAGTATAACCAGACAATGATATTGCTAATACCAAACTTTCTTTTGAAAGTGTTGCAGCGACAATAGCTTGAAAATGAGGATCTGAAATTGCTCTTGCTAAATATGCTTTTCTTTGCAAGACAGCTTCCACTTGTTTAGCTGTAACGCCAGAATTGCCGACGCCAAAAATCAAGATATCTTTTGCTTGATGAATCAAATTAGTTGCTTCAACGATAGAATCCATGGTCACTCTTGATTTTGTCATGCTAATTACTTCTTGATATATATTGTAGACTCTGTCAACAGTATTAAGCTCTTCAATTTTTTCTTCATCATTTTGAGCTTTAGCATAAGATATCTTAAAATCATAGAAACCTGAAAAGCCAATTTTCTTGCAAAACCTCAAAATAGTAGCTTCTCCAACTTGAATCTCTTTTGCTAGTTCGACGATAGATTTATATGTGATATCATTACTGATTACATACTCAGCGATTTTCAATTCACTTTTTGTGTATTTATGATAAAAACTAGAAATTAGTTTATTCATAATTACCTCCTATTTTTCTTTGAGCATAACTTCCAAAATTAAAGCCAAGATTGTAATTATCTTTATAATCTATTATATACTGATTTTCGATAAATGCTTCTAAGTATTTAATCTCTTTAAACATCTTATCAAGCCACGGTTCAATCTCTTCTAAAAGATTACTATTTACCGAATTTAACTCTTGGTGAGATTTTCTTAACTTTTCAAGCCATATTTTTAGATTAGATGATTTATCGATATCTTCAATAAAATCTTTTAAAATAGATTCTTTTAGTCTAGTAGATTGGTTTAATCGAACGAACAAATCTAGCGATTCTTTGGATACGTGCCATTCTTTTGATAGATAACTAATTGCTTTTTCTAAAGATTTTTCTGGTTGATAATCAAGAGGGTTGCTTAGATAATCAGCAGCTGTAATCAAAGCAATTTTGCTAAGTTCCCACTGATTCATGGGATTCATAACATATGTGTTAATGATTTCTTTGTCTAAGATGTGAGGGCGATTTAGCAAAGGGCCTAAGTAGATTCTGTCTTTATTAGCATCGTTAGTGGGATAGTTGTCCCAGATAGCTAAACGATGGCCAAAAATCTGGAAAGCATCGATAATATCTTCAGATGAGATTGTTTTTGCAATTGTGTTATAACCAGTAAAGAACACAGTAATATTTTCATTAAGATAAGCATATAAATCTTGACGATATGTTGTATTCCAGTTTTGCCAGTACTCAGTTGGGCAGATAAAAAACTCGAGGTTTTTAATCTGTGTTTTTAATGAGTCATATACTTTGTTTGCTAAATAAGCATGAGCAATACCCGGTGAGAGGAAACGGTTTTTCTCGGTTTCATTGAGAAAATAATCGATATCATCCATCAATAAAGCAAAGGATGAAATATTGTTTTGATTAATAGCAAGCAGTTTTTTAGAGACAAGTTGGATATCATTTTCATCGGTTAAATCAATGTTCTTTCCCGGAGAGATACAATAGACAAAATTAATCAAATAATCATTGGCCTTCTTGATAATCTCTTGGAGCTTATCAGCTTCTTCAAGCGAATAAGGCTCTTTCCATAAATCTCGATGATAAGGATCATTTTTTGGAGCATATACATATGTGTTTAAGTTATTATTTCTTAAAAAATCGATGACATCTAACCGATTTTCATGTGTCCAGGGCTTACCGTAAAATCCTTCGATAATACCAATATTCTTTATCCGATTTTTCTGACCCATAGCAATTCTCCTTTTCTAACCTTTTACAGAACCTACAACAATTCCTTTGACAAAATATCTTTGTAAGAATGGATAAACTAACAAAATAGGGATGGTAGAAGCAATAATTGTAGCAGCTTGAATTGTATTTTTATCAAGTTTAGCTGCAAGTTCAGGGTTGTCAATTATCGGAGCAGAGTAATATTGGATAAGCTGATATACATAATAAGGTAAGGGCTGTAAATTAGTGTTGCTTACATAAAGCAAAGCATTAAAATAATTATTCCAATATATAACCGCTGTAAACAAACTTACACTTGCTAGGACAGGCAATGATAGAGGAATTAGAATCTTTGTCAATATTTGAATGTTTGTTGCACCATCTATTTTTGCAGACTCTTCAAGCTCAACTGGTAAAGTTTCTAAATAGTTTTTAATCAACAACATATGGTAAACCTGTAAAGCAGATGGTAATACTAATGCCATCCTTGTGTTATATAATCCAATAGCTCTGACAAGTATGAAGTTTGGAACAATTCCTCCGCTAAACAACATGACAATTATAAAGAATAGCATTAAAGGTGTTCTAAAAGGTAGTTCTTTCTTTGAAGCTGGATAAGCGGCTAAAGCTACTATTGATACACTGATAATCGTTCCAACTATCGTCACAAAAATAGATATCTTCAAAGCATTCCAAAATCTTGGATTATTAATTACCTGTTGATAAGCGACATCGGTAAACTCTTTTGGAAAAAGTGTAACATTACCAGCTGCTACTTGACCAGGATTTGACAAAGAAACAGCTAAAATATTGATAAAAGGATACAAAGTAGCAAGGCCAATTACAGCTAGGATAAGGTAGTTGATTATATAGAAGGTTCTATCGCTTTTTCTTTCAATCATCAGACATCACCTACCATATTCCCCGGTTAAAGAATTTCTTGGTCAAGAAGTTACCAAATAAAATCATAATTAAGGCAACTACTGAGTTAAACAGACCAACAGCAGTCGCAAAGCTAAACTCACTACCCTGGACACCGATTCTAAAAACATAAGTACCGATGATTTCAGAAACACCTCTAACATTTTCATTGGCCATGACAATTACCTGATCAAAACCAGCTTCAAGAATATAACCTAAACGCAAGACAAAGAGCATGATTATTGTTGGTAATAATCCAGGAATTGTGATATTCCATATTTGTTGTAGTTTGTTAGCCCCGTCAACTTTAGCAGCTTCATATAAAGCGGGGTCGATTCCTACAATGGCGGCTAAATATACGATAGCAGAATAGCCCACCTCTTTCCAAGCATAAGAAACAACTAAAACACCTTGGAAAAGATCTGGCCTGTTATACCATACTACTCTAGCTGAATCATCCATTAAACCAATCTCAACTAACAGAGTGTTTACTGGTCCATGAGTAGCTAATAAGCCATAGAAAATACCTCCGACTATAGCCCATGAAATAAAATGAGGAAGGTATACAAGAGTTTGTACTCCTGATTTAAACATCTTATTCTTTACTTCATTAATCAAAATAGCAAGTACTATAGGTAAAGGGAAAACAAAAACAATTTTATATGTAGAAATTAAAAGAGTATTTTTTAATGCCAAAACAAAGTCGCCGGTTTTAAACAGTTTTTGAAAGTGTTCAAAACCAACCCAAGGGCTTAAGATAAATGCTTCTATAGGACTAGAACCAAGATGGATATTGTAATCTTTGAATGCAAGCAAAATACCTAGCATCGGAACATAAGCAAAGATAATTGCAAAGATTGCGGCAGGGATAAAAAAGAGATAAATCGTCCAATTCTTTCTAAAATATCTTTTGTTTTCATCTCTTAAAGTGATAAATGCCATTACAACTATCAGCATATAAGTAAACATTGTTGACAACAACATCAAGAGGAAGTAATATGTCTGAGACAAATAGTAACTATGAATCATTAGAATACTCATTGAGATAAAGGCAATTGGGATCTTAGCTAAATAGATTTTTGTTAAACCTTTATCTTGATATTCACTCTTATACTTAATACTCAGAATTACTCTTTTAAACATCAAGAAATAAATCCAAAAAATCAAAATACCAAAGAAAAATGGAATAAAAGGATGTCCTTTATATCCTAAAATATTACTTGCTATAGCAAGAATAATTCCAATATATATTGCACAATTAAACTTGATGAAGTAGATTATTTTTTTTCTAAATATCCAAATAACAGTGGTTATAAAGATATAAATCATATAGATAAGAAGCAAGATGCCTAATACTAAATAAGCAATACCAAAGTATGCATATATTGAACCTTTAATTATTAAAACAAAACTTAAAAGAAAATGGTAATACAAAAAAATCATTTTGAAGTTTTTGCTTAATCTTTCTTTCAAAATCATGGTCTTATTGATATAAACTTCTTTGATGAAACAAGCAATAGGTATTAAAGCAATTAAAGCGAATAATATCGATAAGGTAGGCGTAAAAAAAGTTTTTAAAGGTAAAATAGCAACTAATAAAGGGTAAAATAGAAACCCAGCAATGAATTTGAAACTCATATAGTTTTGAAGTATTTCATTGATTCTTTGTTTAATTTTAATCATCGTTATCTTCCTTAGGGCTATGTTTGATAAATATTGCCATTAATATGCGACTGCTTAGATGGATAAAAAAACCTAAAACTATTGTGATCAAAACAGGTTGTAAAAATATAGAAAATACTAAAGCAACAAACAGAAGAATTATTGTCAAAGTCGAAAAGATGTAGGCCAAAAGAAAGTAAGAGCTAAGATTAATGGCCTTGACAAGCGAAACATCAAAAAACGTTACTAATTGTAAAGTATAGAAGTTGTGAAGAAATAGCAATAAAGATGCACCGATAATACCGTAATATAATATCTGGCTATCACTTGAAAACAAACCGAAGTTTTTATGGTTTATGTAACCAATATATAGAATTAACAATTGAACTAAACCAAGCGGTATTGTTTGTTTATAGTTTTTTTTAATGCCAGTAATCAAAATCCTAAATTGGACATATTGCTTATCTTTGAAGCGTTTATAGTAGTAATAATAACAACTGCTAATAGCAGGAAACATTAAAATTCCTAATGAGCATATACTTACAAAGACAACGAAAACACTAATGACAATATATTCAAGTAAAGTCATGGAAATCTTATATAAAACATTTTCTCTAAAATCTTTGTATTCGCTCATCAAAGACACCTAATCTATCTGTTTTGATACCAATTATTCAAAGCGTCAGATAACTCTTGACCACCATTATTCTTCCATTCATTTACATAGTTTTCATATGTTTTTGAATCATTTGTAAATATATAAGGTATTGCAAATGCCAATGTGTTATTAGCTAATCTATTTGCATATTCAGAATACTCCGGTATTGAAGGAGCAAAAGCCAATGGATCATAGATTCCGATATCATCTGCATATTGATTTATCGCATACCAACTGGCATACATATCATCGCTTTTACGAACTCTAGCTTGCCAATACTTTGCATAATCTTCTTCGATAGTACCTGTTAAGAACCATGAAGAGTTCTCTTTTTCGTTGAAGTAGTAACCTGGGTAATATGTATCATCACTTGCTCGATAAGTAAAGTGGACATTCTCTTTTCCTATCACCATTTCCTTGAAGTTACTAGGTTCTAGCTTACTGTCAATCCAATCAATGGCCCATGGAGCGTTTTCAGCCATATAAGCTGGAATAACAGTTATATAAGGAACACCGGTTCCGCGTTTTATCAAGCGTACTCCAGCCTCATCTTCTAAAGGCATCATATAAGTGATTTCAGCACCGATTTGACCACCAGCTCTTAATGCATCTGCAACTGCAATAGAGTTCCACCAAGCCATGACAATAGCACCTGCATTCCCTTGGGCAAATTTTGTCATAGAAGTACTGAAATCATTTGAAGCGACAGATTCATCTAAGAGACCGTCATTGAAAAGTTGTTTCATGTAATCTAGATAGTCTTTGAACTTCGGATTTTCTGTCATAGCTATTAATTCCCCATCAATATCTTGCCAATCAGTATAAAGTCCAAAAGCAGAAGCTACACTTGGAATTACATAATTATTCTTATCAAGTGTTAATGCTTTGAATGCAGATTTTGGCCTACCAAGGTTATCAACACCAAAGTAATCATCAAAAGCTTGCAACATGTCAGTGAACTCATCTAGAGTAGTTGGCAGTTGTAAATCTAACTCATCTAACCAATCCTGTCTGATCCCGATTGTATAATCGATATTTTCACTTGAAACAGCTTCAGGAATCCCATAAATAGCATTACCAATCGTTACCGCTTCCCATGATTTATCACTTATTGCGTTTTTGATATTGTTGCCGTATTTATCGATATATGCACTCAAATCAAGCAAAGCACATTGTTGAACTAGGTTTTCATATTGATTCTTTGTAACTTTAACTGCGTTAAACTGGTCTCTTGAACCCAATCTAAGGTTTAGCGCCTCAGTTGCATTTGATTGAGGCAGTTCTTCATATGTAACATCATAACCAGTTAACTCTTGAATCAATTCTTTGGTTGGATCTTTATCGATATCAAAAGTTCCAGCAGAAGGCCCAAGAAAGTTAAGAGCAATTTTATTGTTTTCAAAATCGATATCGTTAAGAGATGGATTATGAACAGGACAATTGAGTTGTGTATTTGTTGTGTTAGTACCATCAGTTGTTGAAGTCATATCAACTGGAGGTGTGCATGCAAATATGATAGAAGTAA
Organism: uncultured Candidatus Izemoplasmatales bacterium; assembly: GCA_964610325.1. Taxonomy (GTDB): domain Bacteria; phylum Bacillota_I; class Bacilli_A; order Izemoplasmatales; family Hujiaoplasmataceae; genus UBA2289. Next base: position 58,667 of record CAZSVO010000001.1, read on the forward strand.
ATAAGACAAAAACAGCACCTAACAATATTTTTTTCATGGATAAACCTTGTATACTAAGTTGTATACTTCCTTTCTAATATAATCTTTTTGTCAAAAGTGATAATATAGTGATTTGAAGCTTAACTTATAGCGGTTTTAAAAATGGGACTACTAAACAATACATAAGCAATCCCATTTTCTATTTATCCCACTTATTTTTTTGTCATGGATTTAATGTGTTTAATTTTTTTTAATTATAGCATAATAATCAAAGCAAAACAACGAGGCTTGAAAGCAATTTTCATAAAGCTTTAAATGTTGAAATTAACATTCAATCTTATTAAGTTATGGTTGAATTACTTATCAACTAAAAGTTAATTAAGTTCGTTAACCAAATAGATGGCAATCACTAAACCACTAAGATCAGAGTTCGACCCTAAGTCATTATGTAATATATTGCGCATATCAGTTCCTTGAGGACAAACAATCAAGAGTTTTCCTGAAGGAAGAGAAGTCAATGTATCTAATACCGTTGTGGCATTTAATCCTTCAGCATTCACATAATCAACGCCATCAACACTAAAGACATTAGCCCAGTTAGCATATACTTCAATAGTCATTGTTGCTAAATCGATAACTAGATAAGAACCGTAACCCATATTAACAGGCGTTCCGTCCAATCCTAATATATTTGCATAATCAGTAACGAATTCAACACTTCCAGTTGGCATGTTGTTCGTTCCTGGGTGAGTTGGATTATAAGTATATCCGGTTAAATCGATAACATATTTTACACTATTATATGTGATGACAAATGATGGTGAACTATAAACTTCAAACATACCTAAAGTTGAACCGGTGAAGTTAGAATTATTTCCGATAGTATTAAATAATTCTGTTCTTAGAGTTGTTCCTTGCGGAGCAACAATCAATATTTTACCAGCTGGCAAAGATGTAAGAGTATCAAGGACAGTAGACCCATTTAAACTTGTAGCATCAACATAATCGACACCGTCAATTGCAAATACATTACCCCAGTTTGCATAAACTTCAATGGTTTTAGTTAACTCATCAATTACTAAGTAAGAACCAAAGCCCATATTAAGTGGTGTACCATCTAAACCAAGGATATTGTTGTAATCAGTGTATATTCTAACTGTTCCAGTTGGCATATTATTAGTTCCTGGGTGAGTTGAATTCCATGTATATCCAGTTATTTCAATTGGATATGCATTGCTGTTGAAATTTACTACTAAGGTTGATGTATTATATTGTGGGACTAAGCTTGGCACTTCAGGAACATTGATAAACTCTATTTTTGCTCCTGTCATGTCTCTTGAGGTATTGCCTAAAGCAAATGTTCTTAGGTCAGTGTTTTGCGGACCTACCAATAAGATTTTTCCTTCAGGTAACGCAGTAATTCCTGCTAGTCCTGAGTTATCTACAAATAATGCTGTATCGATATAGGTAACTCCAGGAGCAACAAAAACATTTCCTTTGAAAATATTATAGTTTACTTCGATAATACCAGTTTCAGCATCAAAGATAATAAATGATCCCCAGCCCATCTTATGTGGTATTGAAGTTGTGTCATTTAGTAAAGCTTCATAACTATCATAGATATGATAACTACCTGTATCGATATCATTTGTATCTTTGAAATTATATGTATAAGGAACTCTCATTAAATCAATATACTCGAAATCAGCTCCGATGATTCTAAAAGCAGGAGTTGATAACTCTTCAAAAACAAATACTGTTATTTGAGTTTCGATTAAAGCTTCATTAGTTCCATCAGTAATCGTAATCTCAAGATCATAAACTCCTTCTAAATCAAAGATAATTGACATTGGATCAGTAACTACAGTTTCATTGCCAAAGATATCATAGTAGTTAACTGATACTATTGGATTGAAAGACTCGGTTTTAACTAATTCAACATATTCGCCAAGGGCTGCATTATCATCATATATTTTTAAACCTTCTAACAGATTGAATGGAACACTCTTAGTTGCTGTTAAAGTGAAAGTTCCCGATGGTTGAATTTTTCCTCCCAAGACTACAAATGGTGCTTGGTCAGCGTAAGTATAAATTAAATCTTCACCAAGATGTAATGGCACAACTCTACCAATTCTGTTATTGATTTGTTCGTTGATGAATTTTCTACCGTCTTGATTATAATCAGTGTTTGCGTTAGGAGCTACAATCGCAAAACCGCCAGCTGGAATTGTTAAATTTGATAATGGGTTTGATGCATCAAGGCTTCCTTGTGGACACAGGACTCTTAATCCACAAGATTCATTTACCAATCTGCCGTTAGCCCCGTCTCTACCTTCAATAACAACACCATTTGCATTTAGAATTGCACCAACACCATAAGCATTGATTAATGAAATAGTAACAGGTGATTCTGATTTATTGCGGAATACTGTTGGACCATTGATGATTCCACCAGCTAAAGAAATATTAAATACTTCACCATCTTCTATGTTTTCGATTACATCAAAAACAACTAGAATTTGTGGTTCAGCTATGTTCCATGTTTCTCCCCCGATAATAATAGGTTCATCATAAACAACTTTTAATGTTGCTTCAACAGAATCCATTTGACCATCGCTGTCAGTTACAGTCAAAGTTACTGTATAGTAACCAGCTTTATTGATATCAAAAGTTCCTGTTACTTGAATAGAGTCAGTCAAGTCGCCATCATTTAAATCAGTTGCAAAGGCATAATCAAGAGAGTTCAAATCTCCAACAATCATCTCGACTATTCCAGATTCGGGAATTGTGATTACCGGTGCTTCTTTGAATTTTAGCACTGTAACTTCAAATTCCTTTGTTAATTGTACTGAATTATAAGTGAATGTAGCAGTCAAAGTTACAACTGTATCAGCATCCAAAGGTTGATTGACATTACCTATAGTATCGATTAAGTCTAAATGACTAGTTTCCCAAGAAATACTTGCATCACCAGCCATAATCGGTAATGTAATATCATCAGTAACTGAAGTTAAATCACCTGACAAATTGAAATCGTTCATAATTCCTTGAAGGATTTCAGTGTCTGACAAAGTCGACTCGGTAGTTGATTGAGTAGTTGTAGCGCTTGATGTAGTTGTTTGTGTTGTGCTTTGAGTTGTTACATCATCGCTTGTTATTTGCGTTGTTGTAGATTGTGTTGTACTTTGTGTAGTTGATGCTGTCGTAGTAATGGTCGTAGTTGTTTGAGTAGTCGTAGTGGTTGTGGTGTTTAATTGACAAGCTAGCATGCCAAAGATAAATGTTAAGGTAAATAGAACCACAAATACTTTTTTCATTATTTCTTTTCCTCCATAATTTTTTATTTTTTAAAGATCTTAAAAGACCTTAAATTCTTCTGGTTTCTTATTATTTATACCATTTTCTTGAGATAAAGAATCCCAGTAAAGCTAAACCACTCATTGGAACAAACACAATAAAGTTAAAGAACGAACATCCGGTAGTCTTTTCAACTTGTGTAGTAGTTTGAGTTGTCGTCTGAGTTGATGTAGTAGTTTGAGTTGTTGTTGGTTGTGTGGTTATTGGTTGTTCTGTTCCTGGTGGAATCCAAGTATTATTATCTATTTCCATTCTTGTAACTCTAACCTTTAATATTTCAACTAGGTACAGTAAATCGTCTTTTATTCGGTTGTTAGCAAAACCTGAACCGTAAGTGTTTGCGTTGCTTATCAAACTCTCTAGTTCAATAATAATTGCCTCAACTGCTTCAGGAGTAGAATAATTTAGACCAGCTATTCTATCCATTTCATTTCTTAGATTAATTCTTTGTTGTTCTGTCATTCTGCCTGCAGGGATATAGATGCGATCAGCCTTGGAATTTTCTCCAACAATATCGTTTTTCATTGTGTTTATCAATAATCTAATATCTTCATGAGGAAGAATTGCTTCCTTGCTGAAGATACCTAATAACAACGATTCGCTTACTTTTCCATAACCAGTGAGATTTTGAGAGGCAAATATGACAGATCCAAAAGCATTACCATTTCTAACTGCTTCAACCTGCAAAGGATTGTTAAACACTTCAAGTCCCATAAATGCAGGAGCTATTCCTCCATAGTTCAAAGTAACACCATCTACATAGATAACCATTTCTTTGATTCTATTCTCAACTGTTTTTGAGGCAGAGTAGTATGCCATTGGTGTAGTTATATCAATCCAGCCGGTTTTCACCCATGTCGGCCAATCCTGATTCTTTTTAACTATAGCATCCATAGTATCAGGGAATATCGCAGTTGAAAGGATTTTTTTGGTTTCAAAATCATCCATCATTTCATATACATCTTTAACAAACTCAGTAACTTGTTGAGTTTTATAATTAACCCAATATTCATAATACTTGTCATCGGTAGCAAAGAGTTCTTGAAGATTAACATCATTGCCAATATCATAAAAATCTTTAAACTCATTTATTGCATAATTAGTAAATCCAGTATCTTCAAGACGATGAGAGACAGGATATCTAATGTAGTCGAGATGTAACCCATCAAAAGAGTATTCCATCATTAGCTCTTCATAAACTTCAAGCAAGAAATTCTTAACTTCGGGATTAGCTGGATCAGCAAATATATAAGGTCCACCTTCATTTCTTTGAACAAATGTATAATCATCATTCAAAAGAATCCAATCTGGATTTTCATTGAGAAAATCTGGGTAGGCCATACCTTGAAAACCGACATTGAAGTTTTGCACCCAAGCATGAACTTCAATGTTACGCTTATTAGCTTCAGCAATAAAGGCTGCTAAGTAATCATTTCCATACTCTCCATAACTTCCACCAACAAGCCAAGGATGTAAGTCTGCTGTATCAAGGTTCGGAGAAATTACATAACCATGGAAAAATGTTTCTAAATATACGCTGTTAATATGATTGTATTCTAAATCATCCAATAACTCTTTAAGTCCTTCTAAGGTTAGTTCATTGTATCCGGCATTGTTTGGTCTATGCCAAACTCCTCTTGAATCGATTACTCTGGATGTATAAGTAGAATAAACAACTTTGTTAGCAAGGTAAGTTGCCTTATCCATTGATTGTTTAAACAAGACAAGTTTTGAGAAGTTATCAGGATCTAGTTTAAGTTCAGCTGACAGGTTTTCTAAGTTCAATATCTCTTCGTCTAGTTCTGTCAAGAGACTCAAAGCGTAAACAGAATCGATATCAAATAGTTTTCGAACAGCATTTTCAATTAAAGCGTAAGCATTATATCTATTGTTTTTGATGACACTTATATATGAGTCTGCAGTGGTTGTTAGCGTAATTGTTTTTGTTAACTCATCATATGTACATTGAGAGCCTAAAATCGCATTTGATCTTAACCAATCTCTCCCTTTGCCATGACCACTGACTGCAAATCCACCCGCAGGAATACTAGAAACGTTGATGCCCGTTTCTACGACAACACCCTCGCTATCAACAGCTATTTCAAATCCCCATTCATTAGTTCCAGTTCCAGTTCCGTTACCTCTATATGTGGTATTATCCCATGTATCAGTATAGATAATTAACTGATCAGGACCTCTTAAAGCTGGAAAGGGTGAACTACCATCTTCCATACCGATTGGATTGGTTTCTGGTGTAGGATTGATGATATCAAAACTAGTTTCGACTGTTGCGGATAGATCTACAAAAGGAATTCCGCTTACTGACAACTCGTCTTCTAAATCAAATAAAACACCTTTAGCAAGTTTCAGCCGATATGGATCACCATAAGCACTGAGGACAAATCCAAAATAAGGAATTGCTACCCCTTTTGAGTCTCCTGAACCGATTTCACGATAACTGGTAATCGAAAATATGGATGTGTCTAAATCTAACTCAACCGTAACTTCGACGCCCCATTGGTTAGTTCCGGTTCTATCTCCGTAATTGCTGTCATAGTAAACTATCATCGGAGAACTTCTCACTACATTGACATTATCGATTAAAACTCTTCTTCCACGATTTGATTCAATAGCTCTAATAGCAGGAAAGAAATCATAACCGTTTAAAGTGATAATATCCCCTACCTCATAAGTAACAGAAGGAACAGAACCAAATGCAATTACAAAACCGTTTAATGGAATATATGAGTTGCCATTTGGATTGATTTCGGTGATAACAAGTTGATTTTCTTCCAACTCGACAACAAACTCATACTTGGTTTCTAAACCAGTATGAGTCAAATGCCAATCTGGAGTATACATAGTTACATTTCCAGATCTAGCACGTTTATTGTTGATGACTATATCAGCGCTTTTTGGATAACCATTTCCATCTAGTATTGCCATGAACTTGACGGGATTAATGAAATTTATTTCTTCTTCCAAACCTTCATGAGTAAAAGAAACATTGCTAACTTCGTCAAAGTCTCCTTGAACAACAACATTAGATTGTAAAACAATAATTGCTATGAAGATAATAATCATTGATAATATAAGCTTTTTCATCAAAAACTCCTTTTCAAATAGTCTATTCAAATATATCGATACTATCATTTTACATTTTTTATAATTATTTGTAAACGCTTTTATGAAAAATAATTTCAAAAAATATAAAAAATGAAAAAAAACACCATTAAAATGGTATTTTTAGATTTCTTTGATGTTTAATTAAATTTGTACCTGATAATCATATAACCTGAAAAAAGAAATATACATATAATAATAATTGAAGTATTTAGTTTGTTGCAAGATGAACAATCACTTCTATCATAGTTGTTAGATGTATCAGTCGATGTTGTATTTTCTTGAGATGATGTTTCAAAAGATGTAATGGTAGTTGACTGGATAGAAGTAGTATTAGTAGTAGTAATAGTAGTTGAAGTTGTTGATGTAGCGGTTGAATTAGTAGAAGCTTCAGTTGTTGAAGTAACTTCTTCAGTAGTAGTTTGTTGAGTGGTGGTTGTAGTTATCTCTTCAGTGGTTGTTATTTCGCTTTGAATGGGATCGCCTACGATTAAAATCGCATTAGCAACCCTCCTTAAAGAGCCATCTGATGGGGTATTGACAACTTCTAAAACATTTGTTTCTAGATTTCTAAGCAAGAAAGTAGAACTACCACCTCCGTCTAGCTCTAGAGCGGTGAAATATCCGAGGTCTTCATTTAAGTCAGCTAATTGCTCTAAGTTTAAACCAGGTATATTAGCAAGTCTACCATCAACAACAGTCAAACCGATAGTACCATCGCCTTTGATGCCTATCGATGTCCTTGGCGCTAATGAATAACCCCCGTCATGAATCGGATCAGGTAGTTTATTTCTATTGTTAAGCAATACTTGCCAACCACCAATAATAAAATCCATGCCTTCCCAATCGTTGATTGGATAGGGATAGACAGTTAAGAAAGAATCGTTATTGATAAACTCATGAAGTGTTGTATATCCTGTTGAGTTGCCTTTTGCAGCTATTGCAAAATCACGATAATTTATCGGGTAGTCAAGATCATTAAAAACAAAGTCATTTACATCTGAATAAACAGTTCCTGCAAAAGGCAAAGCATAATTACCGATAATTTTGTCAAAACGAACACTTAACTTAGCGATATTACTCCCAGTAATCTTTTGAAACATGTTATAAGTATAAACACCTATTTCTCCCTCTTGCAGGGTTTGGTTTATTCTATCGATGTGAACATAATCGATGTAATTCTTTTCTTGATCGTTGATATTTATTTTATATCCATATTCGACTTTCCCGATTACTGCATGTTGAGTTTTGCTAAAACCAAATGAGTTTTTGCCTAAAGTATGTGAGTATGGACCGATTCTAAGAATATTATTATTGACGGCATAGAAATCAACAGGCAGACCACCAGAAAAATAATCTCCATTAATCGCTGCATAAACTACTTTGCCTGTCTTTGCTTCGTAATCCAATGCTATATCCATAACAGTAGCTAATCCAACAGCATTATCACCGTATAACTTATCATGTAATACAATATCAAAATCACTATATCTTCCAATCTCGATATTATAGACTCTATGTGAAATTGATCCATCTTTGATATGGTATTTATTATATTCTAGATCATTGATGAATTTTGTTTCTTTTTCTTCTAAAGTTCCGATTGAAAATGAATCAACACTGGCTTTTACTGAGTGGATTCCTATAAAGAGACAAATTATTGTAAAGAATATTAAAAGTTTTTTTATCATGATTGAACCAGTCCTTTCAATTATATTTTACTAGAATCTCATATGATTACAAGAGAAATCAAATCGATAATTTTGCAATATTCTTAAGAATATTGACAGTTTTTAAAGTTGATTCAATCATAAGTATACAAAAATTCTAAAGAAATACTACAGAAAAAGTAGTTTCTTGAAGTACTTTTTAATAATCATTTTTAAAAATCACTTGTATAATAACCGATTATAATATACAATTAAAATAGCTTTTTAAACTAGTCCAGAGAGGCTTGTAAAAGTATAGGATATTTCTGAGGAAATAGATAATTTTTTATGTGAACACATAATAATAACTTTTATGAATTCTTCTGGTCTAAAGCTGGAGGATTTTTTTAATTTTAAAAGGAGGAATTATGAAAAATTTATTCACTTTAAAAGAATTATCGGTTTTGGACATTATCAGAATCATTGATGACGCATTAGCATTTAAGCAAGGAAAAGCGTGTACAAGCTTAGTTGGTAAGAAAGTAGTCAATCTTTTCTTTGAACCTTCAACTAGAACTCATTACAGCTTTATAGCAGCTGAGAAAAATCTAGGTATGTTGGTTACAGACTTTGACAAAGAAACTTCGAGTTTGAAAAAAGGAGAAAGTTTGTATGACACGGTAAAAACCTTTGAAGCGATAGGTTTTGATGTGGCTGTTATAAGACATCCTCAAAACAATTACTTCAATCAATTAGAGAACATCAAGATGCCAATTCTTAATGGTGGTGATGGAACTGGAAACCATCCAACGCAAAGTTTATTAGATTTAATGACAATTAAAGAAGAGTATGGATATTTTGATGGTTTAAAATGTGCAATAGTAGGAGATATTCGTCATAGTCGTGTTGCTCATACGAATATTGAAGTTATGCAAAGATTAGGAATGGAAGTTTATATTAGTGGACCAAAAGAGTTTGATGATGGAACTGGTGAGTACATTGATTTTAACAAAGCTTTAACAGAGATGGATGTCATTATGCTTCTAAGGGTTCAATATGAAAGACATGGTTATGAGATTCAATTATCAAAAGAAGAATACTTGAATGAATACGGTCTTACAATGGATAAAGTGAATCGTATGAAAGATAAAGCGATAATTTTACATCCAGCTCCATTCAATCGAAAAACAGAGATTGATGATGATGTAGTTGAATGTTCAAAATCGAGAATCTTCAAACAGATGACAAATGGAGTTTATATACGGATGGCTGTATTGGAAAGGGCGTTAACTTAATGGAAAAGAATGTAGTAGATAACCTAACGATGAAGCGAACAATTCGTCGTATATCTTATGAAATTATCGAAAAGAATAAAGTTTTGGAAAATATAGTTATATTAGGAATACGAAAAAAAGGTGTAGTTTTAGCAAGAATTATCGCTGAAAATATCAATCAGATTGAAGGGACTGAAGTATTGTCTTATGAATTGGATATAACTCCATATCGTGATGATTTAAAGACAGATATTCCCAAAGAAATCAATCTTGAGTTGGTGAAGACAAGTTTAACAGGAAAAGTAGTTGTCTTAATTGATGATGTTCTTTATACAGGAAGAACAGTAAGAGCAGCTATGGATGCTGTAATGGATTTAGGAAGGCCAGAGCGAATTGAATTAGGAGTTTTGGTTGATCGAGGTCATAGACAAATTCCGATTTCACCAAATTATGTTGGCAAGAACATCCCTACTAGTCAAGATGAACTTATTAAAGTTATTTTGACAGATTTGAGTGAAAACGATAAGGTTGTTATTACAAAACAATGAGTATATTACTTAAGAATGGCTTTATATTGGAAGATGATAAGTCTGTTTATAAAGATATTTTGATTGACGACGGAAAGATTGTACAAATAGAACCATCAATCCCAATTGACAATCATGAGATTTATGACTGTCAAGGCTTGTTTGTTTCTCCTGGATTTATTGATATGCACGTCCATCTAAGGGAACCAGGTTATTCAAACAAGGAAACAATTCACACTGGGACAATGGCTGGGGCTAAAGGTGGATATACTTTGGTATGTGCAATGCCAAACACAAATCCCATACCGGACAATATTGATACTCTAGATGAAATATTAAAGATTATCGAACAAAAAGCTCTCATCAAGGTTTTGCCTTATGCAACAATAACAAAGTCTCAAAAGAATCATTCTCCATTAGTTGATATGGAAACTTTAAAAGACAAGGTATGTGGATTTAGTAATGATGGCTTTGGAATTCAATCAACAAAAGAGATGTATGAAGCAATGCTTCTAGCACATCGGTTTGAAACATTGATTTGCGCACATTGTGAAGATGAAGATTTATTATTTGACGGATATGTTCACAAGGGAAAAAGAGCCAGAAATGAAGGTTGGGATGGAATTACTAGTTTGAGTGAATCAATCCATATTGCCAGAGATACTTTGATTGCTGAGGAAACAAAAGCAGCTTATCATGTCTGCCATGTTTCTACTAAAGAAGGAGTTAGGATTATCAGAGATGCAAAGAAAAGAGGTGTCAATGTAACTTGTGAAGTAACACCTCATCATCTGTTGCTTACAGAGAATGATGTTATAGATTCTAACACAAAAATGAATCCACCTGTAAGAGAGTTAAAAGACAAGTATGCACTTATCAGTGGACTTTTAGACGGAACTATTGATTTGATAGCAACCGATCATGCACCTCATGAAGAGATGGAAAAAAACAAAGGATTAAAGGAAGCTCCTTTTGGTGTAATTGGCTTAGAGACGGCATTTCCATTGATATATACTAATTTAGTTGACACCGGAATAGCTTCGCTTGGCGATGCATTAAAATGGTTTTGTTATAACCCAGCTAAGCGGTTAAACTTGGAGTATGGTAAATTGGTTGTAGGGCGAGTAGCTGACATTACAGTTGTTGACTTGTTTAGTGAAAGAGTTATCGATAAGAATTCTTTTGTGTCTAAAGGTAGAAATACACCATTTGATGGATGGGTTTGCAAGGGGTGGCCTGTGATGACATTTGTCGATGGTAGAATAGTTTATAAAGAGGGTAACTTTAGTGAATAAAGAGTATATTGTACAATTGAATACATTGATTGCTGATAAAGTATATAAAATGGTTTTATCTGGTGACACCTCAAAGATTACAAACCCCGGACAGTTCATCAATATAAAAATTGATGAATCTTATCAGAATTTTTTAAGACGGCCAATTTCAATCGCTTGTTATAGTCACAACGAGATAACAATTATCTATAAGATTTTTGGTGAAGGAACATTGAGGTTATCAGAAAAAAAAACTGGTGATATCCTTGATATCCTTTGCCCATTAGGAAATGGATTTACAATAAATACTAATGCAAAGAAGACTTTGTTGATAGGTGGGGGCTGTGGTGTGCCACCGTTGTTAGAACTCGCTAAACAACTTAACAAGAATAACTTAAAATTTGATGTTGTTATAGGTTTTTCTTCATATCAGGATATATTCTTAGAAGAAGAGTTTAAGTCTTTGTCGAATACCACAATTGTTTGTACTCTTGATGGTAGTTATGGACAAAAGGGCAATGTTTTAGAAGTAATCAAAAATAAAAGTATGATTTTTGATTACTATTATGCTTGTGGGCCTGAAAAAATGCTTCATTCTTTAGTTAAAGAGGGTTATAATGGTCAATTATCATTTGAAGAAAGAATGGGATGTGGATTTGGAGCATGCATGGGTTGCTCTCACAAAACTATAAAATCATATAAAAGGATATGCAAAGAAGGACCAGTATTAATGAGTCATGAGGTGTATATAAATGAATAGATTAGAAACTATTTTACCTGGTATGACTCTTTCAAATCCAATTATTCCAGCCTCTGGTTGCTTTGGGTTTGGTTATGAGTTTATGGAGTATTATGATATTAACATCTTAGGTTCATTTGTTTTTAAAGGAACAACTCTAGAAGCTAGATTTGGCAATAAAACACCAAGGATAGCTGAAAGCTATGCAGGAATGCTCAACGCTATTGGATTGCAAAACCCAGGAGTAGAAGCAGTTATAAATGATGAACTTGTTAAACTAAAGAAGTGTTATAAAAAGTTAGTAATAGCTAATATTGGAGGTAGCTGCCAAAGAGATTATGTAGAAGCTGTAACTAAAATATCAAAATCCGATCTTGTTGGCGCAATTGAGTTAAACATAAGTTGTCCTAATGTCAAGGATGGCGGTATGAGTTTTGGAACTAATAAAGATGTTGCTGCTTCATTAACAAAAGCTGTCAAAGAAGCTACTCATTTACCAGTATATGTTAAACTATCACCTAATGTTACTGATATTGTTGAAATTGCTAAAGCTGTTGAGGACGCTGGTGCTGATGCAATTACTTTAATCAACACATTGGTAGGAATGAGAATTGATTTATCTACAGGAAAACCCATTCTTGCAAATTCCTATGGAGGTTTGAGCGGACCAGCAATTAAACCTGTTGCTATAAAGATGGTTCATCAAGTCTATAAAAATGTTTCAATTCCATTAATAGGAGTTGGAGGCATTATGAATGCTCGCGATGTTTTAGAGATGATGTATGCAGGTGCTAGTGCAGTTCAGATTGGTACAGCGAATCTAATCGATCCATATGCTTGTAAATCAATAATTGAAGATTTACCTAAATTAATGGATGAATTAAAGATTAATAAAATTTCAGATATTATAGGGAGAAGCCATATATGAGAGATGTAATTATAGCCTGTGATTTTTCAAGCAAAGAAGAGTTGTTATCTTTCTTGAAACTCATGTCAGGAGAAAAACCATTTTTAAAAATTGGTATGGAATTGTTTTATAAGGAAGGTCCTAAACTGGTTGAAGAACTAAAAGTTCAAGGTTATCGGATTTTCTTGGATTTGAAGTTGCATGATATTCCAAATACCGTTTATAAAGCGATGAGAAACATTGCCTTGCTAAATGTTGATATTACTAATGTCCATGCAGCTGGAGGCATAAAGATGATGCAGGCTGCTAAGCAAGCTATTGATGAGGTGGGCTCGAATACACTATTGATTGCAGTTACTCAACTCACATCGATATCTGAAGATATTTTACATAATGAATTATTGATTGAAAAGTCAATGAACGATACTATCAAAAGATATGCAATAAACACTAAAGAAGCAGGTTTAGTTGGTGTGGTATGCAGTCCTTTAGAAGCAAAGATAATGAATGATTTAGGGCTGATAAGTGTAACTCCAGGAATTCGTAATCTAGAAGATAGTAACGATGATCAAATACGAGTTACAACACCAAGAATGGCAAGAGAGTTAGGAAGTACGTTTATTGTTGTTGGGAGAAGTATCACTAATGCTATAGACCCATTAAAGGCATATAGATATTGTCTTAAGGAGTTCATAGATGAAAACTGATATTGCTAAAGCCTTACTAGAAATAGGAGCTGTATTTTTAAAACCAAATCAACCCTTCACATGGACTAGCGGGATAAAATCACCTATTTATTGTGATAATAGATTGACATTATCTCATCCAAAAACAAGAGATTTGATAAAGAAAAGCCTAAGTGATGCTGTAAGTAAACATTTTCCTAAATGTGAATACATTATGGGAACAGCTACTGCAGGAATTGCCCACGCGGCATTAGCAGCTGATTTATTGAGTTTGCCAATGGGTTATGTCAGAAGTACAAGTAAAGGACATGGCCGAGAAAATAAGATTGAAGGAAAAATAATCTTAGGTGCGAAGGTAGTCGTTATTGAAGATTTGATTAGTACAGGCGGATCATGTATTAATGTTATTAAAGCTCTTCAAGATGAAGGATTTGAGGTTTTAGGAGTGGTAGCTATCTTTTCATACGAGCTATCTAATGCTATCGAAGCTTTCCGAAATATCAGAATTCCATATATAGCTCTTTCTGACTACGATGCATTAAAGGAGTTAGCTTTGGATAATGGATATATAAGCGCTAAAGAAGATGAAAAACTTAACAAATGGAAACTAAATCCAAGTGATGAAACATGGATGCTTTAGTGTAGAAGAAAATAGATTTTTATATTGTGCCCTAGATAGCGGACACTTAATAAAAAAAGAGTAAGATGTTAGTATCAAATTGCTAGCATCTTTTTTTTATATTCAAGAAGGTTTATTGAATGTAACATTAAATTTTCTTTAGTAAAATTAATACAAAAGAGATTATCTATGGTAGAATTATCATAAGAAAATATCACATAATGAGGATGAATAAAGATGAAAGCTAAAGTAGAGTTGGATCAAAATATTAAATTATTGTTTCTAAAAATGATAATTATTGAAGAACGCATATTTACAATTACTTATGATAAAAGTCTTAAATCATTCTTTTTGGATGAGCCTAACTATCCGATTTTTTTTGAGGATACAAGTATTCATTTTCAAACTCTTAGCTGTAAAATTAATATCCCGATTTCGCAACAAAGACTTTTCTTAAGCGAAAATCAAAGTGATATTGTTGAACTAGATATAATTGATATACACTCTTATGAACCAAAAGAAATATACTTTGATTCGCAGCAACTAAAAAAAGATTATTATCAAATAGTGAAGATTCTAAAGGAAAAGTTAAATAAGAGCGATGAATTAGATAAGAAGGAATTATTATGGCTGATGGCTTTAGGAAATCTCGATTATGTTCTTTATGAGAATCAAAGGAAAATGCATTATTTAATGAATCTTTTTAAACAGCCCTATGAAGAGAGTAATCTAGAGAACCTTGATGGAATGATGGGAGAAAATAACGTAATTGCTAAACCGATACAACTATCTTTAGCCCAATTTATCTCACTTTTAGGATGTTTTTGTAAAGTCAGTGGTGATTACTTGCCCAAGAGACTAAGACATATAAAGAGGAATCAAAAAGAATATAGAGTAATATATATCTGTCAAGATAATATAAAAAAGTTCTCTGAAAAAATTAAATCACATAATCAAATTGATTCTTTTATTCAAGAACATAAACAGATATATGGTAACTTATATTTAAATGGACTCTTTGAACAGTTAGAGAGGATGGTTTTTGCGCATGAATTAGGCCATTTAGCTTTTGAGCCAATCAACATGAACAATCCTAATTATCAAATAAATAAATATGCCTTTAATGACGAAGAAAAAGACTTTTTTCGTGAGAGAATAGAAAAACAAGCTAATTATTTTGCTTCTTTTATGTTAAATGATTTTGATGAATTCTTACCACCATTGATAGAATTTAAATGTAAGTTCCAAAACCCAGCATATCAACATCCTTTTTTGATTATTCCATATAACAAAGAATACAAAATCGAATTAAATAAGTATCAGGAGTTGTTAAAAATGACAATCGATCGATATCGAGAGGTTGGGGAAGAAAATTTGAAATATGAAGCAAATCTATCTGTTAATCTTTTTGTAGAGTTCATAAAACAAAGCAGTGTTGTTATAGACAATTATCATGAATATGTTGATTCTTTGTTCAAAGATAGTTGATAAACATGAGTAGATATATTTATAATCCCTATAATAGGAGAAAGTATTCTTTACTTAATTATCAATATATTTTTGAGTTTGGGAATTTAGAAACCCATTTTAAAAAGCATTTAGTTCTTGATAGAAGCAAAGATATGCTTTGGCAAAGAGATTTAGATTTGAGATTTCCATTGCAATATATCAGAGAAGAAGGTAAAGAAAAAGAGTATAACTTTGCAAGAGAGAGTTATAAAAAATTAGCAGAAAAGAACATTAAAAAAAGTAAGATTTGTCTTCCTTTGATGCATGATTCTCATCTGATAGGTTCATTGGGATTCATCAAAGATTATAAAAATGATGAATTAATAAGCATTGCTTCTTTTAGTAAAAGACAGGCTTGGATTAGAAGCTGTTTCTATAAAAAATTAGTTGTAGAACATTATCATATTTATTTGTATTACTACTTTTTTAAGTATCGTGGTATCAAAAGTTTAGATTTAAACATGATGAATATGCAAAAAAGATTTGATTTGAAAAGCAATGATTTAGATTATATAGGGGATAATGATTTAGCTCTTTTGGCTTTTGAAGCCAATTATCTTAATAATAAATTAGATGTTGATTCGCGATTCTTCGAAATGATGAATTATTGTTTGCTATGGAAGAAGGAATTTCATAAAAGAGATATACTTATAGATTTCTCTATTCTCCATTTCCTCGTTTTAGCAAACAATAAAGGAATAGTTAGTAAAGAGGTTGATAACCAAAAAAATTACCTAAAGAAAAGATATGATAAATTATATGTTAAAGCTCAAATCGACTCGTTAAATAGCGATGTAAGAAAAATTCTTAAATATTTTGAGAATAATCTTACAAAAGATTTCTTTGAAAACACAGATTTTCTAGAACGGTATAATGTTGGTTTTTTTTACTATACAGTTTTAAACAAGGTTTTAAAGTTAAAGTTAATCTTAAAATATTATGAGTTACTTTATCGGGAAAAAATAGTAAAGGAAGATTTGGTTTTTTCAATTGAACAGAACTATTCTGATTTTATCTTGAAGATCGAAGAATTTTTTATCGATTATGAGATTGCCACAATAATTATTCATCATTATTTTGGGTTTGACGATGATTTATGTATTGAAGCAAAATCCAATAATTTCAACCATATCAAAACTAATTTAGCAAATGATTCTGAATTTTACTTGCTGAGTTATAATGATGGTAGATATAAATACATTGAATATTTAGAAGAATTGATTAAAACTAAATCGGAAAAATTTAATAGAGATATCAACCGAATGAATGCAAAAATATATAATGAATCAGGTGTAGGTTCAACAGTATTTCATAAAATAATTGATAGAAGAATAAACTATAATCCCAGCAAATATGTTGTTATAAGATTATTAATGCCATTAGAGTTAGAATATGAAGAATTTAATCATGCTATGAGATTTTTTGGGTATACATTTGATTATGGTGTTAAAGATGATATTATCAAGAAGCATATTAGAAATAAAGAATATAATTTATACAAAATAGATGAGGAGTTATTTATAAATGGTTGCCCATTATTGATGAACTGATTTCACCTGAGAGTTGAAGAAGTCTAACGTTGTTTGTGTTAGACTTTTTTTATGATTTGGAGGAGAAGAATGAAAAATATATGGAGAATAATTAGCTGGAAGAAAGTCTTTTTGTATGGGGTTAAATCACCTCATAAGCAGATCAAGTCACTAATCAAGGGGAGAATTGAAGAAGAAAGCTTAAAAGATATAAGACACTTGATGTTAATTGGCGAAAAAAGTATTGGTAAAAAATCTTTGATTTACAATATTGCCAATGAAGAGAAATTAGAGATATATTCGATAGTTTTGCATTTGATTAAAGAGGATAGATTTCTTGCTTATGAGAAGATATTGCTTAAGCTTAGAAAGAGAATTAAGAATAAGTCAGTAATCGTAATAGATGACTTAAATGATATCTGTTTTGGTGATTTTGATGGGATTGAAGCTATAAATAAGTTTTTAGAGTTTTTCTTTAGAATTTTTACAAATCCAAATCAATTAGTTGTAACAATATTTCACGAGGGTAAGCCAGAGATTAAAACATATCTTTCAACAAGAATTAAGTGTGATATTGTAATTGATTTTGTTAATTTGTGTGAAAATGATAGAATGCAAATTTTTAGTGATCTCTCTGAGGATTTTGTTTGTTTGAAAGAAACCGAGAAAAATCAGTTGATAAAGTTAACTGAAGGATATAACTACGAAAAAATAAGAAAAGTAGTCAGAGAAGCAAAATTAGATTCGATAAACCAAGATAAAGAGTTGATTGATTATCAATTGTTTGAAAATTCAATTGATGCGATGATTATGGGCAAAGTCAATGACAAGAAAAAATTTTCAGAAGAACAGATTCTAAGAGTTGCTTATCATGAGGTTGGGCATGTAATTTTAGCATTACATTTGAAGGAGGAAAATCTTCATAAAGTAAGTATTATTGAAAGATATCAAATAAATGGGTTTACCCAATTTCTTCCAGAAAATAGTCAGATTTATTCAAAGACAGAGTTGGAAAACAAAATATGTATCTTTTTAGCAGGATACGCTACTGAAATTATATTTCTTTCAGAGAGTTCTACAGGTTGTCATGATGATTTAATCAAAGCTACAGAGATTGCAGAAATGATGGTTAAAGAGTTGGGAATGACTTCAGTAATGATTAGAAGTTTTGATAGATTGAATTGTAATAAGAAGAATAATGAAGTGGGAGAAGTGACTTTGGAGAAGATTGACTTGGAAGTAAATAATATTCTAATCAAATGTCAAGATAAAAGCGAATCAGTTATTAAAGAAAATGAAGGTTTAGTTAAAGCGATGGTGCAGGAGTTGTTAGTAAGAAAAGTGTTAAAAAAAGAAGAGATACTTGACATAAAAAATCGATTTTCTAATTAATTTAGCAATGAAATTTTCCATTCAAAAGCTATTATTAATATTTACTCTATATCAAAATAAATGTATAATAGTAAAAAAGAAGTTTTGTTTATTAAGTATACTATATTTTTTATGCGGAGGAAAATATGAAAGGATTTTGCAGGGTAATATTTATTTTTTTAGTTATCTTTACTTTGACTGGTTGTGATTTTTTACCAACACCGACAACTCAACCGATTTCTACAGGACAGGGAAGTGATGAAGTTAGTTATAACGTTACTTTTAATGTAAATGGTGGATTAGCGATCGGATCTATATCGCTAAAAAGTGGATCAACAATAGTTTTAAGCCCTACTACAAAAGAAGGAGCGATTTTTGGAGGTTGGTATGCAGATGAAAATTTTAATGGTGAACCATTGACTTCCATTACAGTTGTTTCAGATGTTACCTTATATGCCAAATGGATTGTTGAGGATAATATAGAAGTAACAGTCAACTTTGAGACTAATGGAGGAAGTTTAATAAATAGTATTAGAATTGATGCTGATACTCAATTAACAATTCCTGATAATCCTGTAAAACCTGGTTTTATATTTGATGGTTGGTATACAGACGAATTCTTTAATATAGAGTTTGATTTTTCTCAAATGGTTGTCGAGAATATCACTTTGTATGCAAAATGGATTGAGATTGAAAAAGTAAGTGTTAGTTTTAACACTCAAGGCGGAAGTTCAATCAATAGCATTACTCTTGATAAGAGTTCAATACTTACCTTACCTGAAAACCCTATTAAAGACGGCTTTATTTTTAGAGGTTGGTTTACAGAGCCACAATTAATAAACCAGTTTAATGCAAATAGTCCAATAACTACAAATATAACTCTTTATGCTAAGTGGGAAGCTGAACCTGTGAGAATGTATACAATTACTTTTGTAAGTAATGGAGGTAATTATATAGAACCATTGGTAGTTCCAGAAAACACTGTTTTGACAGATATAGTTATCCCTTCAAGACATAAATATGAATTTAGAGGTTGGTTTAGTGACAGCCAACTCATTTATCAATTCAATATATCCCAACCAATTACTTCAGATATAACTCTTTATGCTAAATGGTCAGGTCCAATAGTTCTATCATACTTAGTTCAATTTGTTACAAATGGAGCAAATGAAATTGATGATATCTATGTAATCGAGAATACTAACTTGAATGAGCCGGATTTAGAAAGAGTAGGATATACATTCGATGGGTGGTATTTAGACCCTGATTTTATTACTTCATTTGATTTCTCGCAATTGATAAATCAAGAGTATACTCTCTATGCTAAATGGTTAGTTAACGATTATTTGATAAGTTTCATCACAAACGGTGGAGATGAATTGACAAGTCAATCTTTTGCTTTTGAAGAAGCAATAGTTGTTTCTGAGCCTTCGAAAACTGGAATGGAGTTTAGAGGATGGTATCTAGATGAACTATTGACAATTGAGTTCAATACAACACATATGCCTGCTTTTGATATCATACTATATGCTAAATGGTCAACTCCGATTTCCGATTTTACTTATGAGGTTTATGATGATTACGTTGAGATACTTTCATATGTAGGAGATGCTCAAGAAGTTATTATACCTGATAAAATTGAAGGCAAGGTAGTAAGTCATATATCAAATAATGCATTTTCAGGAAATGTTGATTTGGTGAAAATTGTAGTAGGAAATCAGATAACCAACATTGGCGATTATGCATTTAGCAACATGCTAAATCTTGAACAATTGATTTTTCCTAGCGGTAGTTACATCTTAGGAATTGGTATTATAAATAATTCTAATAACATTAAAAAAATTATTTTATCTAGTGAGTTAAATTATAATCTTGCTTATTATTTTGGCACTGAAGAAGCTATTCCAGAACTTAGTTTTACTATTAAGTTTGCAAATGGTTCTTCCATTATTAACGATACACTTTTAAGTAGTACGCTTAAAAATGCTGTAATTGAGTTGGCAGATGATATGGAAGTGATTTCATCGTCAATATTTGCAGATAATAACCACATAAAACATTTGGTTATTCCTGAAGGAGTGACCACGATATCTGATTTTGCTTTTGAAAACATGAAAGCTCTAGAATCGATTGTATTACCTAAAACAGTCGAGTTAATCGGCAAGTCTATTTTTGTTGGGAATAGTAATTTGGTTAGCATTACAACTCCTTATGTGGGGAAGACTAGAACCTCTACGATGAAAGAAGGAGTTCTTGGATATTTTTTCAGTGAAAACAGTTTTACCGGTTCGACTATGATTAGACAAAAAGATGGTTCGACATTCCAAGATGGAATAAGATTCTATATTTCTGCATCATTGAAAGAGGTAATTATTACTGATACATTGAAATTGCAATATGGGACATTTAATAACGTAAACTTCCTAGATAAAATTGTGCTTCCAGAAGGTTTGTCAGAAATAGGCAGGTATAGTATTGCTAATGCCGGAATAAAGGAATTAACTATACCGGCATCAGTTACTCTGATTGATAGACATGCTTTTGCAGAAAGTCAAAACTTAGAATATGTATATTTTGATGAAGGATCACTGTTAAAAACCGTTGATAATTCTGCATTTATAAAATGTATACAACTTAAGGAAGTAATATTTCCAGTGGGACTTGAGTTTATTGGTCAAGAAGTATTTAGATATAGTACTAATCTAAATTTTGTCTTTATTCCAGATACTGTCCAAACTATTGGGAGTCTATCATTTAATAATCTAAATCATGCAGTTGTTTATACACAAGCTATAACTTCCAAAGAAAAATGGCAAGAAATAGCTGTTATAGTTTATTTCAATATAGAGAGTTTAGAAAGAGTTGATAATTTGATTTATGCCTTTAGTTATGATGATAAGGCAATGATTATTGGTTCTTATGGAGAGATTGTAAATATAAATATTGAAAATAGTATTAATGATTTACCAATTATTGGTATTATGGATAATGTATTTAGAAATAATTTTAGTTTAAATACAATTACATTTGAGACTGATTCAAATATTGAAGTAATTAGTAATTATGCATTTTATAATTGTGAGAACCTAGCTTCGATAATTTTACCGATAAATCTTTTAGAAATAGGGATGTATGCCTTTTATAACACGAGCATATCCTCGATTAGTATTGGAGAGAATGTTGTATTGATTGATGATTATGCTTTTGCTCTTTCCAATTTGAATGAAATTACTTTTATTGGTGATTCAAATTTAGAAGTGATTGGTTATCAAGCTTTTTTTGGATTATACCTTACCGAAATAACGATTCCAAAATCAGTTGTTTTTATTGATGAAAGAGCTTTTTCTTTTAATGAATCACTTCATACATTTATATTTGAGCAGGGTTCGACAATTAAAAACATTCCTGATTATATGCTGTATAAATCGGATAAGATAACTAGTCTAATCATACCTAGGTCTGTCGAGGTAATTGGTTTTGGAGCTTTCTCTTTTATAACAGAATTAACTACAGTAACCTTTGAAGAAAACAGTCAATTATTAATGATTGATGGTATGGCTTTTGCCAGTTGTACTAAGCTTGAAAGTATTATTATTCCCGAACTTGTAGAAATAATTAATGATAATGCCTTTAATAATTGCACCAATTTATCCGAAGTAATCTTTTTGTCGGATGAAAACCTCTTGCTAATAGGAATAAAAGCTTTCTACGATTGTATGTCTTTAATTGAGATAGTTTTACCAAACTCCATAACTACAATCTACAAAGAAGCATTTTCTGGATGCAATAATTTAGAGAGCGTTAATATTCCTTCAAATCTTGAGATATTATCAGTAGAAGTTTTCAAGAATACCGCTTTGACTGAAATCTTTATTCCTGCATCGGTTAAAGAGATATTACAGGGAGCTTTCATTGGAGTTCCTACATTGTTGACATTAACTTTTGAAGAAGTATCACAATTGACAAAGATTGACAATTATGCATTTTCAGGCACTGGAATAAAAGAAGTTGTAATTCCAAATTCTGTTGATACTATAGGTGAGTCAATAATTGGACCTCATTTAGAAAAACTACATTTTGAAAGTAATTCTAGTTTGCTAGTTATTGGCAGCTATGCATTTCATAATAATCAATATCTAAAAACTTTAGTATTGCCAGATAATCTTCAAGAAATAGGATTTAATGCCTTTGGATGTTATGCACCTATTTCAGCTTTTGGTCATGTTTATAATTATGAAATGTCCAAAGTATTTATTCCTGATTCAGTTACTATTATCAATTCACAAGCGTTTAGAAACGTGATTAACTTGACGATTTTTACGGATTTTGATTCTAAGCCTAATGGATGGAAAAATGATTTCAATATGAAAACAACTACTGATAATCACAGAGTCATTTATAAAGTCATAGATTACGGGTTTATAAACGATGAAATAAATGAATATATTTTAAATAGCCAAGGTCTAATGTATGTAGTAACTTCGGATAATAAGGCTTATATTCTAGGGTTGGCGAATGATAATTTAGAGGAGAATATTTTAATTCCAACTGCTTTTAATGGATATATAGTCAAAGGTATTGTTGATAATGCTTTTGCTAATAACAATACAATAATGACGATTAGATTTGAAGATGGCAGCCATCTTGAGTGGATTGGTAAGACTGCGTTTTCTGAATGTAGTAATTTATCCTTAATAATTCTTCCTGAGGGTTTGTTAGAAATAGGAAATGAAGCTTTCAAGGACTGTTTAAAAATGAGAAATATTCATATACCAAAGACGGTAACTCATTTAGGCAAAAATGTTTTCTTGAACATCCAATATTTTACTGCAACAACAGCTCATGCTGCTAAACCATCAACATGGAATAGTTTAAACATAAGTTTCATTTTCGATATTGATGAAGTTTATTATAATGATAGTTTTATTTATCACGTTATAGATGCAGAAATTGAGTTATTAGGCTTGATTCCAAGTAAGGATTTGATTGATGTAGTAGTACCAGGTTTTATTGATGGTTTTCCAGTCACTAAGATGACATATTTCTTGTTTAGTTATAACAATAATATTAGAACAATTGTTTTCTTAGAAGATACGCAAATAGATAAGTTAAATAATAGTACTTTTAGAGATAGTTTGTTTATTGAAAAAATTTATCTACCATTAAACATAATAACTATTGAGGAATATGCTTTTCATAATAATCCTAATTTGGTGATTTATACTAAACATAGCAGTGCTCCTCAGGGTTGGGAAAGCTTTCAAACTACAGTTGTTTGGGATTATTCAATTGAGCAATTCATAATTGATATAAGCTAGAAAGATAATTTAAGATAACAAAAAACAAAGATTGCTTTTTACTTTAGATTATAAACTTATAGAAAAGATTATCAGATTTCAAGTAATGATTTTTTTAATGATTGAAATTAAATTTTTGATTAGGATTTATTCTTTAGTAAATAGTTAAATTGTGAAGTTGTAAAGGAACAATGAGATAGCATGAAGCTTTATAAAGAAGAAAGTTATAATGATTATATAGTCAAAATTACTTACTTAATCTCAAAACATTTTGAATAAGTAGTGATTTTTTCATTTTTATTGATAAAATATTCACATATAGTTGTCAACAGTTGGAGGTGTATATGTCAAAATTACAGGAAAGATCATTTAAACGCTTAGTTAGGATATTTCCAAAAAAACACCTGTTATTGATTGGAATTATTATTTCTGTATTATTCTCTTCTATCACAGTTTTTTTTGGTTACTTAATCAAAGTATTAATCGATTCAGCAAGCGAGGGTTCTAGGGAAACATTTTTCTTTGTATTACAAATAAGTATTGTGTTGCTGGTTATAAACGGAGTATTAGTTTATTTACGTACAAAGACAATAGGAAGATATACTGAGTTTGGGCTAATGAAATTAAGAGAGCTTTATGCGACAAATATCACCTATATGACTTATAATTCGATTCAATCAAAGCACAGTGGAGAAATCTCATCTAGAGGAACTAATGATATGAACCGAATTAAAGATTTTACGTATAATCGAATTCCTCGTCTTATAGAAGTTCCATTGACTGCTACATTGGCGTTGATTGTTTTATTCATTTTAAGTTGGCAATTAACGCTTTTTGCCTTTGTGATGATTCCGATATTAGTCATCGGTTCAAGTTTGTTGATAAAACCAATTGGTCCTGCAAGCAAGAAAGTCCAAGAAAAACTAGGTAATATAAATACTGTTGTTACTGACTTTATCAAGGGGGTAGAGGTTTCCAAAGCTTATAATTTGGAGAGCAATCTAGTTGAAAAGAATTATCGTTTAATTGATGAAAGTGTCACAAGTGGGAAACAGTTGGCAAAAAGAAGAGGATTCTTAGAAGCTTTTTCTCAAGGGTTTTCGATATTACCTTTTATAACAACCTTTGTCTTTGGAGGTTATTTGGTAATTGAAGGCGATATGTCAATTGGAAGTTTGCTTGCTTTCATTAATCTATTAAACTTTTTGACTTGGCCACTTACTCAAATGAGTATGCTTATAGGTGACACAAAAAGAGATTTAGCGAGTGCTAAGCGAATTTTTGAGGTTATTGATGAACCTTTAGAACGCACCGATGGCAAAGATCATCCGATTGATTTAACAAAACCAATAATAGTCTTTGAAGATGTAACTTTTAGATATCCTGGCGACCAAGAACCAGTAATTAAAAACCTAAATCTAGAAGTAAAACATCGTGAATCAATAGCGTTTGTTGGCCCTAGTGGTGGAGGCAAGAGTACAATAACTAAACTTTTGATGGGATATTACGATGATTATGAGGGTAAAATTAAATTATTTGGTCAGGATATAAGAACTTGGCATCTAGATTCTCTACGAGAAAAATTAGCTTTAGTTACACAGGATACTTTTCTTTTTCCTGAAACTGTGCACGAGAATATTTTATATGGCAAAAGCAGTAGTGATAGTGAAAGTGTTTTTATTGCCGCAAAAAAAGCTAATGCAGATGATTTTATCGTAAACTTGAAAAACCAATATGAGACTTCTTTAGGTGAAATGGGAAATACTTTAAGTGGTGGTCAAAAACAAAGAATATCTATTGCTAGAGCAATAATTAAAGATGCTCCTATTCTTTTGCTAGACGAAGCTACTTCAGCATTAGATACAGATTCAGAGGCGATAATTCAAGAAACATTAGAGGAAGTTCAAAAAGATAAAACAAGTGTAATTATAGCTCATCGTTTATCAACTATTAAGAATGTTGATACTATCCACGTTATAGATGCTGGTTCGATAGTTGAATCCGGAACTCATGAGGATTTGCTAAGTAAAAATGGAGTATACACAAGACTTTATACTAAGCAAATTCAAGTACAAGAGGGGGATGAATTGTATGAAAACATCGACCTTTAAAAGAATCATGCTATATATGAAAGGGTCATATATAGCATACATATTTGGGATATTAGGTTTAGCGATATCAGTTTTATTGTTTCAAACTATTCTTGCATTTCTATTTTTGAATTTGTTTGATAACTTAGCTACAAGTAGTTTTCATGAGTTATTAGATAGTATATTTAATTATATTATTTATATGATGATTGTTATTGCGATAATGCCTATTTTCTTGTATCTATCTCAAACATCAGCTGTTAAAACAACTGGAAGATTGAGAAAGAATATTTTTGTTAAACTGACAAGATTACCTCTAGGTTATTTTAAGAAAAAACATAGTGCAAAAACCATATCTATAGTAACAAATGATATTGCTGAAACCGAAAAAGCTTATTCAGAGTACCTTATTAATTTTGTCGCTAGTGTTATTATGGGAGTGGGTACTTTAGTAATAATGTTCTTTATTGATTGGAGATTAGCGCTGATTCCAATATTTGCAGGGGTTCTTACTGTTATCATTAATCATGTTTTATCGAAGGGATTGCGTAATGTTAGCAAGGAAGTTCAAGAAAATCTAGCCGCAGTAAACATGAGATTAAGCAATCTCTTAGCTGGAGTGCATGTAATAAGGATTTTTAATATTCAAGGTTTGATTCTTAAAAAGTTCTTTAAAGCAAATAGTGATACTTTAGAGGCATCAAATAGAAGAATTGATAAACTTTCAAAGATAAATGCCTTGAATGAGATAGTCTTTACAATAGGTTTTGCGGGAATAGCATTGGTAGGGTCTTATTTAGTTTTAGAAGGGCTTGCTACGATTGGAGTTATTGTCGCAATTATTCAGCTTCAAAATGGAGTGAGTGAACTAGTTAGATATCTTGGAATTTTCATTAGCAACATGCAAACTTCGATTGCTGCGGGGGATAGAGTATTTTCTATCATTGATGAAGTTGAAGAAGTTTCAGCTTATCCCAATGTGTTTTGTGATAAATTATCTAATATAGCTGTATCTCTAGATAATATTACTTTTGGTTATGATAATTCTGTAAATGTATTGAATAACTTGTCATTGGCAATTGAATCAAACCAAAATGTGGCGTTGGTTGGACCGAGTGGTGGAGGTAAAAGCACAGTATTTAAATTACTACTTATGTTTTATCAAGCAAATGAGGGCAATATAAAGATAAATTCTAGATCTTTAGACGGTTTGTCTTTAAGAGAATTAAGAAGTAAAATCGCTTATGTCCCTCAAGATGCCTATTTGTTTAGCACTACAATAAGAGAAAACATAGCTTATGGTAAGGAAAACGCAACAGAAGAAGAGATTGTTGAGGCAGCAAAAAATGCAAATGCGCATGAGTTCATTATGAACTTAGAAAATGGTTACGATACAATTGTTGGCGAGAATGGTGCTAATTTGTCTGGAGGTCAGCGCCAACGAATAGCAATTGCTAGAGCTATAATTAAAATGGCTCCAATTTTATTGCTTGATGAAGCAACTTCTGCACTTGATAATGAATCGGAATTATTAGTGCAAAACGCTTTGGAGAAATTGATGAAAAATAAAACAAGTTTAGTTATTGCTCACCGCTTGTCAACTATAGAACATGCAGATAAAATATTTGTAATAAGTGATGGCTTGATTGTTGAAGAAGGCACTCACCAGAGTTTATTGAAGAATGAAAAAGGATTATATTCTTCACTATATTTTAAACAATTGAATTTGGATGATTAGCCAATATAATCATCGAACATTTGATATTTTGATTAAATAGTAATGATGTTAATAATATAAGATGTATATAAAATTAGGAGATTTTATGAGAAAATTGATTACTTTTATAATTGTAATTTTAACTACTCTTAACTTTTTTGCTTGTAACTCTTCACAACGCATAACAACTTTAGATATTCAAGCAACCTCAATTACTAGTTCAGTGAACACTGATTCAAATACTATATCAGTGTTAGATACAGAATTGACTACATTTTCAAGGTTATCAACACCGATTAATGTTCAAGTAATTGATAATGTGATAACTTTTGATCCGGTATTGTTTGCTCAAAAATATAGGCTAGTGATTTATTCTCAAAGTGATAATTATTTTGGAGAATATGAGATAAATTCTGGTGAAGATTTATCATCTATATTGATAGAAGGTCTCTATAGTTATCAACTATATGCGATTGCTAATGATTACTTAGATTCAGAAAAAACAATTAAAACTAATTTTGAGATTATTGGTTTAAATCAAGTCAAAGTTATAGAAGGGTCAGAGATGAATAATCTAGAGTATATTCGCTGGTTTGGAAGGAACTATTTTGATCAGATTGAAAATGCGAAATATTTTTACTTTACTGCTAGTGGTTTTGAAATAGCATTTTATGGAACAGAACTAAAAGCTACTTTCTTAGCTGATAATTATGAAGATTTGGATAAACAGGCTTATTTAGTAGTTTTATTGGATAATGAAGCAGACCCCACAAAAGGGACTACCTTGGTTTTAGATCAAGCTGAAGCTGAATATGTTTTAGTTGAGGGGTTAGATTATGGTTATCACACTGTTAAACTTTTAAAAAGAAGTGAAGCAAGTGATTCGAATACGGCACTTAAACAGATTTTGACAGATGGATATTTCACTAATCCACCAGAATCAAAAGATTTCAATATTCAGTTCATTGCAGCTTCATCATCGACTGGTTATGGGAATTTGGGTAATTTATCGGACAATAAAACTACAGCTAATTCAGATGGTTTAAGAGCTTTTGCTTATTTGACTACTTATCTACTAGATGCAGAGATCTCTATTTTTGCTGCAAGCGGGTGGGGTGTGAGTAGAGGTTATAACACTTTAGGTAATATTTCTGAGATAGAAAATATACCCAAAGCTTTTGAGTATATAGCAATAGATTCTTCAAACACAGTATTTCAAGCAGCTGGTAAGTGGAATCAAGAAGACTTTATACCTGATGTAATAGTGGTTAACTTAGGGACAAATGATTTTAACTCTTCAAATTATTACGCTATGGGTACTTTGGATAAGATTGATATCGAGCATAGATTTTGGATTGACTATACAAATTTTTTGGTGTTATTGCATCAAATGTATCCAAATGCTTATATAATTGTTGCATATGGTTTGATGAATGAAAGCGCGCTTTTAAAAGATATTACACTTGAGATAATTAATGAAGCAAATTTATTGATAGGTGAAACAAAGGTATTTTCGTTTGAAATGGAAGGTGCTGGGACTTTGGATAATCCGTATGGCAGCAACTATCATCCTAATGTTAAGACAAGCAAAAATGTAGCTAATAGTCTAGCTGAGTTCATAAGCGATTTAACCGGACGAGAGATAGTAAGGGAAATTTTTGAATAGTAAAAGAAGTTGATAATATATCTAGTTGTATAGTAGTTAGTGAGAAGAACATCAAAAGAAAGGCGGATGATTATTATGCAAACAATTTTAGAAATTTTATTG
Organism: uncultured Candidatus Izemoplasmatales bacterium; assembly: GCA_964610325.1. Classification (GTDB taxonomy): domain Bacteria; phylum Bacillota_I; class Bacilli_A; order Izemoplasmatales; family Hujiaoplasmataceae; genus UBA2289. The sequence goes on from CAZSVO010000001.1 coordinate 88,082, forward strand.
GTTATGGCAGTATTTTTATCGATTATTCCGGTAATAAAGATGCTTAAAAACAGGAACGATCGCAATTATGGTTGCTTAAAGATATTGATTTTTTCTACTTTTTTTTGGACAATCTTGATTGTCCTAGAAAGAATTTCAACTAATACTTTCATTATTTATTATTCCGGAATGTTGGGGTTTGTTTTAAGATTGCTGTTTGCGATATTGATGCTTTGCACAATTTATCAATATGTTGGCAAGGTTTTTCCAAAATATTTGATTCTTCTATTTAGTTCATTAATATTTGTTGACTTGATAATTGCTTTGACGAATTCACAAACCTTATGGTTTTTAGAATTAAAAAGGTCTGAGTTAATTACATTTAATGATCTATATCAAAGTAACTATGGCAGCTTGTTTATCTTTCATCTTTTGTTAAGTTATATGATTGCGATTTCAGCAATCGTTTTATTGTTTGTCTTTTTGAGTAAGAAAAGAGGAATTAGACAGTATAGCGAAATAACAAGAACAATGGCAGTTAGTACTTTTTTGGTTCTATTATTCAATGGGCTTCAGTTTCTTTTTCTTGATTTGAATATAAATCTAACATATATTTCATTGGTTATAGTGGCTTATGTTTTATATGATATTATATATCGTAAAGATATGGTTTTTAATCTCCGTACTTCTGGAAGAAGCGAAATACTAGCTAATATGCGGGAAATGTATATTTTGACTGATTCAAATCATAAGATAGTAGAGATAAGTCCTATGATGTTGGAAAAGTATGATTTATCTTTAGATGAAGTTATCAGTAAATCTTTTGATTATGTTGCTGAAAAAATAGCTGATAAAGTTACTTTTTATAGTGAGTACAATATGAATGAAGAAGCATATGAACAGAAAGATCATTATCATTTGAGAAAAAAACAGTTTAAACTCAAAGGGATGAATGAATCTGGTAATATGATATTGCTTTATGACGAGACTCAAGTTTATAATTTGCTTAGAGAACTAAATAAACTTAGTAATTATGATGCTATGACAGGTTTAAATAATCGGAATTATTTTGAAAGCAAACTTAATAATATCAATAACACGGATAGAATAGGGATATTATCATTAGATTTAAATGGTTTAAAGATTAATAATGATTATTTAGGACATGAGCGAGGAGATTTTTTGTTAAAATCTATAGCTAATAAAATGAAAGAGATTTTCAAAGATATTGATGAGAAAGATATGGCCAGAATTGGCGGAGATGAATTTATTGTTTTAATTTATAACACGGATAAGAAAACTGTAGAAAAGAAAAAACAAGAATTATTAGATGTATGTGAAAATAAAGATATCGAGAAAACAATTAGCATATCAGTTGGAGCGGCTTATGGTGATGGAGAAACTTCTATTTACAATCTCATCCAAAGTGCCGATGCTTTAATGTATGAAATGAAAGTTGAAGCATCAAAAATATATCGAGAGAAAATAATTGAATACATCAAATTACAAAATAAATACATCAGATAATAGATTGGCTCACATATTAACCTGTTTTGAACTCTTTAAAAGAACTGTGTTATTTTTCACAGTTTTTTTTACTATAAATAGTAATCTTTCTTGATATATATAGATATTCTCTAGAGTTATTTGATATAATATATTCATTATGCAAACAAATAAATAGCTTAGGAGTAAACTATTATGAAAAAGAGCGAATTGAAAAAGAAACTAGCATTTGCATCAGCTGATATATTTGGAGGAGGTTCATTTAATATAATAAACTTCCTTTACCCAGTCTTTCTAGCAATCACTGTGGGTATTAAGCCTTATTGGATAGGTATTATAGTTTTGATTGCTAGAGTATGGGATGCAATTACTGATCCTTTGATGGGTCATATCTCTGATAGAACCAAAACAAGAATGGGTAAAAGAAGAATATACATGGTAATCTCTGCACCTTTAGTTTTAATCTCGATGTATTTCTTGTTCTTCCCTTATTCATTCTCATCGACTGCTTTAAGGGTGGTTGCGGTATTAGCTTCGTATCTTGTTTTCACTACAGTTCAAACATCAATCATGATTCCTTATTATTCTCTCTCAAGTGAAATTACAAGTGACTATCAAGAGCGAGCTTCATATAATTCTTATCGATTGGGTTTTTCGATTTTTTCCTCAATTCTTTGTGTTGCTGTTCCTGGAATTATTGTTGGTGTTTTTGATGACAAGGCAATTGGTTACCAAGTGATGAGTTTATCCTTTGGGCTTTTGTTTGGGTTATCGGTTTTATTTACAGGTCTTTTCGCTAGAGAAGAAATCAAAACTCCGATAGTTGAATCAAAACTTTCTTTTAAGGAAATGGCTAAACCTTTAGGTTTGCGGCCTTTTAGACAATATTTAGGAATGTTCCTTGTTTTGCAGATGTCAATGGCAATCATGAGTGGTTTGTTTTTCTTCTATGTGGATTTCTATATAGTAAAGAGTGAGACTGCTTTAGGTAATTCGAGTATGGTCGGGTTAATAGCTGCAGCCTTGATGTTTTCAATGCAAATAGTAGCTTTACCAATGTATCTTAAAATCATTGAAAAGAGAGGCAAGACTTTTGCATATCGCTTAGGAGGGTTTATATGGATAATCACTGCTTTGTTTGTTTTGTTAATACCTGCTAATGTTAATCCTTTTGTACTTTATCTATTAGCTGCAGTTATGGGATTGGGTATATCGGGTCCGGGATTGGTTCCTCACACAATGTATGGAGATGTTGTTGATGCAGGGCAATTAAAATTTAGTGATCGTCTTGATGGTCAAATGAGTGGTTTCACGAATTTTATAAATAAGATTGCACAAGCAATCGGTTTAGCGTTAGTTATGTTTCTAATTGGTTTAGCAGGGTTTCAAGAACAAGCATTAGATGGTCCAAAAATTGTAAGTCAACCTGATAGTGCCCTTTTGATGATTAGAGTAATCATGTCATTTACACCGTTGATCTTTATGAGTATTGGTATTTTTATTTCGATGAAATATAAGATTAATGCATCAAAACAAAAAGAGATTACTCAAGCCATCAATGATGTAAAAATTTCAAGACAAGAAATCATTGCTGGATTATAATATGAAAAGGACAAATCTATTTCTTAATTTGTTCTTTGGTTTTATCATAAAAATATATGCAATTATTAAAGGGCAAAGAATTATCAAGAACTGTAAAATTTCTGGACCTGCGATTATTTTGTCTAATCATACATCTTTTTATGACTTTATCTATACACACGCTGCAATGTATCCAAGAAGAATAAGTTATCTGGCTGCTAAAAAAATGTTTTATGAACCAATAACTGGATTCTTTTTAAGATTGGCAAGAGCAATTCCTAAAAGTTTGATGCAAGCGGATGCATCAGCAACACTAAATGTATTCCGTATTTTAAGAAAGAAAGGAATTATCTCTATTTTTCCTGAAGGGCAAATCTCACCTTCGGGTAGATCTTTAAAACCAGCTTTTTCAATTGCTAAACTATTAAAAAAAGCTGGTGTAAATGTCTATGTTGTCAAACACATGGGGGCAGGATTAGTTAATCCACCTTGGTCAAAAAAAAGCTTTAAAGGCAAAATTGAGACTGTTAAGGAACTGATAATTTCTAAGGAATCACTAGAGTCAATGGATATTAAAGATATCTATGATATTGTCTGTGAAAAATTGTTTTATTCACAATCAGAGGATAATTCAATAAAGAAATATCGATACAAACTAAATGATATATCTAATCTAGAAAATGTTATCTATCAATGTCCTTCTTGCAAACATGAAGGCTTGATTTCACAGAAGAGTAAGTTGATTTGTCCTAATTGCAATAATACTCTAGCCTATGATGTCTTTGGTAGACTTGAAAACCAAGGAATTGATGAGTTGTTCCAGAGGCAAGAAGAAAGAGTTAGAAAAGAAATTGATGAGTTTCCGGATTATGTTTTTGCTGCTAAAACAAAATTGATGTCATTTAGAAACAAGTTGTTAGTTGTAGTTGGAGAGGGCGAATTAGTAATCAAGAATTTTGAATATATTTATACAGGTACAATTGATGATGAACTAAAAGAACTTAGATTTAAAGCTGGGGTTATTCCTTCTTTGCCATCTGATATAGGCAGAAACATTCAGATTTATGAAGGTGGCCAGATATATCAGTTTGAAATGGAGAATAAATGGATGCCTACTAGAATGGTTCATATAGGAGAGTATCTTTATCATCTTTGCAATAAGTAAAATGTCTTTAGATATATGAATTTGAATGTTTAGTGGGAGGTGATTAAAGCAATGACGGATATAAATATCGAAAAAATTCTCATAGATCAACAAATAAGAAAAATAGAGTTGATTGAAGAAGGCTGGTCTTTTGATAAATTGTATTTAATTCATCTCGATAATGGTCTCAAGCAGATATGTCGAGTTGCTCCCATAGAGAAAAAAGATTATAAAAAAAGAGAGTTTGAACTAATAGAAAAAGCCTATGCAAAAGGTATAGCTACACATAAACCTCTTGAGTTTAAAGTAGATGAGATAAATAGAGTATGTTATCTCTTAGTAGATTACATTCCTGGTAAACAAGCAGAGTTTGTTTTATCTGATTTTTCAAAAGAAAAACAATATGACCTTGGAGTTTCAATGGGTAAAGATCTCAAAAAAATACATGAGATTGAAGTTAATAGTATAATCGATTGGCAAACGACCTATACCAAAAGAATCCAAGAAAGAATTGAAGAATATTATAAATCTGGTTATAGAAGTGACAAAATCGAACAAATGATTGAATATATAAATGATAATCTCTATCTTCTTGAAGACAGACCAATATGTCATAACCATGGTGATTTTCATGCTGGGAACATTATTATCAACCCTAAAGGAAAAGCTTTTGTTATAGATTACAATCGACATAGGGTTGCTGATGCATATCATGATTTTAATAGAATATATTTTTCTTACAGGGTATCGCCATATTTTGCAAAAGGCCAAATTGAAGGATATTTCAATAATCAAGTTCCAAAGCACTTTTTTAAGTATATGAAGTTCTATATTTTAAGTGTAGTAATCGGTTCAATATCTTGGGCGATGATGTTTGAGCAAAGTGATGTCGATTTTGCAAAAAGGAGTATCGAGGAAATCTATTACGGTTATGATGAATTGAAGTTAGACATTCCAAAATGGTACAAGAAAATAGATTATTAAGCTAGTTTGAAATGAAATCTTTATCGTTCATGATTTTTTTCAAGCAGTCTTTAATAGAGGTAGTTGTTAATGAAAAGAAAAATTGAAGTCGTTGATTATGATGAAGTATGGTTTTCCGAATTTCGAAGATTTGAATCTTTTCTTATTGAGAATCTTTCTAAATCTTTACAAATAGAGCATGTTGGGTCAACTTCAGTAGTTGGTCTAGTTGCAAAACCAATTCTTGATATAGTGATAGTTGTCAAAAATCAGAAGGAATTTGAGATTGTAAAAAGTGATTTACATCGAATTGGCTACATACATAAAGGCAATCAAGGGATTAAGAATCGAGAGGTTTTTAAAAGAATAGGGAATAGTGGATTTTATCCTCATCACTTGTATGTTGCTTATGAAGGTAGTCTTGGGCTAAGAAACATGTTGACGATTAGAGACCATCTAAGAGATAACTCAGTTGATAGAGAGATATATGGTTTATTAAAAATGAGACTAGCAAAACAATACCCTTATGATATCGAATCATATATTGATGGTAAAACAGATTTCTTGTTAGAAATACTTGGTAAATATGATTTTAAAACAGAAGATTTACTGGAAATTAGAATGATTAATAAGAAATAGTTTCTGGTGTAGATTAGAGTAAATTTTAGTAGGGAGAAGAATATGTATAAAAGAAACGATGTCATAAAAGAACTAAAGGGCTTTTTAGTTAAGCACCCCAAAGTATATACTGTTTGGGAAGGTGGTTCAGCAGCAACCAATAGATTAGATGAGTATAGTGATTTGGATTTAATGATTGTTACAGAAAAAGAAGATATAGAAAGCTTGTATCAAGAATTAGAGGTAATTTTGAATAATGCTTTTGTTATAGAACAGGTTTACAAGATTGAAGAACCTTCATGGCACGGCTTTTCTCAAAGGTTTTACAAGTTGAAAAAGACAGAACCATACTTTTACATCGACCTCTGTATTTTGCCAAAAGATGTTAATGATCCTTTTACAGCATCTGATCGACATGGTGTAATTAGTGCTTGGAAAGATACGATAAACTTCATTGTAAATACTAAAACAGATGAGTCAATTATCTATAATAAAGCCAAAAAGTTTTATAATAATGCTGTAAAATCAGAGTTTATTATGAGACTTGAAATAGAAAAAGCATTCAAGAGAGATAACTTCCTTGATGCCTATAGTTTTTCTTATTCTTACCTTATGAGGCATTTAGCTCCTTTGCTAAACATCTTGCATAGGATAGCAAGAGTAGATTTTGGTATTCGTTATGCTAAACAAGAGTATAGTTTTGAAGATTATAATATGATTATCAGATTTTTTGAAGCATCTGATATGATTAAACTTAAAGATGTGTTTAAATTAATGATAGAACGGTTTGAATTACTTAGTAAAGAAACGTCAATTTTACTTGATAATTTATTGTAAAGCATCTAATCTTAGGGGGATTTTTTATGTTTAATGAAAGTTACAATAATTCATTAGAAATGTTTGGTGGATTACATGTTTTAACACTATTTTTTCTCTTAATTGTAACTATAGCAGTTTATCAATTTAGAAATGTTATTTCAAAACCAAAAAACCAGAAAATATTTTTGATTTCTTTAGGTCTTTTTTTGTTGGTTTTTGAATCAGGATTTCATCTTTGGACTTTTTTTATGAATGAGTATAGCTATACAATGATACCTCTTACTGGTTTTTGTGCAATGACGAATCTTCTAACGATTTTTGCGTTGCTGGCAAATAAAAAACGGATGTTTAATATCATTGTTTACTATGCTTTTACAGGGAGTCTTTTTGCATTATTGTTTGTTGATACTACATATGGAATTCCGCATTTTAGATATTTTCACTATTTTATTGTTCATTATGGATTTTTGCTAGCATCACTTTATTTCTTATTTACAAAACAATTGGCTATAACTAGGAAGAATTTAAATCTTTCAACCTTGATACTCGTTGTTTATACATTTGTAGTTTTTATATTTAATTTGATTTTAAAAGAGAACTGGTTTTACTTGTTTGAAAGTCCAGTAAAAGAAATTTCAGATTTCTTTGGTCTACCTTTGTATTCTGTTTTGTGGGTTATAACCATTTTTCTGTTAATGAATATTTGGTATTATATGATAACTTCAATTTGTAAGTTTAAGTTGCATAAGAAAAGAACTATTCATAGTTAGCAGAATAGTTTTTAAGCTTCTTAAGAAAACCAAGAGCCATAAAAACGGCTCTTGGTTTTTTAGTTTGTCTAAGAAATATTCGAGTTCTTTGACAAATACATCTGTTGATCAAGTTTGCGAATGAATGCTTCCAATTCGTAGTTCTCTGCTTTAAAAATATCTGCGCCATAGCTAAAACTTAACTTATATGGTTTATTTGAATTATGATTGTAATCATCAAAAGACTTGTTTATATCATTGATACGCGATTGCAGTAAATCATGATTATCAATATTAAGTACGATTAAAAATTCATCTCCACCCATTCTGACAACCCATTCATTGTTGTTAAGGCATTCCTTAATTAGTCTCACTGTATTTTGAATAGCTATATCTCCTTCTGAGTGTCCGAATTCGTCATTTATCTTTTTAAGTTTATTCATGTCAAGAAATACCATACCATAATTATCTTGACTGCTTCTAGCAATTTGTCTATCTATATTTCTAAAAAAAGATTCTCTTGTTATTGCTTGAGATAGATAATCAATCTGAGTTGTTCTTTCAATCAAAAATACATAGGCGAAGACCAAAGTAAAAGCAATCGAACTCCAAACTAACAATACACCATAAACTAGTATTTGTGCAACTCCACCAACAATTGGTAGCAGTCCGTAGATGTAAAGAAGAGGTTTTTCTTGTTTAAGTACTCTATTTCTATAGATGTAAACATAAGTAGTTGCGGCTAGAAGATAGATATATGGAACTGACATAAAATATATGAATAAAGGACCTCTCATATATACATTACCTTCTGATACTGAGAATATCCAACCATTAATTGGTGACAATATCGAAAAAGTGATAGATATAAAAAGAAGTATTTTAGAAATTAGTTTGATAATAAAGAGGACTTCATCTTTGTTTATCACATAATAAACCATGAAGTAAAACCAGGCATAAGCACATATGGGACCAATTATGAATAGCATTGTATGTAAGATATATGACATAGTAATGAAAAAGCTAGTATCGATACGATTCATCAAGACAGTGCTTGTCTCAATCAGAATCTGCAACAAGATTACTGAGGAAATATAAACATACCAACGATTCAATTTATCGGATAGATCTAGCCTTTTGACAGCTAAATACAAGAAAATAGATAATACTAAAAAAGATATAATATTAATATCTAAGCGGTAGTAACTTTCTAAAGACATACTTTCCATCCTTTATATTTTTATTATACAATTATTCAAACAATATATCAATCAAGTTTCTTTACTTAAAAATGCAATAATGATATTATATAGTTACCCCCAATAGGGGGGGGTGGGAGAATAATTTATGAAAAAAGTTGATTTAAAAGTTTATGGTATGTCATGTACTGGTTGTGAGAATAGTATAAAAAGAGTTTTATCAAAACTTCTAGGAGTAAATGAAGTAATAGCTGATTCGAAAATAATGAAAGTTGAAATTGAGTTTGATGATTCAAGGCTATCTTTAGATACAATTATCCAAAAAATAGAAGATTTAGGGTTTAAAGTAGTTCAATAGATGACAAAGATAAAACTGAAAATTAGTGGCATGTCATGTGCTATGTGTGTTAATAGTATAGAAAAATACTTGAAGAAACAATCAGGCATTATTGAAGTGAATGTAAATTTGGCTAACGAGAAAGCGTTGGTTATTTATGATGAGTTACAAACGGAAAAAGATTTAATAATTAAACAGATACAAGAAATTGGTTATGATGCCTTTGAGGATGTTTTGCATGTTAAAACAGTGAGTTTTAGAGTAGATGGAATGAGTTGTGCTAGTTGTGCAGCAAGTATTGATAGTGTTGTGAGTAATATCGATGGAGTTAAAGATGTATTTGTTAACGTTACTACCGATAAAATGAGACTTACTTATGATGATGAAGAGTTAAAACTATCCCAAGTTATCAAAAGAGTTAATGATATTGGCTATGCATTAGAACTTGAGAAGGCTGACGATAACGAACTAGATCCAGATCTTTTAAAAATGGAAACAGCAAAGAAAAAGATGTTGGTTTCATCAACTATTAGTGCTTTTATTATGATCTTAATGGTTATTGAAATGTTCTTTTTTAGTATACCTGGATATACAGTAATTGTTGCGATATTGGCTTTTCCGGTTATTTTTATTTTAGGATTTCATGTTCATAGAACAAGTTTTAAGTCATTAAAAATACTTAAGCCGAATATGGATGTTTTGGTTTCGCTCGGATCTTTGCCACCATATATTATAGGCTTAATGGGGATTTTTTTCCCAATTACAACTTTTATTGAAATGGCTTCAACGATAATGACTTTTCATCTGATTGGTAAATTTTTAGAATCAAGAGCAAAGGGAAAGGCTTCGCAAGCTATTAAAAAGTTAATTGAACTTGGTGCTAAACATGCTAGAATAATTGTTGATGATGAAGAGATTGATATTTTAACTTCAGAGTTATCAATTGGAGACATTATGGTTATTAGACCAGGAGAAAAGATACCATCAGATGGATTAGTCATTGAAGGAGAGTCAATGGTTGATGAATCTTTAGCAACTGGTGAATCAATGCCCGTGAAACGAAAAAAGGGAGACTCAGTAATTGGTGCGACTATTAACAAGCAAGGAATGCTGAAGGTAAAAGTAACCAAAGTTGGAAATGATACATTTCTCGCTCAAATAATTGATTTAGTAGAAGCTTGTCAGGGAACAAAAGTTCCTATTCAAGCTTTTGCAGATAAAGTTACCGGTTTCTTTGTTCCAGCGATTATGATAATAACCGTATTAACTTTCATATCATTTAACTTGTTTTCTGAATTTCATATCAGTATTCTATCAAGATTTGAGACGTTTTTACCTTGGATTAATACCGAACAATCAAAATTAAGCTTAGCTTTTGTTACTGCAACGGCGGTTTTAGTAATTGCATGTCCTTGTGCTCTTGGACTAGGAACACCTACAGCACTAATGGTTGGAAGTGGTATTGGCGCTAGCAAAGGTATTTTAATTAGAAATGGTGAAGCTGTTCAAACTATGAAAGATATTAAAGCAATTGCATTTGACAAAACAGGGACATTAACTATAGGAAAACCTGTTGTCACAGAACTTGTCGCTTTAGATGAAGATTATGCATTAAAAATAGCTGCTTCACTTGAAAAGAACTCTGAACATGTTTTAGCCCAAGCAATTCTTGAAAAAGCAAAACAAGAGAAAATTACTCTTATGGATATAACTGGGTTTGAAGCTTTAATCGGACAAGGTGTAAAAGGTTATATCGAAGGTAAGGAGTTTTTTCTCGGAAATAGAAAATTATTAGATTTAGAAAGAATTGATTATAGTTCTTATGAGGATACTATTTCAAGATTAGAGTCCGAAGCTAAAACCGTGATGATGATAGCTGATTCTGCAAATATAATAGGAATAATAGCAGTTGCTGATGATTTAAAGGATGACGTTGTTCAAGTTATCAAATTATTGGAGAAAAAGCATATCAAAACTGTGATGCTAACAGGGGATAATCAAAGAACTGCTGAAGCAATCGCTAAAAAAGCAGGCATTAAACATTATGTAGCTAGTATTCTACCAGATGAAAAAGTATCTGAAGTTAGAAAACTACAGGATAAGTATCAATTAGTAGCAATGGTCGGAGATGGGATAAACGATGCTCCTGCATTAAAACAAGCAAACATAGGTATAGCTTTAGGAAGCGGGACTGATGTAGCTATTGAAGCGGCTGATATAACCTTGGTAAGAGGGGATTTAAAAGCGATAGTTCAATCAATAGAATTATCGAAGGCTATTTTTAAAAAGATTAAAGAGAATTATTTTTGGGCTTGGTTTTATAATGTAATAGCAATTCCTTTCGCAATGTTCGGTTTATTACACCCGATGATTGGAGCAGCAGCTATGTCTTTAAGCTCTTTAAATGTAATCTATAATTCATTAAGATTAAAGAAAAAGAATTTTGACATTATATTGGAGAATAAAATATGAAACATAACCAAAAAGAATCATTGAATCTTTTAAAAACAGCCAAAGGACAAATCGAAGCAATAATTCGTATGACAGAAGAAAATAGGTATTGTGTAGATATTGCTAATCAGATATTGGCGGTGGTCTCATTGCTAAAAAAAGCTAATCTTCAAATCCTAGAACAACATTTAAAAACCTGTGTAAGAGAATCATTGGAAAATGATTCTTACGACAAAAAAACAGAAGAAATAATGCAAATACTTACAAAGTATATGAAATAATCTTCTTGGTATTCTAAAACAAATATTCATATATTTAATGATTGATGATATAATTCTAGTCAGAAAGTTAGCATTTAGATTACTTTCAAATACAATTAGTCATTAAGAGGATTAAATGAAGAAGATAACTATCATAGCGTTATTCTTTCTAATTCTGTTTGTCTTGCTGATTATAGCTAGTAGTCAAGGACAAATTCTAAGAATTCAAGGTTGGTTTAGCGTTTCTATCATAACTATATCATTTTGGGTTTTTGTAATCTTGATGTGTTTAAGAGTTATTCTCTCAGATGCAGGGTTTATGAAAATAGGTGCAATCTTAGGTATTGTCCTAGCATTTTTCATGTTGCTATTGGTTATGGTAAATAAACCAGTTACATATCAAAGAATAGCATCAGAAGGTGTTGAATTGATTATTGAAGTAGATGATTCTTTAGACAACCGAGTTGTTAGAGTTTACTCAAAAGGCAACATGATTTTTAGCGATGAAGTTAAGAGTGTTTATATTTCAAAACACTATACCCTAACATATGAGATTACTGAAGGGAATTTGTTGATTAGGAAATGCACAGAATACTCTTGTATAGATGAACTTATTGTTATTGATTGAAAACTTAAAAACCTCCTATCAAAATGATTTGACAGGAGGTTTTATTTTTAACTCAAATAATTGTTTTGATTATTATCATCATCATCAATTATATCTTTATAATCAATTATTATGTCGCTATTTCTATATGAAGTGTAACTAGAATCATAGAGATTGTTTAAGTAATAAGGTTTTTCTGGAGTAACAAAATATATCAATACTATTCCAGTAATCAAACCACCAAGATGACCGTAAACACTAATATTTACAATCAAAAAAGTGAAAACAAGATTTATAATTGTAATGCTTCTTATGTTATTAATAACCATCGGAGGAAACCAATGTTTTCTTGTGAATGTAAGGGTTAAAAGACTTCCTAAAATACCGAATAAAGCTCCACTTGCTCCAATGGTGACGGTATTAGAGTTTGATAATAAGAAAACTAAAATACTCGATCCTAAGCCACTCACGAAGTAGACAAAGAGATATTTCTTGCTACCGAGAATTTTTTCGGTAAAACCACCTAGGTAATGCAGAAAATATGAGTTTGCTAAGAAATGAATAATACCACCGTGTAAGAACATTGAAGTCAACAATCGATAGTATTCTTGTTCGGTCTCTATCTTGCTTGGTAATAAGCCACCCCATCTAATTAGATTTTGGGTAGTAAAGCTACCTGTAAATATTACCACGAATACCATAATAGTATTTAATGTCAGCAAAGTAGCTGTAACTGGAAATTTCTTGAAGTATCTTTTTAAATTAAATTTTATTCTGTTCATAATATTTCACCCAACTATAGTTTACACGATAATTTTGATTTTATAAAGTGTTTTGACCAACGATAAAAAATTAAGTCCATGATTCTTGCAAAAGTCTAATTGGTTTGATATAATCTTTTATAACCGACCGAACGGTCGGTCGAGGAAGAGAGAGTGAAGATATGAGCAGATATAGTGTAAAAAGACCGATTAGTGTATTGATGGGAATTTTGATAGTTATTGTTTTAGGATTCTATTCCGTAACAAAGCTACCTTTAACTTTATTTCCAGAGATAAACTTACCCTTTATAGTTACTGTTACAACTTATCCAGGAGAGAACCCTGAAACAATAGAAAAAGAAATTACTGACAAGATTGAGTCATCTGTTGCAACAATCGGTAATTTTGTTGAAGTTCAGTCGATGAGTTATGAGAGTTTTGCTGTATCGATAGTAACTTTTGCTGACAATACTAATATGGACGCTGTAGTTATTGAACTGAGAGAAAATCTTAATAATATCAATTTCGCTGAAGGTGTTGGAAACACAAGGATTCTAAGAATTTCTCCGGATATGCTTCCTGTCATGACAATTACCTTATCAAAGGTATATGATGAAGATTTAACTGATGAAGAGATTCTTATCCGTAACACCCAATGGTTAAATACTGAGATATTGACACAGCTTAACAGCGTAGCGGGGATTGCTGATATAAGCATATCTGGAGAAGCTGACGTTGTTTTACAGATAAAACTAGATGAGACAGCCTTAGCTTTGGAAGGCATGACCTCTGAAGAAGTCCTTAGTATTATTGAAGAGCAAAACATTGGAGGATTGATTGGGGTTGCGTTGGATGAAGGGGAACTTAGAATGGTTTATTTGGGAGAAAGAATTGAATCTCTTGAAGAAATCAAAAATCTACCTATCACCTATAATGGTTCTGAACTTATCTTGTTAAAGGATTTAGCAAGAGAAGATGGCATTCAGTATGTCGATGCTTCATTGGAAAGATATTCTAAAATCAATGGAAAGCAAGGTATCCAAATTTCTTTTCAAAAACAAAGCGATATTGGTATAACTGATGCAACTGAAAATATATATAATAAATTAGATGAATTGCTAGAAGATTATCCTGAAGCAAGTTATTTAGTTTTGCTTGATCAAGGAGATTATATAAACCAATCGATAAATACAGTTTTGCAAAACATTATAATTGGTGGAGTTTTAGCTATTTTTATCCTTTTTCTGTTTTTGCGTGATACAAAACCAACTATAATAGTTGGGCTTGCAATTCCTATTAGCGTTATAGGAACATTTATGTTGATGTTTTTTACAAATGTTACATTAAATATAGTATCCATGGGAGGATTAGCTCTTGCTATTGGTATGCTGGTTGATAATGCAGTGGTTGTCATCGAGAATATTTATAGAATGATAAATGAAGGAAAATCTAGGTATGAAGCAGCTATTGAAGGTGCAAAGCAAGTAGCTGGAGCTATTACAGCTTCTACTTTGACAACTGTTGCTGTGTTCTTGCCAATAGTTTTTGTTGAAGGTTTAATCAGTGAAGTGTTTATATCTATGGCATTGACTATTGCTTATTCATTAGGAGCTAGTTTGGTTATTGCCTTAACTTTAGTTCCTGCAATGAGTTCAAGATTTTTGGAGGATAAATCTCCTAAATCAGAAGGAAAAATCATTATAAAACTAAAAAAATGGTATGAATCAGCAATTCGTTTCACTTTAAAGTTTAAGAAAATTGTTATTCTAGGTGTCTTAGCATTATTGGTATCATCATTTTATATAGTAATAGAAAAAGGGTTTATCCTATTTCCGAGTTCTGATGAAGGAACTATAAATATATCGATTGAGACAAAAGGAAGTGCCACATTTTTGGGTAGAGCTGAGTTAGCAGATTATTTAACTGAAGAGTTGTTGAAATATGATGATGTGGAAACAGTATCAGGTAGAATTGGTGGTGGTTCTGGTTTTATGAGTATGATGCAAAACATCCAACGCAGTGGAGAAACAATAAGTTTAACTGTTAATCTCAAAGAAAATAGAAAGCTATCTACTGCAGAAAACAGATTGATGTTTTTGGATTTACTAGAAAACCTAGAGTATAATAATCTGATTAATATTATTTCTGAAGAAGTATTAGAGTATGAAGTTGTAGCGCAAAATTCTACGCTTACACTAGCTGGTTCTACGGGTGTAAACATTAAGGTTTCTGGTTATGATCTTTTAACGTTAGAACAGATTGCTAATGATCTCGTTGAAATTATTGAAGGTGTTGAAAATGTTGTCGATATTGATAATGGTATATTGCAAGGACAAGATCAAATTAAGATTACAGTAAACAAAAATAATGCGATGACTCTAGGGTTGACTAATCAAGATGTTCTTAATAATCTAAACTATCTTTATTCAAACTTAGGAAGTTTAAGTCAAAGTCAAAGCATCACTGTAAAAATAGAGGGAGTAGATTATGAGATAGATATTCCAAATGAATCATTCGGTAGTATCAGTTTTAATATGTTTGGAGATTTTCAAACATTTTTAAGCGGTGTAATGCTGTTTGACAAGGAAACACAAACTATGATAGATATCTATAATCAAAATCCTAATTTAAGCCTTTTTAATTTAAATACGGTTTATATTTTGAATGCTGCTTTGCCAACATATCAAATGGGAGACCCAATTGTTTTTATTGTAAATCCCTTTTTGAGAATTAACGTTGATAATGAAATAGTATTTGATCCTTTAAACAATGCTCTTCCTACACTTGCTAGTCTAGTTAAAGCACCATTGTTCGAGTTAAACGATGAAATTAATAGTATTGCAGATGTTGAAAAAGTAACAGGTTTTGCTTTGATTAATACCGATGGAACACAAAGATATTTGAGCGTGACAGCTCAGATTGAAGAAGGTTACAATGTTACATTGGTAAGTCAAAATGTTATCGAAGCAGTAAATGAATATCTTGAAGGCGATTTCAAGGAATATGGGTCAGGATATAGTATTTCATTTGAAGGAGAAAATGAAGAGATAATGAATGCTATTCAGGATTTAGCTCTTGCAGCTTTAGTCGCTATCTTACTTGTATATATGATTATTGCGATTCAGTTTCAATCTCTTAAATATCCTTTGATAATCTTGGTTACAGTTCCGTTGGCTTTTACTGGAGGACTTATAGCGCTTATAGTTACAAATATGTATTTAAGTATGGTTTCATTGATGGGCTTTATTTTATTGATTGGGGTTGTTGTCAATAATGGAATTGTTTTAATCGACTATATTAATAAATTAAGAGAACAAGGTCATACTGTTGAAGCAGCTATCATCGAAGCTGGACAAACGAGACTTAGACCAATATTTATGACAGCATTAACTACGATTTTAGCTTTGGTAGTTACCGCTTTAGGATTTGGAGAAGGAGCTGAGTTGCTACAGCCAATGGCTGTAACAGCGATTGGAGGATTGATTTATGCAACAGTACTTACCCTTGTTGTTGCACCAATGATATATGCTATGTTCAATCGAAAGATAATGAAGGAAGAAGGGTTGAAGAATGCAGACAACTAAAGAAAAAATCCTCGATGCTGTGATATCATATATCAAACAGCCTTTGGATTTGAATCAGGTGTCAATTTCTGATATTGCTAAAAAAGCTGAAATTGGAAAATCAACAATTTATGAGTATTTTGATAACAAGTCTGCCCTGATTGAAGAAACATATCTTCATCTTTTAAAAAACTACGAGAAAACTTTGATGCAAGATATTGCATCATTAGAATTTGAGTCAGCATTAAAGAAACAATTAACTTGGATTTTGAATGTTATAGAAGATGCAAAGAATATCATGGAAGTTATTATGAGAGGACAGATTGATATTGGGTTTGTTAAATTGAATGCTTGTTCTAAGAAAATTGAACAAGTTCAAAGAAATATGGAAAATAGATTTATTGAAATATTCCAAAAAGGGATAACTAAAGGAATTATTGAAGTGAAAAGCAAACCGTATCAGCAAAATATTATCCAAGCCTTGATAAATGGATTGATGTTTCAATATGCCGATGGGAAAATTGAAATAAATAGGGCAGATTTAATTGATTTGGTTTATGAGGAAATAATGAGAGTTTTGAAATAAAAAAACTTGAGATGATAAGCTACTTAATTCATCTCAAGTTTTTTCTTATTTAAGACACAATATTTATTTTCATACATGTTTTTATCGACTACTGCGTATAGTTCGTCAATTGTCATACCTTCTTCGTATTTACAAAAACCATAGGCAAAACTTAAACTATTCATTACTGAAAAACTATGATTTTTAAGTTTATTACAAATTTTTTCAACTAAATGGTCGACTATAGTTTCTTCATTCATGACTAACATGAACTCATCTCCTGCCATTCTGGAAGCTAAGTAGCAATCTGGTAATTCATCTCTTAAAATTTTACCAAAAGCAACTAAGACGCGATCACCTATTTGGTGACCTAATCTATCATTTATCTGTTTGAAACTATTTAAATCAAGTAAAGCAACTTGAAATGTTTTTTTAGATTCAATCAATTGATTGACATATTTCTCATAACTTTGTCGATTATATAACTTGGTAAGAAAGTCTTTTTCTCCTGGTTGTAATTCAAGATAGATAAATGTTATTAATATTCCTAAACTAATGGAGTTCCACGCAAAAAATAGTTTTGAGTAATGCAACTGGATAATCATTCCTATGAATGGTAGTAAGAAGAAGAATAAAAAGATTCTGGTTGCATAGTTATATGTTTTTTTTCTATTTAGTAAGACGAAATACAATATATAAACGTACATTAGAGAAATAATCACATAATGCAACCAAAAAAGATCTTCATTAGAATATTTATTGGTCAATCTGTCAACAGAGAAGTAGATAGGGATAAAAGCATTTATAATAATCATAATCAGAGTTATAGCGGCAAAATGCATGTATAGATATTTTTTAATTACTCTTGTGCGATCCTTGAAGATATAATAATCAATATAAGATATTACAAGACCTCCAATAATAGGGGCAAGGATTATTAGAATTAAATTAGTTGTATACTCAAGAAAATAAGCTCCAAAAAAAGTCTTGCCATCAAAAAACCAAGATAAGGGTTCAACAACAACAGCAACCATTGTAGAAATGATTGCATATTCAATTAATCTTTTTCCAAAACTCATTATTTTTGCTCTATTTTTAACAGTAAATAATAGGACTGATAGAAGTAAAAATGTTGCAAAATTCAGTTGGAATTGTTCTAAGAATATCATAATTAACCCTCCTTTGAATCTGTAAAGACAGGGAGCATTTATATTACAGCATTTGTAATAGATGTTTCAATTATATATAACTTCTTGACATAATACAATAATCGAAGACAAGTTTTATTTTAAACCTAAGAACTAAATGGATAAAAGCAGCATAATCTATCAGAATCTCCTTTTAAAAGTGATATAATTAGATTAATTAGTTAGAGGTGAGAGAAATGAGAAGGATAATTTTAGTTCTTTTATTTGGCGTACTTGGATTTATTGCTATTGGTTGTAATGGAGGATTAAATTCAACAACAAACAGTCAGCTTGTTACAACTAATCTCAATCAAGTAATAGAATCTGAATATCACAAGTTGACAGAACAAATACCTTTAGAGATATCTGAAAGCATCTATTTGCCTAATGGGCAATTAGATGGTTTTGTTGTTGAGTACTATTTAGATGATGTATTGCTTAGGGATAATTTTTTATTTTATACACCTCAGTACTATGATGAAGATTTAGATTTGATTATGATAATCAGTTATCAAGGCTTAAAGAGAAACTTTTCTTTGACAATTACTCAACTTAGAGATGAACAATTATTTGATGAAGAGATGACAAACCAAAAATTTAAAGATATCTTTAATGAAATACGTGGTCTTTTTCCTGAAGTAATAGTATCAGACTTTACTTTGCCAAAGATTGATATTTCTGGTGTTGATGTTAGTTTCACAACCGATAAGTCGTATATTTTATTTGATAGATTTATATTCACATTTCCAGAATTTGATGAAGAAGTCAATATCACTATAAGTGTAAGTTTCAACCGAGAAACTAGGAATTTGATAGTCCCAATTATCATGAGTGGATTTGTTTCCTTACCAAGAATTCCAGAAATTCACATTCAAACTGATTTATTAGAAGAAATAACTACTAAAGAGTACTATATATCAGGTAGTTTAGATTTGATTTCATTTGATCAATTCCAAAACTCTAGTTATCAGATTCAAGATGCAAGGATGAGGATTAAGTTAAGAGGGAACTCTACTTTGCATATGCCAAAAAAACCTTATAAAATCAAATTTGACAGCAAGCAATATATGTTATCTGAATACAAAGAAAAAGATTGGGTTTTACTAGCAAATTTCGCTGATCAAACTTTGATTCGCAATGCATTAGCTTATCAAATGTCACATGACTTACAAATGGATTTTTCGCCGATGGTAAGATTTGTGGATGTTTACATTAACGGATTCTATCAAGGAAACTATTTTTTGACTGATCAAATAGAAGTATCTTCTAATCGAGTGAATATTGAAGAAAAATCCACAGATATCGATACAGGGTATCTAATCGAATATGATATGAGAATCTATGATGAAGGATTAGATACAACAGAAGAAAACTATTTTCTTGTTGGAGGAGTACCTTTTGTAATCAAGTCACCTGATATAGAAGATGAGCACTATTCTCATGAACAATATCAATTCATCGAAAACTACATTCAAAATCTTTACGAAACACTTGTTAATCAACTTGATTACACGCATTTGATTGATGAAGCATCATTTGTGGATTGGTTTATCGTAAATGAGGTATTCAAGAATGTAGACTCGGGTTTTTCAAGTATCTATTTTAATAAGGATAAAGAAGGATTACTTAAAATGGGGCCTATTTGGGATTTTGACCTTTCAGCTGGAAACCCTGGACATCTTCAAGCAGACTTAAGGGTACCTGAGGGTTTTTATACTTCTAGACCTGATAAGAATATCTTCTTTTATTATCTAATGAAATATCAAAGTTTTCAAGAAGCATTAAAAGAGCGATGGAATGAAGTATTTGATGATATCATCATCAAAATCTTGGATAACATCTATTTGTTTGTTGATGAGATTGCTAGGTCTAGACACTTAAACTTTCAAAAATGGGATGTCATAGGTATTAATGACGAATGGTATACAGCCCCTGAGATTTTAGAACTGAAAACATATGAAGAACAAGTATGGTTTTTATTCAATTATCTTGAGATAAGGATTTCTTGGCTCAATCAAGAGGTTAACTATTTATAAATGAAAAGAATTCGGTCAAAACTCCGAATTCTTTTTTTAAAAATTATGATGACTATTTTTGTCTTTTGAAGCACATAAACCAATCTAAACAATAGATGTCATCTGATTTGTCTTCCATTCTTTCTTTTGCAGTTCCGCATGAACCTGCAGTTGGAACGATTACATCATCACCAGGTCTCCAATCAGCTGGAGTTGCAACACCTTCTGAATCAGCTTTTTGCAGTGCTAAGATAATCCTTTTGATTTCATCAAAATTCCTACCCATTGATAATGGATAGTAAAGAATTGTTCTGATAACTCCTTTAGGATCGATAATGAAAACAGCTCTTACTGCTTGAGTAGAGGATTGATTTGGTTGAATCATACCAAATTTTCTTGCGACATCCATTTTGATGTCTTCGATTAATGGGAAGGTAACTTCAATGTTTTTCATGCCTTTCCATTCTAACTCTTGAATCTTTCTTAACCAAGCAATATGGGCATAAAGTGAGTCAACTGAAAGTCCAACCAATTCTGTGTTTAACACTTTGAAATCATCTAACATACTAGCGAATGTCATGAACTCAGTAGTACATACAGGGGTAAAGTCAGCAGGGTGTGAAAAAAGAATTACCCACTTTCCTTCATAATCCCCAGGGAAGTTGATAGGTCCCTGAGTCGTGACAGCTTTAAAACTAGGTGCTAAGTCGCCAATCAATGGCATTGTGTAAGTTTCTTTTACTTCTTCCATAATGAATACTCTCCTTAAATTATATTTTTTTTGAACAACTAGGACATATACCGATCAAATATATTTCTTCTTTGCTAACTTGAAATCCAGGCATTTTGTCTTTGTTGTACATGATTGAAATTTTTGGAACATCAAACAGTTGATGGCATTCTTTACAGTGAAAATGAGAATGGGGATGATTAGAAATCTCATATCTTTTTTCGGTTGCTTCCGTATTGATTATCTCAACAAGACCTTTTTCAAGAAACAAACTAAGAACATTATATACAGTTGTTTTTGAAAGCGTAGGTAAAGAAACTACTAGTTTTCGGTATATTTCATCCGCAGTAGGATGTGTTTTACATTCATCCAAAAACTCATAGATCTTCTTTCTTGTAATCGATGGGCTTATTCCTAACTCCCTACATTTATCCTGAAAATTAATAGCCATTTCGTTAATCCTTTCATTATGATATATCTATATCATAACATAAATACAATATTTTATTTCAATTCAGATTCAATAAACCAAATAAACTTATCATAATTAGCAACATGTTCTTCCATAATTGCTACAGTACCAAAATCTGAATTTCCATCAGAAATGTTTCTAATATCTGTAGCAAGGTTTTTAAGAACTTTAAAATCAGCCAAAATTATTTCATAACTCTCTTTAACAGAATAATCTTTGTCTGTTAGTTCGCTTATAGATGTTACTTCTAGATACTGTTTTAAAGAAGCTTTTGGGAAAGAATTCAACATCTTTATTCTTTCAGCAACCTCATCAAATTTTTCAAATAGATCATCATATAAAGTCTCAATAAAGACATGAGTTTGATGAAAGCCCAATCCTACAACATTCCAATGTAGATTATGTAGTTTTACATTTAACACACCTAAATCTGCTAGGTACTCATTAAGTTTTACAATTTGTTTTTCCATTTTGTTATCCTCCTATAATTTTTAAATTGTAATGATTACAATAATATAATAATATCAATTTAGTTTTTTTACAAGTAATGTGACTTGTTTATTTAAAACTATTCAAAACTTAGGTATTATAATGTATAATAAATTTAAATATTTAAATAAGTTGGAGTTTAAAAATGAAGAAAATTATGAATTTATTTTTGATACTTGTTTTGTTAATCCTTTCTAATTGTCAAAACATATCTAGTTCAACAACGACTAAAGAATCTGAGTTTATTACGTCAGATAAATTCGTTTTAGAAAACAAAACTCAGTCTTCAAAAACTGAAGTTTTAGAAGTTATAAATGTTTATCAAGCCAAGATTCAAGAAATTACTATTGTTTATGAGGATAAAGAACACATTGTTGATTCAAGAAAATATGACAGAGAAGAGTTCCCGATTAAAAACTCAAATAAAACTTTGTATTATAATCTTGACAAAGAGATGATTGACGTTTTGTATGAGTTAATCGGACAAGTTGAAGAAGCAATTTTGCCTATTGAAGATTTCCAAGAAGATGAGTTTTTAAAATTGAGTATAGACGATTTTGATTACCTAATCAAACTTATTAACGAAGGACAAGAGCTTTATATAGAAGTTTACTCATATAAAATTGAAATTGCAGATAAGTATAGTTTGTCTATTGGTTTTTTGTCACTTAATATTATTGATGAGTTGTTAGTTTTCGATTTTGTCTTTGAAGTGAAGATAAAAATGATTGATTTTGAGTTTCATAGATTAAATTATATGAGTTATTCTGAACAAGACATGATTGAACAAGTTATGGTTGATTTGAACAATCACAAAAATACTTCATATCAAATATTTGATTTAACTAATCAAGAGTTTGTCTCTTTGTCAGGAAATAATGAAGGCAAATTTTTGCGATATAAAGATAAGGATTCGGATGTATTGTATAGTCTAGGAATTTCTGAGCTATCACAAGAGATAACTTTTTTGAGCGTTATCTATGATGTTGAAGGAGATAAATTTTCTTATCAAGAACATGGAAAGAACATAACATTAACCTATAATCTTTTCTTTATTGATGGATGGAATAAAGGGATTCCTAATGGAAATAGTAAAACCCAAATTTTTAATGATGAAGCAAGAGTCTTAGAAGAACTATCTATTTATATTCTTTTATTTAATGATGAAACCTTTGCTCATGCTAGATATTCTGTTCTAAAAGAAGATTTTTCTGAAGAAATCATGAGTTTGAATGAATTCGAAATGGATTTTTCAGAAATTTCATATGAAAAACTACAAATTGATATAGATTTTATTAGATCATCTTATCTTCAAATAATATTTGATTTAGGTTTTGATTTTGATCTTGAACATGATTTTGATTTATTGTTCGAGATGTTTCCAGTTATTTCTGATGACAACATAATAAATGATATATTCAGTAATGAAGAAATAAATAAGTAAAGGAAGTATTAATATGTTTGAGAGGATTAATCAAGAGAAGACTAAGTATGAGGCTAGCATAAAGTTGGGTTATACAATAACTATTCTTGCATTCATCCTATACATACCATTAGGGGTTAGTATAGGATTTATTGCTTTTTTTATTGTGGGTATTCCCTTTATTGGCGGAGGAATTATTGTTGGTAGGAATTATAAACTACTAAAAAAACTCAGTAACGAGTTTAAAGAAAAGTATCTCTCTATCGAGGTTCAAAAAGCATTTCCGGGGAGTGAATATTATTATAATCGTGGTTTTTCTGAAACAGAAGTTATTGAATCTGGATTATTGTTTAAACAAGATAGATATCATAGCGAAGATTTGATTAGTGGCAATTTTGAAGGAGTTAGTTTTAAGTCTTCTGATGTAAAACAAGAAGATGTTAGAAGTGACGGAGAAAGAACGACTGTAGTAACTATTTTTCATGGAAGGTTTTACGAGTTTGATTTTCCTAAAACTTTCAAAAGCAATCTACTTTTAGTTCAACCTCGTAATTTTCGTTCAAAGAATCAATATACAAGAATCAAGACAGAAAGTTTGGAATTTAATTCGGAATTAAAAATATATGCAAAAAATGAATATGAAGCCTTTTATATATTAACACCAAACTTTATGGAGAGGCTTTTATATCTGGACAAATTATATCGAGACAAGATAAGTTTCTCGTTTAAAAACAATCGACTTTATATTGCAATTGATACTAGAGAAGATCATTTTGATATAAAGCCATTTAAAAAAGTCGATGAGAATATCTTTAAAAAGTATCGCAAAGAGATGATGGATATTAAAGATTTTGTCAAGGTTTTACAGTTAGATGAGACATTATTTATATAGTTAATCTAAGAAGCTTTTTCGAAGAAGCTTCTTTTTTTAAGATTAATTTCATTGCAAATGAACAAATGTGCTAAAATAATTTAAACGTTTACAAATTTTCAAGACATGTTTTATAATTTAAACATATTAAAGCGTTTACATACGCAAAACTTAGGAGGGAAATATGATTTTAGACTTTTTCTTGGGATTTATTAACAAATTCCTTGGGCAAGCACCATTATTACTTGGAACAGTTGTTTTTGTCGGTTATTTATTGTTGAAAAGAAAATGGTACCAAGCACTTGCCGGATTTATCAAAACTTATGTTGGCTTCAAGATTCTTCAAGTTGGTACTGGTGGACTTATCAATGTCTTTAGACCGATTATTACATCTTTAACAGCTAAGTTCGGTATTACAGCACTGGTTATTGATCCTTATTACGGACAAACAAGTGCTACTGAAACATTAGATTTTGTGAATTCTTTACAATTCGTGGGTTATGTTATGATTATTGCATTTGTACTTAACATAATTTATGTTGCGCTAAGAAAATATACAAAAATCAGAACTTTATTTATTACCGGACATATCATGTATCAACAATCAGCTGTTTTATTATGGGCACTATATTGGGTTCTTGAGGGTGTAGCTGGTGTTCAAGCTTCATGGGGTGTTGTATTAGTATCTGGTCTTTTGATAGGAACTTATTGGGCAGTTGCATCAAATCTTATTATTGAAGCAACAAATGAAGTTACTGATGGAGCAGGATTTACTATCGGTCACCAACAGATGTTTGGCTCATGGATTGCTTATAAATTAGGAAAATTCCTTGGAAAAAAAGAGCAATCAACAGAAAACACTAATTTCCCTGGATGGTTATCAATTTTAAATGACAATATTGTTTCTAACGTTTTGATAATGACAGTATTCATTGGAATAATCATGCTTATATTAGGACCTTCATCATTTAATTATGATAGAAGTAAATATTTCTTTGCGACATATATTTTCGAGCAAACAGCATTCTTTGCAGTTTACATTGCAATTATTCAAATGGGTGTTAGAATGTTCGTTTCTGAATTGACTGAGTCTTTCCAAGGTATATCTAATAAGTTATTGCCAGGTTCTGTCCCAGCAGTTGACTGCGCTGTTACATTTGGTTTCGCACCAAACGCAGTTATGTTCGGATTTATCTTTGGTTTTATTGGACAGTTAATCGCAATTGGAGTTTTGATTTTGATTCAATCACCAATATTGATTATTGCAGGCTTTATCGCATTGTTCTTCGATAATGGTACATTAGCTATCTTCGCTTCAAAATCCGGAGGTAGAAGAGCTGCGATGATTGTGCCAGTAATAGCAGGTATGATTCAAGTGTTTGGTAGTGCATTAGTTCTTACTGTATTAGTGGATTCTCCAGTAATAGTTGGTTGGATGGGTATGTTTGACTGGGCAACACTTTGGTCAGGAACAACACTTCTTACTAAAGCTTTAGGTATTGTAGTACCAATCTTATTAATTCCACTTTTATTGATTATTCCACAATTACAGTATAGAAGACATAAAGCAACATATTTTACCACAATGAGAGATGAATAAAAAAAACTATTAAAAATCCAAATCCCAAGATAAATTTCTTGGGTTTTGTTATTGAGGGTGATAAGATGCAAGATAAAATGACAGATAAAATTAAAATGGTAGTGTGTGATATGGATGGAACTTTGTTGAGAAGTGACTTATCTGTTTCAAAGCTAAGCTTAGAAGCAATAGATTATCTCAGAAAAAAGAAAATCATCTTTACAGTAGCTACAGGCAGGCCAGATCAGTTGATGAAAGAGTATGTTGATTTATTGGGTTTAAATGATTTTTTCATTATGTATAATGGTACTGTTGTAGGAAACCCATTTTTAAATGACAGACTTTATGAAAAGCATTTAAATACAAAAGAAGTTTTAGAAATAGTAAGATTTCTTGAAAAAGAGAAAATACTATATATGGTCTATACCTTGGATAGAATAATCTCTAAGCCACATTTCCGAGCAAAATATTTTTTAGATCGTAACAATAATTTATCAGAAAGACAAAAAAGTGTTATTGAAGATATTGAAGATTTAGAATCACAGCTTAAAAACCATGTTGTGAACAAGATTTTGGTTATAGAACCTGATTATGAGAAGTTTGTTATGATCAAAGATAAATATGAGAAAAAAGAGAATTTGACAGTTGTAATGAGTCAATCAACTTTTCTAGATATCAATCCAAGCGGCACAAGCAAGGGAAAAGCATTATCAATTTTGGCAGATTACTATAATATTAAATCAGATGAGATTTTAGTTTTTGGAGATCAAGAGAATGATATTTCTATGTTTGAGTATGCGAAGTATTCTGTAGCTATGAGCAATGCAACAAAAAAAGTGAAGGATTTGGCATATGATATAACTTTTACAAATGATGATGATGGCTTTGCTAGATGGGTTATGAGCAATATTTAGTGAACAAATGTGCAATTTTAATGTAAGCGCTTAACAAAATTTCACTTTTAATATATAATTTAATCATAAGATGGAGGTATTTAGATGATAGAGGGATTTGTACTAAATGATGAGTTAATTCAGATAAAAAAAGGTTCATACTCATGGCCTGAAGCAATTGAAGAATCAAGTAAGCCTTTAGTTGAACACAAATATATTAACGATAGCTATGTTGAAGCAATGATTAAGGTTGTCGAAGAATTTGGACCTTATATAGTGATAGCTCCAAATGTAGCAATGCCACACGCTAGACCTGAAGCTGGTAGTAAGAAAGTTGGTTTTAGTGTCACGGTATTTGAAGAGGAAGTCATTTTTGATAAGGATGAAGATATAAAGGCAAAATTGTTTATTACATTGTCATGTACTACATCAGATACTCATATCAAAATGATCCAAGCTTTAGTAGAGATTTTAGGTAATGATGAGTTAGTCGAAAAGTTAGTCAACTCAAATAATAAAGAAGAAATATTAGAAATATTTAGATAGGAGAGATAAGAATGAGCAAAGTTAAAACAATAACTAGAGAATCTTGGATATTGAACACTTTTCCAGAATGGGGAACTTGGTTGAATGAAGAGATAGATAATGAGGTTGTCAAAAAAGGCAGTGTAGCTTTATGGTGGTTGGGATGTACTGGTATGTGGTTAAAAACAGAGAACAATACGAATATCCTCTTAGACCTTTGGGTCAAAACAGGGAAAACTACGCAAAAAAAGCCATTAATGGCAGATTGGCATCAACATGCTAGAGCTGTTGGTGCGAGAAAACTTCAACCAAATTTACGTGCAGTACCAGTTGTAATCGATCCTTTCGCGATTAAAAATCTCGATGCTGTTATGTCTACACACAGTCATAGCGACCATATCGATGAAAACGTTGCGGCTGCAGTCATTCAAAATTGTCCAGGTGTACCTTTTATTGGGCCAGCTTCATGCGTTGAACTATGGCGTGATTGGGGTGTTCCTGAAGATAGATTAATTACGGTTAAACCAGGAGATGTTGTAAAGATTAAAGATATTGAAGTAGTAGCACTGGAATCATTTGACAGAACAATGTTAGTTACAGCTCCAAAAGGAGTAAGTTTAAAGGACAAAATGGTTCAAAACATGGATGAGTTAGCAGTTAATTTCTTGTTTAAAACTCCTGGTGGAAATGTTTATCATAGTGGGGATTCACATTACTCTAATTATTATGCTAAACATGGAAATGATCATTTAATAGATGTAGCTTTGGGAAGTTTCGGTGAGAATCCAAGGGGAATGACGGATAAGATGAATGCGATAGATATTTTGAGAATGGCAGAAGGGTTAAACACTAAAGTTATTATTCCGATACATCATGATATTTGGACTAATTTTATGGCAGATACTAATGAAATTCTTACTCTTTGGCAGATGAGAAAGTATCGTTTGAAATATAACTTTAAACCATTTATTTGGGAAGTTGGAGGTAAGTTTGTTTATCCTGAGGATAAAGATGTGTTGCAATATCATCATCCAAGAGGGTTTGAAGATGCTTTTATGAATGAGGATGATTTACCTTTTAAATCATTATTATAATAAATAAGGAGGACAAAAATGTTAAAAGTTTTAGCAGCTTGCGGCAATGGAATGGGCAGCAGTCAGATTATTAAGATGAGAATTGAACAAGTTTTAAAAGAACTAAACTTAGATTGCAAAGTTGATCATGCTAGTGTAGGGCAAGCGAAAGGGAGTGCTAAATCGTATGATTTGGTTTTAGTCCCAAAGCAATTAGTTGGAGAATTTTTAAATGTTCCAGATAGTTGTAAGGTTGTTGGATTAATCAATTTGCTTAGTGTCAAAGAAATCAAAGAGAAAGTAGTAGAAGCTTTGGATTTAAAAATATAATAAATTCAGACAGAATAGAGGACAAAATATGAGTATTCCATTATTACAGGTAGCTTTGGATAATACATCCTTAGAAGATGCTATCGAAAGTGTCAGTTTATATGGTGATATTATTGATATCGTTGAAGTAGGGACTATTCTTCATGTAGCTGAGGGTGTTAAGGCAACTCAGCTTATGAGAGAAATGTTTCCAGAAAAAATAATATTGGATGATATCAAGGGTGCAGATGCAGGGAAAACTTTAGCACAACTATGTTTTAACGCCGGAGCTGATGTTTTAACCGCGATTTGTTCAGCTGATATTAACACGATGATTGCGATGAAAGAAGTCGGTCAGTCATATGAGAAGAAAAGAGATGTTCAAGTTGAACTATATGGTAATTGGACTTTTGATGAGGCAAATATTTGGTTGGAAAACGGGATAAACCAAGTAGTCTATCACAGAAGTCGTGATGCAGAACTTGCAGGAAAATCATGGGATGAAGCAGATATGCGAAAGATTGATAAGCTTTGCAAAATGGGTTTCTTAGTAACTATTACAGGTGGTCTTAACAAAGAAGATTTGGTTCTGTTCAAAGATTATCCAATCCATTGCATAATTGGAGGAAGAAGCATTAGGAATGCTACTAATCCAACAAAAGCAGCGAAAGAATTTAAAGAAGAAATAATTAGAATATGGGGATAAGATGGATTTAAGAGAAAATCTAATCGGTATTTATGAAAAAGCGATACCGAATCAGTTCAATTGGGAAGAGAAAATTAAGATTGCTCTAGCTGCTGGTTTCGATTTTATCGAGATTAGCATAGATGAATCGGATTATCGATTAGGTAGACTAGATTGGACTAAGAAAGAAAAGCAAAATTTGTTAAGTTTGCTTAAAAAGAATGATTTTTTTATCAAGTCGATGTGTCTAAGTGGACATCGACGTTTCCCTTTTGGTTCAAGCGATGAGTTTAAAAGAAAGAAAGCATACGAGATTATTGATAAAGCAATTGATTTTGCTATTGATTTGAAGATTGAAAACATTCAGTTAGCAGGGTATGATGTCTATTATGAAGATAGCACGGAAGAGTCGCTGAGATTATTTATTGAAGGGCTAAAATACAGTGCAAAAAAAGCAGAAGCCAAAGGTGTAATGCTCTCTTTAGAAATAATGGATACATACTTGATAGGCACCATTCAAAGAGCTATGAATTTTACAAAAACTATTGCTTCTCCTAATTTAAAAATCTACCCTGATCTAGGCAATCTATCACGTTGGAGTAGCAATCCTAGTGAAGAATTAAGGATTGGCTTTGATCAAATTGAAGCTATTCATTTAAAGGATACTTTGCCAGGAATTTTTAAGGAAGTCCCTTTTGGAAGAGGAACTGTTGATTTTGTAAGTCTATTTAATACGCTTAAAGAACTGAAGTACGATAAACCATTTTTAATTGAAATGTGGGCTAAGAATGATAAGCTTTACACAGAAGAAGAAAGTATAGAAGAGTTAAAAGCAGCTAAAAATTGGCTTTTTGAAAGGATGTGATGAATATTGCTTGAAAATTTAAAAGAGCAGGTTTATCAAGCAAATCTAGAGTTAGTTAAGCAACAACTAGTAATATTTACTTGGGGAAATGTCTCTGGTTATGCTCCAGATCTTGGATTGGTAGTTATCAAACCTAGTGGAGTTGATTATGAGATGATGAAAGCAAGTGATATGGTTGTTGTTGATCTTGAAGGCAAGGTTGTTGAAGGTAAATTATCACCTTCAAGCGATACGCCAACACATCTAGAGTTGTATAAGAAATATCCAAAGTTGAGAGGTATTGTTCATACTCATAGTGAATATGCAACAAGTTTTGCACAAGCCTTATGTGATATTGTCCCATATGGAACAACTCATGCTGATTATTTCTATGGTCCAATACCTTGTACAAGAGATTTATCTAAAGTTGAGGTTGCTAATGATTATGAAAAAAATACAGGATTAGTGATTATTGAAACACTTTTTGAAAGAGGGATTAACCCTGAAGAAATACCAGGAGTATTAGTAGGACATCATGGCCCATTTGCATTCGGAAATAGTCCGAAAAATGCAGTGCACAATGCAAAAGTTCTTGAAGAAGTTTCAAAAATGGCATTAAGAACGATTTTGATAAACGATAATGCCATACCAGTTTCTCAAGAACTATTAGACAAACACTATTTACGAAAACATGGAAAAAACGCTTATTATGGTCAAAACCAGTGAGGTAAATGAGATGATGGATACGAAGGATAGAGATCTTTTAGTCGATATAGCGGTGATGTACTATCTTGAAAACAAAACGCAATCACAGATATCAAAAGCATTATACATATCAAGACCGAAGATTTCTAGGCTTTTAAAGAAAGCTAGAGATATGAACATAGTAGAAGTTAAGATCAACTATGAGAGTGATAATATCAATCGAATTACAAGACAGATTCAAAATCGCTTTGGTGTAGAAAATGTTTTGGTGGTTAAAACTTTATCCACTGAAGAAGAAACGATAAAAGAAATAGGTAAAGCTGCAGCAAACGAACTGAAGTATCACCTCTTTGATGGTGTAAAAATCGGTATGTCTTGGGGAAGAACAGTCAAAGCTTTAGTCAATGCTTTTAAACCTAAAACCCTTAAAGATATTAAGATAGTTGAGTTGTTTGGAGCAGTGGGTTATGGAGATGATTCTCAAGAATATCAAAGTATTGGATATGAGTTTAGTCAAAAAGTAAATGGGACATATTTTTCCTTGCCTTCTCCACTTTACATCAACGATTCTAATACACGAAATACATTACTTGATAATCCAATAATTAAAAATACATTGAAGATGATTGATAGTTGTGATTTTCTTGTAACTAGTGTGGGTACTGTTAATTCTGATTCTCCGCAGCGAATTTGGGATGCCCATGTTGACCCAAAAACTAGAGATGAGTTAATAGAATTAGGTGCAAAGGGTTATTTATGTGCTCATTTTTTTAACTCAAGAGGAGATTTTATCGACCACCCTATCAATGATAATGTTATTGGAATAAGAACTGAAAGTATAAGGAAGAACAATATATTTTTAGTAGCAGGGGGAGTTAACAAATGTCAATCAATTTATGCAATGCTCAAAGGTGGTTATATCAACACTTTAGTTTCTGATGATAAAACACTTTCAAGAATATTATCGGTTGATAAGAACGAAAGAGGAGAATATCTATGATATTTAAAGGTATTGGAGCAAGCAATGGAATTGCAATTGCAAAAGCTTATAAATATGAAGAGGTAATATTTGATATATCAGATTCTTTAATAGAAGATGCCTTGGGTGAGGTTGAAAAACTTGAAAGCGCGATTATTAAATCAGTAGAAGAAATTGATAAAATGATTGAAAAAACTCAAAAGAGTCTTGGCGATGATCATGCAGCTATTTTCGTTGCTCATAAACAGATAGCTATAGATTCAGAGATGAAGAATCAAGTTGTTGAACTAATAAATAACAATCATTATAATTCGGCATATGCATACAATCAGGTAAGCCAGAGTTTTATTGATATATTTGAGAGTATGGATGACGCTTATCTTAAAGAAAGAGCAATAGATATAAGAGATGTATCAAAAAGAGTATTGTCTCATATACTTAATATTAAGTTGCCAAACCTATCTGAAATTGATGAAGAAGTAATTATTCTAGCTAATGACCTTACCCCAAGCGACACTTCAGCGCTGGATAAAAGATTTATTAAAGGTTTTGTCACACAGATTGGTGGAAGGACATCTCACACAGCGATAATGGCTAGAAGTATGGAAATACCAGCAGTAGTCGGAGTGAGAGAAATATTGAATAGAGTTAATGATTCAAGTCTAATTATTATAGATGGATCAACTGGTGATGTTTTCATTGAACCAGGACAAAAGCAACAGGATTTATATCAAAGAAAACATCAAGAATTTTTAGCTGAAGTTGAGATGCTGAAAATGTTCAAAGATAAGGAAACTCTTACAATCGATAATGTTCACGTTGAATTAGCAGCTAATATTGGTTCACCTAAAGATATGGATGCAACCTTAAATAATGGAGCAGAAGGAATTGGATTGTATCGCACTGAGTTTTTATATATGGACAGTCTGACAGCACCTACTGAGGAAGAGCAATTCATATCTTACAAGCAAGTTTTAGAAAAAATGCCAGATAAAAGAGTTGTAATCAGAACTCTTGATATTGGTGGGGATAAAAAACTAGATTATCTACCAATAGATGAAGAGGCTAATCCTTTTTTAGGATATCGTGCAATTCGTTTATGTCTAGATAGAATAGAGATTTTCAAAACGCAATTAAGAGCATTGCTTAAAGCTAGTATTTATGGAAATTTACACATCATGTTTCCAATGATTGCAACTATGCAAGAATTGATAGATGCAAAGAAGGTTTTAGAGGAATGCAAGAATGAACTTACTTCGGAAGGGATAAAGTATGACGATGTAAAAATTGGAATTATGATTGAAATTCCTTCTGCAGCAATATTAGCAGACAAATTTGCAAAGGAAGTCGATTTCTTTTCAATTGGCACTAATGATTTAATTCAATATACTTTTGCTGCTGATAGAATGAACCAATTGGTTTCATATCTATATCAACCATATAACCCTTCGTTACTAAGACTTATCAAGATGGTGATTGATGCATCACATAAAGAAGGAATTTGGACAGGTATGTGTGGTGAAATGGCAGGTGATTTAGTGGCTGCGCCTATCCTTTTAGGTCTTGGTTTAGATGAGTTTAGTATGTCAGCAACTAGTATCCTTAAAGTAAGGAAACTTTTCTCAAAATTATCAAAGCAAGAAATGGAAGTTTTTGCTAACAAATGTTTAGAAATGTCTTCAAATGAAGAAGTTCATAATTATATGTTAGAGATATTAAAGAGGGAAGGGAAAGATTAGATAATGGAGAAAGAATATAAGATAATTGATGAAGCAGGACTTCATGCTAGACCAGCAAGTATTCTATCACAAACTGCAAGCAAGTATCCTAATAGCATCTTCATCGAGTTCAATGGAAAGAAGTTGAATTTAAAGAGTATTTTAATGGTGATGAGTTTAGGAGTAACCCAAAACTCAACAATAAAGATACATGTTGATGGAGATGACGCTGAAACAGTAATTAACTCGCTTGAAAAGATTCTTGTTGAGCATAAATTAGTATAGCTTTTCTAATATTTTCAAATAAAAACTGGTATGAAAACCAGTTTTTTTTGAAATTATTCTGTTTTAATTAACCTTAGAATCTCTGGAATATTTAAGACATTATTTTCATCATAGGTTTGATATTTTGTGTCTAGAATTTCATCAAGAGCATTGAGTTCTTCAAAAGAGACAAGACAACCGTGTTTTTTTGCGAAGATATCTTTTTGATATGGTTTGATTCCTTTGCTTTTGCGTTGCTTAACTTCTTCGATTGGTAATTTTATCCAACCTCTTACATAATGAAATGCATTCCAACGTAAATGTTCCATCTCTGAAAGAGTTTTTAATCCATCATTGTTAATATCCTTGATATAATCTAAAAAGCCATCTTTATCATTAAATTGACTGATTACCTCATTTTTGCTAAGTTTAAGAAGTGCTAGTTTTATTGGAATATTATCTATTAGCGAGCGATTTGATTCTTTTAGAAAATAGTTTAAG
This sequence comes from uncultured Candidatus Izemoplasmatales bacterium, assembly GCA_964610325.1. GTDB lineage: Bacteria > Bacillota_I > Bacilli_A > Izemoplasmatales > Hujiaoplasmataceae > UBA2289. The sequence continues at coordinate 122,446 of CAZSVO010000001.1, forward strand.
CTAAAATAATCTGTCTTGACATAGTTAAGGTCTTGGGCTTGCATTTCTTTTGCATAGATTTTCTCGTAGGCATCGTGATAATTGGAAGCCTCTTGATCGATTTTTGATTTTATCAAATCATCAATATTCATTATTTCATCCAAAGAACCAAAGAAACAAACATCTTGGTAAATATCGTTATTTACAAGATTTCTTCGAGTTTCATTATCTGGAACATAACACAGAATTATTGGTAGTTTGAAGGATTGTTGATTAGCGGTAGATATTAAGTTTTTAGTTATAGATATATTTGAATTTTGATCTTGATAAGTCAAGATAATATAGTTCAAATCTTTGGATAGATTGATTAAATTTTCATAATATTTAGTAGTTTCTATTGGAATATCTAGGGATGAGATTTTTATACAAGACGTTACTTCTGGGTTTTGAATATATAAAACCCCTAAATGTCTTTGAGAGTTATCATCATGAAATACAACTTCAGGCAAATTATTGACAAACTGTCCTTGGATTGTTAAATGCCTAAAAAAAGCTAAACCCAAAGAATTCATACCGCCGATGAAAAACTTAAAAGGCTTAATCGGCGTGAGCATTCTATAATCGATTTCCATAGATGAATAAATTGGTTTATATTTCAAGGCTTCTCTAACTAAAATTTCATCATCATTGACAATATTGATAGTAAGAGAATTTGATTGTTTATTAGGATAATTTCTTTCTAAAGTATTCAAAGTCTCAAAATCATGACATCTTATATACAAATGGATATTTTGTTGTTTCCAAGGATTACTTAAAAACAAGGATGCAATCTTAATATTTAAGTTTTCATCAAAGCTAAGGAAGAATACATAAATATTCTTATTTGGAATAAGAATTTTTGGTAGTTTCTTATTGATTGAAAGACAGTTAAATCCTTTTTCGATGACCTTTGGTTTTTCTTCGTTGTTAACTATGAAGAAGAATCTTAAATTATTTGAGCTCATGTTATTATATAGTTTTGTGAATGATTCATCAAAACCATAAAAAAGATATAGAAACTTATCTCTTGAGTATTTTAAGTTTACATAAGAGAAGAAGTCTTTGAAAACAGTAATGACAATTGTTTGAGCAACAATAGCAAACATTAAGACAGATATTAAAGTCATTACTGGAATACCCCAATTGCTTTCTGATATTATTGGGTTAGTTAAATTATCAAAGTTGTTGTTGAGTACAATCATTTGAACTGCAGAGAAAAAGGCTTTAGAAGAACTAACAATCTCTTTCCCTTCTTCATAATAACCAAGAAAATATAAGATAAAACCTGTAATAAACAAAACAAAAATCAAAGTCAATCTTATCTTATTTATTTTAAGGTACTTATTTATACCGATAAAAATCACACCAAAAAGAATTAAAAGAAAAAAACTAAAAAGTAATGATAAGAACAAATCCATTTTTTGACCTCAATTAATTTATTAATTATAATTTATAAATTTAGTTAATAAGAAAGATAATCTATATTATCTTTATTATAAATTACATAGTAATATTATATCTCAGAGCTTTAAAATTTACAATAAACCACAAAAAAACAAAAAAAGTAGCGTTACTTAATATTTTAAGTGTTAAACGCTACTAATTTATTAAAAAGATATTTTAGAAAAGGCCTAAACCAAATGCAGCTGCAAAGACCAAGGAAATTGTAGTCATCAACTTGATTAAGATATCAATCGATGGGCCAGCTGTATCTTTGAAAGGATCTCCAACTGTATCACCAGTAACCGATGCCTTATGAGCTTCACTACCCTTGCCACCAAACTCACCGGTCTCAATTAACTTCTTGGCATTATCCCAAGCTCCGCCAGCATTAGCCATGAAGATTGCTAACATAATACCAGTTACTAGTGTTCCAGCAAGCATACCACCTAATACTTCTGCACCAAAGATATACCCGACAATCAAAGGAGTAAAGATTGCTAAGAATGCCGGAAGGATCATTTGTCTTAAAGCCGCTTTTGTTGCAATAGTAACACATTGAGCGTAATCAGGTTTTTCTGTGCCTTCAAGTATTCCAGGCATCTCCTTGTATTGTCTACGAACTTCGTTAATCATTTCATTTGCTGCTTTTCCGACTGATTTGATAACTAAAGAAGAGAAGAAGAATGCTAGCATAGCTCCGATGATAAGTCCTGCCATTACCTCAGGTAATGCAACATCTATAGCTGATAAGCCAGCTTTTCTAATAAATGCAGAGAACAGTGCAATCGCAGTCATGGCAGCAGAACCAATTGCAAAACCTTTTTCGATTGCTGCAGTGGTATTTCCTACAGAATCTAGTTTATCAGTAATAGCACGAACACTTTTATCAAGACCACTCATCTCTGCAATACCACCTGCATTATCAGCAATTGGACCATATGCGTCGACACTAATTGTAATTCCAGCAGTAGATAACATGCCAACTGCAGCTAATCCAACTCCAAATAACCCGCCTACTAAGAATGAACCGATGATACCACCAGCTAATATCAATACTGGTATTAGTGTTGATTCCATCCCTGTAGACATACCAGCAATGATATTTGTAGCATGACCAGTTTGGGATTGTTTAGCGATATTTTTTACATGCTTATAATCAGCAGAAGTATAATATTCAGATACTAAACCGATTAATACCCCAACAGCAAGACCGATAATAATGCTTATAAATGGAGCTAAACCAAAAGCAAAGTTTCTGATGTTCATGAAAACGTCATTTTGGTCATAATATAAGTCAGACTTGAAAGTATTAATGAATAACAAGTTGATTACTAATGAAAGAGCTATAAAAAGTATTGCGCTCGCATATGTACCCATTTTCAGTGATTTAAATGGACTTTTTCCTTCTTTTCCTCTAACAAAGAAAGAGCCAATTATTGAAGCAAAAACTCCTGAAAAAGCTACTGCTAAAACAAAGAGAATTCCATTCATTCTTTCTGCAGCTTTGAAAACCAAGGCTGCCATGGTTGCTGCTCCAATAATACTTGATACATAAGATTCTAATAAATCGCTACCCATTCCAGCCACATCACCAACATTATCACCGACATTATCTGCGATAACAGCAGGATTTCTAGGATCATCTTCAGGAATGCTGTTTTCAATCTTACCTACTAAATCAGCAGCTACATCCGCAGCTTTTGTATAAATACCCCCACCAACACGACCGAATAATGCGATTGATGATGCACCTAAACTATATCCAGCTGCATAAGTAATAGCTTCATAAGCATCGACACCGATAGCAAGCGATAATGATATTACTATCAAAAGACCTAAAAGTCCGAAACCAACAACACCCATACCCATTACACTACCGCCTTTAAACGCTACGTCCAAAGCTTTGATAATTCCTGAATCTTTTGCAGCGGTAGTAGTTCTTGAGTTAGCATTTGTTGCACTCTTCATGCCGATAAATCCGGCAGCTAAACTGAAAAATGCTCCAAGTAAGAATGAAAGTGATGTTCCCAAACCATAGAACAGTGCAGAAAATTCTGTCTGTTCAACGACAATATTAGTATTGCTGTTTTCTGTTAAACCTGATATCTTATCATAACCAAAATAAAATCCAATGAATATTACTACTGTTGTAACAGCTATATAAGTATAGATTACTTTATATTCACTTTTCAAGAAAGCAGAAGCTCCTTCTTTGATATATGAACTAATCTCTCTGACTCTTTCATTTCCTTCATCAAATGACAAAACCTTTTTGTACAAATAAAAAGCATATCCCAATGCTCCTAATGAAATGATAAATCCAAGTGCTAAATATAATAGTGTTGGCATGTTCTTCCCTCCAGTTATTTTGAATCTATTATACTTTTATAACTCACAATTTGTCAAGGCATGGAAGTACTATTTAATTGTAAAAATTAAGGATATTAATCAATATACTCTTAATGTTCGGCATAATAAACAAAAGTTACAAAAATTAAAGAATTTAAGAATAAAACTCTTGCATTTTTATCTAAATAGTGTATTATAAATATGGCGATATAAATGTGAAATGAAATTTAGTTAACTGTAGTTACCTCAAAGATTATGGAACAATTTGTAGTTTGTCAATAAAATTAATAGGAGGTAACGCAAATGACTGGTAAAGTAAAATGGTTTAACGCTGAAAAAGGATTTGGATTCATCACAGCTGAAAATGGAAAAGATGTTTTTGCACATTTTTCTCAAATTCAAAAAGATGGTTATAAAACTTTAGAAGAAGGCGAAGCAGTTAGTTTTGATATCACTGAAGGACAAAAAGGTCCACAGGCATCAAATATCGTCAGCATCTAATCAACAATAAAACTTACTAAAAAAAATAATTGGTAACTCTCGGGTTACCAATTTTTTTATTTTATTAACTGGTTTAATAAGCTATTCTATGAGAATTTATCATAGAAAACACTTTCTGGTTTAATATCATGTTTATTCAAAACATTTATACATGCATTAATCATTCCTGGCGAACCGCATAGATAGGCTTCAGAATTGCTTAAATCTCCAGTAAAGCGATCGACTACATCGGTGATTAGACCAATTTCTCCTTGCCAATTGTCTTCTGGAAGCGGATCTGACAATGCAGGTATATATTCAAAATTAGGAAACTCTTTTGCTAATTCTACAAACTCTTCAGTATAATAAAGATCTCTTTTCGATCTAGCACCAAAAAAATACTTTACTTTTCTTGGCATGCCTCGATCTTTTAGATAGTGAAGAATTGATCGAATCGGAGCTTTACCTGAACCACCTGCAATACAAATCATATCTCGATTTGTTTCTTCATGTAAAAAGAAATCTCCATAAGGTCCTGTGACAATTACTTTATCACCTAATTCTAGTGCTTTATGAACATAGGTTGTTGCTTGACCTTTTGGAACCATCCGGATAATAAGTTCTATTTGATGAGTTATCTTTGGGTTAGATGCTATAGAATAAGCTCTTATTACATCTATGCCAGGTACTTTTAATTGAGCATATTGTCCTGGTTTGAATGACATAGTATCGGGGTTGAGGAACTTAAATTGAACAAGTTTAATATCATAGGTTAATTCCTCAATATTTATCACTTCTGAAATATATTCTTTTGCGAACAACATGGATTCAGGTATCTCAATTTTGATATCATCACGAACCTTAACCTGACAGGAAAGTCTAACACCATTTTCTTTATCTTCTCTAGAAAGGAAGGGTTCTTCCATAGGTTTAGTTTCTCCGCCACCCTCCAAAACCTTAACTTTGCAAAAACCACATGTAGCCTTACCGCCACAAGCAGAAGGTACAAAGATTTTATTGTTAGAAAGAATATTTAGTAATGAGTCATCTCCTTTAACGGGAATTTCTTTTTTGCCATTAATAGTTACTTTGTTATCTTTGTTGCCACCTAATAATATATTAGCTCCTATCAACAACAAAGTTATTAGTAATAAAATACCGATGATTATTATCGGAATATAGATGTTAATACTAAGGATCAATAATTTATATATCATAAATCAATCCTCCTAAAACAATGAAAGGCCAGTAAAACCGATAAAGGCCAATGATAGAATACCTAGGATGATAAAAACAATACCCTTGCCAGCTAAACCTTTTGGCGGATTACTGTATTTCGCCATTTTTTGACGTATACCGGCTAATAATACGATTGCTAATAACCAACCTAATGATGAGCCAAATGAGAACGCTGCAGTCTCTAAAAATGAGTATTCACGATTTACAAAAAATAGTGAGACAGCTAACACAACACAGTTAACAGTAATCAAAGGTAAGAAAATTCCAAAACTGTTATAAAGCTTAGGAATGAACTTTGCCAAAAACATCTCAAGAAACTGTACGGTTGCTGCAATAGTGATTATAAAAACCAATAGAGATAACTGAGTTGTCCCTGTGCTTTTTAACAACATGTAAATAGGCCAGTTGATAATACCTGTTAAAGTCACAACAAAAACTACTGCAATACCCATTCCTTTAGCATTTTTTACATTTGTTGAGATTGCAATCAACGGACACATTCCTAAAATATATATTAAAGCGATATTTTGATTGGTAAGTGATGATATGATTATTTCAAATAGATTTTTCATGATGCACTCTCCGTTGTTTCATAATATTTTATCAATTCTCTGATTCCCCATATGAATAAACCTAACACAAAGAATCCACCAGGTGCCATAGCCATAACAACCCAATTTTGCCAAGAAGCCGAGGCGATTTGATAATTTAAAATGGTTCCAAAAGCTAAAAATTCACGGACTAAGGCAACACAAATTAAAACAAATGTATAACCCATTCCACTAGCAAAACCATCTATAATCGAATACTTAACAGGATTTTTAACAGCGAATGCTTCTTGTCTTCCCATAACAATACAATTTGTTATTATTAACCCTACATAAGCACCTAATGCTTTAGCGATGATTGGGAAGAATGCTTGTAGGAAAGATTGAACAGAAATAACAAAAGTAGAGATAACAACCATATAAGTTACCATTCTAACTCCAGGAGGAATATGGTTCCTTATCAACGAAATCACTAAGGAACTTCCCATGATAACAAAAGTAACACCTAAACCCATAGCTATTGCATTCTCAACCTTATTAGTTACAGCTAAAGCAGAACAAATACCTAATACAGCAACTACAATTGGATTGTTTTTTGCTATGCCATCTTTTGAAATGTTAAACCATTTAGTATATTTCAATCTAATTAGTTTCATGAATTCACCCCCTACTCATTTTGACTAAGCCAAGCCGATTTTGCATTGGCATAGTTTGCGTTCAATAAAGTTTCAAAACGTTTTGAGGTATTCGTTGCGCCAACAATAGCATCTACTTCATTGATTAAGTTTAAAGCGGGATCTTTGTTTATTTCCAAACTAGGAACCATCTTTTTCCCAATAAATGTAGCTAAATATTGAGGTTCAGCAACAACACCACCCAAACCAGGAGTTTCTTCTTGTTGCAACACTGCGATTTTTACAATCGTTTCAAAATCCGATTGAAGAGTGATTATACCTTCAATCGGTCCCCAAACACCATTACCTAAAAAAGCATAACTAATATTTCCGGAAACTTCATCAACATAAAAAGTCCATTCACCTATTACTACAATTTCAACGGAATCATCAAAAATAGTGTTAATATCAGCCGCAGTATAAGTTATTCCATAAGCATCCAAGATAGCTGCTTTTATTTCAGCGTCTTGATTGTTTTGGATTCTATCAGCAGTTAAAGCTTCAACACCCAAAAGGGTCAATGAAGTAATCAAGCCCATGATTAAAACAAAAATTATTGTTTTGATATTCTGACTCATTGTGAAACCTCCTCTTCTAGATTTGCTTTTACATCGTTATTTTTCTCTAATCCATCATCAATCAATGGAGCAATAGCATTCATGATGATGATTGCAAAAACAATACCTTCTTGAAAAGTTGCAAAATATCTAATTAGTATTGTGAAAAAAGCAAGACCAATTGCAAAGAAAATCTTTCCTTTTGGATTAATTGGAGACGTGATTGGGTCAGTAGCAACAAAGAATGCCGCAAACAACAATCCGCCAACGAACAAAGATAAAATTGGGTTAGGGAAACTAGTTGGAGAAATTAAATAACCGATACCAGTTAGAATAAACATCGAAAGTAAGTAGACCGATGGTATTCGCCAATCAATTACTTTTAACACTATCAAGACAACTCCAATTATAATAATCCCTAATCTAAAAGTTTCTCCAATCGAACCTGGAACATTTCCTAATAACAAATCTTTAAAAAGATAAGTAAAATCTCCACCACTGTTTAGCATTGAAAGAGGTGTTGCGCCAGAAAATCCATCAATCGAAGGATGAATCCAGTTTGCTGCAGTGACTAATGATGGAAATGAAATAGTAACAAACAAAACTCCAACAACTGCCGGATTAAAAACATTTTTTCCATAACCACCAAAAACAGCTTTTCCAAAAAAAACACCAAATAGAGATCCAACAGCCACTACCCATAATTCAATCCTTGGTGGCATCATCATTGTTAGGACAAGTGGAGATATTACAAAGAACTTGTCGAATTCGACCTTTCTTATTTTTACGAAGACAATCTCAACGATAAAGGCACAAAGTATTGCTACTAAAGCGACTAAAAAAACATAGAAACCAAAAAAAATTGTAGAAATAATCAGTAAAATGACAAGAGCACTAGTAAAGATAATCATGTTTTTGCATGAGGGAAGGTCTTGTCTTTTTGATGCATTGCATTGTGTCAAAAAAATCACCTCTTTCAATAATATTATTCTTTAAGTATGAGTGAGAAATTTCGTTATAGATATTAAATCAAACATAATTATAAATCTATTATACCAAATTGAAAAACAAAAAATGTATAACCACTTGAAAAAACAAAAAAATTTAAGTATTCTTCGATAAAATCCTTCAAAATATATACTTAAATTAATTTTAGATTCGATGTCTATATTATGTAAACGGTTAGATATAAATCCCTAATTTTAGGGAAAAAATCAAAAACGTTTTCATCTTCATTTCAATTGACTTATTTATTTTAAGTGGTAAAATTTAGGCGTAACTAAAATAATAGAATCAAAGCATCTCAATAATTTGGTAACTATAGTATGTAGTTAGAAATGAGGTAAAGGTAATGAATGAATTTGTCTTAGCAGTGTATGCAGTTAATCAAATCAAACAGAATATGCACGATATGTTCAGTCTTGATAAAGCTAACACAAAAAAGATTAGAAAAAAAAAAAAAAACCAAATAATATTAATCATGAATTACAAAGAATCCATGTATAACACAATTTGGTCAATGACATTATAAAATGTCTTGAAAAAAGATGTCTCAAGAGTTTTTCAAATTGAAGAGCTCTTTTTATTTTTTTTAAGATTCAGATAACTAACAGTAATTACTAGTGTTAATACAGAAAGAAAAAGTAGAAGTAATGGGTAAAAACTTATGTTAAATAAATCAAATAAAATTCCAGCTAACGGAGTAAGCACACCAAACCCTAAATAACCTACTGCCATTTGCAAACTGATAATCTTTGATAATTTGTTCTTTTCAAAAACGCTATTATTAAGAAAAATCATGTTTGGAAAAATTGGTGCACATCCCAATCCTAAAAGAAAAACAATAGAAAAGTAGAGATATAAATTGTCAAAGTTATTTATCACTAGCAAGAAGCTGCTTGTTATAATCATAATCTCTCCAATGATTACTAATCTTTGAGAAGATACCTTTGAAGAGATAAAACCACTAATGAATCTACCAATGGTTAATGCAAGATAAAATACGGTAGTAAACAAAGCTGCTGTTGCATAAGATACTGATTTTTCAATATAAAAATAACTTGCTATCCAAATACCGGCTAAAGATTCAATGTGGACATAAATTAAGAAAATACTGATGCTAGAGATAACTTTTCTTGTTTTTAGCATTTCAAAGAGTGATATATGGGCATGAGATTCATTTCTTTTTACTGTGTCTTCTTTATGCCATAACTTGAATGATAATAAAACTAACAAAGCTATCACTAGAAGGATTAATCCAACAATCAAAAAACCATCTCTCCAAGTATCATTTCTTAGTGTCATAGCCATGATAAATGGACCTAATGTAACACCAACTCCATAAAAAGAATGCAAAAAATTCATATGTTTAGATTTGTAGTTATTAGCGACATAGTGGTTAAGTGAAACATCAATCGCTCCAGCACCTAAACCAAGTGGAATAGCGAAGAATATTATTTGATAGAACTCACTTACAAAACTTATAAAAATCAAAGCAAAACCAGTAAAACAGATACTGATAAAAGTGATTTTTTTCGTTTGAAATAATCGCAAGAGTCTAGGTGCGTTATAAGTAGCGGTTAAACTCATAAGATATATCGCAAAACTCATGATGCTTAGCATTCCCAAACTCACAGAAAAATCTTCTCGGACCAAGTTCCAAGCAGAACCCAATAATGCATCAGGCAATCCTAAAGCAATAAATGCGAGATAAATGACAATTAGCAAAATTAGATATTGTTTTTTCATAATAACCTCTAAATGTAATTCCTACTAGTGAGATTATATCATTTTTTTTGCTATAATCAATTAGATTAAAGATGATTTGTTTTTGGATAATATTTCATAAGTTCATATAATCATAGAAAATTCTTAAATCTGAATAAAAGAAAACCCTTGCGTTTTTATAGCAAGGGTCTTTTTTCATTAAAACTTTTTTTGATGATAGTGTGTGTGTAGCAGCTTGTGAGCTATATGGCTTCCGGGCTCTCCTAAATAAGAAGTATATAAATTAGAAACAGCTGGATTATCGTGAGCTTTTCTGATCTTCATTAAACGGTCAACCTGATAGATTGATTGGATCCTTTCTCTTGAGAGTTTAGAAGATGTTGCGTAGGGTTGTCCACCCCCGCCAACACATCCGTTTGGACAAGCCATTATTTCAATGAAATGATAGGGTGAAACTCCATCTTTAATCTGTTGGGCAATTTTTCTTGCACTTGACAGAGTATGAGCGATCGCAATTTTATACTGCACATCGTTAATTTCTATATCCGCCTCACGAATTGTTTCACTTCCTCTAATGGAATCAAAGTCAATTCTTTTCAAAGGTTTACCTTCAAGGACTTCTTTAACAGTTCTTAAAGCAGCTTCCATAACTCCACCAGAAGCACCAAAGATTATAGCAGCACCAGAGGTCAACTCATCTGGTTTATCAAATTTACTTTCTTTTAAATTATTGAAATCAATACCCATTTGTTTGATCATTTTTGCTAATTCTCTAGTTGTTAAAACAGTATCAACATCAGGGTCCTCTTGATTAATTGACATTTCTGAGCGTTTTGCTTCAGTTTTCTTGGCGGTACAAGGCATTATTGAAACAACATGTATTTTTTTAGGGTCAATATCTTCTCTTTGTGCATAATATGATTTTGCCAAAGCTCCAAACATTTGTTGAGGTGATTTGCAGCTGGATAGATTATCTAATATCTCTGGAAACTCATGTTCTGCAAAATTAATCCAAGCGGGGCAACAAGAAGTAATCAAGGGAAGTTTACCTTTATTTTTAATCCGGTTTATAAGTTCATAACCCTCTTCCATAACAGTTAAGTCAGCAGTAAAATCAGTATCAAAAACTTTGGAGAAACCGAGCATTTTTAATGCAGAAATTAATTTCCCAGTAACAATACTTCCTAAAGGCAAGCCAAGTTCTTCTCCTAAAGATACTCTAATTGCAGGGGCAACTTGGACAATAACGTGTTTATCGGGATCATCCAATACATGCCAAACTTCATCGGTATCATCTTTTTCTGTAATCGCTCCAACAGGGCAGACACTTGAACATTGTCCACAATAAGTACAAAATATCTCTGTAAGAGCTTTATTAAATGCCGGTGAAATTATCGAATCACGACTTCTACCCATAATGTCTAAAACTCCAATTCCTTGGATATTAGCACATACATCAACACATCTTCCACATTTTATACAGCGATTTGGATTTCTAACCAATGAATACGAAGATGTATCCAGGGGCATTTCGTTCAAAACAGAATCAAACCTTGAACGATGAATTCCTAGATTATCAGCTAGTCTTTGCAGTTCGCAATTCATGTTTCTTACACAAGATGTACAATTAGCATCATGATTTGCCAAAATCATTTCTGTTATGGCTTTTCTAGCGTTTAGTGCTCTTGGCGAGTTAACTTTAACCTCCATCCCTTCATAAACCGGAGTAGAACAAGCAGTAACTAGACCTTTTCTGCCGATAATCTCAACCGAGCATATTCTACAGTCGCTATTGATGTTTAAATCTGGATAATGACAAAGGGTTGGAATATTGATATTGTGTTCTTTTGCGGCATCGAGAATGGTAGTTCCAGTTTCAACAAACATCTCAATATTATTTATTTTAATTTTTGGCATATGCATCCTCCTGACTCAAAGAAGCTTCAATTCTTTTTTGGAATGTTCCTCTAAAATAATGCAAAGCTGAAATAATAGCAGTTGGGGCTGATTGTCCCAAGCCACATAGTGAAGTGTGATGTAAGACGTGGGCTAAATTCTCTAGAACATACATATCTTTTTCTTTAGCTTCATAATTGATGAATTTTTCGATAATCTTAAGCAAGTGATAATTTCCTTCTCTGCAAGGAGTACATTTTCCACATGACTCATGAGTAAAGAACTCGGAAATTTTCTTTAGAATTTCAAAGAAATCATGACCTTCTTCAATTACAATTAGTGCTCCAGCTCCAGTTTTAGATTCAAATTCTTCAAACCTTTCGAAGTCAATAACCATGTCTAACATATACTCCGGAATAATCGGTCCGCAAGCTCCACCTAGTTGAACCATTCTAATCTTTTTACCTGATTCTGTTCCCCCTCCTAGTTCTTCAATGATCTTACGCATTGGAATACCAAATGGAACCTCATAAACACCTCTGTTTTTGACATTACCAGAAAGACTTAATAGTTTAGTTCCAGTAGAGGAAGGAGTGCCTATTTTCGCATAAGCTTTTCCACTCATTTCTATTATTGCTGGTAAAGTTGCAAAAGTCTCTATGTTGTTGATAAGAGTTGGTTGATTAAATAGACCTTTCGATGTCGGGAAAGGTGGTTTTACTCTTGTTCTTCCGGGTTTTCCCTCCAAAGATTCAATTAATGAAAACTCTTCTCCACAGACATAAGACCCAGCACCTGACCTAACTTCAATATCAAAATCAAAATCAAAATTTAAGATGTTTTCACCTAAATATCCTTTTTCCTTTGCTTGCACAATTGCATTCTTCATTATTTTAATGGCTTTATTGTATTCGCCTCTAATATAGATAATGCCTTTGTTTGCACTGGTCATATAAGCAGCTATACACATACCTTCAATTATTTCATGAGGATCGTTTTCCATTAGGTAGCGATCTTTGAAATTACCTGGCTCACCTTCATCAGCGTTACAGATAATGTATTTTGGTTGTTTGCTTTCTTTAGCTAGTGCCATCAATTTTACAGCGACAGGGAAGCCTGCTCCACCACGCCCTCTTAACTTTGATTGTTGGATTTCATCCAAAAGATCAAGTTTATCTTTTTTTAATGCTTTTTTTAAGATTTTATAGCCATCTAATGCTAAAAAATCATCAATTGACATCGGATTAATTTTTCCGAAGCGCTTGCTGATAAGTTTCATCTCAATCATGGCCGTTCTCCTTGCATTCTGCAATAATCGCTTTTAGTTTATCCAAATTCAGGTTGCCATAGATTTTTTCGTTTACTCTAATCGCTGGCGATTTGTCACAATGGCCTAAGCAACTTGTGTGTTCTAAAGTAAACAGCCCGTCTTTGGTTGTTTCTCCGATATTAATTTCTAAAAGCGTTGTTAGCGATGCTAATAGGTCAAAATGATCATTCAAATGGCAAGGCAGGTCGTGACAAACTTGAATTACATAATGACCTTTGGGTTGCGTTGAAAAGAATGAATAAAACGCAACTACACTGCATACCCGACTTTCTGGAATATTAAGATACTTTGCAACTTCTTTAAGCTCCGACTCTGTAAAACTGTGTGTGCTTTTTTGCCTTTGATACTCCAGAAGAATCTCAATCAGGTATTCTTTTTGTTTCGGAAATCTGTTTAGTACTTCTGCTAAACTCATGTAGAACTCCTTTCATATGTTTTTATTTAAACAGTAGAATCAATTCCTAATCTACTGATTTATACCTGACTCCCGGTTGTTATTATCATAAATTATAACTTATTGTGGTTAATCTATCAATGTATTGCCAAAAAAAAGAAAAAAAACAGCTTTTTGATGTATGCTGTTATATTTTCAATCATCGATTATTAAACTATAGAAGTGTACATCGACATCAGACCAAGCTCTTAAACCAGTCTTGTTAATGCTTGCTGATGAACTATCAATAGAATTTTCAATCAACCAGTTACTAAAAACCAATGAACCGTCAATCCAGACGCTTAAGTATTTTAGATCATTATTTTCAGATACTTGAAGTTTTATAGTATGAGTCTCTAACCACCAACTACTATCTCTAACAATTCTGTTAGAACCTGATTCTCTTTCAACAAAACCGATGAGGTTATCAAATTCATCAATTAATATATCATAGATTAAAACAGGATCTCGTTCTCTGCCATTGATTCTTGGGCGGATGATTATTTGACCATAGTGTCGGTCAAACTGTAAAGCATAACCAGTATCTCTTAACTGTGCAGGGGTTTCAATAAATGTTTCAAACAATATACCATAACCTCCGTAATAGTTATTGACTGGTCCGGATGCTATTGCAGCTGTTAAGGTAATTGTATATGTTGATTTAGGGTTGTCAATAAATACCAATCCGCTACTACCTAACAAATAACTATCTTCACTATTCCAATTATCTGGTTCAGTATATAAGAATACATCAGTATCAACAAGGTTGCTTTCAAAGTCGTAGATTGTTTGATTATTGATGCAAACGATGTTACACCAAAGTTTTAAATCTGTATTCCAAAAAAAATCAGAATCAGCGTGTTGTTTACTAGGTTCTTTGCTTAAATAACCTGATTGTATCAAGATTTGAATTCTTTCTTCATCATTTAAAGCTGAGTTAAATTGAGATATAGATTCAGGGTTAATATTCATTAAGTAATAGGTTGCTTGGTTAAGATAAAGGACTGATAAGGCATCAGCTTTCGTTTGAGAATTATTAATAACTCTACCAATTAAAGGAATAGAAATAGCTGAAATTATTCCTAATACAATAATAACAGCAATCAACTCCATTAAAGTTACACCATTTTTGTTCTTTATCATTATCACTCACCACTTAATTATAAGTCATTGTTTAATCCAAGCACCATTAGTGTATAAATATACTCCTGCACCATGTTCAAAATAGGCGTCTTTAAAGAGATTATTTCCTAGAAATGCATTGTCTTCAATTTTAGTTATATTTGATCCGATAGTTATCTTCGTTAGATTATTATTCCCAAAAAAGGCTCTTAAGTGAATTTCTTTAAGTGAATCTGGGAATGCTATTTCACTGATATCGTTGTTTTGAAAAGCTCTTGCGTGAATGATTTCAAGACTGGAGTTACTTGTAAATATAACAGATTTAAGTTGGGTAAGTGAATACTTATCTGGGTCTGGATCATATCTAAAAGCATCTTGCCAAATTCTTATGATTACATTACCATCGATTATATCTGGTATAACAATATCTGCTTTTGTACCGGTGTAAGGGCCTACTAATCTACCTTCTCCTGCGTAAAAATCACTATCATAATTCAAACCATCAATACTACTTACTATATATTGACCGTTAAATAACCATAAACCTAAAACTACATCCCAATCAAAAGAACCCTCTTTGCTTTGAGGTGAGGCTAGATGACTAATGAAACCTTGATTATATAATAGTTCAATCAATGTTTCAGAATTTGAAGAAGGATTTGAAAAATCAAGGTTTTCTGAATTGGTAAACAAGAATAATTTGGTTGCTTGGTTTAAGGAAACAACAGTAGCTTGATCAGCTTTTATTTTGGAGTTGTTGATTAGGTTCCCTATTAAAGGAATAGAGATTCCAGCGATAACACCTAATACTAAGATAACTACTAGCAATTCTAAAATAGTAACTGCTCGATTATTCTTAATCATCTGTCACCTCCTAAAAACTAGTCTTTGATTAATGATAGCAATTAAGATGTTAATTGTCAATATTTCAAAAAAAAACAAGAGAACTAGGAATTTTGTTCTCTTGTAGAATTTGATTTAGTTTCTTCTTAATATTAGAAAACCAATTAGCATAAAGAATCCAAAAACTATTGTGCTATAGCCAAAACTATTGCAAGATGAACATGATTTTGGATCAACTATTTCTTCTTTAGAAGTGGTATCAATCTGATTAGAAGTTGGAGTTTCAGTTGTTTGACTTGTGGTTGTAATTAACTGAGATGATGTAGTTTCTATACTGGTTGTTATATCGGAAGTAAAAGTGGTGATTTCTGAAGAAGCAGTCGATTCAGTGGTTGTTTGAGTAGTGGTTTCAGTAGTTGATTCTGTTGTAGTAGGCTCGTTACCTTCTAATTTATCACCTACGATTAAAATAGCATTGGGAACTTTACGAAGGTAACCGTCAGCTGGAGTATTCATAATCATAAGCTCATCGCTGTCAAGATTTCTTAGTAAACAAGTTGAACTTCCACCACCATCTAATTCCAAAGCTGTATAATAACCTAAAGACTCATTGATATCAGCTAACTCATTTAATGTTACACCGGGGATATTGGTAATTCTTCCATCAACGACAGTTATGCCAATAGTGCCGTCCCTATTAACTGCTATTGTCGTCCTAGGGTGTCTTGAATAGATACTGCCATGAATCTCCTCAGGGAGCTTGTTGCCGCGATCTAGTAATATCTGCCAACCTCCAATTATAAAATCCATCCCTTTCCAATCATTGATAGGATAGGGATATACAGCAAGGACTGAATCTTGCTCAATAATGGATATTAGTTTTTGGTATGAAGCTGAGTCTCCTTTAGCTACTATAAAGTACTCTCCTTGACTTATTGATATATTCTGATTTGAAAAATCCACTGTATTTAAATCAGTTTTTATCTGGCCTTCATAATGATAATTGGAATCATTTGGTATGAAATTGTCATTTACAGCTATTATTGCTAAATCTTCTCCGGATATCATTGAAGACATATCAGAAGTATAAACACCGACTTCGCCATATTCTAAGGGTTGATTAAACTTATCAAGGTGAACTTGATCAAGATAGTTTCTTTCATTGTCGTAGATATTTATTTTAAAGCCATATTCTACCTTGCCTACTCTGGTTTTATGTGCTTTTGTAAAGCCAAATGAGTTTTTATTATAAAGACCAATATGGAGAATGTTATTGTCTACAGCGTAAAAATCAATTGGTAATGAAGAAAAAAAGTCACCATTAAATGCAGCATAGACAACTTTGCCAGTTTTTTGTTCATAATCACTTGCGATATCTAAAACAGTTGACAAACCTAAGGCATCTTCACCATAGAGTAAATCATGCAATACAATTTCAAAATTGCTGTATCTTCCTAATTCTACATTATGAATTATATGTTGTTCAACTCCTGGAGTTTGAACAACAAACTTGCGATAAGTAATATCTTCAACAATTACCGTTTCTAAGCTCTCGATTTCACCGAAGTTAAACTCAACATCATCTGCTTTTATCACATAAATACTAAAAACAATAAAACCGATAAAAAAAGTAAAAAAGAGTTTCTTAAACATAATTATTACCTCCTCTTATAGAAGAACATCTAATTATATATTATGCTCAAAGCACTGAAAAAAAATATCATTTTTTGATAAAACAAGGCAAATAGTCGACTGTATAAAGAATAATGCTATAATTAGTATATATGTTCTATACTTAATAACTGATAGATTTACAAGAGGTGTGTTATGAAAAAATTTATGATTGTAATATTATTAAGCTTGTTTCTTTTTGCTTGTCAAACGATAACTACAGACTCTTCAAGCACTGTTTCAACAACATCGACAACAGTTTTTTCTTCAACAAGCACAGAAACCACAACTTCAAGTCAATCTACAATATCGTCTTCACATAGTTTTACTACCTTGACAACTTCAGAAACTGTTTCTTCAACTCAGAGTACAACGCAGATTCAATCTTGTGAAGAAAAAGGAGTTGAAGCATGTCCTTTTGTATTAGCTGAAGCTTTACCAGGAGGTAGTTATTATCAAATAGCTACTTATGAATACCTTTCTGAAGCTCAAAAAATACTAGATGGATTACTTTCTCCAAACCTAGTAGTGAAAAATCTTAGCAATAAGGTTTTAGCAATGAAATATGGAGCGATAAATTTCAAAACAAAGTCAATTTCACAAGTGACAAATTTACCACATACTGATTTTCACAATCCAACTTACTTGAATGGTAACTATAATGTAGATGGGGTCTATCTTAGATCAGAAGGTATTGTTGTGTATGGGATGATTGCTGGTGTTAGATTTGAAGTCATTAATACTGAGGTCGAGTTGATTCCAGATGTACATTTACATAGAGCTTACTCATATTATGAAGTTGTAGATGGTGAGTTGGTTCATAAGATTGCATATAATTTAAGAACTGCAGATTTTCAATCAATTGGTGCAATTGATATCGCCCCTGATTATTTGAGTTCAGGTGTAAGATATTACAGTTATGATAATCATTATTTCTATACTGATTTTATTGTTATGACTGATGATTTAAGAAATAATACATATCAAAATGCGATTAACCATGATAATCCTTACTATAACTATTATCAATACATCTCTTTCAGAACGAAGACAAATTATACAGCTTTAGAATTGAATAGTTATATTTCTAGCAAAACTAGTTCAAGCAGCGCTCTTTATAATTCAGGAGAAGATTTCATTAATGCGCAAAACAGTGTTTACATTAACGCTGCGATGGAACTTGCTTTTGCAATCCATGAGAGTGGATGGGGAAGCAGCAGAATATCCAAAGACAAGAATAATCTTTTTGGTATAAACGCTGTTGACAGTGACCCTTATAATAGTGCAACAAGTTTTGAATCTATTCAAGCTTGTATTGAGTATCATGTTCAATATTTTCTAGGAACCAGGTATTTTAATCCGACATTTTGGGTGGCTTATGGCACTAATTTTGGCAATAAATACCAAGGTATGAATTATAAATATGCCTCAGATGCTTATTGGGGTGAGAAAATCGCTAAGCATTATTATCAATTAGACAAAGCGTTGGGTTTTAAAGATAGGAATGCGTATCAAATTGCCTTGTTAAATCCAGATGCAATCGGATACTATGGACCTAATATCGAAAGTCCAGTTGTTTATAATCCGCAAAACTATACCTACCGAGGTTTATGGATTCCTTTTTCAGTAATGAGGGAAAGAGATGAGTTCTATGTGTTACGTTTACCTCTGGCTTTGAATGAAGAGTATAAGATGGATCCTTTCTTGGTGATGGGACCTACTGATGTATTTTATGTTTTAAAAGAAGATGTAATAATAGTAAACTAAATTTAAAAGTTACTGGGAGGAATGAAATGAATTTGCTTGTATGTATCAAACAAGTCCCCGCATCATCAAAAGTTGATGTTGATCCAAAAACAGGAGTTTTAATAAGAGATGGTTTAAATGTCAAAATGAATCCATATGATCTCTATGCTTTAGAAGCTGCTTTTGCTATTAAAGAAAACTATGAATCTACAACGATTACAGCAATTACAATGGGGCCAAATAGTGCTAAAAGTGTTTTAGAAGAGGCTTTATACATGGGTTGTGATGAAGCGGTATTATTGAGTGATAGAAGATTTGCTGGAGCGGATGTATTAGCTACAGCTTATACTTTAAGCCAACTTATAAAAGCATTAGGTGTTCCTGATTTGATTATATGCGGAAAACAAACAACTGATGGCGATACAGCTCAAGTTGGTCCTGAAATTGCAGAATTTTTAGGAATTCCTCATCTAGCATATGTTATTGAAACCAGTAATTATAACGATAAAACAATTAGATTGAGAAACAGTTATGATACATATGATGAAATCAATGAAGTACAATTACCGTGTTTGATTACTGTGGATAAAGGAGATTGGATACCAAGGTTACCTTCTTATAAAAGAAAAGTTAATTTCAAAGATTATCAAATAAGAACTTTGACTTTAAAAGATTTGGTAGATCAAGACCCAAAAAATTATGGGTTGAACGGTTCGCCTACGCAAGTAGAAGAGATTTTTCCTCCAGACAAATCAAATACCTCAATTAATATCGAAGGTAGTAAAGAAGAATTAGCCAAGAAGATGTTTGATATTCTTAAAAAAGGCAAATTTATATAGGTGTAAAAATGGGATATATTAGAGTTAACCAAAAATTAGTTAATAAAGATTCAGTCGATGAACTAAGAAAAATCTGTCCTTTTGATGCTTTTGAATATCAAGATGAATATCTTTCAATCAATGCAGCCTGCAAGCTTTGTCGTTTATGTATAAAAAAAGGTCCAAAAGGCGTTTGTGAATTTATAGAAACTGAAACGAAGCAGATTGATAAGTCAAACTATAAAGGGATAGCTGTCTATATCGAACAAAGAGCTAATCAAGCTCATCCAGTTGCTTGGGAATTAATCGGTAAAGCTAAAGAACTAGCAAAGATTTCTCAAGAGAAAGTTATCGGTGTAGTCATCGGAGATGATGTATCTAAAATAGCTGATGAAGCATTGGAGTATGGAGTAGATCAGGTAATCATCTATCAGGATGATTTGTATAGGGATTTCAATGTTGAGATTTATACAAATGTGATGGAGCGATTTTTTGAGGAGTATCAAGTAAATATTATCTTGATTGGAGGAAGTGCAAAAGGAAGAAGTTTCGCACCAAGAGTTGCCGCAAGATTAAAAACAGGACTTACAGCTGATTGTACGATGTTGGACATTAAACCTAATGGCGATTTATTGCAAATAAGACCTGCTTTTGGGGGGAATATTATGGCGAAAATTCACACTCCTAACCATAGACCTCAATTGGCTACTATCAGATATAAGATGTTTAATGCTCCATCAAAAACTGTACCTTTTGGGAAGGTTTTCTATAAGGATTGTTCGATTATCAGTTCGAATACTCGTGTTAAACTAATCGAATCTTTTGATAAACCAAAGGTCAAAGACATAAGTGACGCTGAAGTGATTATTGCTTGTGGACGAGCTTTCAAAAAGCAAAAGGATTTGTTATTGATTGAACCTTTAGCTAAAGCTTTAGGAGCTGAAATTGCTTGTACTAGACCTTTGATTGAGAATGGTTGGTTTGATCCGAGGAAACAAATAGGGCTTAGTGGGAGAACTGTTAAACCAAAATTGATAATAAACCTAGGTATATCAGGTGCAGTTCAATATATTGAAGGCATGAAAGAAAGTGAAGTAATTATCTCGATTAATAATGATATTGATAATAAGCTTTTTGATATTTCACATTACAATATTTTAGCCGATATCTATGAGATTATTCCTGAGCTAAATAAAATATTGGAAGCTTATTTATGAAAGTTAAGATTGATGTAGATATTGATATATTGTATCGATATTATTGTGAATATACATTAGAGTATACTGATTTTATTGTTTTTGATAGAGAAGAGTTTGTTAATGAGATTTTAAATGATAAGTTATGCTTTTATGCTTATGAAGATGATTTGCTAGTTGGTTTTATCTCTATGAGTCTTGTTGAGAAAACTTGTTTTGTCAGTTTATTGTATGGTAGTGATCAAACAAAGATTGGTTTGCTAAAGCATGCTGAAGAAGAACTTAGAAAGAATGATATAAAAGAATTGTGGTTTCATTTCTTCAACCCGGTCAAGATTGCATGGGTTTTAGAGCCAGGGATTACTCATCCAGGAATTCAAGGAGTAGAGTTAGATTCTCCTACACATAAAATGCTACTTGAGTATGGGTTTGTTGAAAATAGTGTTCAGGAGACTTATTATTTAAACTTGAAGGTTTTTGATGATTCTTTAACTAAGCAACTAGCAAATGCAAGTGCAATTGATTTTTATAACCCACTCATGCATAAGGGTTTTACGGAGTTCATAAATGAACTTGAATCTGATTCTTGGGCAAAGGAGTTGAGTCAAAATCAATCATTAAAAACCCCTTTGAGGTTATTAGTTGCACTAGAAGAGGGAGTTGTTAAAGGCTTTGCGGGTCCAATAAAGCTTGGTAAGAATAATCGTGGTTATTTTGCTGGGATTATGATTTCAAAGGATATGAGAGGAAAAAAATTAGGAACAGCGCTATTTTTTAGACTATGCTCTGAACTAAAACATTTAGGGGCTGAGTATATGACTTTTTTCACAGGAAGCAATAATCCGGCAAGATTTATATACCTTAAAGCAAGATGTAGGGTTGTTAAAAGATTTGTAACACTTAAAAAGAATGTGTGAGGTGGTATTTTTGAAATACAAGAAAATTGATAGATTGGATATTGAGTTTATAACTAATTTGGTAGGAGAAGGAAATGTTACTTTAAAAGCTGATATTACTAAAGATTATACCCATGATGAATTACAGACAGTTTATGCAGTTCCTGATCTATTTGTTGCGGTTAATAGTGCGAAACAAGTTCAAGAATTGATGAAGTATGCATCTAAAGAGAAGATTCCAGTAACTCTTCGGGGAAGTGGTACTGGATTAGTTGGCGGATGCGTAGCTATTGATGGTGGAATACTACTTGATTTATCCAAAATGAACAAGTTTATTGAACTGGATAAAGTCAACATGACTCTAAGGGTCCAACCAGGAGTGTTGTTGTTAGACATTTATAATTACGTTGAAAAAGAAGGACTTTTTTATGCGCCTGATCCAGGAGAAAAAAGTGCAACAATCGGGGGAAATATCGCTACAAATGCTGGAGGTATGCGAGCTGTCAAGTATGGAGTTACTAGAGATTGGGTTAGAGGTTTGGATGTCGTTTTACCAAATGGAGAGTTAGTTAAATTAGGTGGAAAAGTCGTTAAGAATTCAAGTGGTTATGCACTTAAGGATTTGATAGTAGGTAGTGAAGGAACTTTAGGAGTTATTGTAGAAGCAACATTAAAACTCATACCATTACCCAAACATTCTGTCAGTCTTTTGATACCTTTTGAAAACAGAGAGAATGCTTTGAAAGCTGTTCCATTGGTTATATCATCTTTTGCATTACCAACAGCGGTTGAGTTTTTGGAGAAAGAATCATTGAAATTCAGTGAGATTTTTTTAGGAAAAAAGATTCCCAATGCAAATTATCAGGCATATTTATTGATTTCTTATGATGGTAATACTTTGACGGAGATTAATGGTTTTGTGGAAGAAATCAGCGATTTTTGTGTTAATCAATTGAATGCAATAGATGTTTATCTAGTCGATACTGATGAAAGAAAGCAAGCTGTTTGGAGTGCTAGAGGCGCTTTTTTAGAAGCTATAAAAGCTTCTACAACGATGATTGATGAATGTGATGTTGTCTTGCCGAGGTCAAAAGTATCTGAGTATTTAGATTTTACAAAAAAGGTTAGCGAAGAGTTGAAAGTAAGAATCCCCTACTTTGGGCATGCTGGAGATGGTAATCTTCATATCTATTTTTGTAAAGATGATTTCAGTGATAAAGATTGGCATGAAGTGTTGAAAAAAGGATTTGATAAAATGTATGATAAAGCTTTTGAGTTTGGTGGTTTGGTTTCTGGTGAACATGGAATAGGCTATGCGAAAAGAGAATATTTAAAAAAACAGATTGGTGAAACTCAAATGGAATTATTGAAAGGAATCAAGAATGTTTTTGATCCATTCAATATCCTTAATCCGAATAAAGTTATCTAGATAATTTTTAAATTATCTTCTCTCTTAAAGACGCAATATGCGTCTTTTCTTTTTTTTATTAATAATGGCAAATATTTCTAACTAGTTTAAGAAAGTATTTTCTTGGCTAATTGAAAAAAGATAAAAGATTTATTTAGTTTTTTTCAATAAGATGTTATAATATTATTGATTTTAGATAGCGTTTTCATGTGAAGGATGGTGAAAGAGATGAGTGTAATGCTCAATATGTTAAAATATAAAGAAGACTTAAGTATGTCTGAAAGAGCAGTTTTGGATTATTTAATTGAAAACAAAGCCGTCTTAAAAGATTTCTATGTGGAAAAAATCGCTGAAGCAGCTTATGCAAGTCCGGCTAGCGTCGTGAGAATGTGCAAAAAACTAGGTTATAAAGGTTTTAAAGATTTTAAAATCGATTTCATTCTATCGAATGCCAAAATAGAAATACCTGATGAAAAAGAATATAATGATGTTATCTTGTCAAAAAATACTAATTATGGAGAAAGTGTGATTCAAAACAACATAAGAATATTAGAAGAAACACTAAAAATCCATGATCCAATTGCTTTACATAAAGCCGCAGAATCAATTATGAAAGCTAGAAGAGTTTTTATTTTCGGAAAAGGATCATCATATCTAGTCTGCAAAGACTTAGAAATGAAATTGAGAAGGATAAATAAATTGGCTATTGCTCAGGAAGAATCACATGAACAATTAGTAGACGCATCTTTCTTGAATTCAAATGATGTTATCGTCTTTATATCAAATAGTGGAAAAACAAAAGAGATTGTTTCTGCAGCACTATTAGCTAGAGAAAAGAAAGCCTTAATAATTTCTGTGGTCAAACTCGGGACGACTTTGTTATCGGATTTAAGTGATATTGTTTTATATACAACTTCTTTAGAGGGCGAGTTTAGAAGTGCTGCTATGACATCTAGGATGTCTCAGTTATGTGTTATTGATGCGTTATTTACCAATTGTGCATATATTGATATTGACAAAAGTGTAAAGATGATTGAAGAAACATATCAAACCTTTAAAAAATATAAAAGATAATCAAAAAGAAGTGATTTGTAAAAAAATCATTTTTTTTATTTTTGAAAAAAATAATCTAAACGATAAGGCGTTATTGCATTAAACAATAGATGATTTATAATATAGGTATCAGGTGAATTATGAATAAAACAGCAATCGGCTTGATGAGTGGAACTTCTTTGGATGGAATTGACTGTGTTTTGGCAGAAATTGAAGAATTTGGCCTAAATACCAAATTAAAACTCATTAGGGCAATTACATATCCATTTGAGAATTTGTTATTAGAAAAGATAAAGATGGCAATCTCTCAAGAAACAAGCACTTCAAAACTATTGTGTAGTTTGAATTTCGAATTAGCACAAGCATATAGCAAGTGTGTTTTTGATTTATGTGAGATTTCAGGAGTTAAGACTGAAGATTTAGACTTTATCGCTTCTCATGGACAGACTATCTATCATCAAGCGGATGATGAAAATAATTATATAAGATCAAGTTTGCAACTGGGTGATGGTAGTGTTTTAGCAAACTTAACCAAAACAAATGTTATCTCAAACTTTAGAAGTGCTGATATTGCTTTGGGAGGCTTGGGTGCACCTTTGGTGCCTTATGCAGATTATGTATTGTTTCATGATAAGTTGAAGAATAGGGTTTTACAAAACATTGGTGGGATTGGAAACTTGACTTTTTTACCAGCTAATTGCCAAAGAGAAGATGTTTTTGGTTTTGATACTGGACCGGGAAATATGATGATTGACTATGCTGTTAAGATTTTATATGGCAGAGCTTATGATAAAGATGGCTTGATAGCTAAAGCAGGTTGTTTGATTAAAGAATTATTTGATGAAGTCATGAGCTTAGAGTTTTTTAATAAGAAACCGCCAAAGACAACAGGAAGAGAAGTTTTTGGTAACGAATATACTAAGTACCTATTAGATAAGTACTCTCTTCATGAATCAAGAGATTTAGTTGCTACACTAGCGCATGTAAGTGCTTATAGCATGGCAAAAGCTTATAAGGATTATATAAAAGATAGCTATCATATAGACGAGATAATTGTTAGCGGTGGTGGAGCAAATAACCTAACTTTATTGTCTTTGTTAGAAGAGTATTCTGGAAAAAAAGTTTTAAAATCAGATTATTATGGTATAGACTCAAATTTTAAAGAAGCTTTAGCTTTTATTATCTTGGGTAATGAAACTTTAAATCAGCTGCCTTCAAACATTCTAAATGTTACTGGTGCAAAGAACTATGCACTTTTAGGTCAAATCAGTTTTGTGACAAAATGAGGAAGAGATAATGAATAAATATGTTTTTGCTTATGATGGTGGAGGAACCAAAACTAGATTAAATGTAGTTGATTACTCAGGATATATCCACTATGATGAAATAGCAGAAGGTTCAAACATTTTCAGTATTGGTGATCAACACTTTAATAAAGTAATCAATGGGCTGTTTACAAGTGCTAAAGAAAAACTTGAGATTTCAGACTATCAAATAGATTTAGTTTATCTTGGGTTAAGTGGGGCGGATTTAGAAGAGGACTATCTAAGGCTTAATCAAGCATGTAAAAAGATCTTTGGCGAGATAAAGTTTGTTGTCGTCAACGATGCATGGATAATTCTTAGGAGCGGGTTAAAAACTCCATATGGAGCAGTTTGTATTTCTGGTACAGGAGCAAATGCTGCAGCGCTAGATAGATTGGGGAACAAAGCGATTTTAAGAGCTTTGGGATATACTACTGGAACTTTTGGTGGCGGACTTGATATTGCAAGAGAAGCTTTGCACTATGCTTTTAGAGCGGATGAAATGACTTTTGAAGATACACTTTTAAGATATGAGATTCCTAAATTGTTCGGAAAAGAAACAATGAGTGATGTCTTAGAATTGATGTATCCTAAAAATACGATAGATAAGTATAATTTAGGTAAGATTACAAAAATAGTCTCTGATTGCGCTTTGAAAGACGATGCTGTTTCAAGGATGATTTTAAAACATATCGCCACACACTTAGCATTGCAAACAGCTGGCGTAATTAAACAATTAGGCTTGGAAGAACAAGTAATACCGGTAGTCATAGGTGGCAGAGTATTTGATATGGAAGCAAAATATTTCGTTGAGTGTTTTGAAGAAAAACTAAAAGATAAAGTAAGAAAGGCTTATCTAGTTAAGCCAAAATTCACCCCGGTAGTTGGAGCGTATTTATTAGCTCTTGACTATATGGAAGTATTTCAAAGTGATGAAATAGAAAGAAATCTGATTGAAAGTGGCGGAAAACTATGAAAAATGGAATTAAGATAGTAACTATTGGCGGAGGTTCTAGTTATACTCCTGAATTAGTTGAAGGTTTTATCAAACGCTATGATGAATTACCAATAAGAGAATTATGGTTAGTCGATATTGAAGAAGGTAAAGAAAAACTTGAGATTGTTGGCGGGCTAGCTCAAAGAATGGTTGAAGCAGCTAATATTCCCATGAAGATTTTTCTTAGTTTAGACCGAAAAGTTGCATTAAAAGATGCTGATTTTGTTACTACACAGTTTAGAGTTGGTGGGTTGGACGCTAGAATACTTGATGAGAGAATACCTGGAAAGTATCAGATGATTGGACAAGAGACAAATGGAGCTGGTGGAGTTTTTAAAGCCCTAAGAACGATTCCAATCATTTTTGAGATTATTGAAGATATCAAGGAACTCTGCGAGAATGCTTGGTTGATAAATTTTACGAATCCTGCTGGTGTTGTTAGTGAAGCGGTATTTAGATATGCAGATTTCAATAAATATATAGGCGTATGCAATGTGCCTATTAATCTTACAAATCATTTTGCGAAAACATTGGATGTTAAAGTTGGAGATTTAATCCCTTATTTTGGAGGTTTAAATCACATGTCCTATGTTTTCCATGTATATTACAATCATCGAGACAAACTAGACTTGATAGTCAAAGATCTCAAAGATAAGCAAGTCAATATGAAGAATATTGATGAGTTAGCTTGGGATACTGATTTTATCGAGAAGCTAGGGGTTTATCCAAGTCCTTATCATAAGTATTTCTATTATTATGATGAGATGTATCAGAAGTATTGCAAGCAATTAGCTGAAGGAAAGACTAGGGCTGAGTTTGTCAAAGAAGTTGAGAAGAAATTGTTTGAGCAATATATTGACCCAACACTAAAACACAAACCAAAAGAGTTAGAGCAAAGAGGTGGAGCATATTATAGTGATGTAGCTTGTAATATCATAAATTCTATTTACAATGATAAAAAAGAGTATCATGTCGTAAATACTATCAATGAAGGGTATATCTTAGATTTACCAGATGGTTGTGCGATTGAAATAACAGCGAGAATCACCAGACATGGACCTTTTCCTGTTTTCATCGGGTATCTTCCTTCAAGTATTAGAGGCTTAGTTCAAAGCATGAAGACATTCGAACAAATTCTAGTTGATGCGATTTATGAAAGAGATTTGCAAAAAGCGAAATTTGCTCTGCAGATTCATCCGCTTACTAAATCTATCAAAAATGCCAACTTAGCATTTGATGAGTTAGCTCAAGCACATAAAAAATATCTTGGATATTATCAGAGGTAGATTATATGAAATTATTTAAGTATAAGTCAAGTGAACCAATTTTTTACTACAATACAGATAAACAAGTTGAAATACCAGAAGAATATAACCAAAAACCAATCAGAGGTATTTGGGTTTCAAATGTAAGAAATATTGATTTACCAACCCTATTAGATATTGAAGAGTACAAAAAACAAGTATTAAGAATGTTGGATGTATGTTTGGATTATTCAATTAATACAATCTTTTTTCAGGTTAGAACTACCAATGATGCTTTCTATCTGTCCAAACTCAATCCCACAAGCCGTTTTTTAGTTGGAAAAGAAGGGGATAAATTGCCATTTGATGTCTTTGCTTGGATAATCGATGAGGCAAGAAAAAGAGATATTGATGTCCATGCATGGTGTAATCCTTATCGTGTTAGTTTTGATGGTACGATGTCAAAAGAGGAGTATTTTAGAACTTGTGATGATATGAATTTTGCAAAAAAATATCCTGAATTTTTAGTTCTTGATAAACGAAATCAAATGATTCTCAATCCAGCAAAGAAAGAAGTCAAAGAATTTATTATCGCTTCAATGGTTGAAATTGTTGAAAACTATCAAGTAGCAGGTATTCATTTTGATGATTATTTTTATCCCTATAGCGGATTATCTGAAACTGAGAATGATGATTTTGATTTTTCGAATCAAAAACTTGATTTGGCTGATTTTCGAAGAAAGAATGTCAATGATGTTATAGAGGGTGTCTATAAAGCGATTAAGAAAGTAGATGAGAAATTAGTTTTTGGAGTTAGCCCGTTTGGGATATGGAAGAACAAATTACCAAATCAAGAGGGATCAAATACTGATCTTGCTTGTACAGAAGGGTATCATAGTTTATACGCAGATGCTTTAGCTTGGGTCAAAGGAGAATATATCGATTATTTAGTTCCTCAGATATATTGGGAATTTGGTCATAAGATAGCACCGTTTGCGGATATTTGTGATTTCTGGGTTGATGCTTGCAAGGATTACCCAGTTAAATTGTATATTGGACATGGAGCATATCGATTGGGAAATGAAGGTGAATTTGAGAATATTCACGAAATCACAAATCAAGTAAAATATGCTAATCAATTCGATAAAGTGCAGGGAAACATCTTTTTTACATATCACAACTTTATTGATGAAGGCAAAGGGTTTTTAGGAATGCAAGAGCTTAAGAAATTATTGAACGGAGAGATTAGATGAAGATTTTTAAGAAAATAATATTTTTGATATTTGCGGTGATGATGGTTTTAACGATTATTTCACCAGTTAAAGGTTCTGACAACTTAGTAACACTTCAAAGAAATGGTGTAGATGTTACACATTTTTGGTCATCTGAAAAAGTTATGATACCTAGCACTTACACTGAAAAGGATACGGAATTTAGAGGTGTTTGGGTAGCTACAGTCTATAATCTCAATATGCCGGTTCATTCCAGTGAAACACAGTATAAAGATGCTTTTAGAAATTTGATTAATGAAGTGCTTGAGAGCAAGATGAATGCCATGTTGTTTCAGGTAAGACCCATGAATGATGCTTTTTATGATAGTGATTTTGCTCCTTGGAGTCGCTATTTAACAGGTTCTGAAGGAAATGATCCTGGATGGGATGTCTTGGGATGGATGATTGATGAATGCCACGCTTATGGTATTGAGTTTCACGCGTGGATGAATCCGTATCGGGTAGCTAACACAACTCTTAGTAAGGAAAGCTATATCAATTCGCTGCAAAGCAATAATTTTGCAAAGATGCGTCCAGACCTTGTCGTCAGTGGAAATGTTGACTCAAACGGAAGAAACCCATTGATATTAAATCCAGGTGAACCTGAGGTTAAAACATATATTAGAAATGTCGTCATGGAAATAGTAAGTGATTATGATGTTGATGGAGTTCATTTTGATGACTATTTCTATCCTTATAGCGGAATTAGTTCTGATACAACTACTTATAACACCTATAAAACTGGTTCTATTTCACTTGAAGATTGGCGCCGTGAGAATGTCAATGATGTTGTCAAAGGCATCAAAGAAGATATTGACTCATACAACGATCAAACAGGAAACTCAGTGAAATTTGGAATCAGTCCCTTTGGTTTATGGGGTAGTGGAGTACCAGGTTATACTCAAACTTTAGATGGCGGGTCCAATACTGGCCCAACGAATCTCTCATCTTATAGAACGCAATATGCCGACAGCAAGAAATGGGTAGAAGAAGGTTGGTTGCATTATATCTGTCCTCAAGTGTATTGGAGTTTTACCCATAGTACAGCACCTTATGCAGATGTTGTAGATTGGTGGGCTCAAGTTGCTAGAGGAACAGGAGTAGATGTGTTTATCGGTCATGCTCCTTCAGCTGCTAATAGCGGAAACTGGGTAACTGAAGAAATAGCTGACCAACTAAGATATAATCAAAAACATCCGGAAATTAAAGGTGAAGTAATGTACTCCGCTGCGTTTTTGGATCATAAACATATGCAATATGTTGAAAGTAACATTTGGAAAAATACTCCATTAAATGTCTATGAAGTCTCACCAGCTAATATCGATGTTTTAATCGATGGTGAACTGATGGGCAATCTCTATGTTGATGATGTAACAGTTACATTAAGTGCAACTGATGAAATATGGTATCGATTAGATGATGGAATTTGGACCTTATATTCAGAGCCGATTGATGTAATTGGTGCAGGTGCTCATGTTATTTACATGAAAACCAAAGATGGCTTTGGGGAGTACAGTGCGATTGTCTCACAAAACATCGCTATCCAATATCTGAATAATGATGTGCCAGAAATAGTTGTTACAGGAGACAAAATTGGAGATAATTATGTTGTTGGATCAATTGTTACCTTAAACTCAAATACAAATGATATCTATGTAGCTATAAACTATGGAAGTGTCGGAGAGTTTGTCAAATATACAGATCCAATAGTATTAACGGGAACTGGTAGGTATTTTTTTAGAGTAAAAACAATTGATGCAAGAGGTACTGAGAGTCAAGAGGTTAACTTGGCAGTTGATGTAGTATTGGAATGCTATTCAAACCCGATAATATCAATTGAAGGAATTGGTTTAGATCCTTATTATCAAAGTGCAACAGTAAGTTTATCAGGCCAAACACAGATGCAATACAAAATAAACACTGGTTCATGGCAAAACTACTCTCAACCATTTGTCTTGAGTGATGAAGGTAGTTATTTGATAAGTTATCGAAATGATGATGCCTGCAAGACTGTTTTTACAAAAGAGATTATTATAGATAACACTGCTCCAGAAGATGCAATTATCATTATTGATGGCGAGTATGATGGCGAAAGATATTACATTACTGAAACGACTGTTTCACTTATAACATCTGAGGAGTATACAGATATTTATTATCGAATTCATAATGGGAAATCTTGGTCAGATTGGCAAAAATACACGGAACCTTTGAGTTTGTTGTTTACAGCTAATTTTACTTTGGAGTGTAACGTTGTAGATAGAGCATTAAATGTAAGTGAGGTTTTATCTCAAAGGATTAGATTATTGATTCCACCGAGCGAAACAAATCCTTTTGTTATTAGAAATGGGGGGCAAGTAACTTATTACAACACAAATATCCCAATTCAACTACCTACTGATTACATTGAAAAAACTGAAGAAATTAGAGCTGTTTGGGTAGCTACAGTAAGTAATATCGATATTGGTCAACACTTATCAAAAGAACAATATCAAAATGAAATAATTAAGATGCTTAATCGAGTTGAGGCTAATAACTTCAATGTTATATTCTTCCAAGTAAGACCGATGAATGATGCTTTTTATGACAGTGACTATGCTCCTTGGTCTCGCTACTTAATGGGAACAGAAGGACAAGACCCTGGATGGGATGTTTTAGAGTTTATCATCGAAGAATGCCATAAAAGAGGAATTGAGTTTCATGCTTGGTTGAATCCTTACCGTGTTTCAAATGGAACTGGATCAAAAGAATCGCAATTAGCTGCATTACACGATGAGAACTTTGCTAAACAAAATCCTAATTTAGTTATTGCTGATAATGCAGGAAAACTGATTTTAAATCCAGGAGAAAGACAAGTTCAAGTTTATATTAGAAATGTTATCAGAGAATTAATGAGCAAATATGATGTAGATGGAATCCATTTTGACGATTATTTCTATAGTTACAGCGGGACACCAACAAGTCAAGATAGCGCATTGTATGAAAGAACAAAATCACCTGGTCAAACTTTGGATGATTGGCGAAGAGAGAATATTGATACAGTAGTTAGAGAAATTTTTGAAGCAGTTGAAGAGTATAATCAAGTCAATAGCGATCATGTCAAGTTCGGAATTAGTCCATTTGGAATTTGGTTATCAGGAGGGTTAGAAGGAAGCAATACTTCAATATATGCTTTACAGTCTTATAAAGACCAATACGCTGATACAAAAAAATGGGTTGAAATGGGATGGTTACATTACATCTTACCTCAACTATATTGGCAATTTGACCATAGTGCAGCACCTTTTGCGGATTTGGTTGATTGGTGGGCTGAACTTTGCTCTGAGAATGATGTTTACTTAATAATCGGACATGGTTTTTATCGTTATGATGATGATAGTTGGTCTGACACAAATGAGTTGCCTGAACAATTGAGATATATATCGCAATATGAGATTATTATTGGTAGTTCTTTCTTCAGTTACAAAACTTTATTGAGCCTTGATAAAGAAGTCTTAGAGTTTTTACCTAGACTAAATGACTACTATTGGACTGAATATGCATCATTTCCTTGGGAAAGTGATGTAGTAAAAGAAGAGATACCAACTTGTCCAATTGGAGAGGTCTATGAAAACGGCAGTTGTGTATCAATTTGTCCAGTCGGAGAAGTCTATGAAGACGGCAGTTGTGTG
This sequence comes from uncultured Candidatus Izemoplasmatales bacterium, assembly GCA_964610325.1. GTDB lineage: Bacteria > Bacillota_I > Bacilli_A > Izemoplasmatales > Hujiaoplasmataceae > UBA2289. Next base: position 155,380 of record CAZSVO010000001.1, read on the forward strand.
TCAATTTGTCCGATTGGAGAGGTGTATGAAGACGGCAGTTGTGTGTCAATTTGTCCGGTTGGAGAAGTCTATGAAGACGGCAGTTGTGTATCAATTTGCCCGGTTGGAGAAGTCTATGAAGACGGCAGTTGTGTATCAATTTGCCCGGTTGGAGAAGTCTATGAAGACGGCAGTTGTATATCAATTTGTCCAGTTGGTGAGGTCTATGAAGACGGCAGTTGTGTATCAATTTGTCCGGTTGGTGAGGTCTATGAAGAAGGCAATTGCGTTTCAGTTTGTGCTGATGGCGAGAATTTCGATGGTGAGAAATGCATACCAATTTGTCAAGACGGAGAAGTGTTGATTGATGGTGAGTGTATAATAGAAGAGGTACCTAAAACAGGATGTTTCTTATTTAATCTTTTAACTTTTATGATTATTGGTTTATTATCTGCAGCAGGATTTTTAGTGACAAGGAAGTGGTTATTGTAGATGAAAGCAATTGATGAATTATTGTCAAAAGGCATTGAAAAAGGTGATTTCCCTGGTGTCCAATATGCCGTCGTCAATGATAAAGGAATTGTTTACAGCAATTATTTGGGTTTTAAACAATTATTTCCAGAGCGACAACCTTGTGACGGAACAGAAATCTATGATTGTGCTTCTTTGACGAAAGTTATCTGTACTACAACGATGATTCTCAAACTTATTGAAGATGGCAAACTAGCTTTGCACCAAAAAATAAAGGATATTTTTCCTGAGTTTAAACATGAAGAGGTAACTATTTACCATCTTTTAACTCATAGTTCAGGACTGAGCGCTGATATCTCAAAGTCTTATCTTTTATGCAATAAAGCAGGTGTTATGGAAAAGGTATTTTGCGCTGATTTGATATATGAAACGGGAAAAAGAATTGTTTATTCAGATATTGGTTTTATTCTTTTAGGTTTCATTATTGAAGCTGTTACAGCAATGAGCTTAGATAATTATGCAAGAAAAATAGTTTTTAACCCGCTTCAAATGACAGATTCATCATATCATCCAAATCCCAATAGATGTGCTCCAACTGAGTATCGTGATGATAATCTGTATAAGGGATATTTAACAGGAAGAGTCCATGATGAAAAAGCATTTGCTTTAGGGAATGAAGCAGGCCATGCTGGATTATTTTCGACAACACAAGATTTGGCAAAGTTTATTTCTAGCATCTTGAGGAATGATGGTACTCTTTTAAAAAAGAGCAGTATTGACAGTCTTTTTATAACTGAAAAAAGGGATTTTAGCAATGATTCTATTGAGTTAATCAGAACTTTAGGGTGGAATAAACCTACAAAAGGTGGAACGATGGGAGATTACTTTGATTTTGAAAACAGTATTCTTCATACAGGATTTACTGGGTGCAATCTTTGGATTGATAAGTCAAGAAATCTTGGATTTGTTATGCTAAGCAATGCTGTTCATCCTAAAAGAAGCATGAATAGAATTATCGGATATAGAAAACATATAGCTAATCTACTTATAAATGCTAAGGAGAAATTTTATGATTAAAAAAATACTAAGTTTAATTATGATAGTTTTTATCGGGGTGCTTTTGGTTGCTTGTAAAGTTGAAACCTCTTCTACAACTTCAACACAATCGACGACTACATCTTCTTCAACAACTTCCCAACAGATTAATATTTCAGTTGATATTCAAAACTTAACTTTGATTGAAGGAGAGAGTTATCAATTAGTTGTTACATCAAATGATGCAGCAGGACTTCAATACAGTGTAAGTGTAGCTGGGATTATTAATTTGTCAAACACGGGATTGATAAATGCAATAAGTGAAGGTAGTGTTATTGTGAGAGTAACTTCGGTCACAGACAATAGTGTATATCAAGAAATTGATGTAGAAGTTAGAAAAGCGATTACTCTAACAACAAATCAATTAGAGATTGATATGGTCGAAGGCGAAGAACGACAATTGGTGATTACAAGCAATGATGGCTATGTTTTTCAAGTTATTAACAACGAAATTCTTTCTGTTGGAGAAACAGGGCTTTTAACAGCGATATCTGAAGGCACAACTTCTGTAGTGGTGACATCTACTTATGATTCTTCTGTCAGTATTGAAATTACTATTAATGTCGCAAAACTAATCACTATTGATGTCGGGCAAGATGAATACATCATGGTTGTGGGTGATACGAATGATTTAAGTGTTACTTCAAATGATGGCTTAATCTATCAAAGTGGCAATAACAATATTGTCACCGTCAATGAAGATGGTGAGATTAGTGCTGTGGGATTTGGAGTGACCACTATTTTGGTGACATCAACATATGATGAAACAATTTCAGCAACAATCTCAATAACTGTGTTTAAGTTTACAGAAGAAATTGATATTGAGGGGAGTGATTTATTGATTAAAGGGATGACACAACAATTGACAATCAATGCTAATCCTGTAGGAGCTTATAAGGAAGTTAATTGGTATTCAAGCAATCAAGATATTCTTGAAGTTGATGAATATGGTAATGTTTTTGCAATTAGTCAAGGAGTTGCTAGTATTATCGCAAAGAGTGTGTTAGATGAAGATATTATTGATACATTCGAAATTACAGTCGTCAATGTATTAGTAGTTGATTCTTCTAAAAATGTTGGAGATACTTATAATTATCAAGGTCTTGAACTAAGATACGGAGAACAACTTTTCAATTCTATCGCTACAGCGATGGTTGAAGCTAGTGCAGAGACAATTGTTTATGTTGATAATGGGAATTATTCTGATGATGTAATTGTAGATAAAGAAGGAGTTCAATTATTAGCTCTTGGTGATAATGCGATAATTACTGGAAGTTTGAACTTGAGCGCTAATAATATTCTTGTAAGTGGCTTTGTCTTTTCAGGTAATGGAAGAATCTTCAATTCAACAACTATCAATAATGTTATCTTCAAAGAGAATACTGTTGAGAACATAACTTTAACTGATATAAGCTTTATCGATTTTAACCAAGCATCTTCAATCCAAATCATCAACAACACTTTTGATAATATCTTGTTTGATGTAATATCAATAATTGATTTTACTTTAGGATCTGTGTTGATAGAAAGCAATACGATTGATGGCTGTGAGACTGCGATTACAGTAATCGCAGCAAACGAACTTGAAAGTACAGATCAGGTTAAAATTTATTGGAATCAAATTTCTAATGTTGATTTAGCTTTTAAAGTTGATATGTCTTATGAGTCGGTTGAACAAAATGTTTTTAAAGCAGCAAGATTCAATTGGATAAAGGATTATCAAACAGCAGTATCAGCCAATTTAGGAAGCACATTTGATTTTACCCTAAATTATTGGAATCAAGAACCAGTTACAAGTGATTTTGAGAATGTCAATGAGTATTATTTGAAAGGTTATTATAACAGTTTTTCTGAAATGCCTTCAAAAGCGACTTATAATCCTGCATTACCGATTATAATTACAGTAACAAATCCTATTGATGAAATCATGATAGGGGAAACTTATACCTTCACTTATGAGATTTTACCTTATGAATTAGCTGATGCTCCGGTAAGGTTTATTACAGGAAATCCAAATGTGATAGTTATTAGTCAAACAGGTATGATTACACCGATAAGCAGCGGAGATGTATATATTCAAATCAGAAGTGCTCAAGTTTCAAGTATTAGGACGCAAACTGATTTTCGAGTAATAACAACTCCTGGAATTGAGTTAGTACCAGATGTACTTTATAGTAATGTTTTAGTTGGAGATAGTTTTACCCTTGATTATATATTGTTTCCATATACGATTGCCAATGAAACAGCTACGATAGTTTCAAGCGCTCCTGAAGTGGCTTCAATTGATAGTTTAGGAGTTGTTACAACCCATGCTGAAGGGTTGGTTACTTTTAGAGCTACTTTAGATAGCGACCAAGATGTTTTTGTTGAGTATACCATCTATGTTCATGGTAGTTTAGATCCAGAAAACAATCTTTTAGATTACCTAACCACTAAACAAATCAGTTATTCGACAATTCATAATTGGACTGCTTTTGGATTCCAATATAATTATTATGATACAAGAGCAGAAAGCGTATCAAGATATTACTTTGGAGATGTTGATATTAATCAATCGAAAATGTTACCGGTATTTTATGCTATTAGACCAGGCGAACCGATGACACAACTTCCAGCTGGAGTAACATCTTATAATGAATATAATGTTCATTGGGTAGTGGTTCATGATACAGCTTCAACAGCTTTAGGTTCTAATGCATTAGCTCATGCTAATTATCTTTACAACAATACAATAAATCGAAATGAACTATGGGTTTCATGGCATTTTTCAATTGATGACCAAGCTGTCTATCAGCATCTACCAGAGATAGAAAGAGGATTTCATGCAGGAGATGGTAGCGTATTGCCAGGTCAAAGTGCAACTTACCTTGGCGGAGGAAATCGCAACGGTATAGGTATTGAGATGTGTATCAATGAGGATGGTGATATGTATAGGACTTGGCAAAGAACTGCAAAATTAGTAACATATCTTTTGATTAAATATAACTTACCATTAGATCATCAAACCTATCATAATGATTTCTCAGGTAAAGATTGTCCTAGAACATTAAGAAACGCAGGATTAGTACCATTGTTTGAAGAGTTTGTTGCGACTGAACATCATGTCAGTACACATTATCCAGACGCTGAGATTTCGATGGTTTCGAACAACCCTGATTATCTTGATAACTATGGAAGAATTATTCAAATACCTCAAAGAGCAATGACTGTTTCTTATACAATAACAGTCACAGTTGACGGAGTTACTGAAAGTAGAACCTTCTATACTTACATTCCGGGAACTGTAAGATGATTTTTACTTTACTGAAAAAAATAATCAAAATTTGTAAGAATGTAAGATATTACTTAAAATATCCCAAGTTGAATTGACAGCGTTTTCAGTGAAGTGTAAAATAAATTTATATTCAAATAGAAAAAAGAAAGGAATAAGGAGAAAAAAATGAAAAAAGTTTTAAGTTTTGTATTACTTGGTTTTATGTTGTTTCTTGGTTTAAGTTTTTCTACAGTCAAGGCCGACGATGATTTAATTCATTTATATCCATATGACCAAGAAGCATGTTTATTGGCTACTCCAGCTTGTTCTTACACAAAAGTAGGCAATAGTAATTGGAGCTTTACTTATTATGGACACAGATACTATGTTATCAAAGACTTAGTAAGATATGGTCATGAAATGATTGATGATAATAGTGATGGATGGATTGATGATAATGAATTAGCCGGAATTCCATACAACGCTTTTGCATCAGTATTTATGAACAATACAGATTCACAAATTGATATTTTAACTTTGAATGCACGTACAGATATTACTGACGTTGTTCATAGAAAATATGCTCATTTTGATGAATTAGGCGTATTGCAAATGTTTGAAGATCATATCAGTTTGTACTACATCTATAACGATGGAGATGCAACTACTCCTGATTGGCGTATGGCTACTCAAACAGAGATCGATGCTTATAAAGCAGAAGTTGCTGCTGGATTGACTAGCGGACAGCCATCAGCTGATGGAAAAACAAGATTTACTCACATCAGAATCGCTTTAGATGATACAGATACAGACGGACATGTAGTAGAACCTCTTGGATACTTAAAGTGGACTAATGCAGATGTTGATACAGCAACTGAAACAGACAAAACTAAATGGTCAACTATTGTAGCGGATGATCCTAATAATCTTTATATTCCAGCTGGATGGACTGTTGTAAGTTTTGGTACAAATGATAGAGGTGCTCTAAATACTAAGACTAGAGATTACATCGAAACATTACCAAACGCTATGTTAGATGATACAGTTGGTCCGATGTATATGACTTATGATCATCAACCAGCATGGTTTGGTGGAGTCACTGCTTTAGATGACGATCCAACTACAGCTGGAGTTAATGTTGTTGTTGAATACAACGGAACATTTACACTTCCAACAAACATCACTGCTCAATGGAGAAAAATGTTTGATGATGCTGATGTTGTAATCAATGAAGTTGAAATGTTAGATTACAAATTAGAAATTTTCCAAGATGATGCTTTATTGGAAACAATCACTTATACTTGGGATGATGTTGATAAAGAATATACAGCTAGTGGAGAACAAACAGTAATCGACACATCTGAATTTGGTAGTGGTTATCTTGGTGTTTATTCTGCCTTAACACCAAAAGGCGCTGAAACAACTGCTGAAATCGATATAGTTATCGGAGTTATGCCTCCAAAATTCGCTGGCGTAGCTAATAGATATATCGATGAAAAGACTTATGTAGACTTGCTTGAAGGAATTAGCGCAGACGATGGATATGGCAATGATTTAACAGATTCAATTATTGTAACAAAACCAGCTGGATTGAACATTTATAGTCCAGAACCTGGAACTTATGAAATCGGATTAGAGTTTACTCATCATGTTCACTTTGATGGTATTGAATCTGTTCTTACATATTCATATGATGGTACGGATTATAACCGTCCTTGGAATCCTGAAACTAATTTGAATGCTGATTTCAATATCAATACTAATTGTTCAACAACAGGTAGCCCATTCTGTGCTTGGAATGATCTTACTCATTTCAGAGATGCAACTTCTGGTTGGGGTTCAGTAATCGTGGTTCTTGCTGCAGATAACACGATTAAGGAAATCTACAACAGATATAACTGGGAACACACTACTTCTGAAGGTGTTGTAGTAGGGGACTTAAACCTCTTTACAGCATGGCAAGCAGCTTTGACTTTAGAACCAGGTGAATTTGTTTTAGGTGCTCATGGTTCAGTTAGTGCCGCGGCACAATGGCGTTATATGGCTTTTGGCGATCCTATGACTTTGGTTGTTGGTACTCCAGACTTTGATTATGATATAGTTACAAACTCTACTTATACATTGGTAGTTGATGATAAAACAGCTCCAGTTGCATTGATTGTAAACAACAAATATCAAATTAATCAAGGTGAATATACTAATGTTAATGATGCAATTTTAGCAAATGTTGTTGCATTTGATAATTTTGACCAAGTTGATGATTTAGCGATTTATGTCAGCGACAATGGTGGTTTGATGTTAAATACTCCTGGAGTATATGACGTAGAAGTAACTGTTGAGGATATGGCTGGAAACTATGCAGTAGTTGAGTTTAGTGTAAAAGTTGTAGCTGTTGAAACATACTTGACTGAAGCTGAAATAGAATTATTGATTCAAGCGATGATTGACGATATCGATATGTTAACAGAAGAAGAAGTCGAAGTGATTATTCAAGCTATGATTGATGATCAAGTATTGACTCAAACTGAAATTGAAGCTTTGATTGCTGCTGGTGTAATTTCTCTAGAAACAATTCAAGGTTTAATTGATGATATCGACCTATTGACAGATGAAGAAGTTCAAACTATGATTGATGAAGCAATTGATGATATACCAGCTCCTGAAGTAACAGGATGTGGAGCTACTACAGGCATAATCCCTGGATTTGGAATTATGGGAATTATTGCTTTACTAGGAGCAGCAATTGTTTTCTTCAGAAGACAGCGTTAATAATATTTTTAGTTAAATAGATTTAGATAAACCAGTTTGAAAACAGACTGGTTTTTCTTTTTGATTAGGAGTTAATATTTGACAAATTCTAAAGATTTATTAACCAATTCTTTCAATCTTTATGAAAATATTTTTTGAAAACTGAAAGTTTGGATAAACTTGTTGATTTAGGCTACAACTATAGCTTTTCAAAGTGTATAATATTAGTATATACAAAGATTCAATTCATCATGGTAAATCAATAAAAATATATCAATAGGAGATGTAAACAATGAAGAAATTTTTTGTGTTTTTTGTAGCTTTGATGTTAGTTTTTTCTTTTGCGGCATGTAATGGTACAGACACCACTACAACCACAACTTCAACAACAGCCTCACAGTCTTCAACAGTATTAACTTGTCAGGAAGGTTATACATTGGTTGGAGACAAATGTATCCAAAATGTAACCCAAGCAAACAAGCCAGTAATTGAAGGCGCTCAAGATCAAGAGATTACTGTTGGTGATGAGTTTGACCCACGTTTAGGTGTTACAGCCAGCGATATAGAAGACGGTGATTTGACAAGTGAGATTACTATCAATGGGTCAGTTAATACAGAAGTAATGGGAGTAAATACAATCATCTACATCGTAGAAGATAGTGATGGAAACGAAACGAGAGTTACTGTTACAATAACAGTTAAGGGTCTTGATGGATGTCCAATTCATTATGTTTTGAATGCAACGACTGGAACTTGTGATAAAATACCTGCACAAGATGTTGTAATTATGCATGGTGCAGTTTATGAAATCGACCCGTTCCATGCTGAATACAGTGGAACAGAACAACTTGAAAGACAACTTCTGCAAAGACAGGTGGAAGAGCAATACAACGTTAGAATAGTTTATAAGAACTACCCAGCTAGTGCTGCTTGGGGTCCAGATAGAGTCGCATCGATTATTCAAGCTAGTGTAGTAGGAGAGCCATTAAGTGATATCTATTGGGTAACCAGTAACTGGATTCAAGAATTAGTAAAAGGTAATGCTATTGCAAATGTATCGCAATACATGAATACTATTGGAGCAAACATTCCTCGTGCTTATACAGACATAGGAGAATACCAAGGTGGAATCTATGCTTTTGAATCTTACAAACCAACTATGAATGGTGGATTATTTTATAATGCTGATTTAGTTGAAAGTCTAGGTGTAGCAAATCCGACAGAACTATATTTGGCTGGTCAATGGAATTGGTCGACTTTTGAAGCTTGGGCTACTCAAGTCCAGACAGCTTTAGATGGTCAACCAGATGAAATGTATGCTTTAGGCGGAATGTTGAGTTATTATGCTAAGTTTATGATAACTTTAAATGGCGGAACTTTAGTTAACAAACAATCAGGTCGAGTTGGTTTTGCTCAAACACCTGCATTGGAAACATATAACTTCTTGACAACTTTATGGGAAAAAGGTTTATTTGAACTCAGTCCTCAATATGATGCGGGAAGTCCATTATGGATGAGCGGTAAAGTAGCTATGCATCCTGGAGATCTTTGGTTTGTAAGTGCTGATAACCGTTGGGGAAGTATACCTTTTGAATTAGGATTTGTACCGTATCCTGTTTCAGATAGTTTCACTGGAGATTACTCATCACCAATTAGCGGGGTTGCTGTTATGGCTTTAGCAAGCGGAATGTCTTCAGAAAGACAAGAATTGGTGTTTAGAGTTTGGAACGCACTTCAACTATGGAAAACCAGTGAAGAATCTGATGAAGATTTTGAATTGACACTGATGACTAAGTTCGACAAGCAAATCTATGTTGATGCATACCTATCAGTTTATGATAAGGTTTATCTAGATATCACAGATGCAATAGGTATTAGTGCATATAGTGAAAATGGATGGGTAAGAAATATTAATTTAGCAATAAGAGAAGGAACTTCAAGAACAGTTGTTGATACTATAAAGCCTATATATGAAACGGCTTTGGATGATTATTTAGGCAACTAAGTCAACCCCGCATCTTTGTGCGGGGTTTCAAAACAGATTATGACTTAAGGAGTTTATACAATGAAGAAATTTTATTTATTTTTAATCGTATTTTTCAGTTTGTTTAGCGGATTTATTGTAATAGATGCTCTATGGTTGAGTAATAATCATAACTTTTTGAGCTTCAATGTCGAAACTAATGATAATTCACAGATTGATGAACTATCATATTTTAGTATGTCGGATTATTATCAATATATTGAAAGTCACAATAATTACTTTCCAAGGAATGTCAATATCACAATAGCTGCTTTGGATTACGAAGAAATAATTGGAACATATGAAGAGTTTAGTGATTTTCAAGAAGTAGATAACGTTTTGCTTACTGGGGAAGATAGTACGATAACTTGGAATTTTGATATACCAGAATCTGGTTTATATAATCTAATACTAGATTATTATCCTTATTCTGGAAAAAGTTCTAATATTGAAAGGAAACTCTACATAAATGGTGTAGTTCCTTTTAGTAATGCTCAAAATATGACTTTTCATCGGATTTGGGGAAATGCAACAGATGTAATAAGTGACATTAATGGCAATGACATTAGACCTTCTCAAATAGAATTGCCTAAATGGAATAGTGAGTATTTTAAGGATCACATTGGCTATATCAATGAACCATATGCTTTTTATTTTGGAGAAGGTGAAAACACTATATCATTAGAAGCGATTAGAGAACCTTTGATGATTAAAAGTATCAGAATAATCAGTGTTAAAGAACAAGTCAATTATGCAGAATATATTGCAATGTACAGCGATGAAGAAATCATTAACAACGATCCGATTTTTATTCAGGCTGAAAATCATCTTCACAGTTCTTCACCGACGTTATATCCTTTAAATGATAGAACAAGCTTGAAAACAATGCCAAGTAGTCCTAATCTAATTAAGTTAAATACAATTGGCGGGAATAATTGGCGGGTTTCTGGTGACTCAATTGTTTGGGAATTTCAAGTTCCAGAGAGCGGATTATATAATATATCGTTAAGGGTGAAGCAAAGATTAGCTTCGGGAATGAATGTTTATAGAAATATTTATATAAATGATGAGATACCCTTCCAAGAGATGAAAAACTTCGCCTTTATCTATCAAGGTGATTGGAGAATTCAAACTTTAGGTACTCCAGATCAGGCATTCTTGTTTTATCTTGAAGAAGGAACACATACTCTTAAAATGGAAGTTTCATTGGGATTATATGGACCAATAATTGGACAAGTTCAAACAACTATCAATAATCTCAATAAGCTTTATCGAGAGATTTTAGTTTATACAGGCCCAGAACCTGATCAGTTCAGGGATTATCAATTAACAGAAAGAATCAACAATTTAATTGAAAGAATAACTAATGAAAGAGATAGCTTAAAAGAAATCCAAGCATCAATTATCTCGATTGCAGGAACAAAAAGTGAAAAGACCGGTATTTTAGATACAGTCATTTTACAATTAGATGACTTTATTGAAAAGCCAAGAAAAATACACACACAATTATTGACTTTTAGTTCAAACATATCGTCTCTAGGAACTCTGGTTTTACTGCTGAGTGCACAACCTCTTGAAATTGATTACTTTATGATTCATTCACCAGAGTCAACACTTCCAAGGGCAAGAGAAACATTTATTCAAGGAACCTGGTTTAGTTTCCGTTCTTTCTTATCGACTTTTACAACTGATTATTCTAGTTTAGGAGAAACAAATCAATCTGATGCTACTACTTCGATTGAAGTATGGTTATCAATTGGTAGAGACCAAGCAAATGTTTTAAGAAAAATGATAGATGAATCATTTACCCCTAATTATCAGATTCGAGTAGATTTAAAATTGGTCGATGGAGGAGTTTTATTGCCAGCTACACTTGCTAATGTAGGACCTGATATAGCTATGGGACTTGGTAATAGTATCCCTGTTAACTACGCGATGAGAAGTGCGGTTTATGATATATCACAGTTTCCTGATTTTGAAGAGATAACTGAAAGATTCAAGGATAGCGCAATGGTGCCTTTTGAGTATGAAGGAGGTTATTATGCCTTACCAGAACAACAGGTATTTTTGATGATGTTTTATCGAAAAGACATATTTGAGGAATTGAATCTTACCCCTCCTAACACGTGGGATGAAGTAATCACTTTGATACCGGACTTACAAAAGCATAACCTTGAGTTTTATTTGCCAGTACCAATTACTGAAGGTGCGGTGATGAATTTACCTCCTAATCCGATATACTCCACCCTTTTCTATCAAAACGATGGAGAATTCTATATAGATGGTAATCGCAAAAGTGGATTTAATGAAGGCAAAGGAGCTGAAGTATTTGAAACGTGGACTCAGTTTTACACTGATTACTCTTTCCCTGTCCAAGCAAATTTTGTCAATAGATTTAGAAGTGGCCAAATGCCAATAGGAATCACTTATTATAATGTTTATAATACTTTATCAGTTTTTGCGCCAGAGATAAGAGGTAAGTGGGATTTCCTACCTGTTCCAGGAACAATTAGCAGTGATGGCTTTGGTAATGAAACAATAAGAAGAGAAACTGTCTCTACAGGAACAGCTACCATGATTATGAATCAAGCAAAGGACAAAGAAGCTGCTTGGGAGTACTTAAAATGGTGGACAAGCACTGAAGTTCAAGTGCAATTTGGTAGAGAAATGGAAGGTATTTTAGGTGCAGCCGCAAGATATCCAACTGCTAATGTTTCGGCTATGAGTCAATTACCTTGGACTGTAGCTGAATACCAAAAATTAGAAGAACAATGGAATTTTGTTAAAGGTATTCCTGAAGTACCAGGTGGATATATGACAGGTCGACATCTCGATAATGCCTTTAGATTGGTCTATAATGAAAGATCAAACCCTCGAGAAACAATTTATGACTATGTTCAGATTATTAATGAAGAAATATTAAAAAAACGACGTGAGTTCGGTTTGGAATAGGAGGTAATAATGGAATCTAATGTAAATGCTACACCAATTCTTAGTAAAAAAGAATTGTTATGGAAAAACATTAAGAAAAGCAAGCACTATTATGTGCTAATGGCTCCTTATGCGATTCTTTTTCTTACCTTTACCATTGTGCCGGTAATCATGTCTTTAGGAATAAGTTTTTCATACTTCAATCTTTTGGAACCACCGAGATTCATAGGATTAGATAACTATATAAAACTTTTCTTGGAAGATGATGTATTCATCATCGCGCTAAGAAATACTTTGATTTTAGCGGTTGTGACTGGCCCGGTTTCATATTTGATGGCTTTTGTTTTTGCTTGGTTAATCAATGAGTTAGGACCAAAACTAAGATCATTCTTGACACTGGTTTTTTATGCACCTAGTATCTCGGGTAATGCATTTTTAATGTGGCTTTTAATCTTCAGTGGTGATGTTCATGGATATGCTAATGCATTTTTAATCCGTTATGGTTTTATTGATAATCCCTTGCAATGGTTGAAAGATCCAGATTATATGTTATTGGTAATTATTATTGTCCAGCTTTGGTTGTCTCTAGGGGTTAGTTTCTTAGCATTTATTGCAGGTTTGCAAAGTGTCGATAGAACCTTGTATGAAGCAGGTGCAGTAGATGGTATTAAAAATCGCTGGCAAGAATTATGGTTTATAACCTTACCTTCAATGAAACCTCAATTAATGTTTGGTGCGGTTATGCAAATTACTACATCTTTGGCGATTGCAGCAGTATCAATGCAGCTCGTCGGATTTCCGAGTGTCCAGTATGCTGGACACACGATTGTAACCCATTTAATTGACTTTGGTACTGTTAGGTATGATTTAGGTTATGCCAGTGCAATTGCTACAGTATTGTTCCTTATCATGATAAGCACGAATCTTATTGTTAGACAAGTGCTAAGAAAGGTGGGGAATTAAATGAAATTTTTGACTAAAACACGTCGGCTTAATCGTAGTTTGGGTGGCGATATATTTTTATTTTCAATTTTACTTATTTTCGGATTTTTCAGTGCATATCCGCTTATTATGACTGCTTCTAATGCCTTTAAACCTTTAGATGAGTTATTCTTGTTCCCACCAAGATTGTTGCCAAGAAACCTTACATTGGAAAATTTTAGAGACTTGTCCGAACTAATCGGGAATAGTTGGGTTCCTTTTAGCAGATACTTTTTTAACACAATTCTAATAACATCTATTGGAACGATAGGACATGTTATCATAGCTTCTATGGCAGCCTTTCCTTTGGCAAAATATAAGTTTCCAGGTCGAGCAATTTTCTTTACTTTGGTCGTATATTCATTGATGTTTGCACCTCAGGTTACTGCTACACCTAATTATATTATTATCTCTGGTATTGGATTAATTGATACTCCAAGTGCAATAATCCTTCCAGCTATTGCATCTAGTTTGGGTTTGTATTTGATGAAGCAATTCATGTCACAAATTCCAGATGAATTAATCGAGTCCGCAAAAATCGATGGTGCAAGTGAGTATCGAATTTTTTTCCAGATTGTTATGCCTTTGGTTAAACCAGCTTGGTTAACACTGATTATTTTATTATTTCAAAGACTCTGGACAACTGATGGTGGAAACTTTATCTTTAGTGAAGAGTTAAAACCAGTGAGTTATGCTTTACGACAGATTGCTCAAGGAACTATTGAAAGAGCCGGAACAATTGCTGCAGTAGCTTTTATCATGATGATTGTACCTGTTACTTTCTTCATATTATCACAATCAAAAGTTGTCGAAACATTCAGTCATTCAGGTATGAAGTAGGAGGAGATGGATATGAAAAAAATCTTAACTTTCCTATTGGTATTATCGTTCATTCCGTTTTTAAAAGGATCGAGTTACATCTATTCTTATTGGGGACATCCAATCCATAGTGCACCTGGTATGAATTTTAAAGCTAACTTTAATTCACAACTTTTAGGTGTAACATTTGTTAACCCAGAAGATTTGATGGTTTATCAAGATAAGATATTTATAGTTGATTCAGGAGCTAGATCTTTAGTTGTTCTTACTTCAGACTTTGATAAGCTAGAAGAGATCACATCATTTGATTATACTCAAGATTATCTAGATAAATTGATCTCTTTAGGAATAACTGATGAAACAAGTTTGACGTTGAATGGACCAAAAGGTGTTTTTGTTACTGATGAAGGTGTATTTATAACCGATACCAAGAATTATCGTATTGTTAAACTAAATCATGATTATCAAGTAATTGATACTTTTTCTGATATAGATGACCCAACTTTTGAAGAAATTCTTTTTGAACCTTTGAAGATAACTGTAGATCCATCAGGAAGAATGTATGTGATTGCCAATAATGTTTATGAAGGAATTTTAGAGATTAACTCAGATGGTTCTTTTAATCGCTATACTGGTGTTAATCCGATAAAATTGACTCCATTTGAAATATTTAGTAGAAGAGTGATGACCGAAGAACAAATTGCACAATTACAGCTTTTCTTACCTACAGAGTATACTAACTTGGTAATTAATGAAAAGAATTTTATTTATGCAACAAGCAAAGTATCTGTAAATAACGCAGAAAATCCAATACAACTTATCAATCCAAAAGGAGTAGACGTAATTAAAAGGAATGGTTATTTTCCACCTATGGCAGATATTCAATATGTTGTAGGGATGAATCCTTATGTAGTAAGTGGACCCAGTTCTTTGGTTGATATAGCGTATACAAGTGACGGTATCTATACTGTTTTAGACCAAAAAAGATCAAGATTGTTTACCTATGACAGTGAAGGAAATCTTTTGTATATTGATGGTGATGAAGGCAGGCAAATTGATAGATTTAGTGAAGGAGTTGCGATAGATTATTTAGGTGATGATTTATTGGTATTAGATAGAAGAACGAATAATATTATAGTTTATGGTCTGACAGAGTTTGGTACGTTTGTTAATTCAGCAATTCATTATCATAATGAAGGTATGTTTGAAGAAGCTGCAGAAGTATGGCAAGAAGTAATCAAATTAAATTCAAACTATGAAATAGCTTATAGTGGTATAGGAAAGCTTCTGCTAAGACAAGAAAAATATCAAGAAGCAATGGAATACTTTAAGATAGGTCATGACAGATATTATTACTCAAAAGCCTTTCAAGAGTATCGCAATGGTATTATCAAAGACAATTTTGGAATTATCATGGGAGGAATTGTTGTTTTAAGTGGATTCCTAATTGCAAGAAAAATCAAGAAAGTTTATAAGAGAGGGGGAACTATTCTTTATGAAGATTAGATTGAGTAAAATAATGAAAGATTTCATTAATTTTCCCGCTTATATACTAGTTCATCCTTTCGATGGTTTTGAAGAGTTTAAACGTTATAAACAAGGCAAACTCCTAGTTGCGATTATTTTTATTGTTCTGTTCGCATACTTCCAAATTTTCTCTTTTAGAAATCTTGGGTTTTTAGTCAATAATAACAACCCGCAGGAGTTAAATAGTCTGCAAGAAATATTCTCTGTATTATTACTTGTGTTTCTATTTACTGTTGGAAATTGGAGTGTTACGACCTTAATGCAAGGTAAAGGTAGTTATAAAGAGATTCTAATGGTTACGGGCTATGCAATGTTTCCTTTAATTATCATTGGTTTTCCTAGCGTTGTTTTGAGTAACTTCTTAACAATGGAAGAAATGCCTTTTTATCAATTAATCGTGGGAATTGCTTATTTTCTTTCTGGGTGGATGCTATTCATGGGAATATTGAATATTCATGAATATGGTCTATTCAAGACTATATTAGCTTTTTTGGCAACAGCTGTATCAATGGCAGTGATGATGTTTGTTGGTCTATTGTTTTTTGATTTGATTCAACAATTCATTGCTTTTGTAGTTTCGGTTGTCGAAGAGATTAACCTGAGGTATTGATATGAAAAAGAAAATAACTATTATAAGCTTAGCAATTTTAGCTTTATTTATCGGATATCTTAGTTTCTTTAACATGAGTCAAAGTGAAAGATTATATTTCGACAAAATCGAGTTTGTCAAGGATGAATTCGTTGATTCTTCAGAGTTAAGTAATAAAAATTCTTTAGCAGGTGAAAATGACCAGTTTCAATTGATTTTAGATGAGACTACATCATATTTTAAAGTAATCAATAAAAACACCGGAGTCACCTGGCAAAGTAATCCCACTATTTTTGATCCTTGGCAATTTGATTCAACGAAAACGATAACTAAAAGTGCTTTGGATAAACAAAAATCAACTTTGGAATTATCATATTTCAATGAAACAGGTTCAATTGCAACAATCAACAATTTCAACTTGAGTATTTCTCATCCGGAAAGTGTTTTATTCTCGGCAGGAAAAAGAACCTATTCAATTAGATATGTAGAAGACGGTTTTCAAGTTTTGTATTATTTACAAAATATAGATATTGATTACACTTATTTTCCAAAATATCTGAAACCTGAGATTTTGGATGCTCATCCTCAAAAAAGGACTCTTCAACAACTAGCTTATAAGAAGTTTGATGAAGAGTTAGGAGTTTACTATATTGAAGATTATGAAAGTATTTCGCTTTTAGTAAGGAAAGAATTATATAAGATTTTTTATGGTCCAGGCAGTCTTGAGTATACAAGAGAACAAGCAATTTCAGAAAACGAATCATATGGATATACCAATATAACTGAAAATGTTCGCTTTGAGATTGCGGTTGAAGTCAAACTCACTCAAAATGGTGTTAAAACTTCAGTTATTCAGGATTCGATATATGAAGCAGAAAATGCAAAACTGGCTACTGTGTCATTATATCCTTTGTTTGGGACAGCTATTAGTAGAATTGGAGCGGTTGAAACCGAAGGATATATCGTTTTACCTGATGGTAGTGGCGCGGTAATGAACTTTAATAACGGTAAGTATTATCAACAACCTTATTCAAAAAGATTGTATGGAATCGATTTGGGTAAAATGAGTCATAAAATGCCTGAAACTCAAGAAAAGATTAACATACCATTGTATGGTATGGTTAAAGAAAACGGAGGGTTTGCAGCTATTATCACGAAAGGTGATACAATGGCGACGATTTTTGCGGATGTTTCAGGTAGAATTGATTCTTATAATAAAGTATACCCAACGTTTAATTTTAGGGAGAATGAAGCCATAATTCTAGGGACAGGTTTCAATATGTATGCTTTAGATTTGTGGACAGATAAACGCGTTGATACTGATTTTACAGTTGAATATACTTTTTTAGATGAATCAGAAGCAGATTATGTCAATATCGCTAGGGTTTATCGAGAATATCTTGAAGATAGATATGATTTCAATAAAAATGATGAAAGCAAAGATGCTTTGCTTACGCTAGAGTTATTAGGCGCATTTGAGAAGAAATCCTTCATTTTAGGCATTCCTTATTACCGTAGTGATTCTTTGACTAATTTTAAACAAGCAGAACAAATTTTAACAGAGATTAAAGCACGCGGTATAGATGATATCAATGTTATTTATAAAGGAATGGTTAATGGCGGTCTATCTCAAACAATTGCTAATGATTTTAATATTGAAGGTGTGCTAGGTGGTAAAAGAGGATATAGTAATCTATTGGATTATGCAAAAGCAAATCAGATTGAAATTTATCCAGAAGTGACACTGATGAGTGCGAATGGATTTGATAAGATGTTTGATAGTTTCCGTTATTCATCAAATAGATTAGATGGTAATCTATCTTTATTCTACGAATATCACCTTCCTTCAAAACTATCCTATTCAGCATCTCCTGGAAATCAGAATTTTAAAGATGATTATGTTATCAATCCATTATATTACAATCAGATTGTCAATGATTTATTCAAAAGATATCAAGGAGATACAATTGCTTTTGGATTATTGGGTAATAGACTGGGAGGAACTTATGGTAATGATGTATTGTATAAACAAGAAGCATTGTTGCTACAACTTGATGTTTTGAACAATATTGAAAAACAGTTGTTGTTAAAGAATCCATTAGGTTTTGCTTTACCATATGCTAACTATATTGTTGATCTTCCAATGGAAACAACTTTGTATGCAATTTTAGATTATCAAATACCTTTATTACAATTGGTTTTGTCTGGAAAAGTGGATTATACAACTAATAGTTTTAACCTCAGTTCGGATAGAACATCTGAGTATATGTTTTTAAAAGCTATAGAAACTGGATCGAATATCAAATATACATTATCATATGACCGAGCAACTGAACTAAGAGATACTAAGTTCAACTATTACTTTTCTACAGAGTATAGCAATTGGATTGAAATCATAGATAATCAAATAGACGAAATGAATGAATTAGGAATTCATAAGGGATATTTAACCGGTCATGAAAGACTTAGAAACAATGTATTTAAAATAACTTATTCCCATGGGCTAGAAATCATAATCAATTATAATTTAGTTCAAGCAACTGATGTCTTGGGTTATGATATACCAGCTATGGATTATTTGGTGATAGGAGAGGATTAGATGGCTGAATTACTAAATAAGACAATCCGCACCAAGAGTTCCGGATTAAAAGGTTATAAGAGACAAAAAATGTTTTGGGCTATAGTGTTTTTAGCTCCATGGCTCATTGGTTTTATGTTGTTCTTTATGATTCCTTTCTTGAGAAGCTTATATTTCAGTTTCTTTACACTTGAGCCTACTCCAGAAGGAATTATCACAACCTATGCAGGTATAAAAAATTATATATATGCATTTAATCAACACGTTACTTCGACTAGTAGTTTTAGAGTTGAACTTATTAATACGACAGTTGACGCTTTGATAAACATCCCAGTTTTGCTGATATTTAGTCTTTTTATAGCGGTTATGCTCAATATGAAGTTTAAAGGAAGAGCTTTTGTTAGAGCTATCTTCTTTATTCCAGTTATTTTAAACTCCGCTGCTGTGACAAGCGCTTTAGGAGGCGGGGATGCGATTGCACAAATACTGCAAGAACAAGGTATTGGTACTATTTTTGATTTAGAGTTTTATCTGATTCAAACAGGAATGATGCCTTGGTTGATTGCTTTTATCGTTGGACTGATAGATAGAATATATGCTATTTTGTCGCTTGCTGGCGTACCGATTTTGCTATTTTTAGCTTCGATACAGTCAGTTCCGAAGCATCTCTATGAAGCAGCTAAAATTGAAGGAGCTACAGGCTATGAGACTTTTTGGTTGATTACATTACCAAATGTTAGTCCGCATATAATCACAGTAACAGTTTATGCTTTAGTTGATACGTTCTTAACATCTTCTGTAAGTTCCATCATCTCATCAGAGCTTGGTAAGCCTACAAGATGGGGAGAAAGTGCAGCTATGGCTTGGATCTATGTTTCTACCGTTATCATTTTATTGCTGATACTAGCAGTTTTTGCTAAAGCATTCAAGATAGGAGGTTCTCATTATGAAGAATAATCCTCTTGTCAAAAAAATTAAGAAGACCATGAAACAGATTATTGAATATTTCAAAACACCTCATGTGCAATTGGTTTGGAAAAGAAAAACCTCTGATGTTCTAATGAAAATAGTCAGAACTATCTTGCTTTTTGGATTATGTTTTGTTATTCTCTTTCCAATCATTCAACAGATATCAATGGCTTTAAGAGCACCAGAAGATGTTAATAATCCCTCTGTAATCTGGGTTCCAAAAAATTGGTCTTTAATGAATTTGAAGATATCAATTGTTGTACTTGATTATTGGAATGCACTTTTGAATACTTTTAAAGTTAGTGTAATATCAATGATTCTTCAAGTGTTTTCAACAGCTTTAGCGGGTTACGTTTTTAGCCGTTTAAAGTTTAGAGGAAGTAATTTATTATTTGTGCTAGTTATAATTACAATCATCACACCACCTCAAGCCTTATCTTTAGCTCAATTCTTATATTTTAGAGAAGTAAAGCTTATCGGCAAGGAAACAAGTATTTACTTGATGAGCGCTTTAGGTATGGGAATTAGAAGTGGAATATTTATATATATTTTCCGTCAGTTTTTCCGAGGTCTACCTAAAGAACTTGATGAATCAGCACAAATAGATGGTGCTAGTGTTTTTAGAACCTTTTGGAATATCATGCTGCCTAATGCTAGAGGTGCTTTGGTGACGGTTGGATTATTTGCATTTGTATGGCAATGGAATGATGCATATTATGTAAGGATATTCGACGTTTCAAAAGAAGCATTTCCACTATTGACAATGCAGTTGATTAATGCGGCAGAAGGAATGTATGGAGCGTTATTCTATACAGGCGGATTAGATTTGATAGGCCAAAATGTTTGGGAAAACCCATTGTTCTTGGCTTTGATTAGTAATGTAAGTGCGTTATTGATGATGTTGCCTTTGTTGATAATGTATCTATTTGTACAAAAACAATTCGTTGAATCGATAGAAAGAACAGGTATAGTCGGTTAAGGGAGATAGAATGTTTGAAAAATTGACTAACTCAAAAATTAATGAGATTGCTGATTGGATAATTCGCTTGGTTGTTATCAATGTGATGGTAGTTTTCTTCAGTTTGGGGATTGTGACAATCTATCCTGCTTTTTTAGCTGGTTATAAACTGTTCAGTGATTATGTCAAACAAAAAGAAACTAAGATGTTCAAGGATTTTTTTAAATATTTTAAACAGGATTTGCTTAAGAAGGTTGGCTTTGGTTTTATCATCTTTTTGGTTTTTCTATTAGGATATTTGAATGCTCGCTATTACTTTTTAAGTCTTGAGAATAATCAAAGTAGTTTCTATGTCTTTGGTTATTACATCTCATTGAGTTTAATTGCTATTTGGACTGTGATAACATTTTATAGTTTGGTAAGTTTTTCGATTTTTCCGAAATTATCAGTTTTTCGTTTGTTTAAGTTATCGTTTTATTTAGCTGGGAAGTTCTATTGGTTGACTTTGTTGTGGGTTGTGATAATAATTGGGCCACCTTTTCTCATCATTATCTATCTTCCGAGATTAGCTCCGGTTATCCTTGTGTTTTTTGGCATATCGATGCCATTGATTTTCAGTGTTTTATTGACAAGAAGAGTTGTTGCTTATTTAGAGAAACTAGGTGATTATCATGGTTAAAATGGGAATAGACTGCATTGACGAATATTTGGATTTGTTTGAAGGTAAAAAGTGTGCTTTGATAACAAACCATACCGGTATCAATAAAGACTTTATTTCAACAATTGATATTCTAAAGCCAATAACTAATCTCATAGCTTTACTGTCACCAGAACATGGGATAAGAGGCGAGTTACAAGCGGGAGTGAAATTTGATTCATACTATGATGACTCAAGTAAGATAAAAGTATACTCTTTGTATAATGATACAAGAAGACCACCAAGAGAAGTCATGGAAGAGATAGATGTTTTGGCTTTTGATATCCAAGATGTTGGTGCGAGATTTTATACTTTCTTGTATACTATGTCATACGCGATGGAAGCAACTAAGGATTATGGAAAAAAAATAGTCATTTTTGATCGGCCTAATCCTGTCAACGGCATAGATGTTGAGGGTAATATCTTAGATTTAGATAATAGATCCTTTGTTGGATATTACCCAATAGTTCAGCGTTATGGTCTAACAATAGGTGAACTAGCAACTCTGTTCAATCAAGAGTTTAACATCTTAGCAGATTTACATATAATTAAAATGGAAGATTATTCTAGAAACATGGATTATTTTAAAACAGGTAGTAATTGGATGTTACCATCACCAAATATTCCTACACCAGAAACAGCCTATGTATATTTAGCCACTTGCGTTTTTGAAGGAACAAATATGTCAGAAGGCAGAGGAACAACTAAGCCATTTCACTTTATTGGCAGTCCGTATTTGAAACAGCGTGAGATTATCGATGAACTAGAGAAATTAAATCTAGAAGGCGTGAGATTTAGACCGGTATTCTTTACACCAACATTCTCCAAACATAAAGGACAATTATGTAAAGGATTAGAAGTGGTTATAACTGATTATCAACGTTTTAAACCTGTTATAACTGGTTTTATCATGTTGGATTTAATTAGAAGAAATCATCATGAATTTGAGTTTTTGCCACCTTATTCTAAGAATGGTAAACCATTTATTGATTTATTGACAGGCAATTCATATTTGAGAGAAAACAAATATAATATAAATCAAATCAAAGAAATCGTTATGAAAGATACAAAAAAGTTTGAAAAGATTAAACGGAGGTACCATCTCTATGATTGATTATAATCTTAATAACTTAAGCTTAGAAGAGAAGATAGGGCAGCTTATCATTTTTGGTTTTGATGCTTTAGAAATCAATGATCACGCACTAAAGCTGATAAGAGATTTTAAAGCTGGTAATGTAATACTCTTTTCAAGAAATGTTAAAGATCCAAAACAGTTGTTTGAATTGAATAAGTCACTTCAAAAATTAGCGTTGACACATTTGAAAGTACCTTTGTTTATTTCAATAGATCAAGAGGGTGGAATGGTAACAAGAATCACTAATAAAGCTACATATTTTCCAGGTGCTATGACTTTAGCAGCTACTGATAAACCTGAAAACGCGTATATCTCAGGCAAGATTATGGGTCAAGAGTTAAAAGCTTTGGGAGTTAATATGAATTTAGCCCCGAGCTTAGATATTAATAACAATCCTAAGAATCCTGTTATTGGAGTCAGAAGTTTTGGCGATACACCGAAAAGAGTATCGGAATTTGGAATAGAAAATATTAGAGGACTTCAAGAAAATGTTGTTGCCACAGCTAAACATTTTCCCGGTCATGGCGATACTTTTGTTGATTCACATCTTGGCTTGCCCCAAATTAATAAGACACTTCAAGATTTGGAAGAATTTGAGTTGATACCATTTAAAAAAGCAATTGATAATGGTGTTAAAGCGATAATGAGTGCACATATCAATTTTCCTGCGATTACTGAAGAAAATCTACCCGCAACTTTATCTTATGCTTGTCTAACGGAACTTTTACGCAAAAAATTAGGATTTATCGGTTTGATAATAACTGATTGTATGCAGATGAAAGCTATCCAAAAAGACTATACGACAAAAAAAGGTGTGCTTATGGCTATTGAAGCTGGGGCTAATTTAGTTTGTATTTCTCACAGTGAGGTTTTACAAACTGAAGCTATTGAGTATGTTAAGCAAGCTGTTATCGAAGGAAGACTGCCAATAGAGGTTATTGATGATAGGGTTAAAAGAGTTTTAGAATTTAAGAAAAATAATATTGAAGTCAACCTCAACAAATCTTATGAAGAAGTTTTAGAAATAGTCATTAATGAAAAATCAAAAGCGATTAGTTATCAACTGACTAAAGACGCCTTCACTCTTTATAAAGGGGGAAACATCGATTATTCTAAGAAGTCTTTGGTAATTGCCTCAGAACCTATATCTACAACGATAGCCGATGAAAGCGATGGAGTAATCAGTATCATCAAAGCAATAGAACAAGAAAACATTAATTATGATACTTACAAGATAGCAGTTGATGTTAAATATAGCGAAGTAGAAGAACTTAAAAGAATTGTCAAAGATTACCAACAAGTTATCTTTTGTTCATATAACTCAAACATTTATGAAAGCCAGTTACACCTGATTGAAGAACTGAATAAAATAGAGAACTTCTTTGTAATAGCGATGAGGAATCCTTATGATAGTTTGTTTATCAAAGATTTAAAGAATTTAATGCTTTTGTATGAATACACACCAAACTCTGTTCGCGTGCTAATAGAATATTTGAAGGGTAATTTAGCTCCTCGTGGAAAGGCACCGGTCAAACTATGAAATCGTATATCATTGGTATCGATGGTGGAGGTACTAAGACATTAGGGGTCTTGTTTGATATTGAGGGCAAGGAGGTTGCCAGAGCAACTTCAGGCTTTGCTAATATGAACGTAGATGAACTGGGTTCGATAAAAAGCATTAAAGAAGTCTTAGAAGAGTTAGTTAATCTTGCTCACGATGGCTTGATAGAAACGGTACAGATTGGGATAGCTGGATACTCAAATTATACAAAAAAAGAACAGTTTAAAGAGGACTTATCAAATTATACAGATGCAATGATTGATATTATGACTGATGCTGAAATAGCATTATACTCAGTTAAAAGAGATAGCGATAAGAATGTAATCATGATTCTTGGTGGAACTGGAAGTGTTGTGATGGTAGATAAGGATGACAAAATCAAGTATATCGGTGGTTTTGGCCATTTACTTGGTGATGAGGGCTCAGGATATCATTTAGCAATCACTGCTTTAAAAGGGATTATTGAACAGTTTGAATCAGGTAAAGAAATCAGTGATTTATCTTGGAAAATACTGAATGAAATAAAAGCTTTGGAATATGATGACATCAAAAAATTTGTTTACAATAATAAAAAAAGTCAAATTGCAAAATTATCTGAGTTCATCGCTAAAGAGGCACAAAAAAGTGATCAAGAAGCAAAAAATCTCTTTATTAATGAAGGGTTATTACTAGCAGAACAAGCCATGAAAGCATACAAGTATCTAGGTAAGAAACAAGAAGTGTTGATAGGTTTTAGAGGTGGCTTTTTGTTGAATGCACCATATGTCAAAGATGCTTTGCTTAATGCGCTATCTAGTCAAAATATTGATTACATACTGGATGATTCTTATTTAGAACCAGTTTACGGTTCTTATTATAGAGGCTTTAAACAGCTTAAAAAGAGGTGGAAAAATGGTTGATATTAGTAAGATAACAACTGAAAGAAGGAACGATAGAACAAAGAACATCGACCTTGTTTCAACATGTGAGATTTTAAGAATGATCAATGAAGAAGACAAGAAAGTACCTTTGGCTGTTGAGGCAGCGATTGATCAAATCGCTTGGGTTGTTGATGTGGTAACGCAAGCCTTTAGAGAAGGGGGAAGACTGTTTTATATTGGAGCGGGGACTAGTGGTAGATTAGGTGTATTGGATGCAAGTGAAGTGCCTCCTACTTTTGGAGTTGATGATTCTATGGTGATTGGTATTATTGCTGGAGGTGATAATGCCTTAAGACATGCCGTTGAAGGTGCAGAAGATTCTTATTCAGAAGCAAAAGAATCATTGAAAGCTTATAATCTCAATGAAAGAGATGTTGTGATTGGTATAGCAGCAAGTGGGAGAACACCTTATGTTGTTGGAGGATTGGAATATGCCAATAAAGTTAAAGCCAAATCTTGTTGCATAACTACATCGAAAAACTCTAAAATAGCCAATATAGCAAAATATCCGATTGAAGCAATAACCGGAGCTGAACCTTTAACTGGTTCAACAAGAATGAAATCTGGGACAGCTCAAAAACTGATTCTTAATATGATTACTACAGCATCAATGGTAAAACTTGGCAAGGTTTATGAGAATTTAATGATTGACGTGCAAATGTCAAATAATAAGCTTATCTCAAGAGCAAAAACTATTGTAATGGAAGTGACGGGAGTTGATTTGGAAATAGCTGAAGTATACCTTGAAAAGTACAATTCAGTAAAACTTGCTATTTTTGCGATACTTTCAAAAATCGAAGATAAGAAAGTTCTTCAAGATATCCTTAACAATTATAATGGAAATATCCGTGAAAGTTTAAAAAATATATAGAACATGAGGAAAAGAAATGCAAATATTTAAGTATAAAGATTATGAAGAAATGTCAAAAGCTGCTGCAGCTTTTGTCATAAGGGAAATGATAAAAAAACCAGACCTAATATTAGGGCTGGCAACTGGAGATACTCCGATTAGATTGTATCAAAATCTAATTAAAGCATATCAAGATTACATTATCTCTTTTAAAGAAGTCAAAACATTTAACTTGGATGAATATGTGGGAATTGATGCTAATAACCCACAAAGTTATCATTATTTCATGGATAATCATCTTTTTAAACATATTGATATTCTACCAGAAAACATCAATATTCCAGCAAATGATCCTGATGATATGGAGAAAAGTGCAGAAGAATATAACAAAAAGATGTTTGGAAACCAAAGAGATTTACAGATACTTGGTATTGGAAAGAATGGACATATCGGTTTCAATGAACCAGGGACTCAACTTGGTAATATGACTTTTATCGTTAAGTTAGATGAAGAGACGAGAATTGATAATTCAAGATTTTTTGGTTCATTGGAAGAAGTGCCAACTCATGCGATAACTATGGGTATCAAAAATATC
The DNA here is from genome assembly GCA_964610325.1 of uncultured Candidatus Izemoplasmatales bacterium. Taxonomy (GTDB): domain Bacteria; phylum Bacillota_I; class Bacilli_A; order Izemoplasmatales; family Hujiaoplasmataceae; genus UBA2289. The sequence continues at coordinate 182,059 of CAZSVO010000001.1, forward strand.
ATGTATTCAAAGAAGATTCTTTTATTGGCTTCAGGAAAAAGCAAAGCAAAAGCGATATATAAAACGGCTTATGGTCCAGTAAATGATATAACACCATCATCAATTTTACAATTACATCCAGATGTAACAATCATTGTTGATGAAGATGCAGCAAGCCTTTTGAATATGGAAGGAAATTTCTTGGAGTTTTAGTTTAATATAGAAATTTTTTTGTTTTAATAATTTAAAATATGATATAATTTTAGGCAAGGAGTTGATGATATGTACCCTTTTTTACTGCCTGAGTTGTTTAAGTATACTATCCCCATGCATGATTTAATGATGGTTATTGGGGTTTTCTTTATGCTAATTTTTGTAGCAAAAAGGTTTGAAAACCAAGATGGTTACAGTAGAGAACAAACCAATAGGTTGTTAATTATCATAGCTGTAAGCTTAGTATTGGCTTTATTATCATCGTATTTGATCGATGGAATTTTCCATAGCATTAAAACAGGTGAATTGACATTCGGTTCAATTACATTTCTTGGTGGTTTAGTCGGTGGAGTTGGGTTTTTCATATTATTGCTAAAGTACTTTTTTAAAGAACCTAATAAAGATTTACGAAGAATCCTTAATACGCTTATAACTGGCATTGTTTTGGCACATGCTATTGGAAGGATTGGCTGTTTTATGGCAGGTTGTTGTTTTGGAGTGCCAACGGACTCCTTTTTAGGTGTTGTTTTTCCATATGGTCATGCTCATGAAACTTTTCCTGATACAAAGATATTTCCAACTCAATTATTTGAATCATTATTTTTGTTCGGACTATTTGTTGCATTGAATTATCTCAAGCGCTTTAGAACATACGAGTTAGAAGTTTATCTTATCGGTTATGGTATTTGGAGGATATTGATTGAGTTTATCAGAGGAGATGACAGGGGAAGTTTAATTACTTTGTTTCAAACAGAATACAATGTATTTCCAACGCCATCACAATATATCAGTCTTTTAATGGTTTTTGCAGGTTTTTATTTGTTGAAGAAGCGATTGAATAGAATTAAAGATTCAAGTCCTATAAAGGTTTAATCTTGCTTGACGTGATGATTTTGCTCATTGTAGGTATGGGCGGAATGACTCTATTGGTATCCTATTTTTTTGATATTTTAGATTTGTATGCTTATATAATGGCTGTAGTGCTTTTTGTGATTGGGATAGCTTTTGGTTTTATTGGAGAGGGTTTAATTTTTTTAATACTTTTCTCTTGTGCCTTAATTCTTACAGCAATCCTTGTTTTCTATCAATTTATAAAAAAGCATTGATTATTTATCTAAAATTTAGTAACGATTCTTTGGAAGAATCGTTTTTTTCTTTAAAAAGATATAAATATATAAAAATATATTTTATATTTTGATAATTTGTGGTAATATTTTCTTATAGTAAAACGGTTACATTTGGAGGCTAGTATGGAAACTAAACAAAGAATTACAATGAAAAACATCTTTTCTTATGCTGTCGGAGATTTATATGGTGGTGGTGCATTCTTTATAATTGGTGCACTTTTTTTGGTATTCTTAACAGATGTCGCAAAAATTTCTCCTGCTTTAGCAGGTACGATTATTCTTGTTGGGAAAGTTTGGGATGCTATTACTGACCCGACTATGGGATATATTTCAGATAACACTAAAAGTAAGCACGGAAGAAGAAGAATCTATTTCTTGATTGGAATAATCCCGATTTTCTTATCTTGGTTTTTGCTTTGGTCTTCATTTGGATTATCAAGTGAACTTGGGAAGTTTGTTTATTATTTGTTAGTTTATCTTTTGTTTAATACAGTTTTTACTTTGGTGATGGTTCCCTACAACTCTATGCCTGCTGAGATGACTTCAGAGTATAAGGAAAGATCAAAACTAATTACAATAAGAATGCTTTTCTCTCAAGGCGGTATGTTGTTAGGAGCAGTACTTCCATTAACTATTGTCAACTTCTTTGCTGGGAATCCTTCCTTAGGATATATGATTATGGCAACTGTTTTTGGTTTGCTTTTTGCAATTCCTTGGGTTTTTGTCTTCTTAGGTACGTTTGAGAATCCACATAAATTTGAAGAACATAAGGAGATATCATTAAAAGAAGTAACTAAGAAGATTTCTAAAGATTTTGGTTCTACTCTAAAAAATAAGTCATTAAGAATTCATACAGCTATGTATATCACAGCCTATGTTTCTATGGATATATTCAATGCATTATTGATTTATTTTATAAGAGATTATCTAAACCAATACGCAAATTATCAGGTATTATTAGGTATAGTAGTGGTTATACAGATGATATCATTATTTGTGGTGATGAAGTTAGTTAACAAATTTGGTAATGCTATGACGTACAGAATTCACGCTGCTGTTTGGATGGTTGCGGTTATTGCTTTGTTCTCAATCAATCCTAATATCCCGGTTTGGGGAATCCTTATTATTGGGGCTTTTGTTGGATTTGGCTTAAGTGGTTGTGTTATGACGCCATATAACATGTTGGCTTTTGTTGTCGATGCTGATGAGATGATTACTACAAAAAGAAGAGAAGGTATTTATGCTGGTATGATGACTTTCTTAAGAAAAATCGCGCAAGCATTAGCTTTGTTTATGGTAGGTGTTGGACTTGAATTGGTTAAGTATCAAAAGCCAATCGATGATGTTATTCAGACACAAACCCCAGAAACCCTGCTTGGAATTAGGTTGATGTTTTTATTAGGCCCTGTAATTTTGTTGTTGCTAGGAATAATATCATCATTTAGATATAAAATTTCGCCGGATAATCATTTAGTATTGATGAAAGAGATTAATCGACTCAAAAAAGGTGGCGAATTGAGCAAAGTTGAAGCAAATGACAAAGTCATTATTGAGAGTATTACAGGAATAGATTATAATAACCTTTGGAAAAAAGAAGGATAGAACCATGCTTAGATTAATTGAGAATGGCTTTGAGGTAATCTATAAGGGGTTGACTTTGATTAAGCACGACCTATTAAACCCAGCTTTTTTCATTGGAGATAAATCATTGAGTATTGAAATGGAAAACGGTGAGTTTCAGTTTAATGATCAAACTGTTTTCAAACCCGTAACTAACTTCTCTGTTCGTGATAACATTGTAGATTTTAAAGACTTTAAAATAATAATCGACACAAATGAAGATAACTACCTGAAGATTAAATTTGAAGACTTGGATAAGCCGTTAAGATTCAACCTAGTGGCTGAAAATGAAGAAGCAGTATTTGGAATGGGAGAACACTTCACGACTTTAGATTTAAGAGGAAATGTTGTTAGAAACTGGGTAGAAGAACATATTACAAGAAAGCAAATATACAGCAAGATAATTAGAAGAATCTTTAAAATCAAACCCAAAAAATGGAATTTTGAAGAGTATAAGACTTATTTCGTGACACCGACATTTGTCTCTTCAAGACTTTATTTTTGTCATGTTAACACATGTGGTTATGGTAATTTTGATTTTTCTGCACAGGCATTTCATAGGATTTCCATCTATTCAAGTCTTGAAGAAATAGTCTTTGGTCAAGAAAACTCATACCTAGAGCTAAGCGGACAGTTAAGTAAACTTTTAGGTCACCTTCCAAAACTTCCTGAATGGATTTATGATGGAATGATTTTCGCAATCCAGGGCGGAACAGAAATAGTTGACAACAAGATTAAACTGCTCAAAGAAAAAGGAGCAAGAATAAATGGAGTCTGGTCTCAAGACTGGTGTGGGGAGCTCTACACTTTCTTTGGAAAACAAGTATTCTGGAACTGGGAATTAGATAATGAATTATATCCAGATTTAACAGATAAGATTAAAGAATGGTCTAAAGAGGATATAAAATTTCTTGCTTATATAAATCCCTATCTAAATGCTTTTGGAAGACTGTTTAGCGAAGCAAAAGAATTATCTTATCTTGTAAAAAACCTTGATGGAACACCCTTTTTAACAAAAGCTACATCATTTGACTTTGGGATTATTGATATTACAAATCCTGACGCATACTCTTGGTTTAAAGCCATAATAAAGAAAAACTATCTTGACAAAGGTATTATGGGGTGGATGGCAGATTTTGGAGAATACTTGCCAACACATTGTCTTTTACATTCAGGAAACCCAGAAGAATTACACAACAAGTGGCCTGACTTATGGGTAAAACTTAATCGTGAAGTTTTGGAAGAAGCTAATATGTTATCTGCAGCTATATTCTTTAATCGCGCTGGCTATAAAGACAATTGTAAATACTCAACATTGATATGGAATGGTGACCAACATGTGGATTTTACTGATGATTTTGGAATGGCTTCTGCGCTTAGAGCAAAATTATCTTTAGCTTTTAGCGGTGTTGGTTTTTCACACTCGGATATAGGTGGTTATACTACAGTTCCAGCTATAAAGCGGAGTAAGGAATTGTATATAAGATGGTTGCAGATGAATACTTTTACTCCTGTTATGAGATCTCATGAAGGGAACAAACCGTGGAAAAATAAACAGTTTGATAGTGATCAAGAACTGCTTGATTTTAATGTGCTATATACAAATATTCACTATCTACTTAAACCATATTTTCTGGCAGTTGAGTATGAATATCATGATTTCGGTTATCCAATGATTAGGCCGATAATGTTTCATTATGACTATTTCACAGATCAAGCTTTTATGTTAGGACAGGATTTATTAGTCTATCCAATCCTTAAAAGTAAGCAAAAGCATTTAGGTGTCTTTATTCCTAAAGGGACATGGAAGAACCTTTTTACCGGTGAAGAATTTAAAGAAGGTAAATATAAAATAAAGTCCAATATTTGGGAAATACCAGTATTTTACAATTGTGAATCTAAACATCAATCAATATTCGAAAAAGTAACTGAGTATATAGTAAATAATAAAAAAAGGGCTTGATTTCACATGAATCAGGCCCTATCATTTATCTATCAAAACTATCGGGGAAATAATCAGACATTTCCTTTTTTGTTATCAATGCTTGAAAATAGTAACTACAGATAGTATAACTCATACCATAATCAATTAAACGATTCTCTTTATCATAGATTTTATTAGTAGATTGAATGCTAGCTGCATTCTTTCTCTCGTTTAAGATTTTTGCAATATCTGTTGGAAGATTGACAGATTTGATAATTCTATTAGAGATGTTTGCTTTAATTTTATAATGCTCATTAATATAAGCATCCAATGGTTCATTACCAACAAATTTATCTGAGATTCCTGGGAATATATAAAGTGGCAGATAGTTCTCTAACAGCATTATTGGTTGGTTATCACCTAGATATAGACGGTTGATATAGAAATATCTTTTATCTTGGCTTTTGTCAAATCCCATAGAGATAATTCTTTCCTCTGGTAAAGTTAATACTTTTTTTTCTAGGCATCTAATTGAGGGTTCTAATCCAAGAGAAATGATAGCATCGTAAACAGCAACATTGCGGTCAAAGAAGTAATTAGTAAGTTCAAAGTAAGAAACAATCCAATTATTGCTGCTATCTCTTTTAATATACCTTTCTTCTATCAAATCTAAATATGCAGTTTCAACTGTTGAAACATCTAGGTTTAGATGTTTAGCCAACTCCTGAGTTTTGGGAAGAACTGTTTGATAGTAGAAAGTTTGATCGAGAATCAATGATTTTATGCTTTCTTTAATTTGCAATTCAAACTCTACTCGTGATCTTCGATCAATGGTTATTTGATCTAATAGATTAGATAGCATGAACAATCACCTCGAAATCTGTGAAACTGCCTGGGAAATAACTACAGACATAAGCGATAACTTCATCTTTTTCATCGACAATCATAGTTCTAACGAAACAGATTGCATCATCAGGTTCAATATTAAGTAATAGTGCTTCTGAGTTAGATGCGTTAATTGCACTGAAAGTAGAATGAAAATGTTTAATTGTATACCCATTTACTTTCTCAATAAAATCAAAGAGTCCTCGGTATTTTTCATGAATATTTCTGAAGTTCGAAAAAAATCTTTTTGGAAAATATACTTTTTCAAGCATTACTGGATTATTATCTCTCTTTATCACCGAATCAATCTCATAACACTTATCACTTGGTTTGAGTTTTAGTGAACGAAATACCGATACATCTTTAATAAGCCGATTGAGTAGAATAACTTTATATTGATAATTCTTTGAATTGCTATCTGCTATTTCTAACTCATAATAAGCGTGTAAAGGTGTTTTATAGTTTTTTCGATTTGTTACAAAAGTTCCTTTACCCTTGATTCTTTTGATGCGTTCTTCTTTAATTAACTTATCATATGCCATTCTTACAGCGGTATTGCTGATGGAAAAAGCTTCACAGACCTCTTTTTCGGTTGGAAGACGGTCGTTATATTTCAAAAGGCCAATATCTATTGCCTTTGAAATAGAATCAGCTATTTGCTTATAAATCGATGTGGTTATTAATTTGTTGATATGAATATAATCCATTAGATTCCTCCAAACAATGAAAGTCATACTAATTATATATTATCAATCTAAAAACAACAACAGAAGAATGAATATTGAAACAGATTATTTCTTCAAGACATTGAGTTTCTCAAGCAGTTTTCCGACCATTCTAGGTCTTTCTGCTACTAAATCATTTGCAGCTTCTAAAGCTTTAATTTTGTCTTCAACTGAGCCTTTTCCACCGGTAATGATTGCTCCGGCATGTCCCATTTTCTGTCCTTTAGGAGCAGTCTTACCGCCTAAGAAAGCAACAAGAGGTTTAGTGAATTTGCCTTTTACTATCTCCATTGCAACTTCCTCTTCCATTGTACCACCTAACTCGCCGATTATCACTACTGCATCGGTTTCATCATCTTCTTGATATAATGGTAAAAACTCAGCAAACCTTGTTCCAGGAACAGGATCTCCGCCAACACCAATCAAAGTTGATACTCCATAACCAGCTTCGACTATCATAGCTGTGACTTCATTAGTTAAAGAACCGCTTCTTGTCATAACGCCGATATTGCCTTTTTTATACACTCTTTTTATCCAGTAAGGAAAGCTTCCCATCATTGCAAGTTCAGGAGATATTACTCCAGATGTGTTTCCTCCAACAACCATGGCTTTATGCTCTAAAGCAGCTTGTCTAATTAAAATTGTTTCGTGCAAAGGAATACCATCAGCAATTGTTACAATCTTCTTTATTCCAGCATCAAGAGCCTCCATGACTGCATCCATTGTGAGTTTAGGGGGGACAAAAAGCATTGAAGCATCAATCTGGTGATTTTTACAAGCTTCTTTTACAGAGTTATAAACAGGAACATTTTCAACTGATTGCAAAGCTTTACCAGGAGTAACACCACAGACAACATCAGTACCTAATTCAATCATGTGCTTAGCCCAAAAACTTCCTTCTTTACCAGTTATACCTTGAATACAGACCCTTGTTGAGCGATCAATAAAAATACTCATTTTGTTCCTCCTTTTGCCAAAGAAACAGCTTTTCTTACAGCTTCTTCAGTATCAAAAATCGGTTCTAATCCTGCTGCTTTTAAAGTTATTACAGCCAAAGCTTCATTAGTACCTCTAATACAAGTCACAATTGGTCTGTCAGGTTTTAGTCTTTGGATTGCATCGACAATTCCTTCAGCCATGACATCAGCTCTTGCGATGGTTCCAAATGTAACTATTAAGATAACCTTTGAGGGGACTTTTAGGCAGATTTCCATTGCTTTGACAGCTTTTTTATAGTTTGGACCACCAAACTCTAAGTAGTTAGCAACAGTTCCTCCCTCATAGTTTATCAGATCATAAACAGTAGTAGTTAATCCTGCTCCAGCGCACATCAAACCTATGTCGCCATCAAATTGAATGAAGGGAATGCCTTCTAAAGCAGCTTCATATTCGGCTTCACTTTTGTACTCTGCTTCGGTTTTTTCAAATCTATTCTGTCTATACATCGAGTTATCATCGATCATCAGTTTGCCATCACCAGCAACTATTTCTTGATTTTTTGTGATGAACAAAGGATTTATCTCTACTAACTCAGCATCATACTTTTTAAATACTGAGTAAAGACTTAATAATAACCGGATAAGCTTTTTTGTCAAGTCTTGATTTAAACCTAATGAATAAGCAATTCTACTGGCTTGAAATGGCATAAGTCCATATCGCAAGTCAATAAGTTCTTTGATGATTTTTTCAGGGTTTGTAACAGCTAAAGTCTCAATATCAATACCGCCTTCAAGGCTGATAAGCATTAAGCCTTTTGCTAGTTTTGGTTCAACAGTAATTGAGACATATATTTCTTTTTCAATATTAACAGCTTCTTCAATCAGCAGTTTTTTTATGTTTAGTTCGTGGTTGAATAAACGATTTACTTCAGTTTTAGCTTTTTCAACAGTATCAACAAAAACTACTAAACCTGCTTTTCCTCTGCCACCACTTAATACTTGAGATTTGATGACACAGGGAATTTTTACTTGTTCAAGAGCTAGGTCAAGCTCATTTATATCTTCAATTATTATTCCTTTAGGAATGGATATGCCAGCTTCTTTAAAGACTTCCTTCGCTAGGTATTCGTGTAGTTTCATAGTTTACCTCTTTAAATGCTTTCTGAAATATTCGCCAAATATTTCTTCATCACTTGGTCTTTTAGGCTCGAAATACTCACTTAGCCAAGTGATATTCAAGAAGTGTTTAAAGTTAATATTTTCAGTGGTAACATTACCTCCCCAAGTACCACAACCCAAAGATACTGTTGAAGGCATACCATTAAAAAATGCACCGCCATTGCCTGCTGCTTGAGGCTGGTTTACAAGGATTCGACTAGTTCTCATATTATAGCCTAAGTATTCAATGTAATCTTGATTGAAAGTATGAATTCCACAAGAATGTCCCGTGCCATAATTATCAGTAATTCTTTCTAATATCTTATATCCTTCTTGAAAGTCATTGTACTTATATACAGTTAGTACAGGAGATAATTTTTCTTGGGAGAAGAAGTCGTTTTCAATAGAACTATTACCTTCAACAAGAATAACTAACGTATTAGTTGGTACATCGATAGAAGCGTCATTTGCTATTTCTAATGCAGATTTTGCGACTATTCTTGGGTTAATTGATCGGTAACCTTTAGCGTTTATTGGCCACATGTATTCTTCTAAAGTTTTTCTTTCTTTAGAGTTAACCAGATAACTTCCAAGTCTAATTAGTTCACCTATCATTTTTTTATAGATAGACTCATGGATTATGATTGAATTCTCACTTGAGCAAGAAGTAGCGTTGTCAAAAGCTTTACTGTTAAATATCTTCTTTGCAGCATCTAAAACATCAGCATCTTCAGCTATCATTTGTACGGAGTTTCCTGGACCAACACCGTAAGCTGGTTTACCAGAAGAATAAGCGGCTTTAACCATTGCCCCGCCACCTGTTGCTAAAACTACATCAACAGATTTCATCAACTCATTTGTTAACTCAATTGATGGTTCTTCGATTATTTGAATTAAATTCAGTGGAGCACCGACTTTTCTTAATCCATCACGCATAAAATCAACTGCCATTTTAGAGGCTATTTTTGCTTTTGGATGAGGAGCGAATATAACAGCATTTCTTCCCTTGAGAATAGTAATTGCATTTGAAGAAGGGGTTGCGGTTGGGTTTGTTACAGGAGTTAATGCTCCAACAACACCTACTGGCTTGGCGTATTTTCTGATTTTCTTCTCTTCATCTAATTCGATTAAACCAACTGACGCTTTATCTTTAATATCTTTTAAGACTCCTAAGACTTTGTTTTTATGTTTAAGGATTTTATCTTTGACATTACCCATCTTTGTTTCTTCAACAGCTTGTTTAGCAAGCTTATCAATGTTTTCATCATTATATACTTCATACCCAATCGCTACGCAAACTTCATCGATTTGTTCTTGTGTATAATCCTTAATTAAACTCTGAGCTATTCGTGCTTTTTGTATATATTGTTGTATTATTTTTTTTGCTTCTTCCATAATTTCCTCCTTTTAACCTAATAATCCCAATATCAACATTAAACCTAAAAACAAAGCGATGAATAGCAATGATAAAAAGGCTACGATAAAGAGATTTTTAAAAAGTGATTTCTTATCAATTGTTTCTGGGGAACTGGCTAAAGCCAAAGCTCCCATTGTTGAAAACGGACTCATTGTAACTATATGTGATGCTACAGCAATAGTAATTGTAAGTGCAACTGGAGATATCATCTGACCTAATTCATTTGAGAGATTTACTGTAGTAGGAATCAAAGTAGGCATTACCACTCCAACAGCTGAACTAAAAATTGACATTACACCGGATAGAATTGCCATAATCGGAATTGCAGTGTTTTGATTCATCAAAGTTGCTAAAAAGTTAGTAAGAAGTTTAACTCCTCCAACTTCATTGATGACACTTATTAAAACAGCAGTACCACATATAAGTAATAGTGTTGACCAAGGAACGTTTTGAATCGCTTGGTTTTGATCTGCTGTGTTTAGAACTAGTAAAACTGCTGATAAAGCAAAAGCAGCAAATCCTACGTTGACATTTCCTATCATTACCCATAGAACTAAAACAAGTATTGAAATCATGGTAATAAGTTGATTTTTGTCAAACTTACCAGCTTTTTCTATTTCTACACTGTTACCTCTTAATTTCATTCCTTCTAAGAAAATAAAAACCAATCCAGAAAATATCGTCATTGAGATAACATTCATAATATATATTCGAAAGCCTAAATCGCCAACACCATTAGTTTTAGCTAGTTCCAATGCTACAATTCCATTAGGTGCAAGTGGTGATAATCCTCCTGCAATAGAACCAAGAATTATCAAAACACTCATCATCAACACAGACAGTTTTGTTTTGTTAGCAATGACAAGACCGATTGGTAAAAGCAATGCACTAGTAGAAATATTACCAGGTCCAATTGATGCTAAGATCAATGATAGAAAATAGAATATTATTGGAATCATCACTTTTTTGCCTTTACTTTGATAGATAAGAGTCTTAGATATCTTTTCCAAAGTACCATTTAGTTTGGCAATGCTAAACAATAAGGTAATTCCAAATGTTGTGAAAAAAAGTCTTATCGGCCAGTAACTGATAATAGTATTTACAGGAATTCCTCCTAAGTAATAACCGATAATCAAGGAAAAAAACAAAGCGATTAGTCCAACATTAATATTCTTCCAAAAACCAATGATTATCGCTAAAACCAAGGAAAGAAGAGAAATGATTTCAATCATATAATTTACCTATATACTACTTGTTAAAGCTAGCTTTTTCTATTTCTCTAACTGCGATTTTTGCTTTTTCTAGATTTTTTGCTCGCCAATCTTCAAGATTTTGAGTAAAGGTAGTATTCAAAAATACCTTGGTCATTTCTAATCCCATGATTGGGGCAATAATCCAACCACCCATACAAAGAATATTTGCGTCATTGATTGCTCTTGCTTTTTCTGCAGTATAAACTGATTCACAAGCAGCAGCATAGACACCTTCATGTTTATTCGCAACAACTGACATACCCATTCCAGTTCCGCAAATTAAAATCCCTTTATCGTACTCTTTATTTTGAATTTTTTTTGCACCTTTTAAGGCTACTTCAAAGAAAGGATAAGCATTATCAATATCGGTTGTACCAATATCTTCAACTACAAATTGATTTTCTTCAAGATAAGTTTTAATAGCTTCTTTTAGTTCATAACCGCTTTTATCTGAACCAATAAATATTTTTCCCATTTTATACCTCCTGAGACTTTCTAAAAAGTGCTTTTTGGCAAGATTCAACAATATCAGATACACCTAATTTAAACTTTTCAATCAAGAAGTCTGATTTTCCAACTTCGCCAAAATGATCCTTTGTACCGACTCTTTCCATTATAGTCGGACAGTTTTCTGCTAGAACTTCTGCAACTGCACTACCTAGACCGTTGATAATACTATGATTTTCACAAGTTACAATCGCTTTGGTCTTTTTTGCTTCTTCAATAATTGCTTTAGAATCAATTGGCTTTACACTATGAATATTAATAAGACTTGCCTTGATTCCTTGTTTTTCTAATACTTCTCTTGCATCTAAAGCTTGTTTGACCATAATACCTGTTGCAATAATTGAGACATCACAACCATCAGCTATTTTTGTTGCTTTTCCTAGTTCGAATTCTTGGCTCTCATCAAAAATTGGGGCAAAATCTTTTCTTAATAATCTAATATAGACAGGGCCTTGATGTTTTGCTATTTGTGGAAACAAAGCAGCTAATTGAACGCCATCAACAGGTTCGACAATAGTCATGGTTGGAATGTTTCGCATAATACCAACATCCTCTAATGACATATGGGTTCCTCCGTTAAGTTCTGCCATTACTCCTGGGTCGGTACCCACCATTTTTACATTTAGTTTTGAATAGGCAACAGAGAGTGTGACTTGATCAAAAACTCTTCTTGTTGCAAACGGAGTGAACGTGTGAGTGAATGGTAATTTACCCATATTTGCAAGTCCAGCAGCTACACCAATCATGTTTGCTTCTGCAACTCCAACATTAATTGTTCTTTCTGGAAAAACATCAGCAAATCTATTAGTTCCTAAAGCCTTCATTAAATCAGCTTCAACGATAACAACCTCAGGATTGCTTTTAGCATATTCGATTAATAAATCGACGTAGATGTCTCGTAGATTTCGGTTTTTTAGTTCCATGATGATTCCAACCTTTCAATTGCTTTATCAGCCATTTCTTTTGTTACAGGCATATTGTGTGAATTAACTAATCCTTCACAGAATTCTGCCCCTTTACCTTTAATTGTATTCAAAATAATCATCGATGGTTTTCCTTGGACGTTTTTTGCTTTTATTATTGCTTCTTGAATCGCTAAGACATCATGACCATCAATTGATTGAACATGCCAATTGAAAGCCTCCCATTTTTTATCAAGAGGGTGAATACCATTTATATTTTCTGTTTCGCCATCTATTTGCATTCTATTATTATCAGTAAAAGCAATCAAATGATCAAGTTTTCTTGAACCGGCAAACATAGCAGCCTCCCAAATCTGACCTTCTTGACTTTCTCCATCACCAATCATAGTGAATATATAATAAGGAGCTTTATCGATTTGAACTGCAGTAGCCATACCACAAGCTGCAGAAAATCCTTGACCTAAAGAACCTGTAGTCATATCTACACCGACAGTTTTATTCTTGTCAGTATGACTTGGTAAGTTAGTGTTTGGTTGATTAAGTGTATAGAGTAATTCTAAAGGAAAATATCCCTTGAGCGCTAGTGTTGAATAAACTGCTGGGCCACCATGTCCTTTAGATAGAACAAAGCGATCGCGATCTTGCTTTTGTGAGTTTGCTGGATCGATATTCATCTGATCAAAATAAAGAACTGCTAAAGCATCAGCAATTGATAAAGAACCACCAACGTGACCGATACCTAAGTGAGCGATACTTTCAATAGTAAGTTTTCTTATTTGAGTTGCAATTTTTTCTAATTCATTTCTTGTTTTCATGAGGTCCTCCTAGTATGACCAAATCTCGATTTGTAGCATTTCTGCAAGTATTTTCAGGGTTTTTACAACATTATCGTATATTATTGCAAAATGTGGTTCGAAACCAGCTTTCACCATTTTTGATACTAATTCCTTAACTTTAGGTTCAACCTTAACAACCATAGATGTTCCCAAGAATTGTTTTGGTTTATCTAAGATGGCGGCTTCTAATATAAGAAATCTGAAACTTCCATCTGGTTTTCTACCAATTCTAAAGATTGTTGCTTTTTCGCTTGGTTTGAAGCCAAACTCCATTGTAGGACCAATCTTCCTATTTGGATGAACTCCTGTCAAAGCGCCAGTGTCTTTTCTAGCTAAAGAACATGCACCAGTGCCACAATGCCAAAAGGTAAGAGTGTTTTCTTCTTCATCCAAGGATACAGGATCACCTAAAAATGTTGGTGTTTTAGTTATTTGTTGACCGATATACATCGACAATGCACCGTAGGCATCTGCTTCACAAGCAGCAGCAATCCCATCATCATTTAGCATCCCTAAAACTCCACATACAGGGGTACCATAATCAGTGAAAAAATCAGGCCAGCATCTTGAAGCGATAGCTTTTACACCGAGATTATCGATATATTTCTTATAAGCATGATATAACTTGAAAAAATCCAAACGGTTTTTGCTTTCAGTCTTATCCAAATCTACCATTCTTTTATTAGCAATGTTGCTTTCTTCTTGGATGTCTGCTTCACTCAATTTTTTCGCGATTTGAGTTAATTCTCTAGATTCTACAGTCAATAGCTCAACTCCAAAATTCTTTGCCATCTCTAAATCAAGAGCTCTACCAAAACCAAAACCTTGTGGTGTATGACCAATCATCAAGAGTTTCATGTTTTGCATATTATGTTTGATTTTTGCGGCCATAATAGTATCGGTTAGTTGTTTTTCAATTGCCTTTTCATTTGGAGAACCAAACATATAAAGCAGATTATCTTGTCTCATATTGACAAATGCGTTTCCAGCTGAAAAAGCACCTGTCAAAGAGTTAAGTCTTAATCTCCCACCATCAATTACTGGCTCTTTCAATGTCCAAAGCAAAATTTGACTGTTTTTGCAGATTCTAAGAATCTCAGTAAGGTAAGCTGCATTAGCAAAAGTTATGTTTTGCACGATGATTAAATCAGCAAAAGAATCTGTTAGATATTCCTTGATATCATCAATAGACAACATTAACTTATTAGGTAGATGGATAGATGGTTCAATTTTCTTTAGAAGTTCAACTGAATCGTTGAATTCTTTTTGTGCAGATTCCATATGAAACGTTGCAACACCGATAGGGCAATAGATAATCTTAAGTTTATTCATAATATAAACATCTCCTTTTATAAGATTGAATCGTTTGTTTAATCAATCTTCTCTCAAACTCTAATCTGACTAAACAAAGAACTCAATCATTAGGTGCCAAAAATATGGCACCTAATAGTTGAATTATTTTTTTGTTTTAAGAAGTTGGTGCTACTGCTTTTAAGTCTGCTTCAAGTTGTGTTAACAATTCCAAAGCAGTTTCTTCAGAACCACTAGCTGCATCCTCAACAAATTGATTTATGATTGGATACATTCCAGGAATCATTACTTGATTTAACCAATCTTGAACATAATCGTTTGAAGTATTAGCGATTTCATCTAGGAAAACAGCATATTGATCAGCGAAATCACCGTAATTTACTGTTGCGCCAAGTCTTGGAGTCAAATATGGTACACCACCTGTGTATTGGTCATGTTGTTCGCCTTCAGCCATCCAAGCGATGAAAGCCTTAGCTTCTTTTTCAGCACCAGAGTCTTTAAATGCTGCTAGTGATTTTCCACCAAGGATAGTCGCTCTGTTTGTGAATTGAGGCATTGGAACAACTGTCCAGTTGAATTCCAAATTCTGATATCCACTAACATTCCAGTTCCCTGATAAATGGAAACCATATTGTCCAGTGCGGAATAACGATGCAGAGTTTTTAGTGATATAAGCATCTCTTGGTAAGAAACCTTCATCGTAGAATCTCATTAACATTTCAACTACCTCAACAGCTTTAGCTGATTTTAAGTTAGAAGCAGAATAAGGTGTAGTCCATAATTTCACACCATTTTGATAGAATAAAGGCATGAATCTATGAGCTTGATGGTCAAAAATCCCAGGAGCTTGAACATCATCTTTGCCTTTTAATTTTGACATTTCTGTTTCAAACTCTGACCATGTCCATACTGGATCACCTAATTCAGGATAGTTAACTTCATATTTGTCCAGTAAGTCTAAGTTAACGAACATTCCATTAGCAGTGATATCCATTGGTAAAGAGATTACATCGCCGTCAGCATTGAAGAATAAGTTTGTAAAACCTGACTCATCATAAACTCCCTCTAAACTAAGAATATTTGCTTTGAAATTGTTGAGATGACCTTCAGTAACACGTGCTAATGCAGGTGCTTCTCCTCCGGTAATCATTGTTGCCAATCTTGCTTCATAATCGTTATAGGCAACTGGAACTAATTCGATTTCTACACCTGTTTCTTCTTTGTATTGGTCTAGAAGAGTTTGCATAACTTCGCCTTCAGTTCCATCACTCCACCATAGCATTTGGAGCGTTTTGGTTCTATTACATCCAGCTAGTAAACCGATAGCCATAAGTAATAAGAACATTGCAATAAATTTTTTCATAATTTCCTCCCATTTTTTAAAATTTATTTAAACCTTGTGTTTTCACAAAGATTTTTAACCTTTCATACCAGTTTGAACAGTACCTTGAACAAATTGTTTTTGGAAAATAATAAATACGATTAACATCGGAATCATTGAGATAGCTGACATAGCGATAATCGAACTATAATCTGAACCGAACTCTCCAGAGAAATTCGCGATAGCAAGTTGCAGGGTGTATTTAGATCTTGTGCTAATAGCAATTAAAGGCCAAATATAATCATTCCATCTCCACATGAATGAAAATATTGCTAAAGTAGCTATCGCTGGTTTTGCATTTGGTAAAATTATTTTTGTAAATATTTTCCATTCAGATGCTCCATCGATTCTTGCAGATTGAATAACTTCATCAGGGATTGTTAATAGATATTGTCGCATCAAGAAAATACCTGTTGGAGTTGCTGCTGCAGGGATAATCAAAGCCAAAAGGCTGTTATACATTCCAAATGTTCTAAGAACAGAAAATATCGGTACCATGATTACTTCTAATGGCAACATAATAGTTGACAAAATCAATATCATTACAAATGTATCACCTTTGAATCTAAACTTAGCTAATGCATATCCAGACATTGTGTTTATTACTACAGCTAAAATAGTTGAAGAAATAGCAACGATAAATGAGTTTCCGATGTATACCAAGAAATTTCCTCTTGATAAAGCGTTTTGAAAGTTTTCAAAGGTGAAATTTCTTGGAAAGAAAGTAGGATTAGCTGAAAACAACTCATTAATCGGTTTGAATGAAGATGAGATAACATAGAAAACAGGTGTTAAGAAAACAAAGATTAAGAGTATCGCAAGAATATATTGCCAAACAGTAGCTTTTTTCATTTGTTGTTACCTCCTTTTGAAAGGAAGAAGTTCAAACCTGAAATAATAGTTACAAATAATAACATCACTACACTTAATGCACTTGCATAACCTACTTGATATGACTTAAATGCCATTTCATAGATATATTGAACAGTAAACTCAGTGGCTTTAAAAGGTCCTCCGCCAGTAAGAGTAACAACTAGGGGGTAGGTTTTAAAGATTTCCATTGTAACCAAGATAAATACCATTAAACGAGCAGATTTCAAAGACGGATAAGTAACATATCTAAATTGTTGGAACTTGTTTGCACCATCGATTTTTGCCGCTTCATATAATGATTCAGGAATACTGAGTAATGCTGCTACAAAAATAATCATGTAATAACCTGTTCTTGACCAGACAATGGCGAAAACTACTGACCACCATGCAAAATTAGGGTTAATTAATGTATCTATTGCACCAATACCTAAGGATTTTAAAATAGTATTGAATAGTCCAAAATTTCCAGCAAGAATCCATTGCCAGATAATCCCTACAACAATAGCGGAAATCATTACTGGCCAGTAATAGATTGCTCGGAATACTCCTTTATATTTCAATGGTTGTACTAGCAGTAAAGCCACCAACAAAGAAGTAACAAAGATAATCGGAACAGTTGCTAGTACTAGTTTGATCGTGTTAAATAATGCAGCAATAAACCTAGCATCATTAAACATCTTTACATAATTTTCAAATCCGTTAGTGCGAAATGAATCAAAGGTAAATAGTGTTACATTGGTAAACGAGTAATAAATACCGATCAAAGCAGGAAAGATAATGAAGATTGAAAAAATAAGCAAGTTAGGGGTTAAAAATAGATATGGAATTATTTTTTGTTTGAACTTATAAGAACTATAAGTTTGTTTCTTTGCTTCCATTGTATTCCTCCATTTTAAAAGCCGTATGTTTTCGTGATATCCTCAAACAATTCTACAAAACTTGAATCCTTCCGGTAGAAGACCGGAGGATAACCAATAGGACACTCAACTGTTATTATTGAACTTCCTTGATAAGATTTTCCTGACCAAAGATGAATCCAATTATCTTTTGGAAGACGTACTTCCTGTTTGTTTTTTAAGGGCTCAATTACAGGCTTTATGAACATATCTTGTCCAAAAAGATACTCATATTGGAGATCATAAGCTAACTCATCATCTTCATAATGAACAAAAATAGGTCTTTGAAGTGGATATCCAGAAGTGATTGCTTCTTTATATAAATGTTTGATGTAAGCCGATAGTTTATATCTGATAGTTGTCATGCGAGCCATTAGTTTCAAAGTGTCTTCATCATTGTAAAATTGGAAGTTTTGCGATGGTCTATTCCCTTCATGAGTCCTCATAAAGGTAGAAAATACATTCATTTCCAGCCAGCGGTCAAATAGTTCTTTAGTTCTAAGATTACCATATAAACTTGTATAACCACCGATATCACTATGGCTAAAAGGTAAACCTGTCATTCCAGCAGATAATGCAGAAGGGATAACCGATGGTAACCCATCATGAAACTCCCAATTTACAGATTGATCCCCTGCCCATAAACAAGTAGCATATTTCTGTGATTTATGTGCACCTGAGCGCATAAAGTAGAAGACCTCACCAAGTTTATTAGATTCTTCAACAGCTTCATAATTGCATCTAGCCCATAAAACTGGCCATTGATTATGCATGAGTTTTGCATCTACTTTATTGTATAAAACACAATCAACTGGCAAGTATTCTCCGAAATCAGCCATCCAACCTTTAATACCTAGATTGATGATATTAGTTTTGATTATCTCTTTGTACCACTTAAATGCACGAGGATTTGTTAAATCAACTATGCCACAATTAAACTCTCCAAAATCTACAACATATTCAAAACCATCTTTATTGTATGCTAAGTAGTTATTTGTTTTTGCTTCGTTGAACAGAGTTTCATTTTCCAACAAAAACGGACATATGTAGGTTAAAAATGCAATATTTCTTTTTTCTAGCTCTTTAATTTCTTCTTTGAGATTAGGATAAAGAGCTTCATTGAGCACCCAATTCCAATATAATCTTTTTCCAAAACTTGTAAATCGAGTTCCAGCCCAATCTTGGCACCAAACTCCTCTAACATTAACGCCAAAATCCAACGATTTATCAATAACATTTTTTACAGAATGAATACCTCCTTGGATACCAATTACTATACCATCTAATAAGAAGTCAGGTAGCATCGGGGGTCTTCCAGTAAAATCTGTTAAATCAGTAATCAAAGATAAATAACTAGGTTTAAAAGATATAATTGCTTCTTTTGGAACTTCCCAAATCAGTAACTCATGATAATTTTCATTGGAAAAATCAAATTCAGAATAAGCATAGGATTCGACGTGTAACCAATATTTTCTTGTTGATACAAAGGTTTGTTCAGGATAATAAGTTGTAAAGTAATCACCACCAGCTTTATCAAATCTATCAGCATCAATAGTAGTTTTAGAGTTTTTGTCTCTTCCTACACCCGATTCAGAGGTCCAAAGTGGGAATTTTCGGTTGCGAAGGTTGAAATATGATGGTTGCTCACCACAACCATAAATCTTTTCTTCTGCTAAAGCGTGAAATCTAAGCCAAACACGATTGACTTGATTGATACTTTCAAAGCGAATATGCAATCGATTAGCTTGCTCTTTAATATGCAACCGCAATATGAAATCACCAGAATGAAAGCTAATCTCATCATCGTTAAGAGTGTATTCGGTCAAAGGGATTTTAACCTGGATATCATCTTTGATTTGATAATTTCCTCGATATGACTCGATAGTATCGTTACCTATACCCAGATAAAAAGCTGGTTGGTTATTGCTATGTTTGAAGATAATCTGATTGTTATATATAACAGACAGACAATCCTTGTTTGTATTAAAAATTATCATTTTCATCCCTCATCAGTATTCTATTTTGTAGTTGGGTCCGATTATCCCGATATGTGCTTTTGTATTATTGAGGTTTATGTTATCTTTATGTCCGATTAACCATTTATTAGTTTTAAACAATAGTTTATCTTCCTTAGTGTAAATAGTTTTAACTTCTTCAAAATTTATATTGGTACCCTTAGGGAGTATGACCCCGCAAATAAACCCTTTTTCTTCAACTTTACACGGGGAGAAGTGTAAAGTCCTTGGGAAAAGTTCAATTGCAGTATATCTAGGTAGATAGAAGGAAGATAAATGTTTAGTGTCAAATTTATTATCCGAAATCTCGCTTGCAAGTCCTAAAAGTAAAACAAGAGGTGTAACAGCAATATTGACTTCTGAGGTTTTGTGGTATTCTAGAGCGTTCAAGTGCTGGTTGTGTCCGTTCACATAGCCATACTGTAGTTCTAGTCCGCCAAACAAATTATGAAAAGGAGAAGTATCATTCAGATAGTTTCTAAGGTTGCTGTCATTTGCTACATAGTTGTTAGCTCTTTCTGGAATTGCAGTGTTTTTTTCTAAATACTTTGCTGACTCAGTAAAATGGTCAAATTTTAAGACTCGGCCATATTTAGAAAATGCGGGGTCAAAAATATCCAAGATATTAAGTTGAGGATTTTTTTCTCTAAGGATTTCAAGCATGATTTCACCTATATGTAAACGCTTACTGATTCTGTGTAAAAAAAATAAGTATTGATGATTATGAAAATTCAAAACAATTAAATACTCTTTTCTCTTGGGGGTGAATATTAACTTCTAATATAATTATGTATTAATCATATCACTTTAAAATTGATATTTCAAGCAAAAAATGATATTTTTATACACAAATATATATCTTTTTATCTTTTATATAGAGTTTTGAGAGGGTTTTTTTATTTTAAAAACAAAAAAACCACCTTAAAAAGTGATAAGGTGATTTTAATGATTATGTTACATCAGTATTTATCTTGGCAAATTCTTAAGAATGAAGTTGAGTATTTTTCTAAATTTATTAGATAGTGGACGTTCTTATACTCAAAACCAAAGTCTCTTCTTAGGGTAATAGTTGGGTTTGCGATTTGATCGATAGGGATGGTTATTTCCTTAGAGCCAGTTATGATTAACTGATTATTATCGTAAATAACATTAACAGGACCAATAGGAATTTGTTTCTCTGTTTCGATTTCCATGAAGTTAAGAAAACCATTTGATTGAATCTTAGTTTTTTTCAACTGTTCATTGAAATTTAGTTGATACTTGTTCCAATCAATCAAGTTGTCAAAGACGAAATCATGGATAAATCCATATTTATCAATATAACCAATCTTATTACATGAAGTACAAAATATCTTATTTCCTTTTGACTCGATAGTATTAATTGCTTGGCAATGGGGACAGACATATACAATATTTTCAATTCCTTCAGCAAGGTGTTTGCCATCATGTGGAATCATTCTTTCTCTTTGAAAAGTAAACTCATTATGATATAGAGCGCTAGAAATAATCTCGTTAATCTCATCAAGCGAAGATGTTTCAAGTTTTTCCTTGGGTATTGTCAAATCATAATTGAGTTCTAAAAAATGTCTTTTTCTCTTTCCTTTTGCCCATCTCGGTCTGGAAAGATAACCACCTTTTACTTTACAAGTGATCACATCAAGTTTAAGTTTTTTGATAAGTTTCATGGTAGATGGTTCGATATAGCCAGTATCGCCATAAAAAGTTGTATTTCCTTCAGGGAAAATGAGTATCGGGTAGCCTTTATTGACAACATCATAAATTCTTCTAATAGTTTTTAAATCGCTTTTACCTTTCGATTTTGGTATGACGTGAGCAACTTGAGATACTAAAAACTTAGTAGGTTGTTTGGTAAATAGCGTTTGAGATGCGATGATAAAAGGTACTTTTTTAAAACGTAAAGGAACATGAACAACATCGAATAAATAGGTGTGATTAGCTAACATTACAAAAGGCTCTTTCCTTTTAAAGTCTATTTTTTCATTTTTCCTAACTACTCTTTTTGCATCAAAAAACATCCAGATATAAACGAAAGGTTTTAGAAGTTTTAGCAAGATATCTTGCTGGATATCTATTCGACTTTTCTTCATAACTTATTCTCCTTGTCTTAATTATATTATAGCACTAAATATTAAAAATAATAATATAATGACTAAAAATCAAAGAGGTATATATTTAAGTTTTGTTGGTAGTCTTTAAAAACTCTTAGTCATGTGATAGAATTTACTAAAGGAGGTAGACTTTGATGAGAACGAAAGTATTCTTGAGAGAAGATGCAAAGGCTATCGAGGTTGCTATAACAGATAAATTAAAGCCTGACATAGATAAATATTTGCAAGAGAAGTGGCAAAAAATCATTAATTTATTAGCTGATTTTTTTAATGTGCCAGCAGCTTTAATAATGAGAATCACACAACATGATATGGAAGTTTTCTTGAAAAGCCAAAATGATGACAACCCTTATCCTAAAAACGGTAAAGATCATCTAATGCATGGTCTATATTGTGAAACGGTAATAGGAAGAGATAATGCTTTATTAATCAAGAATGCTTTGGAAAGTGAGGTTTGGAAGAGTAATCCAGATGTTTCTCTAAATATGATTGCATATTATGGTTTGCCTCTAAAATGGAATGATGGGACTTTTTTTGGAACTATCTGTACACTGGATGATAAAGAAAATGATTATGATACTAAATATAGAGAATTGTTGCTAACATTTAAAGATATTATTGAGTATGATTTATTTTTAATAGAAGAGAAACAAAGATTAGAGTTAGAGAGTGGTAGAGATTATCTAACAAAGATACCAAACAGAAGAACTTTTGAGAATTTTGCCTTTGAAAACTTTAAACTGTATCTATCCCAAAAGCTAAAGTTCTGTGTTCTATTAATAGACATCAATGGGTTTAAGAAAATTAACGATGAGTATGGTCATGTATCAGGTGATAGGATTTTGATCAGGTTTGCTGAAAGCATCAACAAAATTGTTAAAGAATCGGACTTATTTGCAAGGTACGGTGGAGATGAGTTTATCTTCTTGTTGATTGAATCAGATGAAAGATTCTTGACTGATTTCATCAAAGAAATCAATAAAGCAATAGCTAATGATAAAATGCTCAAGAAACATAATCTAAGCATATCATGGGGATTTGCATTTGTTGATGATAGAGTAAAGCAAATATCTGATTTGGTTGATATAGCTGACAAAAATCTTTATCAGATGAAAAACCGGATAAAATCTAGTTAACAATTATTTTCTGGGAAAGGAGACATAACTTATTTTTATGTAGTAAGTTAAATAATTGAAATGAGAAATAAAGTTTTAATAATGGTTTGTTTTATTTTTATCGGATTTCTAATTGGTTGTAGATTACCATATCGAGTGTTTGATGATAAAGACCTTGAAGAAATAGCTGCCGCTGATTATGGGTTTAATGAGTTTACAGTATTCAAAATAGTAGATTCTGATACATCAGAAGAACTAACTGGAAGAAAATATAACAACAGCGGAGTAATTATAGGGAAAAAATCAGGTGATTATCGGATGATTTTTGTTCCAAAGATGATTGCAGAGGAACCTTTTTTGATTGATAATCCATTTAGTTTTAATCTAGAAGAAATCTATGAAGATTTAGCTGGATTAGAAGGTGATAATGGCAAGTTGATTGATATGATGTTCATATCTGATTATGGTGGCTTATCAATAGCAATCTATCCTTTTACTTCTGTTCAAGAGAATAATGAAGATTTAATCTTTGACAGCCCTATTTTCTTTATAGTTACAACAGATACAGCTGCATTTTATATCGGACATATTGGTGGTAAGCATTATATTTTTAATGACTCATATGAGTTGATATTTAATCAAGACTAATAAAAAAAGGAAAATTCAATTTTGAGTTTTCCTTTAAAAATAAGAAGCTATTTTATCTGTTTTTAGATTGTTTGAATTGTCTTTTATCAACATACATCTCTTTTTCAGCAATATCTAATAGATCATGAATATCTTGATTACAATCTTTTCTTATAGCATTGCCAAGTGCTAAAGAAATACCAATCCCATTATTACTGTAATCAATTGCAAAATCAGTTATCTTATTTTGTAACATTTCAATTATTTCTTCATTGGCATCATATACTATGATTATGAACTCATCACCACCAAAACGGCAAAAATATCCAGAATCAGCAATTAATGATTTTAATGAGTTGGCAATATTGATTAAAATCTCATCACCTTTTTTATGACCAAAATCGTCATTAATCTTTTTGAAGTTGTTAAGGTCAATAAAAATAAGGCCAATGTTTTCTGTCTTTTCAGTGTTTATCTTATCAAACACTTCGTTAATGAAAGTGCGATTATAAACATTGGTTAACGGATCGTGATGTACTAAATACAGTAAATCTTTTTGAGTTTTAATCAATTCAAATTTTTGCTTCTGATAGTGAAGTTGCAATATAGAAACACCAATAAATAATCCAAAAATACCATATACTATATATCCCCAAGGTAAAAACCAATCAGATGAAAGCAAAAACGGATAGACTAATACGATTAGAGAAAAACCAATCATGAAATATCCGGTATATTTAATTGTTCTTGATTCATCTTTCACATAGTTTAGAGCTGTTGAAAATACAAAAACGGCATAAACCAAATAAGTAAATGTAAATCCCCAACCAACCCATAGGGGAAAGGCGATGGAAAGCATTATTGGGATAGTTAGAATACCAGCAAACTTAACAAGGTTTTTTGATGGTTTGAGGTTGATAAATTCTTGGCAACCTGCATGAAATAGAAAGCCGTTGATAACCATTAGTAAAAAGAAAAAACCCAAAAGTAAGAAACTGTTGTGATAAGCAGATAGATAAAGGATTATATAAGAAAAAGTAACTAAAAGCCAAAAGAAATACCAATATCTTAGATACTTCATCTTATTTCCTATATAAATGATAAATGTGAAAATCGATAGAGTAATCGAACCGGATACAAATGAGACGATAACCCAAATCAAAACGTCTAAGTCAACACCCATTATTATGCTCCCTTATATTATGCATGATAATCTATTTTAACATATTAATCGAAGATTTGTTACCTAAATAATATATCCTAGTAAAAAGAACAAAAAGTGAATGAGGAATGATGAAATGAAAATAATAATTGCGCCGAGCAAAACTAATTCTTTAGAAAAAATTATAGACAAACCAACAAGAAGTCCAATTTTACCAGAACTATCAAATTCACTTCTTGAATATCTAAGTAAGCTAAAAAAAGTAGATTTAGCAGCTTTACTCAAGATTAAAGGAAAAATACTTGATGAGACTTATGAATATTATCAGCTTTCTAAAAAAAACAATATGATTATTAAGGCAATTGATTTTTATAAAGGAGTAGTGTTTGAACAATTAGATTTAAAATCATATACAAATGAGCAAATAGGTTATTTAAATGAAAGATTGCTAATATTATCTGCTTTGTATGGCCCGTTAAAACCTAACAGTGTAATCTATCCTTATCGGTTAGATATGACAATTAGACCAATGGGAATTAACCTTTATGCTTATTGGCAAGAATATATTAATGATTACTTCTCAATAGAAGAGATGATTGTTAATCTCTCTTCAGATGAGTTTAGTAAGATGATAAAAGATCAAAAGTGTTTTTTGAATATTCATTTCTACGAACAGAAAGGAGATAAATATCTGAAAAGTTCAAGTTTTGATGTCAAAAAAGCAAGAGGGCAGTTTCTTGATTCTTTAGTAAAATCGAGAATCACCAAAAGGCATAGGATAAAGGACATAGAAATAATGGGATATGCGTATAGTGAAGAAAAATCAAGTGAAAAAGACTATGTTTTTATAAAAAAATCTCTTGATACTTAAGTATAAAACCTTTCAATATAATTAATGTAAATGTCAATACTCGCTTCGATTGCAGTTGATTCAATTGATTCAATCGTGTCACTTGGAGTGTGGTAGACATTTGATCTTTCACTGTTACTCCAAGGCATAGCCATTAGTGTTGTTGCTTTGACACCTTTTTTTGCGAGCATTCCAGCATCTGTACCACCGGTTAAAAACTCAATCGGTTTATGGATAGTATTATAGCCAAGCTCCTTAGCAATCATGACTAAGTCTTTTGCTAATGATTCACTTAGTTCAACACTGCAATTGATATCAGATGTCAAAAAGAAAATATCCTTTAGATAGTAAGGACAATCAGTATTCAATAAGATGGTTGGAATCTTACTAAAATCTTCTTCGTGTTTTTCAGCAAAAGCTTTAGCTCCTCTTAAACCTTCTTCTTCAGCATCAAAACTTGCAATGATAATTCTGGTGTTTTTAAGTTTAGACTTACTAAAATAGCGACCTAACTCTAAAGCCATTGCTGAGGCTATTAAATTGTCTCCTGCACCAGGAGTGCCTTTATTAGAAGCGAAAAAGTACATTTGGCCAGTTAATAGAAAACCAAGTGTTAAAACTATCTTAATAATTAATGATAAAGTATTATTTGGTAAGAAGAATAAAGATAGTGACGCAAATAACATGATTATAACAAAGACTATGCTTCCAGTGACTCTTAGATTATAGAGTTTAGGTTTTTTGTAAAGAAAATTAAATATTCTTGCGCTGTCATGATGGCCACTAATTATAATCTGTGAAGTTACATCTTCTTTAGGTTCAATATAGCCGATGACATTGGTTCCAAGTTTTCCTTTATAAAGAAAATCAATTAATGGAAAGTACAAGAAAAACTGAAAAACCATAATAATGATACTCAAAAATGTAAGAATAAAGGCAATTATCGGCAATTCTAACCAAACAAATAGCAAACTTAATAGATAAGAAGTAACTAAAATCTTTATCCAACCTAAAAAAGCTCCCTTGTGGACTGTAAATTCTTCTAAATCAGTTTTATCACAAAAAACCTCTAACTCTTTATGAAGAATTTTTGCGGCTTTGAGGGATTGTTCTGTTCCTGCTAATCTAGGACCAGTTTCTTTGATTATCCTTTCTGTCAGTTCAAATGAACGCTTAGAAATATCTTTAATATCTTTCATAGACAAAATCTCCTTATATCTATAGATTATATCAAAGTTTAAGCTATATTTTAAGAAGAATTATATCTAAGTATATTTTTCTTTAAGTTTTTCTTTTTAAAGAATGATATAATCATAACTGAGTTAAAGAACCGGAGTGATTAAATTGAAAGAAGCTTTGTTGTATGATGTGCTTGATGATTTATTAATACGTTGTAAAGTCTGTAATCATTATTGTTTAATCAAAGAGGGAAAAAGAGGTATATGTGGGGTTAGAGAAAATAGAAAAGGTTTTTTATTAGCACTTAACTATGGTTTGATGATAGCTAAAGCAATTGATCCGATTGAAAAAAAACCGCTTTATCACTTTCTTCCAAAAACAAAGACTTATTCTTTTGCTGCTATGGGTTGCAATTATCATTGCTTATGGTGTCAAAATCACGAAATATCTCAAAGTTCAAAGAACAATAAGCCTATTTTTGGTTATGAAGTTGAACCAGAAGTTCATGTAAGAAATGCATTAACTAATAAGTGTGAATCAATCTCTTACACATATTCAGAACCGACGATTTATTTAGAGTATGCCTTAGAGACAATGAGGATTGCTAGAGATAAAGGTTTAAAGAATATATGGGTAACAAATGGTTTTATGTCTGATGAGACACTTGATTTAATTATGCCTTTCATTGATGCGATGAATATTGACTTAAAAACAGTTAATAATCAAAAACATTTGCTTTACTGTGGTTCAAAATCAGAACCAGTTTTAAAAAACTTAAAGAGAGTATATAATTCAGACATACATCTAGAAGTCACTACTTTAATAGTTCCTGGCTTCAATGACGAGATAAAAGATATTGTTGATATTATTGACTTTTTGAAGGATGAGTTAGGAAGCGATATAATATGGCATATATCAAGATTTTTTCCGGCTTGGAAAATGGTAAAATATCAACCAACAAACTTGGAAATCATATTTAAAGCAAAAGAATTAGCCAATAAATCAGGATTAAACCGTGTTTACTTAGGAAACATCTAGTTTATTTAGGAGTGATATCTTATGAAATTGAAGGCAGGATATGTTGTTCCTCACCCACCTTTGATAATACCCCAAATCGGCAAAGGTGAAGAGTTAAAAATTGGTAAAACAATTGAAGCTTATGATTCAATAGCAAAAGAAATTGCGATGATTAATCCAGATACAATAATCGTTGTTTCTCCTCATGCCAAGAGTTACTATGATTATATAAATATCTTTCCTGGCAAGAAAGCTTTTGGAAGTTTTAGAAACTACGGAGCTGATATAAGGTTTGAAGTTAATTATGATAATGATTTTATTAATGCTTTATGTGCATTAATGGAGGAAAGGAATTTCCCTGCTGGAAAAGATGGATGTAAAGATGATGTTTTGGATCATGGAACAATGATTCCGCTATACTTTATTCAAAAATATCTCAAAGATATAAAAATTGTGAGAATCTCTATATCTGGGCATTCACTGGAAACACACTACCTGTTTGGCCAAATGCTTTATCAAGCAGTAGAAGCAACTGATAAATCTTTTGTTTTCGTGGCTAGTGGAGACCTTTCGCATAAACTTTTAAAGGATGGTCCTTATGGCGTATCTAATGAAGGAGTTGATTTCGATAAACGTTTCCTTGAAATTCTAGAAAGTACACAACTTGAAAAATTAAAGAATTTCGATGAAGGCTTTCTTAAAAAAGCAGCAGAGTGTGGGCTTAGGTCTTTTGTTGTGATGAGCGGAGCTTTTGACAAGTATAATCTTGACGTTGAAACCTTGAGTTATGAAGCTACATTTGGAGTTGGATATGCAGTAGCTAGAATCAAGCCGTTGAGTAAAAAACAAAACACAAGAGAAAATAATAACGAAGAGGATAGCTTTGTCAAACTAGCTAGGGAGACGATAGAGTTTTATTTAAACACAAATAAAGAACTTGAATTGAATGATATTCCAGATAATATGAAAGATAAAGCAGGTGTATTTGTTTCGTTAAAGAAATTTGGACAATTGAGAGGCTGCATAGGCACCGTTTTTCCAACAACAACTTCTATCGCAAATGAGATTGTTCAAAATGCAATAAGTGCAGCATTTAATGATCCTAGATTCATGCCTTTAAAAGCTCATGAACTGAAATATCTAGAGATTAATGTTGATGTGTTAGATAAACCTGTTAAAGTCAATAGTCTCGATGAGTTAGATCCTTTGATATACGGAGTTATAGTAGAATTTAATAACAAAAGTGGTTTATTACTGCCAAATCTCGAAGGTGTCGAAACAGTCAAGGAACAGATAGATATTGCTTTAAAAAAAGCAAGAATCGCTCCTGATGCTAATTATATAATTAAAAAATTTAAAGTCACAAGACATAAGTAGGAAGTAACTATATGAAATATTTTGTAGTAAGTGATATACATTCCCATTATGATGCTTTGATAAAGGCATTGAATGAGAATTATTATGATGCATTTAATAAAGATCATCATCTTTTAGTTTTAGGAGATTTGTTTGATCGCGGAGTACAACCAAAACAAACGTTGAGATATCTTTATGATCTTCATGTTGAAAGCAAAGCAACGATAATCCTTGGCAATCATGATTTGTTTTTATTAGAATTCTTAGAAGGTGATGATGTTAAAGCGAAGTTCAATATAAAGCATAATGGTTTTGGTTACACATTAGAAGGGTTGTCTAATTTAACTTTAAGTACTAGCAATCTTGGCTTGATTAGAGATAAAATCTTACAAGACTACCCCTTTTTGATTTCTTGGATAAAATCATTTCCTTTATTCTTAGAATTTGACGATTATATCTTTGTTCATGGAGGCATCGATGGAAGGAACAAAGATTGGCGAGAAGGTCAATCAGTTCATGATTTTGTTTGGTTACATGAGCATCTTCAAGAAGATGTTGAGGATAAAATTGTCGTGGCTGGTCATGCAAGGACCGCTACAATTAGATTTGAAAACGCAGATTATAAACAACTTGCAAAAGAAGATAGAAGTGTTTTTGATATTTATTATCAAGATAGAAAAATTTTGATAGACTCATTTGTTGAGTATTCAGGAGTTATTAATGTCTTAGTGTTAGAATTTTAATTTTTGAGAGGTAAAACATGATTAGATTATTGACAGAAGCAGATTGTAAGAAAGTATTAGATTATTTGTATGAGGAGTCCGCATTTAACATCTTTCCAATTGGAGACATTGAAACCTTTGGATTTGACAAAGACTTTCAAAGAATTTATGGAGAATTTTCTGAAAAAGGAGAATATTTGAGCATCTTCTTAAGGTATCGTGAAAATGCCATTTATTATTCTCATCAGCTTAGATTTAATCCTGAATATGAAAGGATATTTCAAGATGATAGTTTTAAATACATCAGCGGAAAGAAAGAGTTGATGGAACTTGTGGAACCTTATCTTAGCGGTTTTAAAAAACAAAAGATGTACTTTTGTAAAGCAACTGAACTACTGCATCCAAAAAGTGATAGTTCTTACCAAATTAAAACTCTTATGACCGAAGAGCAGTGTCATAGATTATTTGATTTAATCACTCAAATCACAGAGTTCTCAATATCAAGAAAAGAGCGAAGTGAATTTGTTGAAGGGAAAATCAACTCGATGGCTATGGGAGTTACACTATTTATTGAAGAAAACGAAAAAATTATCTCAACCGTTGCGACTACTGCAGAAACAACGAAAAGTGCAATGGTTGTAGCTGTAGCTACTGATAAGGATTATAGGAATCAAGGTCTGGCCTCAATATTGATGAAGGAACTGATGCACTTGTATATCAATGAGAAGAAGAAAGAACTATGTCTTTTTTATGATAATCCAACCGCAGGAAAAATCTATTTAAGGTTAGGATTTAAATTTATTGGAAATTGGAATATGTATGAAAGAGAATCGGATTAGATAAGGAAATTGAAAGGAAATATTATGGAAAAGATTAAACTTAAAGAAGTAAACAGCGATAATTTTTCTGAAGTGATCAAACTAAGTGATACTTTAGATGATATGCAAAAAAAATGTGTAGCTCCTAATGTTATCTCATTAGCACAAGCATATGTAAACTATGAGATTGCCTATCCAAGAGCGATTTATCTAGGTGATAAACCGATTGGTTTTGTCATGCTTTCATTGCATGATGATGATATTGATAAATTAGATCAACCAGCATATTTCTTATGGCGGTTTATGATAGCAAAAGAATATCAAAACCAAGGGTTTGGTAAAATGACTTTGGATTTAATCGTTGATAAATGCCGTAAAGATGGCAAAAAGTATCTCTATACATCTTGTGATATCGAATCAAATATGCCTTATGATTTTTATATCAATTATGGCTTTCTTGATACTAAAGAAATGGATGATGACGAACTGATACTGAAACTTAAGATATGAAAAAACCAGAAAGCCTCTAGAATTGGCTTTCTGGTTTTATTAATCGTTGATTGAGTTTAAAAAATCAAGATAATCAGTTATTGTGTTCTTTGGGTCTTCTTCCATGGGAGCATGTCCGAGTTCTTCGTAGATAATGACAAAATCATCACTAAGATTAAGCGTTTGTTTAAAATCATTTGCAGTTTCTACTGCAATCCATGAGTCTAATCTACCCCACATAACTAAAATAGGAATATCGTAATCCTTTAATCCAGATAATCGGGTTTCTAGATTAGTTATTTCTTCGTTGCTCGATTTTAAGATTGCATAGCGAGTGTTCTCTTTTCTTAGCAACTCATAATATCTAGTTAAATCATCTTCGTTAATGTTTTCTGGATTTCCATAAGCAGTTTTTAAGACGTAATTAAACAAGAATCTAGGGGTGTATTTGCTTAAGGTTTTTGCCAAAAAATCATTGGAGATAGAGTTTGCACGGTTTGATAAATTTTCATATGGGTATACTGCATCAATAAGATTAAGTGATTTTACATTTGATGGATATAAACTAGCAAAGTACCATGAAGTAGCACCTCCTAATGAGTTTCCAGCAATATGAACTGAGTCAATACTTAAACTATCTAGTAAACCTTTAACCACTTGTGCATTTCTTCGATAAGACGTTATATAGTCATCGAATCCATCACTCAAGCCAAAATAAGGTAAGTCAGGCATTATTACTCTATATCCTGCTTCAACCAAGTCAAGTGCCCAAGCAAAGAAGGTGTGAGATGAAGAAAAAGCACCATGCAGCAAAACAATAACTTGATTATTTTCATCACCTAAATCTTGATAATGTATTCTTATACTTAGTTCATCGTTTTCTAGAGAAAGAATGTTGATAGTCTCATAATTCGAATACTCTGTAAAGTATTTTGATTCTAAATAATCAGTTTTTAAATCTTTTCTGTAAAAAATAAAATGAAATGATAGAAAAAAAACAATTAGAACAGAAAAGATTATCAGTAATATTTTTTTAGTTTTTTTCATAGTAATTCTCCCTAATATACTTTGTAATGAAATTATACCATTTCTCTATTTTAAATTAAAGACATGTGAATAATTAATACTATTCTTAAAATTATAAAGCAAAGCAGTTATATAATTATTGACATAATCCCAAAAAAGAGTTTGAAATTTTGTTTTATTTATGTAATAATAGTAGTTAATAGAAAAAAATATAAATCTTTAAAGGAGAAAAAAATGTTTAAGAAAATCTTTATATCTTTTGTTTTAGTGATAACACTAGCTTTTATGGGCTGTGGTCCTGATAAAACTGAAGTTGAGTATCCACAGGAATATTTCAATGCAACAGTTATTTCAGCAGTAGTAGATGATGGGGTAACTATGACAATAGAATCGACTGGTTTTAAGAAGTTTACAGTGGAAGTTACTGTTAAAGAAGGTTTAATCACAAGTTATGAAGTTACAGAGCATCAAGAAACAGCTGCTTGGGGTGGCGTTGTTATAGAAGACAGTGGATTGATTGCAGCAATAATCGCTGGTTCTGCAAATATCGATGGAATTGATTTGGATGACTATGTTATTATTGATGCAGAAGCTGATGTTACATCAAGTACTACTGGAGAAGCTTTGATTGATGTAGCTAAAGCAGCAATCAAGCATTTTAATGATTTTTACGCAGAATAGGGAAATTAATTAAATAAAGAAGTACATTAAAACAGTTTGGGTAAACCTAAACTGTTTTGTTTTGAATATATCATTTTTGATATAGACATATGCTTTATATAAATCTACAGTCAAAAAGGCATATGATTTTAATAAAATATTTAGAAATACCTAAAAATAGCGCTTTGATATATTATATTTCGAATTCAAACTAACGTGATAAGTTACAAGTTTTTATTGACTTTATGGTATTTTTTAATTATAATTATAACAGTATAATACTATATTTTAAGGAGATGATTTACAATGAAAAAGTTTTTTTCAATAATAGCTATTGCTTTATTAGCTATTGGTTTTATCGGTTGTGAGCAAACAACCACGACAACAGTAGATACTCAGTTTACAGCACCTGAAACTCTTGCAATGGCGGATGTGGACGATTATCTTTTCAGAGCTGATTTTCAATTTGTTGATGTTAGAAATTTTGATGATCAGATGGCAGATGGGTGGATTAGAGGATTTGAGATTATTCCATTCTTTGATTATTTAGAATACATGAATATCCTTGTAAGAACTGATGGCTGGACTTACGATGGAAATCAAATTAAGAATGAATCAGCACTTAGAGCTTTATTCGATGAAGACAAATACATCGTTTTAATGTGTGCTGGTGGAACAAGAGCTGGTTTTGTTAAAGATGCATTAGAAGATTTAGGATATGACAATGTTTATAACGTTGGTGGTTTAAGTGCATATAGTGGTGATAATAGAGTTTTTGGTGACGGAGAATATGAAATCACAATGCCACATCCTGCAACTGTAGGACCTCTTCCTGAAGCTATTAATATGGCTGATGCTTTAATTGATTACTATGCTAGCAGAAGTGATGTTCAATTTATTGATTTAAGAAACAATACAGATGCATTTAGTAATGGATGGCATAAATACTCAACAGTTATTCCTTTCTTTGACTTCTTAGAAGCTCAAGAAATCTTAGTCCGTGGAGATGGATGGAATTTTTCAGCTAGTGATATTAAAAACGAACAAGCATTACGTAACATTTTTGACGAAAACGCAAACATTATTTTGTTCTGTGCTGGTGGCACACGCGCAGGATATGTTAAAGCTGCATTAGAGCATTTAGGATATGAAAACGTTTGGAATGCTGGTGCTTTTGGAGACTACACAGGAGATATGGTAATTAATCCATTCTGCGAAGAAACAGGAGACAACGGCGGAACTGGAGGTTGCTAGTAAATGAAAAGATTTTTATTGACAGCACTTTTATTTGTTTTTGCCTTAACTTTTATTGCTTGTGACAGTGAAACAACTACAACAGAAAATTCAAGTACAGAAACTGGGATGACAATTTTGCAATTTCCTCATTTGGACGGACATGGTTCTGAAGTAATGAGAGAAATGCCAATTCTGTTTGAGTATGAAATGAGAGATTATGTTAAGTATCAAGTTGCATTCGTAGCTTGTACATGTCGTGCTCCAAGAGTTAATTTCTGGAGTGTCGCATACTTTGATATTGATAAAGCAACTGGAGAAGTATTATATCTTTCATTTGATGTGGATAGCAGCGGACATTACAATGCAGGAGTATGGGGCGATAGTGACCCTATCCCTGAAACAGGAATTACTTACGAAGGACATTTTAAAGTCGATTTTATTCCTTGGCTAGTTGGAAAAACAGCAGAAGACCTTGATGGAATCAATATTTTCTATGATGAAGCACCTGCACAGTACGCAGATTTTGCTAATTCAAAATTAATTAACGAACCAGAAATGATTGATGCTTACGCAGGTAGTTCTGTTTCGACAAACAATATAATAAGAGTAACAAAAGCTTTATTGGAATATCACAATCAAAAATATTAAACTAATTATAGAAGGCTTCTAGTCTTCTATTTTAGGAGGAAAGATGAGAAAGTTACTTAATTTAATGGCTTTTATCAGCCTTTTATTCCTTTTCTCTTGTAACGAAACAACCACTCAAGCACCAAAGGGATATGATGATTTTGCTCATATAGAACACTGGGATGAGTTGAGTGATTTACCAGATGGAAACATAATCATATATTATTATTCTCCATATTGTGAAGTATGCCAAGCAATGAAAGAAGAAGTTTTAGAAAAACTTGATCAATTGGAAGAGGACTATGTTATCTATTTAATTAGTGAGGGAATGATTTATGAACAAGGAGAACCACCCTTTGAAACTAAAGGAGTTCCTGCGTTATTCATTTATAATGATGGTGACTATTCTGAGATGTTGTTAGGTTCTAAACCTGTTCTTGAGTATCTTTCATCAAAGTTAGATTAAAGAGTTTTAGAACAACGACTTTCGTTGTTCTTTTACTTGTAGTATAATATTAAGAAGGTGATTTGATGAAAATTATTAGAATATCTGCTTTGTGGTGTATGTCTTGTTTAGTGATGAGGAGTAGACTTGATAGCACTTTGAAGAAACTTGAGATTTCCCATATAGAAGATCTCGATTTTGATGAGGATTCAGACAAGATAAAAAAGTATAATCCAGGATCAATTTTACCAATAATAATTATTTTTATTAATGATAAAGAAGTTATGAGATTTAACGGAGAAGTATCAAAAAAACAACTAGAAAAAGCTTTGAAAGAGGTAAGAGATGAAGTTATTGCTTAAGATATTTTTACTTGTTGTTTCATTAGCTTTACTTATACCTTTTCAAGTTGATGCTGCCAATGATGTTACTATTCATTATTTTAAGGAAGAAACGTGTCCTAATTGCCGTCAAGCTTCAATTTTCTTGAATGAGTTATTGGTTAATTATGACAATGTAAATCTTATTATCTATGATATACGTGAAAGTTCAGAAAACGAGAATTTGTTTCTTGAACTTGTTTCTGTGTTTGATCGGGATTTAGCTTCTATACCATATATGATAATCGGCGGTAAAGACCTTCAAGGATTATATGAGATTGAATCACAAATTGAGGATGTAATTGAGTATTATCAAGATAAACAAGGTTATACCGATGTAGTTGAAAGAGTCATAAATAAGCAAGTCGTTTTACCAGAAGACCTGTTACAAATAGATTTTTCTGAAAACAAAACAATTACTCTGCCGATTATAGGTGAGATTGAGATTGCCTCTTTTTCTCTTTTATTAGGAGCTATTTTAATAGGTGCAATTGACGGTTTCAATCCATGTGCAATGTGGATTTTAATCTTTTTAATAACGATGCTGATAAACCTAAAAGACAGAAAGAGAGTCTGGATTTTAGGTTTCACATTTATTTTTACAAGTGGTCTTATCTATTATATTATCATGATGTCTTGGTTACAACTGGTGATGAAATTAGCTTTGATAAGTGCGTTCCAAATAGCAATTGGTGTTTTAGCATTAATATTTGCTTTCTTCAGCCTCAGACATTTTTGGCAACAGATTAGAAAAGATACTGGTTGTGAAGTAACTGATGCAAAAAGCAAAAGAAAGTTAATGGAAAAGATTAAGCAAGTTATCCATAAAAACAATCTCTGGCTTGCGATAGTAGGAATAGCTGGAGTGGCTATAACTGTAAATATTATTGAGTTAGCTTGTTCGGCTGGATTACCTGTGATTTATACCTCGATGTTAGCTTATCACAATCTAACAGCGCTTCAATCAGCTATGTATATCTTGATTTATGTATTGTTTTTCTTGATTGATGATTTAATTATATTCAGTATAGCTATTATTAGTTTTAGAGTAACGGGTATATCGAATAAATACGCAAAATATTCTAGTCTTTTAGGTGGGTTGATAATGCTTTTCATTGGTATCGCTATGATATTTTTCCCACACATTTTATTCTAGTTGATTTAAATATAGAAAAAAATTGTATATTATTGAAGTCTTTAATAACTTCAATGGAGAACTATTTATAATAACATTATAATATATAATGGACATATGTCAAGTAAATAATGATAAAATTAAAAAAATATTTTGTCATATGTCAAAAAAAGAAGCAGCAAAGCCACTTCATTTTTTGATTATTCTTTTTTATACTTTTTAGCTAAGCCACCAATACTGGTTTCACGGTATGAGTCTAGTAAATCATTTCCTGTTTCTTTCATAGTTTCAACAATTGTATCAAAGGAGATTAAACTTGTGCTAGTAAGCAAAGTCGCGAGTTCACCGGCGTTAATGGCTCTGTGAGCCGCAACTGCATTTCTTTCTATACAAGGTATTTGCACATAGCCACTAATGGGATCGCATGTAAGTCCTAGATGATGTTCCAAAGCGATCTCAGCTGCGTATTCGATTGTATCAATATTACCAGATTCCAAAGCGGCATAAGCAGCTGCGGCCATAGCGCAACCAGTTCCTACTTCAGCTTGACACCCCGCTTCTGCTCCACTGATAGAACCGTTGTGTTTTACTAAGTTACCAATTATCCCCGCTGTAGCTAGAGCATTTAGAATCGTGTCATCGTTGTATTTATGAATATCTTTCAAGTAGTAAAGAACGCTAGGTAAAATACCACTAGCACCACATGTTGGTGCGGTTACAACTAACCCTCCAGAAGCATTTACTTCACTAACTGCATAAGCATAAGCAGAAACAAGTCTTAACTCGATTGATACTTTTGCTTTTTGATTGTAAAGCAATTGTTTAGCTTTTCTTCTAACCTTCAGCTCACCGGGTAAAAAGCCTTCAGTATGCAATCCTAGATTAATAGCTGCTTGCATTGTCTTCCATACTTCTTTAAGATGGTTGATGAATGTGTCATCTTCATGCTTAAATACATATTGATGTAATGAGAGGTTTAATTCTTTGCAATAGTCCTTGATTTCTTGGAATGTTTTATGAGGATAAATATGCTTATTGGCTTCAAATACATCGCCTTTTCTTAAGATTGAACCGCCGCCAATGCTATAATACCTCTCCTGCCCCATAACTAGTTTGTCTTTATAAATTATAACATCCATAGTATTTGGGTGTTCAATGTTTTTTTCATCTGAAAAAATAACTTCAACGTTGTTAAGGGTTTTTCTAATTATCTCATCAGTAAGATGGCCTCTACCCGTATAACTTAAAGAGCCATAGAGAATAACTTTAAAAAAATCACCCGTATATCGGCTCAAAATATCCAGACAAATTCTTTCCGGACCGATTGTGTGTGAACTGGATGGTCCATGACCAATTTTATATAATTCCGTGATTGATTCCATTTTTATCATCCTCATAATATAATCTCATAGACATTATAA
This sequence comes from uncultured Candidatus Izemoplasmatales bacterium, assembly GCA_964610325.1. Lineage (GTDB taxonomy): Bacteria > Bacillota_I > Bacilli_A > Izemoplasmatales > Hujiaoplasmataceae > UBA2289. The sequence continues at coordinate 220,434 of CAZSVO010000001.1, forward strand.
CATGAACACAAAAAAAAGAAATCAAAAGAAAAAAAGACTGAAAAGATGAAGATCTTAACAGTCTTTTTTATATTAATTTTTAGTAATTAGTCTTCAATGTAAGCAGTTGAGAAGTCAATTCCACCTAATACAGATCTTGACCAACCTTTTAATCTAGCTTTTACCAACATTGTATCATTGTAATGGTAAATTGGAATAACAGGCATGTCAGCCATAAAGATTTCATGTGCTTCATATAATGCTTCGAAGTGAGCTGCAGCTGTAGTAGCTAAACGAGCTTCTTCAAGTTTTGCTTCGAAAGCTGGATTGTTGTAATCTGGGTCATTGTATGCGTTACCTTGTTTAAAGATACCAATCATACCAGATGGATCCATAAAGTCTGTCAACCATCCACCACGAGCCATGTCATAGTTTCCATCAGTTCTTGTAGCTTGGAATAATGCCCATTCTTCATTTCCTAATTGGATTGTGAAGCCTAGATGTTCTTCCCACATACCTTGAACTAATTCAGCAACTTGTTTGTGGCCTTCAGAAGTGTTATAACGATATTCTTTTGTTGCAAGAGCAGCTCTTAAAGCAGCAACTGGATCGCCTGCTTCTGGGAATAATTCACCAGCAGCTGTTGCGAAATAAGTTTGTGCTAAAGTGATAGCTCCATCATCAGTAACGATTTCTGAATGATTTTTTGAAGTTTCATAGAAGTCATTTCCTTCGTGGTCCATAAAGCCTGGAGGAATAAATCCACCAGCAGGAACTTGTCCCGCTGCTAAAGCTTCAGTAATCGCTTCGCGGTCTAAAGCCAACGCCAATGCTTTTCTTAAATTAGCATTGTAGAATAGGCTGACATCACGTGAACCGATATCTCTTGTACCACCGATTCCTTCTCCACCAGATAGGTTGAAGTTAATGTAGTAAGTTCCAAGTAATGGGAACACATAAAACTCTTGAGAAGCAATCATTAATCCAGGAATCATTGCAGTTGGAACTTGAGGAATGAAATCTAGTTCTCCAGCTTCATATCTTGCATAAGCAGTAGTAGCTAGATCGATGAAGAATCCATTGATAACATCGATACCAACATTTTCAGCATTCCAATAATGAGGATTCTTTTCAAGTTTCAACTTGTCACCAACAGTGTACTCAGTTAAAACGAAAGGTCCATTTGAAATAGCTGTAGCTGGTGTCTTAGCCCATTGGCCTTCTCCCTCAGAATTAGCTGTTTCAGGAACTGGCATAAAGTGATAGAATGACATCAAAGAAACAAACCAGTTAGTTGGAGCAGTAAGTTGAACTACTAATTGAGCTCCATCATTTGCTGATGAAATACCAACAGCAGCAGCTAAAGCATCAAGTGCAGCATCATCTTCGCTTTCAGAATATGCAAATTCTTTCGCGCCAACAACATTAGTGTATGCCCAAATCCATGAGTACTCACTAGCGTTTCTTGGGTCCATACCTCTTAGCCATGAACGGACAAAGTCATCTGCATTTAAAGCTGAACCGTCAGACCATTTAGCATCTTCTCTGATGTTGAATGTGACAGTTAAACCATCTGCAGAAACTTCCCATGTTTCTGCCATACCAGGTAATACTTCCCCTTGTTTTTCACGAACAAGACCTTCAAAAGTGTTATTGATGACATCGCCACCATCACTCGCGCCATTAAGGCCTGGGTCTAATGTTCTAGGGTCTGCGCCAATGTTCCAATTAAATACAACTGGTTCTGGTGCAGCAGTCGTAGTTTCAGTTGTTTCGCCATTACATGCAAATAATGTGAATACGCCTAAAAATGCGACTAATAACAACATTAATTTTTTCATAAATACTTAAATCTCCTCCTTTATCTATTTAATAAACGCAATTTTAATAATTACGATTATTACAAATTGTTGATTTCTTTCACAAAATGACATGAAACAAATCTGTTTGGTAATACTTCAACTAATTCTGCGTTTTGTGTTTTGCAAACATCTTTTGCATATTTGCATCTTGTAGCAAACCTACACCCAGGTTTTGGGTTGATTGGAGAGGTAACTTCCCCTTCCAACTTAATCCTTTTGCTCTTTTTGTTGGCTTCAGGATCTGGTAATGGTATCGATGATAAAAGACTTTGAGTGTAAGGATGCAGTGGTTTATCATACAAATCATCACTTGAAGCAATTTCCATTAACTTACCAAGATACATAACACCAATTCGATCAGAGATATGTTTAACCATGGATAAATCATGAGCGATAAATAAGTAAGTTAAACCAAACTCATTTTGCAAATCTTCTAGCATATTGACCACCTGTGCTTGAATAGATACATCTAAAGCACTGATGGGTTCATCACAGATTATTAGTTTTGGGTCTACTGCCAAAGACCTAGCTATTCCTATTCTTTGTCTTTGACCGCCACTAAACTCATGAGGATACCTTGAAGCATGTTCTCTTTTTAACCCAACAGTTTCTAAGAGGTGATATACTCTTTCCATTATCTGGTCACCTTCTAAGAGTTTATGAGTTTTTATTCCTTCTGAAATAATCTCAGCAACTGTCATTCTTGGGTTTAGTGAAGTATATGGATCTTGGAAAATCATCTGAATATCACGAGGATTTCTTTTTGCATTTCTTTGTTTCTTCAAGGCATCGTGATATTTTGATTCTTCATCCTTGATTACTACTTCATATTGTTCTTTTATTCGAGCAATCTCTTCGAAGTTGTCTTTTAAGACGGCTTTTAATTCGCTTTTCATTTGGTCGCGAAGGAATTGCATTTTTACTTTAAATCCTTCACTACCAGCAGAAATCAATTTGTTTTCAAAGAATATTTCTCCACCGGTATTATCATATAGACCAATAATTGTTCTACCTGCTGAGGTTTTTCCACAACCACTCTCTCCAACAAGACCAAATGTTTCACCTTTATAAATATCAAAACTGATATCATCTACAGCGGTTAAAGTTTTTTGGATTTTTCCAAAGAAAGACCGTTTTACATAAAAATACTTCTTTAGGTTTCTTACACTGATAAGCACTTGTCTTTCACTCATTATTCAACACCCCCGCTTTTTGTAAATCCTTTAACATCTGGAGCGTCAACATGTTGTAGCCAACAAGCTGAAGTTTGTGTATCAGTGATTTTAAATAATGGAGCTGCCTCTTCTAAACAGATATCCATAGCATATTTACAACGAGGACTGAAAGGACAACCCTTAGGTGGGTTCAATAGATCTGGTGGTGAACCTTCAATTGGAACTAATCTGGATTTCTGACCAACAACATCCTTAGGGATTGATTGATGAAGACCTTTTGTATATGGGTGCTGAGGTCTGTAGAATATATCATTAACAGAACCTTTTTCCATAATCATACCACCATACATCACGATAACATCTTGACATATCTCAGCTATAACACCTAAATCATGAGTGATGAAGATGATTGTGGTATCCAACTCTTTTTTAATTCTTTTCAGTAAATCAAGAATTTGAGCTTGAATCGTAACATCCAAAGCGGTTGTTGGTTCATCTGCTATTACTAATTTGGGCTCACAAGATAAAGCCATAGCTATTAATGCTCTTTGTCGCATACCACCTGAAAACTGGTGAGGATATTCATTGATTCTAGTTTCTGGTTCGGGAATACCTACCAGTTTCAAAAAGCTTATTGCTCGCTCTAAGGCTTCTTTCTTATTTACTCTTCTTGTTAAACCTTTTTCAATTCTTTTTAGAGCTTTTTCTTTTTCTTCGGGTTTTTCTATATTATTAGCTTCTTTCAAAGCTTGTTCTTTAGTAATTCTTACATGTCTCCTGATTACTTCAATCATTTGATTTTTAATTGTAAAAACAGGATTTAATGAAGTCATCGGATCTTGGAAAATCATTGATAACTCGCTGCCACGATAATCAGACATCTCATTTTCTGATAACTTCGCAAGATCCACTCCATCAAAAATAATTTCTCCACCAATAATTCGTCCAGGTGATTCAATCAATCGCATGATGGACAGTGATGAAACGCTTTTACCACTTCCTGATTCTCCAACTATGCCAAGAATTCCTCCTCTTTTCAGACTAAATGAGATATCTCTAACTGCTTTTACTTCACCAAGATGAGTGAAGAATGAGGTTTTTAAGTTCTTAACTTCAAGTATATTTTCTCTCACAATCATCACCTACCCTTTACGAAGCCTTGGATCTAATGCATCTCTTAGACCATCACCCAAGAAATTAAACGCTAGCATCATGAAAGCGATAGTGAGTGAAGGTACAACAAGTTGATATGGATATGTTTGCATGAACTGTGCACCATCTGATGCTAATGATCCTAAAGATGCCTTAGGTGCAGAAATGCCTAAGCCGATGAAACTTAAAAAGGCTTCTGTAAAAACTGCAGTAGGAATCATCATTGCCATTGTGACAATAATTGGGCCCAATGCATTAGGAATCAAGTGTTTTTTAATGATTTTATAATTAGAAACACCAATTGTTTTAGCTGCTAAAACATATTCTTGTTCTTTTAAACCAAGGACTTGAGCTCTTACAAGCCTTGCCATACCTACCCAGTAAACACTGATTAAAGTGACAATTATCGTTCCTAAACCACCTTCTCCAAAGATCCGGTTTAAAACATTGATTTCAAACCAACTTTCCTTTAGAACGAACATCAATAGAATAACATAAAGTAGAAGTGGAATTGAATTGATGATATCAACGATTCTCATCATGATAATATCAGTGGTTTTACCTACAAAGCCGGAAATACTTCCATAAAGAACACCGATGAAAAAGTTGATAAGAGCAGCAGCAAAAGCGATGACTAAACTAATACCAGTTCCATACATGACTCTTGCTAGTAAATCTCTACCATTTAAGTCAGTTCCTAATAAAAAGGTTCTGTTCCATACTTTATCAGTCGGAAGTTTATACTCTTGGTCATTATATGTGAGACTAAAGGGAATTCCTTCATCGATTTTATTTGGGTCGGTTTGATAAGAGAAATCAGCAATTACAGCTGCTATCTCATTATCTTCCTCGTCAAATAAGCGATAGGTATATCTACGGGTAATTAAGTTTCTATCTGCGTTTGCTAATGAGAATCTTTGAAGTAATTCTCCTTTTTCACTTACAAGAATCAAATGATACATTCCTGACATATAAACAATCAAATCTTCATCAAGTTCATATACTTCCAATCTTGGAGGAATATTCTTGTAATCAAGATGTTGTTTGTTATAGGTATATTTATTTAACATTGGACCAATTGTCGCAAATAGCAAAATTAACACAACACTTATCAAGCCGACAATAGCAAGTTTGTTTTTACGCAAACGACGCCAGACATCTTGCCAGTAAGTTAAACTTTTGCGGATTTGCTCTTTGTCTAATTTTTGCTCACTATCTAAGAATTTAAATTTATTTTTGTCCATATTCATCCCTACTTCGAAAATCTTATTCTTGGATCAATGTATGAATATGCTAAATCTACTAATAAAACCATAAATATGTAGAAAACAGCATAGAAAATCGTTACTCCAATAACCAAGGTATAATCACGTGAACCGATAGATTCAGTAAAGTATTTACCGATACCGTTGATGACAAAGATTTTTTCTACTACGAAACTACCTGTCATCAAAGCAGCTATCATCGGACCGATGTAGGTTACAACTGGAATTAAACTGTTTTTCAATGCATGTTTAAAGATAACTTTATATTCAGACAAACCATTAGCTCTTGCAGTTCTAATATAATCCTGTCTTAAAACCTCTAACATACTTGATCTAGTAAGCCTTGAAACAAAAGCTAATGAGTAACCGCTTAAAGCAACTACTGGACCGAGATATGAGATAGGTTTATCTAGACCTCCTACAGGAATCCAACTGGTATTTTGAGCGAGGAGGATGAATAAAGAACCAATAACAAATGATGGAACGGTAATTCCAATTGTAGCCAGTATCATTACTCCGTAATCGATACTGGTATTGGATTTCAAGGCTGAAATCACCCCCAGTGGAATTCCTAAAAAGATTATTACAATTACTGCAAAAAATCCAATCCTTGCGGTTTGTGGAATTCCTGTTTTTAACAAGTCATTAACTGTGTAACCTGGGTTTCTAAATGATGGGCCTAAATCTCCTGAAAAAACATTACCCATGTAAATCAAATATTGAGTAAAAAGCGGTTCATTCAGACCATAAGCTGCTTCTAGTCGTTCTCTAGTGGCTGCAGGTAAAGGTTTCTCTCTGGTAAACGGACCACCGGGAATAGCACGTAGCATGAAGAATACCAACGTTACCACAATGATTAGTGTCAGAAACGAAAAGAGAGCTTTTTTGATGAAATATTTGTTCATAGTGTTAGTATCTCCCCTTTTTTTAAGTTTTTCGTTTTTTATTAAAAGAAACGAAATAACAATAATATGAGTTTTAGCCGCTTCTTTACAACTTGTTATATCATAGTGAAGGTTTTTAGTCAATAACACAAGGCAAAAAAAAGCGTATTCATTAAGTTTATTTTAGAAAAAAATTTGGTTTTTAATGAAGATATGATAAACTAAGTGTAGGAGTCAAATCATGAAATTTAAATTATTTTTTTTGTTGCCGATAATTATGTTGATAATAGCGATAATTGCTTCTGTTATCGCTTTTAATAGTGGTAGATTATTAGAACAAGGTTATATTAAAATTAACAATCAATTGACAGAGGTAGTTTTTCCTGGAGAATATTTTTTGGTTCTAGGAAATATTGCGCAGGAAGAAACAAAGGTAGAAGTAGTTTTAAGTAATGATTTTATTTTAATAACAACCTACGATGATGGTAACAATGTAATCAGAGAATATAGATTAGTTGTTAGATTGGTTGAAGGAGTATTTGATGTTTCAAATGTAAGAAGTGAAATACCCGGTGAGTTAAACTTGATAGATGAAATGTCAGATTATCTTTTTTATATTGATTTGGAAGAAAGAGAATATGAGTTTTTAATTACAGAAACGGAAAGAAACATCTTAGAAGAACAAATTGATCTTGTTTTGGTAAATATACCTGAACATATATATAATATGAAGAATCTAACAGAAGGAGTTTCGTTCACTACTTTGGTATTTGCGGTTATCTCTTTTCTAACGATTCTTGGAATAGCGTATATAAAAAGAGAATAAGTGCTTATTGTTTAAACAATTGAATTAGAAGTTTTATTGGTGTTTTTTTTGTCATAGACTGATTAGCTTTGATGTTTTATATTAACTTTGTGTGTGATTTTTTAAGGCCAGTAGTAAGATTATTGATTTCATTGATAATATAATGATTTAAATATTTAAATAGAAAGGTTAAATATACTCAGAAAGGATCTAAAAGCATCTCTTTTTGGCTATATATGTGATTATGGTTATATCAATTTTGCATTTTTCAGGAACTGGAAATACATATTTTGTAGCTAAATTAATAGGTAATTATCTTAGCAATAATGGTTTTGATTCAAAACTATATCCAATTGAAAAGATTAAAAATGTCAATGAATTGGTAGATAATTCTGATATTTTTGGGATAGGGTTCCCAATTTATGGCTCTGATATGCCAGATATTGTAAAAAACATGATAGAAGATTTATTACCTGGTAAAGGAAAACGCGTTTTCGTTTTTTGCACACAGATGATGTACTCTGGAGATGGGGGTGCAAATGCTGCTAGGAAGTTGATCGAAAAAGGTTTTCTTGTCAAACAGATAGAGCATTTTAATATGCCAAATAATCTAAGAGACTTTGCTAAGTTTTTACCTACAAAAGTAAATTATGAAAAACTTGAAAAAAAGACAAGAAAAAAAGCAGAAAAGTTTGCTGAAAAAGTAATCTTCAATAAGAGGAAATTAAAGGGAATGAATTTTGTTTCTAATATTTTAGGATTATTACAAAGAAAACCTTATCAAAAGCTTAAGAGTAGAACTGAAATAAGAATGTTAATAGAAGATAATTGTATTCTTTGTAAGAAATGTCTAGAGCTATGTCCAGTCAATAATTACTATATTGAAGATAATCGCTTGAAATCGAAAACAGATTGTATTTTATGTTATCGTTGTATCAACCATTGTCCTACAAAGTCTTTGCATATAAACAAGAGAAACACTGTTAGTGTTCCTTATTTAGGACCTACTAAAGATTTTAAGATTAAAGATGTTATGAACTGAGTTAACAACAGCCATAAAGCTGTTGTTTTTTTAAGCAAATCATTTGAAAACTATATACCCCCTAGGGTATAATATTACTGTAAAGAGGATGGTGATTTAAATGAAATGTGACAGTTCATTGACAAATAGAATTAAAAGAGCAAGAGGGCAGATGAATGGGGTTATTCAAATGATGGAAAGTGATATTGCTTGTGTTGATATCTTGACGCAATTAAAGGCGATAAGATCTAGTATTGATAAAACCATCGCTTTGCTGACAACGAAAAATTTAATCCAAACTATTGAGAAAGATTATCATCTTAAGATTGATAATATCGATGAAGCTTTGGGTTTGATTTTAAAAGGGAAGTGATGATATGTTTAATTTTAGTCTAGATAAAACAGTTAAATCAGATGTTTTTGATTCTGTTCTTAAATGGGATGTTTTGATAATTGGAGCTGGTCCTGGTGGGATGAATGCTGCTTTATATGCAAAGCGTAAAGGGCTTGTTGTGGGAATCTTGACCAAAGAGACTGGGGGACAATTGCATAATACTACAGCGGTTGATAATTATTTAGGTTTCTCTTTAATAAGAGGTGATGATTTAGCTGATAATTTCATGGAACATATGAATAGTCTTGAGATACCGATTAAAGTAGGAGTTTTTGTTGAGAGTATTGAAAAACAAGGAAATGATTTCTTTATTAAAACCAATGATTTGAAAACTCTACAAGCTAAAACAATTGTCCTTTCAACTGGAGGAGCACCAAGAAAACTTGATATACCTGGAGAAAAGGAGTTTTCAAATCGAGGTGTTACCTACTGTGCAACTTGTGATGGCCCGTTTTTCAAAGATAAGCATGTCGTGATTGCCGGTGGAGGTAACAGCGCGGCTGAAGCTGTTTTGGATATGGTGCCTTTTGCTAGCAAGATATCAGTAGTTCATAGAAGCAAATGGCGTGCTGATCAGATATTATTGGATAAACTAAAAGATATAAGCAACTTGAATATATTACTTGAAACACAGATTCTAGAAGTTAAAGGAAATGACTTCATGGAAGAAATAGTAGTTTTAGATAAGAAAACAAATGTAAAAAGTATTATAAAAGCAGAAGGTTTATTGGTTGAAATTGGGACTATTCCAAATAGTCAACTTGTCAAAGATTTGGTTGAACTCAATGAAAGACAAGAAGTAATTGTAGATAACTCGCAGCAAACATCACTTGAAGGACTATTTGCAGTAGGTGATGTAACTAATCAACCATATAAACAAATCATCATATCAGCAGCTGAAGGAGCTAAAGCTGCATTAGCAATCAATCATTATATAAATCATAAATATAGAGGAGAATAAGAAGATGGAAAGATTATTGAGTGAAGATATTCAAAAACAATTAAAAGAAGTTTTATCAGCAATGATAAAACCTGTAAAAATGGTATTGTTTACCAAACCATATTGCGAAACTTGTAAAGAAACAAAAATGTTACTAAACGAAGTGTCAGAGTTAAGTGACAAGATTTATGTTGAAGAAAAAGACATTGATAAAGATAGTGATGAGGCTGATTTATATGATGTTAATTTGACACCTAGTTTTGTATTGTTAAACAGTGATAATGTTTATCAGGGTGTGAAGTTTAATGGCATACCTGCTGGTCATGAGATAAATTCGTTTTTAAGCGCATTATTGTTTATGTCTGGAGTTGATTTAGGTTTAGATCAAGCGACTATCGAGAAAATAATGAAAATTGATAAACCAATCAATATTAAAGTATTTATTACTTTATCTTGTCCTCATTGTCCTGGGGCTGTTAGTACAGCTCATAAGATGGCGATATTGAATAAGAATATTAAAGCAGAAATGGTAGAGAGTCAAACATTTATGGATATGGCAAGAAAGTATAAGGTTAGTGGGGTTCCTAAGATAGTAATCAATGAGAAACATGAATTAGTAGGGAATCATCCGATTGAATCATTTTTAGCAGAAATAGCAAAGATCTAGAACAGTATATTAGCTGTTCTTTTTTCTTTTAATTATTTGGGTATTATGTTTTGTTAGATTTTGTGATATTATTGATGTAAAAGAGAGGTCTATTATGAAAAAGTATTTAGTTATTTTTTTTGTGATTTTAGTTTTTAGTATGGTCGCCTGTCAGAAAGATGAGACACCACCGACAGTGATTGCTAATGATACAACAGTTAATAATCTAGAAATTGTTAATCCAGAGACATTTTTGATTGTTAGTGATGATGTTGACAAGGTTGATAAACTTACTTTTTCTTTTACTATTATCGATGAGTTAGATCAAAATATCGAGAGAATAAACCAAAAAGCTGGAGTCTATCAGATTAGTTATACAGTAAGTGACCGAGCAGGAAATGAAACAACTGGAAGTTTTCAATTGACTGTTTTAGATGTTTTGCCACCGGTTGTTACTGCGAATTTTGAAATGATTAATGGTCCTATTACAACAAGTTATGATATTGAGAGTCTATTTACCTGTTTTGATGAATCCTCTACTGATGGATGTTTCTTACATAGTTGGATGGTTGTTTCGACTAGAGAATCAACAACTGGGATAATGCCTTTACCAGAAGAAGCAGGAGAGTATTATCTAAAAATATGGGTTTCAGATTTAAGAAGCAATAAAACTGTTATAGTAATACCTATGATTATTGAGTAAGCAAAGGAGGATATTGAGTTATGAAATTTATTAGCACTACAAAAGCACCAAAAGCAATTGGTCCTTATTCGCAAGCTACAGAAGTAAACAATATGTTGTTTGTTTCCGGGCAGATTCCTTTTGTTCCAGAAACTATGACTTTAGTTGGTGATGAAATTAAATCACAAACTAGACAATCACTTGAAAATATCAAGGGGATTGTTCTTGAAGCTGGTTACAAGATAACTGATATTGCTAAATGTCAGGTGTTTTTAAAAGACATGAATGATTTCTTAGCAATGAATGAGGTTTACGCAGAGTTCTTTGGAAAACACAAGCCTGCAAGAGCGGCAGTTGAGGTTGCAAGATTGCCAAGAGATGTTTTAGTCGAAATAGATGCAATCTGTGTAAGAGGTAGTGGTAACTTGCTAAACTATGCAGAGGTATTATCACAATAGAAGTAATATACAAGGAGAAGAACTATGAAAGAAAAATATCAGGAAATTAATTCCAAAACTATTGATTCATGGTGTGAAGATGGCTGGGAATGGGCGATTCCTGTTACACATGAAGAATATCAAAAAGCATTGAATAATGATTATAAAATTGTTTTGACCCCAACAAAACCTGTTCCAAAGCATTGGTTTGGGGACCTTAAAGGAAAGAAAATATTAGGTCTTGCTAGTGGCGGAGGACAACAAATGCCAATTTTTCAAGCTTTGGGTGCAATCTGTACAGTATTGGATTATTCAGATAAGCAACTTGAAAGCGAAAGAATGGTTGCAAAAAGAGAAAACTACCAGATTGAGATTATTAAAGCTGATATGAGTAAACCTTTACCGTTTGAAGATGAAAGTTTTGATTTGATTTTTCATCCGGTTTCTAATTGTTATGTTTTGGAAGTAAAACCAATATTCAAAGAATGCTTTAGAATCTTAAAACCAGGAGGAGCACTCCTAGCAGGACTTGGTAACGAGATTAACTATATTGTCAATGATGCTCATGAAAAAATGATAGTTAATAAAATGCCTTTTAATCCTCTTGAAGACGCTGAACTTTATGAGTTGTCAATGAAGCAAAATGATGGAATTCAGTTTTCTCATACTTTAGAAGAGCAAATTGGTGGTCAACTAGAGGCAGGTTTTATCTTAAAAGAACTATATGAAGATACTAATGGTTATGGTTATCTTCATGAGATGAATATCAAAACTTTTATTGCTACTTATTCAGAAAAACCCAAGAGGTAATTTTAGATGATTTTTTTGACAAAAGAGATTAGGGTAAACTCCAAAGCAGAGGATGAACTGATTGATATTACGCTTGAGATAAGGCAGTTTGTAGAAAAGAGTGGGGTAAAGGTTGGATCAGTTACGGTGTTCGTTCCCCATACAACAGCTGCAGTTACAATTAATGAGAATTGTGATCCAGATGTAAAGCTAGATTTTTTAACTGGTATGAATCAGAGTTTTCAAAGAAATAAAAACTATTATCATAGCGAAGGAAATTCACATGCGCATATTAAGTCTTCAGTTATTGGAGTATCTGAAGAAATTTTGATTGATGATTCGAAGTTGTTGCTAGGAACATGGCAGGGGGTTTATTTTTGCGAGTTCGATGGACCAAGAACAAGAAGAGTTATTTTAAGGGTTAAGGGAATATAAAAAAATGTCGGATTCCGACATTTTTATTTGAAATAATCTAGATTTTTTATTGTTGAAATTCTCTGTTTGGTTTCTATTTCTTTTACACAAGCAATGATTTTATCGTTAAAAGGGGTATTAACTTGATAGTTTTTTCCATATTCTGAGATAACACCATTGATTGCATGAACTTCAGTTCTTCTATTATTTGCTAAATCTCTTAACATACTCGATTTGATATTTCGATGTTTTCTCATAGCTATTGGGATTATCATCAAACTGATTTGCCTTTTGAGACAACTATTGTAATCTAATAGTTTAACGATATCTTTCCCTTGTAAAGGTTCTACCTTTATCTTTGCTACTTTAGCAACTTCAATACCTTCCTTGATAATATTTAAAGCAATTCTTCTAGTTTTTCTATTTTTAGCTATTTCACCAAAGGTTTGATTGGTTACGACACTTATGCCGCTGAATGCGGCATTAATCATTAGTTTAGCCCATCTAGCACCAATAAAATTCTCTTCTACTTTAACATCACCCATTGTTTCAAGTAACTTTACAATATAATTAAAATGGAAATCATCATTATTGCCATATTTACCGATGCTAAAAGTTAGCGTATTACTTCTAGCTGCTGATGTGAGTTCACAAACTCCTTGGCCATGGAATGTTGCACCCCAAGACATAGTGCAACCGATGACTCTGTCTTTACCGATTACTTTCGCAACTGATTCTTCAGGTAAACCATTTTGCATTGTGCAGATGACTCCATCATCTTTTAGATAGGGTATTAAACTTTTAGTTATCTCATAATTGTTAGTTTGCTTAGTCATTAAAAGAATGATATCGTATTTAGAGTTCATCTCTTCAACCGTTAAGGCATTGACTTTTTGGATAAATTCTATTTTTCCAATGATTTTCGCACCATTCTTTTTGAGGCTATCAATATGCATTTTATTGTGACTGATTAAATCAATTTGATAATTAGCTTTACTAATGTAGGCCCCTAATATAGTTCCCATTGCTCCTGCACCATAGATTGCTGATTTCATTTAACTACCTCCATCATGAGTAATTATAACATGTATTAAGTTAGATGAGTTTACTATTTTCTCCTTAGTCATTGTTTAAATAGTTTTTTTAAGGTAAAATTTAATTAGCGAGAGAAGGGTTGTGAAGCAGTGCTAAAAAAAATAAGAAACCCAGAGGTGTTTCAAGGAAATCAAAGAAAGAAGCAATATTTTGAAGGTTGGTATTATAAGTTAGTCAGCAAAGACAAACAACATAGTCTTGCACTTATTCCAGGTATAAGTCTTAATAAGGTGGATTCACATACTTTTGTTCAAATCTTTTATAAATATATCATAGATGGAAAATATCATTTAAAAACCGATTATCTTAGGTTTTCAACTGAGACTTTTCAAACTAAAGATCAACCATTTAATTTGCAAATTGAAGATAATTACTTTAGTTTGAAAAGATTGAATCTCAATCTTAAGCAAAACATTATTGTTGAAGGTGAAATTGCTTTAGGTGATTTTTTGTCAATCAGAAAGACGATTTTTTCACCTTCAATCATGGGTTTTTTTGCATATATTCCTTTTATGGAATGCAATCATGGAGTAATCAGTTTGAATCATGGTTTGATGGGTAGTTTAAAAATTGATGATAGGATGATTGATTTTTCAGGAGGTAAAGGGTACTTAGAGAAAGATTGGGGTAAGTCATTTCCTAAGAAGTATGTTTGGATGCAAGCAAATGATTTTTCTGATTCAACAGCTTTTATGTTCTCATACGCAACTATTCCTTTTTTAGGTTTATATTTTAAGGGTTTGATTGTTAGTCTAGCTCATAAGGGAAGAGAATATCGTTTTGCAACATACAATTTTTCTAGGATTAAAAATATTAAAAAAACTGAAAATAGTTTCTCTTGTGTAATCAAAAGAGGGAAATACAAACTAGTTGTTCAAGCTATCTCTCATCAGACCAAGAGTTTAGCATCTCCTATCAAGGGTGTAATGAAGGGGCAAATTCGAGAAAGTTTATCAGGAGAGATTAGTTTAAAATTCTATATTAAGAATCAATTGGTTTTTGAAGATAAAAGTCTTCATTCTGGTTTAGAAATAATGTTATAGAACAGGAGAGAAATTATGGTTATTTTAGGAGTTTTAACAGTTATATTCTTTGTTTTTGCAGCGTTGAATGGCGCGAAGCGCTATATTAAGAATCCGCTTTTCAAGAAATTCATCAAGCATCATAAAATTTATGGAATGTTAGCATCATTGTTTGCTTTGACACATTTGTTGATGGCTCTATTGAATGACGATTTTAGAGTTACTGGTTTATTAGCGTTGGTATTTGTTGTCTTGACAGGAGTATTAGGAAGTCTTTTTTCTAAGCTTCATAATAAGAAATTGTACATCTTGCATAGAATTTTTGGGCCGGTTGCTTTTGTCTTGATTATTGTCCATATTATCTTCAATAGTGCGTTTTAAAAGCACTTGTAATTAATTAAATAATAAATTAATTATTTTTGATTGTTACCATAAGAGGAAAAATTGTTTTTTTTAGATGTTTTTTTAAAAACGTAAAGACAAAAATAATCTTTGGTGGTACAATTCAATTATCAATAGCAAAATAATTCGGCATAAGTTACAGAAAGTATTTGCGTTTGTTTTCTGTTTTTTTTGGGTTAAAAATTTAATATTATGGAGGGGTATATTTATGAGAAGAAGAGGAGCGTTTATTCTACTCACATTTTTGTTTGTGTTCTTTTTGAGTGGTTGTGATTTCTTTAATCCAACGACAAGTATCACGACAGCTACAACTACACAAACAACTGAGTCAACTGCTTCAACTGTTACAACTAGTCAAACATCAACAATCACAACACAGAGCACAACAACAACCACTATAACAACTGTTTTGGATGAATTATCAATTCAATTAAGGTATATTTATAACCTAGCAGTTGGTTCGGGAAGTTTTGATGGCACATATGAGGAGTGGTTGGAGACTGTTAGGGGACCACAAGGTATTCCAGGTCAAGATGGTCAAGATGGCCAAGAAGTGATGTTCAGAGTAAATGAGAATTTTTTACAATGGCGCTATGAAGGTGAAACTACTTGGACTGATCTATTGAACTTAAATGATCTCAACGGACAAGATGGTGAAGATGGTGTAGGTATTGAGAGTACAAGAATTAATAATCTTGGAGAGCTTATAATAGTTTATACCGATTCAACGGAGGTAAATCTTGGAGTTGTGGTTGTTCTTTATACTGTAAACTTCAGAGATTTTAATGGTTATCTGCTTGATTCTCAAAGATTGGCTTATGGTTCTAGTGCGATTGCTCCAAATGTGCCTGACAGGGAAGGGTATACTTTTATCGGTTGGGATAAAGCTTTTGATGATATCACTGAAAACTTAATGATTACTGCTCTTTATGAAAAAGAAAGCTATACAGTTGAGTTTTTGGATGCAGAAGGAAATAGACTGTCTTTACAGACGGTTCTTTATGGTGAAGCTGCTATATTACCGGGTAATCCATTAAAAGAGGGACATACATTTATTAAATGGGATTTATCGCATATAAATGTTAAATCTGATTTGATTATCAGACCGGAGTTTGCTGTAAATACATATCAAGTAACTTTTAAAGATTATAACGGGATGATTTTTAAAATAGATAATGTTCCTTACATGCAAAGTGCAATTCCACCTATTAATGTAGTTCGTGAAGGTTATAACTTCTTAGGTTGGGATAGAGACTTCACGAATGTAACGAGTAATTTAGTAGTCAATGCACTTTATGAGATAAAGAAATTCACAATCTATTTTGAAGTGAATGGTGGTTTAGAAATCGATCCTATGATAGATGTTGAATATGGTTCGACGGTAACATTACCAACACCAGATAAGGATAATCATGAATTCTTAGGTTGGTTTATGGGCAATGATGAAGGCGCAAGAAGATTTTATTCAACAGATATCATTACATCTGATTTAACTGTTTATGCTAAGTGGAAAGAGCATATGGTTTACTATACAGTAACCTATTCTCTACATGATGTTGGTATGTGGGATGAAGATGTTTTAGCTGGTAGTTATTTAACGCCTCCTGAAGTATCTAAATATGGGCATAGCATTGATGGTTGGTATATTTATCAAGATGTTAAGTGGGATTTTGATAATGATGTAGTTACATCCGACATAACTCTTAATGCTATGTGGCAAATAAACACTTATACACTTAGATTTGAAACCTTTGGCGGAACAGAGATTCCTGAAGAGAGAATTGTCTTTCAAGGTTCTGTTGCTAGACCTGATGATCCGATTAAAGAAGGTTATGAATTTGGAGGCTGGTTCTATGATGACCAATTGCTTAATGAGTATTATTTTACTTTGATGCCAGGTTATGATCTAACAATTTATGCTAAATGGATTCCGATAGAGTATGAATTACTATTCCTTGATTTTGATGGTACGATAATTAGGCAGGAGTTAGTTCAATATAATGCTGATTTAATAGATTATCTAGCACCGATTATGGAAAGAGTTGGGTATACATTTATCGGTTTTGATGAATCGATTCCAGAAAAAATGCCAGCAATGAGCTTAACGTTTACTGCTCTTTATGAAATAAATCAATATAAGATAACATTCATAACAAATATCAACCAAGAAATACCTGATTTAACTTTTGATTATGATGAAGATATCTTACTTCCCGAGCCATTAGAAGTTGCAGGATATACATTTCTAGGTTGGTTTATGGATAGTGAAGGTCTAAATCCATTCACTCTTCTTAACATGCCTGCTTCTGATTTGATTGTTTATGCAATATGGGCAGAAGGTGAGTATGCAATTATTTTTCTCGATGATGATGGAACTTTATTATTTATTGATTACATGAGTTATGGAGAAGATTTAACCAGTTATAATTATCCGGTTCCTGATCAAAAAGTAGGCTATACCTTCTTAGGTTGGGATAGTGTTTTACCTGATATAATGCCAGATAATGATATTGTCTTAACAGCTACTTATCAAGTTAATCAATATACAATAACCTATCATGAAAATGGCGGAACTGATGTAGGGACTATTACCTATAATTACATGGAAGAAATAAATCTTCCCAATACTACAAAAGAAGGTTATGTGTTTATCGGATGGTATTTAGAGGAAAGTTTTGATACTTTGTTTGTAGAATCGAATATGCCAGCTGAAAATCTGGAATTATTTGCAAGATGGGAAACATCAGCTTTCACGATATCTTATTATGATATCTCTAGTAATGCTTATGTCAGAATATTTACTACTAAAGCAGGGTTGTTTATACTAACTGAAGATAATCGTTTATATGGTAGTGGACTTATCTATATGGATGAGAATTCAATAACTTCAAATCAGCTTGTTGATATTACAGGTTACTTTAATTTAGAAGCTGATGAAACTATAGTTGATTTGGTTGGAACAGATTACTATATGGTTTTAACTTCATTTGGTAGAGTTTTAGTTGTTGGTAGTAATGCTTATGGACAGCTTGGTGATGGCACTTATATCGATAAGATGACACCAGTTGATATTACAGAGAATTTCAATTTAGAAATAGATGAAATAATCGTTTATATAGCTGTGAATAATCAATCTAGTTTTGCTGTTACTAGTAGTGGCAGAGTCTTCAGCTTTGGATTAAATAATGCTGGACAATTAGGCAATGGCACTTTAGAGAATAAAAATATACCTTTTGAGATTACCGAATACTTTAATTTCGAAGATTTTGAAATGCCAGTTGCGATTGCTGGAGGTTCATCACATACTGTGGTAATTACAAATTATAACCGGGTATTTGCCTTTGGTTGGAATCAACAAGGACAACTGGGATTGGGTTATCTTAATGGACAAAACACTTTGCCAATTGATATCACTAATAGATTTGCTCTCGATGAAGGAGAATATTTCCTTAGTGTTTCTGCTAATGACAATTGTACATATGTTGTGACTTTGTTTGGTAAGGTTTATGCTTTTGGATATGATCCTCATGGACTTTTTGGACAAGCGACTTCTATAATCGATAGTCCAATGGATATCTCATATTTACTGGGTCTTGATGAAAATGATTTTGTCTTCCAAATCAAGACAGGTAGTAACGCTACAGTATTTATGACTGTATTTAATAGAATTTTTGTTTTAGGGAACAATGTCAGCAACAAATTATATATTTCACCAGATAATTATCCGATAAGCACTACTGATATTGTTGAAATAACTGATAGGTTCGACAATTTCATAACAGATATTTATCTCGGTTTTGATTTTGCTTTATATTTTGATTATGATTATAATTATTATGTGATTGGTAAGAATACTACTGGTGTTTTAGCTACAGGTGATAACCTTGATCATGATGAACTTGTTAGGTTAAATATTGATGGTCTAAGTATGCAACTAATCAATTTCTCTGTTTATGCATTCAATGACTTAATTCAAGTATTCGAACCAACTAGAGCAGGTTTTGTTTTTGATGGTTGGTACATGGACAGAGATTATCAAGTCCCATTTGTGTTGTCTTATATGCCAGATCAAGATGTGATTCTTTTTGCTAAATGGCAAGAACTTTCAGTAAGTGTTGTTTTTGAGACTTTTGGCGGAACGGTAATTGCTGATTTAATTGCAAAACCTGGAGATTACTTTATGTTACCTACACCAAGTAAAGAAGGTTTTGTTTTTGGTGGTTGGTATGAAGATGCAAATTATGAGATTGAATTCATTGATAATGTAATACCGGATCAAAATATTACTTTGTATGCTAAGTGGTTGGCTGATGCTTATGAGATAAGTTTCTATGATTTTGATGGAGTCTTGATATTTAGTAAACTTCTAGAATCAGGAACTTTAATCGATGAATCAATCATTCCCCAAGGAATGTATCGAGAAGGATATAGTTTCATTGGCTTTGATCCACAAATACCTGAGTTTATGCCAGAAGCTAGTTTAAGTTTCACAGCTTTATATCAGATAAATGAATACAATATCTTTTTCATAGAGAATGGTGGATCTTTAGTAACGGACTTAGTTTATGAGTTCGAAGAAGAGATATATTTACCAAAAGCTCCTACCAAAGATGGATATTTCTTCATGGGTTGGTATTTAGATGACTTGTTCTTGCATCCATTTGATCATGTTTTAATGCCAGCTTACGATTTAACACTTTATGCTTTGTGGTTGATTGATGACACGCAATATGCAATCTCAAATGCATTAAATGCAGATGTGGGAACTTTAGTTACGATAAGAGGTAGTGTATATGGTGTTTTAGGATCTAGTTACAACGGGTTTTATATTACAGATCCTCACAATCATATCTTCATCAGTTATTCTCAATTAAATCTTTCGATAGGAGATTATGTAGAGGTAAAGGGCGTTGTTTATGATTCTAGTGGAGTTTTATATCTTAGTGAAGTAGAATATGCAAACGTTATTGAAAGTGATTATTTCTACTTAGAGCCTTGGCTTTATTCTTTACCTGATATTTTACTATTAGCAAGAAGTAATGAAACTAGTGGATTGTTATTCTCTGTATTTGGAGAACTCAAGTTAATAGATGGAGCTTACCATCTTTATGATTTTGTAACTGATACATCAATTGAGTTATGGGTAATCGGTTATGATGATAATAGAATTGATGAACTTGATGCTTTATTGAATAAGTTTGTAATTCTAGATTTTGTTTTAGATTATGAAGACTTTGTTCATAGGGCAAATTTAGTTAAGATTGAAGAAGCAAGTTTTACCAATGATGATCTATGGTATCTAACATTAGATTTAATCTATACGATGTTAGGAGATATGGTGTTTTACCCAGGGGATTCATTGATTGTACCTGTTTCAGATCCTTATGATTTAGGTGTTGTTACATACGAAGCGATTGGTGAGAATGCAGAATTCTTTGATAACTTCCTCAAGGTTTTCACCGATACTTTGGAGGAGGTATTAGTTACTTTTGAGTTTACTTATACTATTCAAGGGGTAACTTATACCCATACTATTGAAGTGTTATTGTCAGTTGATAATATGAATTTAGAGCTTTCTACGATAGCTGAATTCTTAGTTGGTCCAATCGAGGATACTTATCTAATCCAAGGTGTTGTTGTTATGAGCTCTGGCGAAATGGGTCAAATTTTGCTTAAAGATGCAACTGGACAGGTTTATATGGATAATCCATTTGGACTTGAAATTGGTGATGAAGTAGTTTTAATGGTAATCAAGAATTTGCAAAACCATATGTATTATGTCAACTTCAATAATATTGAACTAGTTGAAGTAGTAGCTACGAATCAGGATTTAGGTTTAGTTATCGAACAAATGACCTTTGATGATTTAAAAGCTTTGGATTTGACTGATCCAAGTATTTATGGAAAGTATATTGAAGTTAATGGGTTTATCTTAGATGTTCAAGAGTTGTATCACGCAAATTGGTTTTTAGCATATAATGATGAGTTAATTCAAATTCAACCGACAAATCATATGGGATTTGAGAAACTCTTTGAGTTTATCTATTTGGAGGTTAAAATCCGAGCTTTCATCTATGAAAATGATGCTGGAATAGTTTTGCATTTTCAAGGTATCAGAGAAGATATCCAAACATTTGAGATGACAGATGAAGAATTTGTTGTTTCTTTGATGCAAACAATGACGTATATCCAAGGTTCATACAATTATTATTCCTTTGATAAGTTTATGACTATGCCATATCATCCAGTTATCGGTGGATTGATAAATTATGAAGTTAGTGAAGGGTATACTGATTTATTAGATAACTTTAATCATTTTGTTTATGTTGAAAGTCATACAGTCTTCTATTACACCATTACAGTAAGCCGAAATAATGCTTCAATATCTAAAACTTTTGAAGAAATAATAAGTCCTTTAGATTTTATAACTCGTGATCGACTCTATGACTTTTATAATTACGAAAGAGTTTTGGTCAAAGGAATTATTGTACATCGCAATGCATTTTATGCTTATTTATTGGATGAAATTGGTAATCTTATCTATCTAGATATTGCTAACATCTCAGCTCAAGTAGGTGATGAAGTTATATTAGTTGGATTAAAAAGAGCTAATTATGACAGTATTACAGGCTATAAAGAAGTTTACTTACAGAAGTATTACTCAGAAGAACCGGTGATGATGATTCTTTCAAGTGGGAATAGTTTTGTGTTGAACATCGAACAGACAACTATATATGATATCCTAGAGTTTGATCCTCAAAACAAGAGTATCTACACAACATTTTATGAAGTAGAAGGAAGATTAACAAAAACCGAAGATTACTATTTGCTTTATAGAGGATTTGATTTTATTGTTATCGAGCCAGCAGATAGTTTTATAAGTGGTTTCTTAGATCTTTATCTAAGTCAAGAAGTTAGAGTCATTATCAATTTAAAGGATTATGATAGTTCTGATTTTGGGTTTATATTTAGGCTTAGTGGTATTGCAAATGAGTTTGAAGTCTTGGATTTAACAGATCAAGAAAAGATTAATATTGTCAAAGAGTTTTTATTAAATGAGTTTAATGATAATACATACCTACCTAATGACACAATGTACTTGCCAGATTATTATCAATCATTTATGGATATGCTCATTAGTTATCAATTGATAGGTGAAAATACTGGATTGTTTGATTTAAGTACTTATAAATTTGCTCACACCGACACTTTTGCGGCTGTTTCAGTTGAAGTTACATTAGAGATTAATGATGTTATTGAGACATTCACCTTTACTGTAAACCTTGATACTGATAATGTAGAAGTGTTAACAGTAGCTGATATGATTGCTTCTATCGGTTCTGAAACAACTATTGAAGCAAAGGTTATCTCAATCGAGAGAACTGATTACGGTTACTATCTATTATTAGAAGATGAAACTGGAAAAATATTCATGCATATGGATAATTCAGTTATGTATTACAACGCAAGCTTGATTGGACATGTAATCCGTGTAACAGGAACTTGTTTGTTAACAAATGACAAATATGAAATTCAACTTGGCAACAGTTGGTATGCAACTGGTGATGTGATGTCTCCGATAGTCTGGTTCACAGAGATTGATATTGAAGATTTGATGAGTTATGATTTTACTGACGCATCAATTTATGGAGAACCAATCATGTTAACAGGATACCTTCATAGTGATGGTTTTGGTAGATACTATCTTGAAGCAAACGGTTATCTAATTGGGATAAATAAAGGGTTAGGTAATTATGATTTAGCTCAATTTGTTAATACAAGAATTATCATTAAAGGTTTCTTAGTAGGAACTAATTCGGTATTTACTGATATGATTTCTATCATGACGAATAACTATAGTTATGATGATGGATATCCTTTCTATCTCGATTACCATACATCAGAAGAGATAGCTGAATTTGTTTTGGGTAAGTTATTGCAATACGCTTACAATAGCCAACAAGATTTCTGGCCAAAAGATATGCACTTCATGTCTAAGAACACTAGTCCTTTTATGAATGTAACCGTGACTTATGAGATTATTGGCAATTCAGATTATTATAATTTAACGGTTCAGCCATTATATGACGATTATCTAGAATTCTTAATAGCTCCAGAAGATCAAATCTATACAGTGCAGATTTCTATTACACATGGTGATTATACAGCTGTTGGGGCTTATAAGTTACATTTAAATGGTTTTACTCCAGGAACTTTAGCTGATTTATTCTTAGTAGAACCGGGTACCAAAGAAATAGCACTTGAAGCAGAAATGATTTATAAGGGTTGGGGTTTTGCGTATTTCTTGATAGAAGATCAAATTTATTATCATGAAGGATATTTCGGCTGGATTAATGAAGGTACTAGTTTATATATCATCGGCAAGAAAGCCATAATTGATGGTGTAGCTGATTATACTTATGATTTCTTCTATATTGAATCTGGTTATCAAGGTAGTTATTTAACTCCTGTAGATATCAGTGTTGATGATTTATTAGCATCAGTTGATCTAGATCAATATCGTTCAGAGTTTTTGAATGTCTTTGGAGTACTAAGATATGATGATGGTATCGATATGTATTATCTAGAAGGTGAAACTGGTAGAATTTATTTGAGAATGGATATGTGGAACTGGACTTTTAGTTATCCAGACATCGATATTTATTTAAATATGGAAGTATATATGAAAGCTCTCTTCTCACCAAAAATGATTAGAAATGAATTCTATGTTTTAGACTTCAGAGGTTTTGAGGGCGAGATGAACATCAAGATTTTAAGCGATGAAGAAAAAGTTTTGATGACTAAGGAAATCCTTGATGATAAATTTAATGGATATACTCTAAAAGCAGGAGACATGGTAGATTTGATTGATTATTTATCAATAGTAGGAGTCGCTTTGGAGTATGAACTAGTTGACGAAGCTGATGCAGTATACTTGGATATGTATACATATTTAACGCATTTTGTCGAGGCATCGGTAACGGTTGAATTATTAGTAAACATCTACTTCCATCCAACATTGTTAGGAACACATAATATTACAATTCAAATTGAACCTAGACCATTTGAAAACATCAATGATGTTTTGGTTATGAAGGATAATTCTGTTGTAGCTATTACCGGATTAGTAGTTGCGGCTTCTAGTGGATGGTTTGTCTTGCAAGATGAGAGCGAAAGGATATATGTTAAATATACAACAGGAGATTTTGGGTTTGTTCCTCAAGTGGGTGATGAATTAGAATTAATTGGTTCAAAATCTAATTACTTTAATTATGGATTAATACCTTATATTAACAATGTATTCGATATGCGTGTTATTTCAAGTGAAAATGTCTTTAGTAACTTAGCAAATGTGATGACATTCATGGATATCTTTGCGATTGATTATAACAATCCATTGGCTAACTTAGAATATGTGATTATCAGTGGGGTTGTAGTAAGCGATGGATATGGTAATTACTATTTGCAAGATGTTGATTTAGGAGTTAATTACGAAATTAAACTTTGGGGACAAAACCTTAGCGATTTCTCTAACGATATGCAATCATTATTGGGAGAAGAAATTGCTGTAACAGGTTATCTGTTTGGAGTTGTAGATGTTGAAAATAGTCCGTTTGACTGGATTTTGATTTATGATGGACATATGTTGGTTTTCTAAATAGTAGGATGAATTGATAAAGGCTTTTTATTACATATTTAATCTAACTTTTTTAGGGCTTAAGCTTTCAAACTTAAGCCCTAATATATAAGTATTAGTAAAGAAAAAAAGGGTGACAATATTTCAGACAATATTTACTCACCCATTTTTTTATTTTCTTGTTGATAGATAATTGTTTTGTTTTTACCAGTTTGCTTTGCTTGGTATAAAGCCATATCAGCTTCATTTCTTATATATTCAAAAAGTTTAATCGTTTTCTCATTGTCGCTTATTCCGAGTGAAACTGTAAACCTTATTTCTTCTTGATTATATTTGTTTGATAGTTTTGTTACGGCTAAGCGAATTTCTTCAGATATTTTTTTTGTGAAAGTCTTGCTCTTATCAAGAATGATTATACCAAATTCCTCACCACCTAACCTGCCGATATAGGATTTTTCAGGTAGGTGTTCTTTGATAGTGTTGGCAAGAGATATTAAGATTTTATCACCAAAGACATGTCCAAATTTGTCATTTATTCTTTTAAAGTTGTCGATATCAAGAGTGATAAGTGAAATCAATTTCTTTTCACTTAATAAACTTTCATAAAGATTCTCAAAAGCAATTCGGTTTAAAGTATCGGTTAATCTATCGTGTGTTGCAAGATATTCTAATTTTGCTTCATTTAATTTTATTTGTGTTATATCTGTCAAGATGATGACAATTCCTAATATTTTATTTTGCTCAGTTAGGAAGGGAGTTCTATGAATTCTTAAGTATTCAGGAACTCTTCCTTCAAATTGCACTTCAAAAGTTCTTTCTTCAAGTTCTGTGTCGAGTTGAAAGTCTATAATGATGTCTTGAAAGAAATCAGGGAGGTTTTTACCGATTAGATTAACTTTTTTTTGATAATATAGTTCTATCCAATTTTTAGCAACTTTGTTGATATCGGTTATGATTTTATCTTTGTTCGTAATGATAATCCCTTGGTTTATATATTCAAAGATTTGATCTCTACCAATGGGATTGAAACTTAAGAGATTGTATTTGAACAGCGTGAAAAACATTAATAAAGCACCGGGAATATAGAGGATTGAAATGGAGATAAAAATCTTTAAATCGTTGAGAATAGCCATCTTAAGAAAAGCAGCAACGAAGACCAATAAAAAACTGATGATGATGTAGAGAACCTGTTTTTTCATAGTTTTATCAATTTTTCGTAAATAATCAATAAGAATGATGATAGCTATGATGCTTAGCATAAAATTGATACTGACAAGTACTGTTCCTAGCGCTGTTGATTGAATGACAAGTGTTTTGCCAAAAACTTCACTTTCAACAAAGGTGATACTATTTCTCATCAAGTGATGTAATGAATCGGTGAAGATTAATAAAACAGAAATTATCTGAACGATAATTACTAGATTTATGTATTTTTTAAGTTTAAAGTTAGCTGAATATTGAATTGCAAAAACTAATGAAATCAAAGGAGTGCCAAAGACACCAATTTGTTGGATATTTCTCCAGAGCAAAATAGATGATTCTTTTAAAACGACCAATTCCATAAATGATGCAAAAGACCATACTAAAGCAAAAATCATCAATAAGAAGAATGCAATTGAACCGTTTCTTTCCCTTTGCTTATATGCATATACTGCCATATATGCAATAAACAGCATCGAAGATACTAATAAAAAGCCTTGAGTAAAATCCATAGTCGTCTCTCCTTGATAATGATTATATATGATTTTACAGATTTTTTATATACTAGACGAAGTAAAATAGCAATTTGTCTTCAAATCATTGTATTATTTTTAATAAGATGTTAAAATTATAATAGAAATCGTGAAATCGGAGAAGATATCATGAATATTTTTTTATGGGTTGTTTATATAATTTCAGCTATAATTTCTTTTGTTCCGCTAGTTAGGCTGAATCTTTTTTCAGTTAATGATAAGTATCGGTATTTTAAGTATGTAAGTATTGTCTTGTTTATATGGGTTATCTTATCTGGAATGAGATTAACACTATCAAACCCTTTGTTTATCTATTATTCATCTTTAATCATCTATCCCTTGATTTATCTCTTAACTGTATTATTATTTGTTTCAACGATGAATCTACTCAAGAAGAAAGTCCATCTTGCTTTTATTGTTGCCTTTTACACTTTTCTTGTAATTGAGTTTATTGTTGCCTTAACAAATAATAGTCATTTATTGATGCTTGAGATAGCATATACACCTAATTTGATTTATCAGGATGTTTATAACTCAAGTCATGGACTATTCTTTTATATCCATATGTTTGCGTGTTATAGTTTATTGTTGCTGACAATAGTTTTAATTGCATCTTATCTTTATCGTGACCTCAAGCAACAACAAGATAGTTTTCCATTTGTGTTGATGGTTTTTGGGATGGCATTTGGGTTGATTATCAATTTCATAAATCTATTCTTTTATTCTTTTTTTCTTGATCCTACTCTAGTTGCATTTGTAATATTACTGACATTGTTGTATGCAGTAATCTTTATAAGAGATGTTAGGTTAATAATTAAGTATAAGAGTAATGATTTTATTCTCAATAATTTACGGGAAATGTATTTTATAGTCGATCAAAGAAATAAAGTTGTTGAAACATCTAAAGAATTGATTAACACCATTGATTTGAAAGAAGAAGATGAAGTTGATTTTGAAGATTTTATGAAAAAAATCTTAAAGAAAGCTATAGTCTATCGCAGTTCAAAAGAATTAACAGGAGGATATGTCAATAATAAATTATATCTTCATATGATGGAAAAACCGATTAAACTTCCCTTGTTTAAGTATTCAGCTAGATTCTATCTACTTTATAATGAAACTAAAATTCAAAAGCATATTCATGATCTAGATTATGTAGTCAACCATGACTTAATGACAGGTCTATATAGTAGAAACTATTATGAAAAGACACGTTTGGTGATTGAGAAAAATTATAAGAATTATACTTTGGCGATATTTGATCTTGATGGATTGAAACTTAGAAATGATAACTTAGGTCATGAAGCTGGAGATTGGATGTTAATAGAGTTTGCTAAAGCATTGGGTGAACTTTTCAAACTTTATAAGAATTTGAGCGCGATTAGGATGGGTGGAGATGAGTTTTTGCTTATCGCTCCTGATTATAGTAAAAATGATATTATAGCGATGATTGATAAAGTTAAGAAAAGAACTATGAATAAGGATATATTGAAGGATATTAGATTTTCTTATGGAGTTGCAACAAACCAAAATGGAGAGTTAAGTTTTTCTGAGACTTTAGCGAAAGCAGATAATTTGCAAAGAATAATGAAAGAAAGCAGATTACTAGAGAAAAAAGATTTTGAGTATTTCTTAAGAGATAAGTTTAGAAAGAAAACGTAATTGATTATCGGATTACGTTTTCTTTGTTTTTTTGAACAAATAATGTAAAATAGTACCTAAGAGAATTTTTTAAGATAAGGTGAAACTATTTGTGCAAACTATTCTAAGTAAAGATAAATCGGTAATTTGGGTTTGGTTAGGTTTTGCTATTCTAACTTTGTTTCCCATGTATTCACTAGTTAAGGCTATGATTAATGATTTTAGTATTTTAGATTTTACAATCATAATGATTATTATTGTCTTGTTCGTTTATGGAAGTATAAAACATGGAAAAAGTTTATTAAGTAAAGAATATCTAAAACCAGATTTTCTAGATTTTTTCTTTACAGTAATCTCAGTTGTTATTACTTATATTATTTCTAAAGAACTAAATATATCTGTTGTTATTTCATCAGCAATCATCGGTCTTTTAGGTTTTATCTTTTTGAGAAAATATCAGATGATGATATATTGTGGATCATTTGCTGGAATGGTATCTTCACAATTGTTCGGTTATTCTGAAGTTTTAGTTTTAGCTTTGGTTTGTGGATTAGTATATCTTTTAACAAAGAATGTATTTAATGGATTCGGTGGTAAACTGGGAAGTATTGCTTTTGTTTCATCTTTGGTTAAAGCTAATGTTTTTAATATATCACCACTTATTGCTTCTGGAGGATACAATTATCTAGTACTTGTTCTAGTTGGGCTTATTGGGGTATTATTAACTTTTTACTTAGTAAATAACAAAAATATCTCGTCAGTTTTAGCTTCAGCAGGGCCTTCCTTGATTATCTCTGTTTTTTTGATTTATATACTAAGACAATATTCACTGTATGCCTTTGTTTATTTTGCCGCAAGCTTTTTGGGCATGTCGAGTAAAGAAGTTTTAAAGAATTATTTTCAAGTAGTTTTAGGAGCGTTGATGTTAGGCTTGATTTATTATTTGCTTCATCATTGTTTTAACGGTTATGGTGGGAAACTTGGTCTGATGGCTTTTATTAGTTCAGTTTCAATTTTCGGTTTGTTCAGTTTGATTGAACAAACAAAATCAATTTTTGTAAAAAAATATCTAAAACAGGAGAACTGATATGTTGTATGATCTGATAATTATTGGAGGCGGCGCCAGTGGTTTAATGGCTGCTATAACTGCATCTTTGAAACTAAGTAAGGTCTTAATAGTTGAAAAAAATCCTCGTATTGGTAAGAAGATTTTAGTCACAGGAAATGGGAGATGCAATTACACCAACGTTTTGACTAAACCGACAGATTATAATAATCCTGAATTTGTAGAAAAGGCGTTTAAGCACTTTGATTTTCAAAGAACGCTTGATTTTTTCATAGAATTAGGAATAGTTCCTAAGATTGAAGCAGAGGGGAAAACATATCCTTTGAGCGAACAAGCTTCGAGTTTTTTGGATGTTTTCTTGTATGAAATTTCTAAAAGAGACATTGAAGTTGCACTAGATACTGAAGTTCTTTCAATCAAGAAATCAAAGGATGTTTTTGAGATTAAAAGTGTTAAAAATGAGATTTTTAGAGCTTCAAAGTTGATAGTAGCAACAGGAGGAAAAGCAATGCCTTCGACAGGAAGTAATGGTTTAGGATATGATTTGGCTATGCAGATGAATCATCAAGTTACTGATATTTTTCCATCTTTGGTTAAATTGAAAGTTAATAGTTCGTATTTAAAACAATTGTCAGGGCTTAAGATAAATACTCAAATAGATTTGATGCTTGATGAAGAGGTTATTCAGACCGAGAAAGACGATGTTTTGTTTGCAGATTATGGTTTAAGCGGACCAGCTATTTTACAATTGAGTCGTAAAGCAAATGAGTTGTTAAAAACCGGGAAGAAACCAAAGATTAGAATAGTTTTATTGACTTTGTTGTCTAAATCTGATTTGATAGAAAGATTCCATCGCTTTTCTGATAAATCAATTGATCAAAGTATGATTGGTTTGATAAATAAGAGGTTGATTAGTGTTTTGTTAAAAGAAGCAAGTATTTTTAAAACCGATGAATTGATAACTTCAATTGAAAAAAATAGAGTTTATAAACTAATCGATTTGCTTTTTGACTGGAGATTTGAGATAACTGATAGCTTAGGATTTTCAAATGCTCAAGCAACTGCAGGGGGAGTTAAATTGTCAGAGATAAATCCAGAGACGATGGAATCAACTTTATCAAAAGGACTCTTTTTTTGTGGTGAGGTAATGGATATAGATGGCAGATGTGGAGGATATAACCTTCAATGGGCATGGACAAGTGGTTATCTAGCAGGAAAGAGTGCAAGTGATTAATTATGAGCAAGATTAAGGTTATAAATATCAGATTAACTCTTGATCAAGCAATAAATCAAGAACAAGAAATGATGAGTTTAAAGAAAGCGGTAGTTAAAATACTAAAGTTATCTTTATCAGATGTAATAGATTTGGTAATAAAGAAAAAAGCAATAGATGCAAGAAAAAAACCTAAAATATCAATGGTTTATAGTGTTGAATTTTCAACTAGAAGAAGAATTAAACCCGAATATTTCGAAAGAGGTTTTTGTCAAATAGCTAAAGATCAAAGCTATAAATATCCTGATTTTGGCTCAATCCAGTTAAAGAATAGGCCTGTTATTGTTGGTTTTGGACCGGCTGGAATATTCAGTGCATATCTCCTTGCTAAGGCTGGGTATAATCCTTTGGTTATTGAACAAGGGTTAGATGTTGACAATAGAGATAAGGCATATTTGAAGTTTCTTGAAACTAAAAAGTTTTCTAAGCAAGCTTCGATTCAATTTGGTGAAGGGGGTGCGGGGACATATTCAGATGGTAAACTCACAACCTCAATTAATGATGAGAGATCAAATTTTGTTTTAAATCTATTAGCAGAACACGGTGCAAATAAGGAGATAACTTACCTGAACAAGCCTCACGTGGGGACTGATGTTTTAAAAAGAGTAATCAAGTCGATTAGAATGAAGATAATACGTTTAGGTGGTGAGTTTAGATTTAATTGCGAGTTGACAGATTTTATTGTTAAGGGCAATCAGATACAATCAATAATTGTTAATGATTCAGAGGTTATTCCTGTTGATTTAGTACTCTTGGGAATTGGCCACAGTTCTAGAAAAACATTTGAACTGCTCGTTGAAAGAAGACTTAATATTGAGCCTAAACCTTTTGCAGTTGGACTTAGGGTAGAACACAAGCAGTCGATGATAGATGCATCACAATATGGTGAGGCAATAAATCATCCAGGTTTAAAACCAGCTGATTATAAGCTTGTTCATCATGATGATTTGGGAAGGGTAATTTATAGTTTTTGTATGTGCCCAGGAGGATATGTTGTTTGTGGCTCTTCAGAAGAAAATGGAGTTGTGACAAATGGCATGAGTGAAAGCAAAAGAGATGGTTTAAATGCTAATGCAGCTATCTTAGTTAATGTAAAACCTGATGATTTTAAAGATTCAAGACTTCTAGCGGGGATGTACTTTCAACGAGACCTGGAAAGAAAAGCTTTTATTGCAGGAGGAAGTGATTATAGCGCACCAGTTCAAAGGGTTGTTGATTATTTGAATGATTCTAAGTCTTTAAGTTTCGGACAAGTTTTGCCAACATACTTACCTAGTGTAAAGTTTGCTTCTTTCAATCAAATATTACCTGATTTTATAAATAAAAGCCTAAAGAGAGCTTTGCTAGAGTTTGACAAGATAATTCCTGGCTTTGCAGATGAAAATGCTTTATTGACGGGTGTAGAAACAAGGTCATCTTCACCGATTAGAATCTTAAGAGATGATTCATTTCAAAGCAACATTTCTGGATTATATCCCATGGGAGAGGGTTCTGGTTATTCTGGAGGAATAATGTCTTCGGCAGTTGATGGAATCAAGGTTGCTGAGAGTATAATAAAAAAATATCAACCATTTGAGAAAAAATATGAGTAAGTTATTTGATTTAGAGATGATTTTGCCTTATGATATAAAAAAACCTGTTACAGAGAGAGTAGCAGCAAGGGCAGTAATAATCAAAGATAATAAATTATTAATGGTTAAATCAAAACATCACGATTTGAAGTTTCCTGGCGGAGGAGTAGAAGATAGAGAAACAATGATTAATGCATTGACTAGAGAAGTAAAAGAAGAAACTGGCTACTTAATCAAAGTATCAAATTTATTGGGTACGATTGTCCAGTTAGGACCTGACATTTATGATGACTCAAAATCTTTTAAAATGACTTCAAACTACTATTTGTCTGAAGTAATCGAAAATTTAGGTTCTTTAGATTTGTCAGGCTACGAAATAGATCTCGATATGAAGCCAATCTGGATAGACCTAGATAGAGCTATTAATATTAATGAAAATCTTGATATTAAACTTGATTGGGTTGATAGAGAATTACTAGCCTTAAAAGAAGTAAGAAAGCATAGATTGCAACTTAATATTTAAGCATAAGAGGTAGTACATGGATAAAAGAGCACAACTTCTAGGAAAAACAAATGTAAAAAAAGCGTTAATTGAATTGTCAATACCTGCAACATTTGCGATGATAGTCACTGCTTTATACAATCTAGTCGATACAATTTTTGTTGGCAGAGGTGCTGGAGATGTTGCGATTGGAGCTTTATCAATAGCAAATCCTGTTCAAATGATTGTTATGGCATTTGGTTTGATGATTGGGATTGGTTCTGCTTCAATATTTTCAAGAGCGTATGGTAGAAATGATGTTTTAACAATGAGGAAAGCTGTTAATACGGCGATTTTACTTGGAATAGTTCTTTCTGTTTTAATCGCTTTTTTTGGCATGTTGTTTCTTGAAGAAATGCTGAATCTTTTTGGAGCGACACCTGGAAATATAGATTATGCAAGGGATTATCTATTTTACATTTTAATCGGTTTAATACCTTTCTCTTTATCAGTTATCTTTAATAACTTAGCTAGAGCTGAAGGAAGAGCGAAAGTTGCGATGATCTCAATGATTATCGGAGCTGGTGTCAATATCATCCTTGATCCTATTTTTATTTTCGAGTGGGGATTGAATCTTGGTGTTAAGGGAGCAGCAATTGCAACAGTTATTGCAAAAACAGCTTCATTGATATATGTCATTTCAGCATCTACATCCAAAAAATCAAATCTACAGATTGATATCAAAAAACTATATCAAGTTGATTTTAAGATGATAGGTGAGATTAGTTCGATTGGTATTTCATCATTTTTCAGAAATGCACTAGCTGCAGTATTGGTTATTCTAATCAATAATTTGATAAGAAACTACATGCCAGATAATCCTGAAATCTACATATCTATATTTGGAATTATTAATCGATTAATAATGTTCTTGCTTTTACCAGGTTTTGGTTTAGTTCAAGGCCTGCAACCTCTAGTCGGTTATAATTTTGGGGCAAAACTATATGATAGGTTGTATGATGTAACTACATATGCTACTAGACTAGTCTTGATTTACATGGCTTTTGCTTTAGTTTTCACAATGATTTTTTCCAGGATACTATTTTCTCTCTTTACAAAGGAACAGAGTGAGATTCTTATGACTTCAGGTCCGATAGCTTTACGTATAGTAGCAATAGGTTTTGTGTTTATTGCCTTTCAGATAATTCTTTCGAGCGTATATCAAGCAATGGGTTATCCGGTTAGAGCATTTTTAGTTTCTATGTCAAGACAGGTATTTTTATTTATTCCTTTGGTATTCATTTTCACTCATAAATACGGGGTAGATGGTATTTATTATACATTTGTTGTTTCCGATGTAACAGCAGGTCTGATATCTATGTTTGTGTTCAATAAAGAAATGAAAAAACTAAAAACGATGTTTTAGTATAAATAGTGACAAATTATGAAGGAGGTAGTTTTGAGTAATGAAAAATATTGAAATTGAAAAACTTGAAAAGTGGGAGATTGAACATGATAAAAGTCTTGCAAAAAGAGTTTTAAAGCGAGCGCTCAATAAGAATGAGTTGAACAATATTGCTTTGAAACAAGAAACAACTAAAGACACAACTTTCATCTTCAGCAAAGAAATTAAAACTCTTAAAGTTACCAACCAACAAAAATCTGGAAGGTGTTGGATTTTTGCTGGTTTAAATGTTTTGAGAGAAATTATTGCTAAAAAATATGGGTTAAAAGATTTTGAGTTGTCACAAAACTTCATTGCCTTTTATGACAAACTTGAAAAAATCAATTATTTCCTTGAATCAATTGATGACTTTATTGACAGTGAAACGGATGATAGAACATTACAACATATTGTTACAACGGGCATTCAAGATGGTGGACAATGGGATATGTTTGTATCTTTGGTAAAGAAGTATGGTTTGGTTACTAATAATGCTATGCCAGAAACTGCCAACTCATCTTCAACGAGAATCATGAATCAGTTAATCAATGTTAAACTAAGACAATATGTTGCGAAGGTAAGGAAAAATCCAAAACTAAAAGAAGAATTTAAAGAAAAGACTTTAAAAGAGTTATATGGTTTCCTCATCAGCAATTTTGGTTCTCCACCAAGAATCTTTGATTTTGAATATGTTAATAAAGATAATAATTACAATATAATTAAAGGGATTAAACCCCTAGATTTCTATACGGAGTATGTTTCTGCTATGTTGGATGATTACGTCAGTATTATCCATGCTCCTACTAAAGATAAGCCTTTCAACAAGACTTACACAGTAAAATACTTAGGCAATGTAGTTGAAGGAAATCAAATTAAATATCTTAACCTTGAAATGAAAGATTTAAAAGCCAAAGTATTACAACAACTGAATGATGATGAAGTTGTTTGGTTTGGTAGCGATGTTGCATATTACGGTGATAGAGAAGCGGGAATCTGGGCAGATGATCGTTATGATTATGATGAGATATTTGAAATAGATTTCTCACTAGATAAAGCAGCAATGTTAGATTATGGCCACTCTAAGATGAATCATGCTATGGTTATTACAGGGTATACAATGAATGACAATCAAACTGTTCGTTTTAAAATAGAGAATAGTTGGGGTGATAAGTCGGGACTTAAGGGTTATTTTCTAGCTACCGATTCATGGTTCGATAAGTTTGTTTATCAGGCAGTTATAAACAAGAGATATCTAAGTCAAAATGAACTTAAGATTTGGGATGAAGAACCCAAAGTATTAAAACCTTGGGATCCTATGGGCTCTTTAGCAGACTGATATGGCTATATATAAAAGTTTGTCATTTAATCCGTACTTTAATCTAGCACTTGAAGAAGTGATTTTTCGATATATGCTTTCTAAAGAAGACATATTGATGTTATGGGTTAGCGACTCAGCTTTTATTGTAGGGAGAAATCAAAATCCTTTTATTGAAATCAATCGAGATTACTTAAACAAAGATATTCCGATTATTAGAAGAATCTCTGGAGGAGGAACAATCTATCAGGATAGATTTACGATTAATTTTAGTTATATGACAAGTGATTATCAAGAAAAGATAAATAATTATCATTATTTTCTAGAACCAATCATTAAACTGTTAAATGAACTAGAATTAAATGTAATTTTTATGCCGAAATCACATCTTTTTTTAGAAGGAAAAAAGATTTCGGGAAATGCTCAAGCATTTATAGGCAATAAGCTTTTACATCATGGAACCTTACTTTTTGATTCAAACATTGAGTTGATTGAAGATGCTTTAGTTAAGCATACTCAAACAGCAGTTGGAAATCAAGTGCTTTCTAATAAGCAGTTTTGTGTAAATATCAAACAGAAGTTACGTAAAAAAATTACCATAGAGGAAATGATTAACCTTGTTATGAGAGCCTTTATAAAAGAAAGAGCAATCAATGATAATGAGTTAGTTATTTCAGATGATATTTTACAAAGAACTAAAGAGTTGGTTCGTGATAAATACTTAAGTTGGGATTGGAATTTTGGAAGAACTCCGCGATTTGAAGTTGATTTCAAATCTAAAAAAGAAAATATAAAAATTGTGATAGATAAAGGTATAGTTACAGGTATATCCAATAATGATTTTTTAGGCTTGATTGGCTGTGTTTATCTCTCAGAGGAATATTTATCTTATTTAAAATCAAAACAGTAGTTGCAAAATGAGCGACTACTGTTTTTTTCTTATATATGAATTGGTTTATCGATAATACCTAGAGCTGCTTCATTATATATCTCTGAAATCGTAGGATGAGGATGGATTGCAGAAGCAATTTCATCTGCAGTACCTTCAAGTTTCATCGTCATTAAAGCCTCAGAAATTAAATCAGATGCATTATCAGCTAAAATATGTACTCCGATGATTTCATTATAGGGTTTAGAAGTAATTATTTTGATAAAACCATCTCTTTCCCCAGCAGACAATGCTTTGCCGTTTGCTTGAATCGGAAAAATCGAGGTTTTATAATCTAATCCATTGTTCTTAGTTTGTTTTTCGGTAAGTCCAATCTGTGCAATTTCAGGAAATGAATAGATAGCTGAAGGAACTTGGTTATAGTTCATTTTTTCTGTTTTACCAAGGATATGGTTAATTGCAATAATTCCTTGATGACTTGCTACATGGGCTAACATCATCTTACCGTTTACATCACCAATAGCATAGATGTTACCTTTAGAAGTTTGATAATGGTCATTGACTTTGACAAAGTTTTTTTCAAAATCAAGATTAAGTTTCTCAAAACCCTTGATGTTAGCTCTCATTCCAACTGATAGCAAGATTCTATCTGCTTTTATTGAGAATTCTTCCTTGTCTTTGTTTTCGTATACTACGTTATTGCTATCGATTGAAGTTACTGTACAATCTGTAAAAACATTAATCTTGTTCTTCTTAATAATCTTTAACATAGAGTCTCTTACATCATCATCTACTCCAAGCAATATATCTTTTTCTCTCTCGATAATGGTTACTTTAGAATTAAACGCATTGAATATTGTAGCAAATTCTAATCCGATAACTCCTCCGCCAATTATAACTAGATTTTCTGGGACAGAATCAATATCTAGAAGTTCTTTACTAGTCATCAAGATTTTATTCTTATAAGCATCATTTAATCCTTTTATTGGAGGAAGAACTGGCGATGCGCCAGTAGATAGAATAATTTTCTCGCCTGATATTAATTCATCATTAACCATTACTTCATGATTATTGATTACTTCACCGCTACCTTGATAGATGTCAACTTTGTTCTTTTCAAGTAACATCTTGACACCACTAGTCAACCTTTTGACAATTCTATCTTTTCTCTTTAGGATTGCATGCCAATCATACTCGATTGCTGTTTTATCATTTATATTGATACCATACTCCTTAGAATTAAGTATCTCTTTATAGATTTTAGCGCTTTTGAGAATAGCTTTGGTTGGAATACAACCCCAGTTCAAGCAAACCCCACCGATTGCTTCTTTTTCGATAAGCGCTACTTTAAGATTGTTTTGTGCTGCTTTGATAGCAGCAACATAACCTCCAGGGCCTGCTCCTAAAATTATTACATCATATTTTTTCACTTAGATACACCAACTAACTCATCAGTAGCAATAAAGGATTTTTCAGATACTTTTTAAAAGCAATCATGAATCTTCCTCCATCTGCTCCATCTATTATTCTGTGATCGAATGTCAATGATAGGGGGATGATATCAGCAATAGCGATTTGATTTTCTTTTACTATTGGTTTTTTAGTGATTTTTCCTATGCCAAGAATAGCTACTTCAGGATATTTGATAATTGGGGTTCCTGAGATAGCATCAAAAGCTCCAAAATTAGTAATAGTAATCGTTCCATTTTGCAACTCATTCAATTGAATTTTTCTTTCTTTAGCAAGACTTGCAAGCCGATCGATCTCTTTTGCGATTTCAAAAAGACTAAGACCCTCAGCATTCTTGATATTTGGGACAATCAAACCATCCGGAGTATCAACAGCTATTCCGATATTGATAGATTGATGATAAACTATCTCTTCATTCAACATATCATAGGAACTATTAAAAACAGGATACTCTTTGATAGATTTTATCAAAGCTTTGATGATAAAAGCCATATATGTCAATTTGATATTTTCTTTTTCAGCCAACGGTTTTTGTTCTGTTCTAAAGTTTACTAGATCAGTAACATCTAACTCGTCTATCAATGTTGTATGTGGGATTATTTGTTTTGAAAGAGTCATTGCTTTAACTACGCTTTTTCTTAAAGTTGAGA
Source organism: uncultured Candidatus Izemoplasmatales bacterium (assembly GCA_964610325.1). Lineage (GTDB taxonomy): Bacteria > Bacillota_I > Bacilli_A > Izemoplasmatales > Hujiaoplasmataceae > UBA2289. The sequence continues at coordinate 258,568 of CAZSVO010000001.1, forward strand.
TTTTTTCTCTTCTAGCACCATCGATAGCTTTAATATTGGGAACCTCAACTGTTTTTGAAGCAAATTCATTTCCTTTACTTTTGAAAGTTTCAATATCATCTCTTAGAACTCTTCCATGTTCTCCTGAACCTATAACTTTTGTGATGTCAATGTTTAAGTCGTTCGCAAGTTTTCTAGCGACTGGTGTTGCGAGAACTCTTTTGTTAGAGTCAGTTTGTTCATCATCTGTAATAGCTGAAGCGATTACTTCATCTGAAACCTCGATTTCTCCAACAACACCCGCTTCATCTGATTCATCTTCAACATTTTTTTCCTTTGACTTTTCACTTCCATCATCTATTACAGCCAAAATTTCCCCCACGTGTACTATTTCACCAACTTTAGGACCAAGCTGAACTATTTTTCCGTCAACAGGACTTGGGATCTCTGCATTGACTTTATCTGTTTCAATAACAACCAAGGTATCACCTTCGTTGATTTTATCTCCTACCTTAAAACTATATTCAAGTATTTTTCCTTCATGGATACCTTCGCCAATATCCGCAAATTTAAAACTGTACATATTCATACCTCCTCAGGCTTTAAAAGCCATTATCTTCTTGATTTCATAAGCGATTTGTTCAGGATCGATTATGAAGTGATGTTCTCCTTTAGGGAGAGGAACTGTCACATCAAAACCAGCTAATCTAGTTGGGGGAGCCTCTAAATATACAAAGGCTTTCTCATTGATAACACTGACAATCTCTGCGCCAGGACCAAAAGATTTAAAAGCTTCATGTACGATTAAAACACGACCGGTTTTCTTTACTGAATTAATGATTGTTTCCTGGTCGAAAGGTGCAATAGTTCTCAAGTCGATTACTTCAGCATTGACATTTGGAATTAAGCTCAATGCTTTTTCAACCTCTCTTACTAAAGCTCCCCATGCAATAACGGTTATGTCTTCACCTTTTTTAACTATTCTAGCTTTTCCAATCTCTACTTGATATAGTTCATCTGGAACTTCTTGTTTAAAAGCTCTGTAAATCCTTTTAGGCTCCATAAAGATGACTGGATCGGGATCGTTGATTGCGGCTACCATCAATCCTTTTGCATCATAAGGGGTTGAAGGTATAACTAATTTTAAACCAGGGATATGTGCGTAAAGTGTTTCTAAACTTTCAGAATGGTGCTCTAAAGCTTTAACACCACCTCCATAGGGCATTCTAACTACAATTGGTAAATTATATTTTCCCCTACTACGATTTCTAAATCTTGCTAAGTGAGTTACTATTTGGTTATATGCAGGCAAACTAAAACCTGAGAATTGCATTTCGATAACAGGCTTTAAACCATTTACTGCCATGCCAACAGCACTACCTGCTATTGCGGCTTCAGCAATCGGCGTATCAAAAACTCGGCCTTCTCCATACTTTGCCTGAAGACCAGCTGTAGTTCTAAACACTCCACCTTCAAAACCTACATCTTCACCATAGACAACTATTGTATTGTCTTTTTCCATTGCTTGATCTAAAGCTTCATTAATAGCTTGTAATATTGTTTTATTAGCCATTGTTTTCACCTGTTTCCTCTAGATATTTCTTGTAATAAGCTTTTTGTTCTTTGAGTTGAGGTGTCAGATTTTCATAGGTAAAATCAAAGATTTCATCTAAACTGACAAGGCCAGAAGCTTCGACATTCTTAAAAGTGTCAAGAACATATTGTTTATGCTCTTCATATAATGCTTCATCATCTTTATCACTCCAAAAGCCCTTATCGATCAAGTAATTCTTAAAACGATAAATCGGATCTTTCTTTGCCCATTCTTCAACTTCAGAATCTTCACGATAAAGTTTTGGATTATCAGAAGTAGTATGAGGACCCATACGATAAGTTACTGCTTCTATCAAAGTTGGCCCTTGTCCTTTAGCAGCTCTTTTTCTAGCTTCCTTCACAGCTAAATACATCGCTAAAATATCATTGCCATCCACTTGAACTCCTTTGATACCATAAGCGATAGCTTTTTGTGCTAAAGTCTTGGCTTTAGTTGCTTTATGTCTTGGAGTCGATATAGCGTATTGATTATTTTGGATGACGGTAATCATTGGCAGATCATAAGTTGCTGCAAAGTTCATTCCCTCGTGAAACTCTCCATGAGATGTCCCACCATCACCAATAAATACTAAAGGCATTTCATCTTTCTTTTGTAGTTTGCTGGCGTAAGCAATTCCTGCTGCATGATTTATCTGTGAGCCTATAGGTACATTGATTGGCAAGACTTTGACATTATCATCATAGCGAGAACCTGACTCATTACCATACCAATACAAAAAGGCTTGTTCCAAAGTAACACCCTTATAAAGCATGGCATTGAACTCACGAAAAGCTAAAACAAGCCAATCGTTATCTTCCATAGCAGCCATAGGGCCTACTTGAGCAGCTTCTTGACCGTGACTTGGAGCATATGTTAACATTCTTCCTTGTCTTTGAAATTGTAGAGCTTTTTCATCTGCAACTCTACCTAAAACCATTGTCTTATACATCTTTAGTAGAGTTTCCTTAGCTATTTTTGGTTCTAATTTATCATTTACGATTTTTCCTTGATGATCCAATATTTGTAGCATCTGTTCTTTGAGTGGATCATAGTTATCGAATAACATGTTAATACCTCCTAAAAAAATATCTTATTGATACAACTATATTATAACGAAAAAACAAGCTATTATGAAGTGATTTGCATTATTAGTTAGCAATTGCTAACACATTCAGAGTTTACTTATTTTTTATCAAGATGTTTCTTTTTTCTTATCTTTAAACTATAATTTAATAAAGGTGACACTATGGATAAAAATTGGATTCGAGGCTGCATTGAAAAAATTGAAAATAAGGATGAAACTATTTTGAAAGCAGAAGTAGCGAACGTTTTAAGAAGCAAAGGTAAACATCAACTAAGTGTTGAATCGTTCGATTTTGTCTTTGCTTACAGTTATTGGCTATATAAAAACGATCAACTTCAAGAATCATATGTTTGTTTAAAACAGCTATATCGATTAATCTGTGATTTAGTACCAGTCTTTAAAGAGCAGTTCGAACCAGGTCTAGCTATGGCAAGATATAATGAGATAATAAAAGAAAACCGGATTTATTCAAAAGTTTTTTTCTATACTTCGCTATATCTTGGAAAAATAGAGTTTATATTAGGGGAGTTAGATCTATCTAAGAATTACTTTCTAATTTGTCAATATCTAAAGAATGCTGATATTTCTAATAAGGAGTTAAGAACTATCCATACCCATCTTCAATTAATTAATTATCATAGATTATCTTTATGTGAAAAGACTATAAATGGGGATTTTACTATTAATGATATCATGGATGATATCATTGATTTGGCGGTAGAATATACAGGTTTGTTAGAGAGTTTTCAAGAAGATACTCTCTACAAATATCTAATCTGTTTATCTGCTTCATATCAAGAGTTTCCAAGAGAAAAACTAGCTTTTGTTTATCGAAGATTAGCAGATTATTACTATCTATCTAATCAGATGAGTTTAGCGCTTAAGTACTATGAGGTTTTGATTTCATTTGAGGATTCACAGATAGGTTTAGACAATATGGATCTTGGAGCTTTAAAGACAAGAATCGGTTCTTTATATCAAAAGTCAAAAGAATATATTCAAGCAGATAAAATGTATAATGAAAGTTTTAGATTGCTATATGAAAATGAAAAAACGAGTAGCAATTTTAGATTGTTACTCGATATCATGGAAGGTTTTTATTTAGAGATTGATGACAACGCCGCCTATCAATCAATTATAGCTGTAAAGAATCAGTTAGGTATTTAAGGTTGAATCTATATTTTTAAAACAAACTTCTCTAGCAGACTCTAATTGTATTAATTTAAATTTAAAGTCATATTTTTCATATATTGATTTTAGTATCTGGTATGTTGTTTGATACTTATCGATTATTTCAGGGATATTTTTAAGAGCTAAGCCATAAAATCTTAAAGCACTTTCATAGTTATTAATCTGCTCATCAAGTCTCTTTGGAATGGTTTTAGCATACTCAAAGAAAACCTCGGCATAAAACAAATAATTTAAACCGTCCAAATCATCATTATTAATATAACGGTTTTCAGAAGCAAGATAGAAATAATGCCTTTTTTTCTTGATGCTTTTCTTTGCTTTACCAATGCTAAAAGCTACTTTAGCAATGTCATACCTTAATTTATCATCTTGATATAGTTTTAACATAAGAGGAAAAGCTTTCTCTAGATACTTAAGATATTTTTTTTCTTTTCCAAAGCATCTATAGACTTCAGCTAACTCTAAGTACGGCTTAATTAAGCGATTTTCATCGCTTTTGTTCATTTTAATTGCAATTTTTAGTGCTTTTTTTGCGGCTTCATGATTTTCCATAACTCTTTCTAACACTCCTAAATATAAGTATGTATTACCAATGTATTTTACTTCCTGATACTCTTTTTTATTTTTTATTATAACCATGAATTTATCTAGTTCTGATTTAGCCAGACTAAATTTCTTCCTTTCAATTAGAAATGCGATATACTCATCCATAAAAACCATTGTTCTACTTAATGCAGTTTCAATTTTTCGATTAGTAGATTCTATCAAGATTCTTGATTTTTGTTGATAAAGTTCTAATAGTTTATCTGAGTTATTATTTCTTTTATTGATGGTAATTGAGATGCCTAAAGCATCGGATAGAAGGAGACAATGAGCTTCAAAACGAGTTTTAATCAAGAAGTAGTAAACAGCAATCGCGCTATCAATTAAGACTTGAGAGTTCTCATAATCATCGTTTTCATAATATAGATATGCTAAGTTTTTATAGATATGAGCATATTTTGTCCCATGTTTATCTAAACTTGCAGTAGCTAAATCATAGATGTATGGCTTAGCTATCTCATAAATTTGTTCTGATTCAGAAAGTTTATTTAACTTTAAATAGTAATCACCTAGCTCAATGCAAGCATCTATCAAACTCAACAGATACAGTTTTTTAGTGATGGTCACAGCTTTTTGATAGTGGCTGATTGCTTCTAAATAAGCACTTTCATATAACCAATTATCGTCTTGTATTTTATAGATTCTGCCCCTATAATCATGACATAAAGCAATAAAATAGTCGAACTCAGTATCACTGGATTGATTTGATTTGAAGAGTTTAATCGCTTCATCATAGCATTTCAACGCTTCAAAGTAATTATTTTCAAGAAAGTGGCAATCAGCTAAGTTTTTGTAATCATAAGCTAGAAGTCTCTTGTCTTCTGATTTGTTAAGATTCAATCTTAGTTTGATCGTTTTTTCTAAAATAGAGATATCATACTTCTTTTCTTTTTCGTAAAGGATTAAATTATACTTGGTATAAGCAATAGATAGTAAACTATCTTCATTTAGCAATTGAGACTCAATGATTTGAATTGATTTTTTAATGTAAGATAATGATTTTTCCAAATCAGCCTTTTTCATAAAAATATCAGCTAATAGATATTGATTATAAGCAAGGTCATATAAGTCGGTTAGTTTATTGTTTTGATACAAGTAATCAAGGAGATCAGTTTGGTTTATCAAAGCTTCATAACTGCTTTGTAATAATCCTGTTTCTTTATAAACTTTCGCGATACTACTAAGAATCTGTGAAAGTTGGTAAGCAATTTTTAAGGGATCTTGCTTCAAAAGATTTTCAAGTTTCTTTTGCGCTTCAAGAAAGTATTCTAAAGCCTCTTCAAAACGGTTTATAGCTAAGAGATCTTTACCAAAGTCATGATATAGTTCAGTTATTTCAAAGACATCATCACTTACATCTTCAATTTGATTAGCATAGAATTTATAGAGATAATCATATGCGCTATCATATTGCTTATAATCTTTAAGATATAATGAATATTCATAATGAAAACGATATGTCAGAAGATATTGCTTCTCTAAGTTTATACCCATCTCATAGATTCTAGGAATATAATCTAAATCTTTTTGCAAAGCCACTCTTGAAGTGTTTGCGTGCGATAATAACTCTCTAAAGTCATAAGCTCCCATTAAATCGTCGTTCTTGGTTAAGAGATGATATGTTTCTTCTAAATACTCTTTAGGTAATGCAATAAAAGCAATATCATATTGCTTATTTTTAATTAAGATAGAGATTTCTTGGAGTTTGTCAGAAATCAGCATACTTAAGAATGACCTTGTGTTCTTGACGAGTCATTAAAGTAAAAATCTTCCAACCAGTCCTTGGCAAGAGGATAACCGTTATCGTAACTTAAGGTCATCCAGGTTAGACACTCGTAAATATCTTCCTCAACTTCAATGCCCTCAAAATACATTATTGCTAAATCATATTGAGCTAATGCATTTCCTTCTTTAGCAAGCTTCATGGTCTGATTAAACAGTTTGGATTCCATGTTCGATACCTCAATCAAATTTTGCGTTATTCAAAATAGCAGGTGATACCCAATCTAGATTGTGTTTTTCATTTAACTCTTCTTTAAGCTTAGACCAAAATCCATAAACATATCCCATTTGTCCAGGTTCACCGATTTCTTTATGAATTGTTTTTTCAATATCAGGGTAGACCTCATTATACTTGCTTGATAACTCAATTGGATCACGTCGTAAATGCTTTTTATAGTTAGTTTGGTTTTTGAGAATTTGCGTAACATCAAAATTTTCAGCTTTTTCAATATAATTAACTATATCTTCTAAAGTGTTATTAAAAAGAGCAAGAAGTCTAGCATAGGTTTTTTCGATTGAAGTCCGATTATTTTGCTTCTTGTAAAGTGACAATAGTTTTAGCAATACATCATAACTATCTTGTAATCTGCCAATTATCGATAAATCTAAAAGGATTTCCTCGTATTTTCTTATTTGCCATTCGATGTCATTATCTAGTGATTTAAGAATCTCAAGCATTTTGATACAAAATCGATTGGAGTTAGTCAACGGCTTATAAGCTTTTAACTGTCTATTAGCAATTGAATATGCTTCAACCAAATCTGCATAGTCATCTGTGGATACTAGGTTTTTCTCGCAGAAATCAACTAAATCTAAAGCTATTTCGAAAGATTTCTGATAGTCTTGTTTGATTTGAGCTTCTCTTAACTCATTTATTTTTTCTTGTTTGAAATTTACGTTAATTTCTTCCATTCCATCTCCTATGTATTATCCCTTACAAAATACGCCTTGTGAAAGAGAGCTTTTTTTAAATCTTTTTCCTTAATAGCAAAATAAACTACTCCATCCATATACTCTAGAAACTCAAGGTTATCATTATCTAGTGGGTCATATTGGAAAAGTAATACTTCGTTTTTCAATAAATCACGATTCAATGAACTAGGTTTTCCTAAAAGCTTAATACCATCACAATTAGGCTCTTGGAGAAATCTCATCTTGAATTGTTGAAAAGGTATTTTTTGTTTAACTCGAAGAAGTTCACTGCTTTCTTCTAAGTAAACTACTCTTCCGTGATATCCATCATTATCGACTATGAAATAAATAAAACCTGATTTGACATTAAATGTCTTTTCAGGGAGTTCAAAAATGTCTATTTGAGCTAAGCAAAATTCGCCTTTCTTAATCTCCAAGTTTAAATCAGCTGGTACAATTAAGTCCCCAAATAACGTTGAGTTTATCATCGATAAATCATGAGAGTTTGTTAGGGTTATTTTCACAGAATTCATTTTTATTTCCTCAAAAACTCATATTTTCTTTTGGGCTCTTCATTACTAGGTGTTAATTCGTGTTTGAAGAAATCAGTGATTTTATATTTTCCCGATTGATAAAGTTGATAAAAGTTTGCAAAGTCATAACATCTCACAGGCCTAAGCTTTTGTTCAGCAATCACTTCCACCCGGTGATTCTTAAAAATTTGGTAATCATCAATGTCTGCTAAATAACTTATGAAAGGGTTATTCCTTCCTTGAAGAATTAATGCTTGACCTTTGCTTTTATCAAGCATTTGCAATTGGGAGATAGAGATAAGCGGTTCTTCTCTGTCAAAGACCATTCTCTTGCCACATAATGTTTGTAACTCTTCGAGTAAAACTCTTTCTCTTGAGGTAAGAAATATCCAGTTTGTGCAATTACCCTTGATTGTCTGTGCTTCCTCTTGGTAGATATTGAATAATTGCTGCTCTGACTGGACGATTAGGAAGAATCTCATGTTTCGACTCCTTGAAGCACTAATAATTGCTGGCATATCAGTTATCTCTGGCATATTAGCAAACTCATCGAGGACAAAATTAACTCTGATTGCTAATTCTCTATTCTTGTTCTTTGTAGCTTCGTCAATCAAGATCTCGTAACCTTGCTTAATGAAAGAAGAAGCTAGAAAATGTAGAGTAGTTTTTTCATCAGGAATTACCAAGAATATAGCAGTTTTATTTTTATTGATATCTGAGATATCAAAACTTGTTTCCGATAAAAGACTTGTTAATGAATGTGAGTTCATGAATGGAGAAAGCATTGTATCGACTGTCCCTAAGATGCTTTTTCTTGTGTTATCTGCATTCAATAGAGTAGAAAGCATTTTGATAGCAGCTAAAGATTGCTTTGGTAAATCCTTGACAAATTTGGCAAGGTCAGACAAATCTACTTCATTGGTCTCATGGGCATAAGCAGCAATTACAACTACACTTTTCATATTTACTTCACTGATATCTTTAGCTAGTTCAAACAGCAATAAGATCACTCCGACAATATAATTAGAAGCAGTTATTTCCCAATAAGGATCTTTTTCACTTCTTACTTTGGCTTTTAATGTATTGACGAAATCAGCTACCATTTCGGTTGCTTTATCAAATTGTTGAGCTTTGTATAATAGATAAGGTTTGCTCAAGGGATTCCAAAACATATTGCTTTTTGTGGGTTCTCTAAAGTTTAGGACTCTAATATTGTATCCTCTATTTTTCATGTAACCGGAACACTTTTCAAATAATTCACCCTTGGGATCGGTTATTATCATCGATTCATTGGCGTGAGCTAAAATATTTAATAATGGCATACAAAATAACCTAGTTTTCTTTGAACCAGTAGATCCTAAAATCAATGTGTGATTATCTAGATTGTCAACATAAACAGTTTTGCCATTAGAGATTATTGGAATACCTGCACTTAAGGATTCTTTGTCTGAAAGGTCGATTCTTTTGAGATGTCTTTTCATCTCTTCTTCGCTGGCAAACCGTGAACCGGTAACTAATTGTTTTAGGTACATATCATATTGATGATCATCGACTACTTTGCTTTTTAATTGATCATTCATTCTTTTTCCTCCCAAACATCTGATTTACGGTAAAAACCACTTTTGAACTGATTTAACCATTCATTTCCAAGTTTGAAATACTCGATGTCACTTAAGGTAATAAGGCTATTATTGTAATTATCTTGTCGATACTTTTCAAAAGCGATATCTTTAGCTAAATTCTTAATTGTTTTAAGTCCATTGAAGTTCTTTTCTTTAAGCAAGGCTTCAATTGTTTCTATCAGTTGTTCTTTTGCGCTTATTTCAATCTTTAAGCCAAGGTTATTGCAATACTCTTCTAACTTATTAAAAAGAGAAATTGCTGAGTTCTTTTTAATCTGAACTTTTTTGATTCTTAAAATTGAAGAGATAACACTCTCACAGTCTTTCAGGTGATTTGTTTTTTGACAATTTGATATGAAAATAATCATTTGGATATCATCGCGCTTAACAAGATAATGCAAAAATCTGATGAATCTTTTTTCATAACAGGCTAGGTTTTCAACCCAATCAGTTATATCAATTGCCAAAACACCAGCAAATGGTTCTCCATATTGTGATAATCCATTTTCCAACATGTTGTATAGCCTAGAAAAAGCCGGAAAAATATCCTTATCCTCATGATACTCCAAAAGAAACTCTATTGCCTTTCTTTGGTTTGAGAAAGGAATCAATCCTAAAGAAGAAAGTTTCTGAGCTATGATATCGATTAAATGACTGACACCCGACCCAGTTGGTGAGATAAAAAAGTAATTTGGTATAATAATTTTTCCATCTTCAAGATGGTCACTGATGTTATTAGCAACTTTTTCCCATTCAGCAATCATTTGCCTAACTTCGCTATATCCAGGTAGATTTAGCAGATCAGTTATATCAATATTTTCCAAGATTTTTCCTCCATTTGATATTATATGTTATTTGAAGCCTTTTCTTTTTTGTTCACCCCAAGCTCCGGTATCTTTTATGGTTGTAAAAAAGGAATAGACACGGTGCATAGAAACTAATTGGCGGTATCCAAAGTTTTCTAACAGGGAGAAAAATATAAGGATAAAAACATCTTTTGTTTTTGTATATTCAGTTACTTCTTCAGAAATATATAGTGAGGTCAATGATATTACAGTTCCCATTATGACAGAGGCTAAGAAAATTCCAAATACAATTTCAGCAGCAAGAAAACCAAAAATAAAACTAATAATCAAGGCTAGATACCCGAAAAGTTCGAAGAAAGGCCCCAATATCTCAAAGATATAAAAGTAAGGAAAAGCTATCAAACCAATTTGCTTATATCGAGGGTTTAATAGCATTCTTCGGTGATAAGAGATTATGTCAATCAAACCTCTATGCCAGCGGTTTCTTTGCTTGAGCAGTGTTTTCATATCGCTAGGGAGTTCAGTAAAGCAGTTTGCATGATAAATATAGTCAACAAGATATCTTTCTTTAGCAGCAATTTTGTTATAGGTAATTCTAACAACCAATTCCATATCTTCGCCAACACTGTCTTTTTTCAGTTTTCCACTAGAAGTTATATAACCTCCTATTTTGAGAATATCTTTCTTTCTAAATAAACCAAAAGCCCCGGAGATTATCAATAAGCTATTGATACTAGCCCAACCTATTCTTCCAGTTGTAAAAGCTCTAAGGTATTCTAAGGATTGCAAACGGGTCAAAGTCTCGGTTGGTAGTGCTTTTTCAACGATATGACCATATTCGATTTTGCAGCCATTAGCTGGGATGATATTCCCTCCTAAAGCTACTGGCACGTTGGATTTATCAAGTGTAACAGAAATCAATCTTAAAAGAGCTTCTTGTTCTAAAACGCTATCTGCATCTATACCACAAATATATGGGTTTCTTGCGATATTGATTCCAACATTTAAAGCATCTGCTTTACCACCGTTCAACTTATCAACGACTACTAGATTAGGAATCTCTTTTGTCCGATAAATACCTCTAATCTCTTTTGTTTTCAAAGAGTATTCATAAGCAGGATTTGTTCTGCTAAGGTTGAAATGAGTAATAAGCTTAAAAAGAGTTTCGTCTTTTGAACCATCATTGACAACAATGACCTCATAACTTGGATATTTAAGATTGAGAAGAGATTGAATACTAGTGATGATTGACGCTTCTTCATTGTAAGCGGGAGCAATAATAGAGATAGGTGGTAGAAGGTCTTCAATATAAAGAAGTTTTTCTGATTTTATTGACCAAAGATAGTTCTGTTTCCTTGCACCGACAAGAGAGATTAATAATAGTAATAAATATATTAGATTGGCAAAAACGAAATACCAGATAAGATTAAGATTGGTATCTAAGATAAAACGTTCAAAAGATATAAAAATATTTTGGTTAAATACTTTCAATCCCTGTTTTATGAAAGACAATGCGGGATAAAAGATTAATGCTAAAAATAGCGTTATCCAGATAAACCTAAGCTTTGATATCTCTGGTGGTGAAGGAGTTTTCTTTGTGATAGGTGGTTTGATTGGGAGATAGTCATATCTAATTAGAATTTTGGGTTTAATATAAGTTAGAAAATCAGTCATAGCTATTTTGTTTTTTGTAAGGCTTAAGGCCAATACTGAAAAAATCATTTTTTCAAGTTCGATATCTTTATTACCATTGATAAAAGCAATAATTCCAGCAGCATGGTTTTCATCAACTAGAAGTTCAAGAATTTTGATAATTTTTGATTTTTGGTTTGTTTTCAGCAATAAGATTAAATGATCTGTTTTAGCTGATAAAATCTTAGCTAAAGCATTCTTTTGACAAGGTTTATTAAAAGTAGTAACCATACTAAATAATTCAATAAAAGTCTTCGTAGATTCAATAGAATCCGTTATTGCCTCAACGATGATATTATCATGGACAATATCCCCATTTAAATAGCTGAGCAGTCTCTTGATATCATGGATTTCCTTGCTTTTAGCTAATGCTTGATAACCGTATTTTCTGACCATCAAATTTTGAGAATTAAGTATTATCGGCCCCTTTATCAGTGGTGAGTTTCTGATTTGCAAAGCATCTAAAAGAGCAACCTTTGTAGAAATATCAAGTTCACATGTAAAATTATCATTTGTGAGATAGTAAGGAAGATTGCGATTCACAAAACTAGATGCATCAAAACTATGTTGTCTCTTAGCTAAGTATGCAATTATGTGGACGATCTCTTTTCGGTTACTCTTAATGTGTTTGTCAATATAAGGGATTATTTCAGCATAGAAATGGTTTGAAAGAATAGCAATGTTTTTTACATAAAGATAGTATTCTCCTAACGCAGATTCAATAATCTTATCAAACACAAATTGATCAATCGTTTGAAATAATGAGTATGATATGTAGAATTTTACCGCATTATTCTTCTCTTTTGCTAAACGAGAGATAAGGATCTTTTTGGCGTTTTCAGAATGGAGAAGGCCTAGGTTAATGGCGCTGGTTATTCTAATGTAAGATGATAAGGAATGGAGACCTCTTTTAAACTTTTTCTCATAGATTCTTGCATCGATTTTCTTAAGGATTTTTTCTCTTGTTTTAAGGTCTAAAACTATTTGATCTTCTAGTTTAAAGAATGCTTCAAACAAGAGTTTTCTTTCCGGTTTTCTTGTTTTTGGTTTGATATCTTTGATAATTTCATAAAAGTATTCTCTAGCATTGATAATTTTTCTTTTTTTTGTACGATGATGAAATTTTTGGATAAAGATTAAGGTTAATAAAGTAAGAATCAAAGCAGTTGAGATTAGGAAAATCAACCTAAGAATGAAATCTATCATCTCTTCATCATCCTTTTGACTATACCGATTACTTCATTGGGATAATATGGTTTTTTTAAGAAGTAATCCACAGATAACTTATTCGCTCTTTCTATTGATAGATTATTTTTTAGATGAGATATGAACATAAAGGGTATTTTAGCAAAATTTTCAGTTTTGTTAAGGGTTTGTTTTAAGGCAAAGCCATCTAACTTTGAAAGATTGATTTCTGAGATTATAAATTTGATGTTGTGATGATTGATGATTTCTAAAGCTTCTAATGGGTTTTTTGCATGAAGCAATTCAATTTCTTCATCATAAAAGTATTTTGTCAGCATGTTTACATTGATTTCATCTTCATCAACCAGCAAGACTTTATCCTCAAAGATATCCATGTTTGATTTGCTTTCAGAAATTATTGACCCCGATTGTAAAGTTCTTGCAAATTCGATGCGGACTTGGCCTTGATGAACAATATTGTTTATAGCTTGTTCTTTTTCTTGATTTATAAATTCATCAAACATAACAATACCTTGTCCGATGGTGATATCTTGAACAAAACTAGAGCTGTCTTTAATAAGATTCTTCAGAAAGATAGCTCTACTTCTTACATTCTCTTTATTAGTGTTTTCAATAATCAAAATGAAACCTGAGCCATAACCTCGAAAAAGAGTTTCGTTTTCTTCCTTGCTATTTAAAAGCAGATAAGAAATCATCCTTATTGTATCATCCCCGATTTTTTTAGAATATTTATTGTTTATGGCTTCTATCTGATCAATTTCTATAAAAATAAGTGCAGAGTGATCTTTAATTCTTTCATAAGAATCATTTAAGTAAGAACTAAATACCTCTTTATTGTAAAGACCTGTGATAGGACATTTTTTCGAAGCTTCTTTACTCTCCTCAACTTTTGAAAGCAATCTCGTTATCTCATCTTTTAAAGCTTGATTCTCTTGAACAACTTGACTTTGTTTTTCTAGTAGTTCTCTTAGTTTTGAATTATATACATGAGGCATCTTTAAATCATATATCGAAGAGACTTTATTGACGATACTTTCAATGGAATTTAACCAACGGTCACCTCTCTTTTGATAGATAATATCAAAAAAATTATTCCACAATTGGTTGCCATTTAGATTTGATGAAATAGAAATAGGGTTGAGATTAATAGTAATATCGGTATTCTCAAAAGTATCGATAATCTCTGATGTCATATAAAGATTTTTCAGCCGGATGATAATTTGTGAAAGGATTAAAGAATAATCTATTTCTTCAGATTGAATGCTATCTTTTAAATGAACTCCGGAGTTATAAAAGTCCATTTCATATAGATAATCCATGCATTTTTCAACATAGGGCTTATTAATTATAGAACCATGTTGAGGGAGAATCATCTCGATATCAAGATTCTTTATTTTCTTTATAAAAGAACGAATAAACTCTGAACTAGGCATATAGTTTTCATGATACATTGCCATAGACTCAAAGTATGACTCATCAGCATAAAGATTTCTATCGATACTATATCCACTAAACATGTCACTTGTAAAGAGAAATTTTGATTGTGAGTCATAGATAGCAAAAGACCCAGCAAAGTGAAGAAAAGGTGCTGGGATAAAATATAATTTTCTATTCTGCGATAACATAAAAGTGTTATTATTTTCTTTGATAAGATAATAATCAGATTTAAGACCATAGTATTTTAGTATTTCTTTGGTACGCCATTCAGTAATAATTGTAAAAGGTCCATAATCTCTTTCAAACAAAGGTAAAGAACTTGTTAAATCTGGGTCGGGGTGGGTAATGATGATATGCTTTATTTTAGCGGGATTGATGATTTCTAAAATATCATTTTGGATTGAATTATAATCTAAAAGATTACCAGGTTCAATTAATATGCCTTGCTCGCCATCAACGATTAGATATGCATTGCAAGGCAAACTGCCAACTTCTTTTTTAGAAAGAAAATAGATGTTGTTTCCTAAAGATTCAATCATAGTTATTCTCCTTTATATTATAGATTATATCATAAACATAATCGATAATTCATAGGACTCAAAGAAATAAATCAGATAATTTAATCAATTTTTTCCATGTTTGATTTATATTTAAATCTATGGTAAAATTAAGGATCATAAAGGAGGGTTTTTTATGAAAAAAGTAATCGATTTATTAAATCAATATGTTGCTGATTTGGCAGTACTTAATGTAAAGTTTCATAATTTGCATTGGAATGTAGTAGGTAAGAATTTTCCGGCAGTTCATGTGCATTTAGAGGAGTTATATGATAGCTTATTTGAGAAATACGATGAAGCAGCTGAAAGAATTAAGATGCTAGAAGCATATCCAAAAGCTTCAATTAAAGATTATTTGACTTTATCAAAAGTAGAAGAGTTAGCAAGTGAAGATGTCGAAATTATTAAAGCTTTGGTAATTGTAAAAGTAGATTTCACTTACTTAAAAGAATTAGCTACAAAAATCAGAGAAGTAGCTGATGAATCAGGTGATTTTGGTACAGTTGCTTTAGTAGAAGGCCATATTGCTGATTATGATAAGGAATTGTATTTCATTCGTCAATCTTTGAAGTAGTATAGACCAAGTCAACAATGGTCAATTTCTTTGCAAATCATTTTTGTTTTTGAAGACTAATGTTATACTATTAGTGGAGGTTAATTATGGTAGGTAATTTTAATGATTTAGAAGCTAAAAAGATTATATCTAACGAAGCCAATAATGCTTATATGAAAGTTTTAGTTTCTCCTGATAATGGTTGGGATGATTATGTAATGAGAGTTGTAGAAGTTCAAAGTGAAGGATTTACACCAAGACATTCACATCCTTGGCCACATATTAATTTTGTTATCAGTGGAAAAGGAGAGTTGATGATTGAAGGAGAAGTAAATAAAATCGAAAGTGGCTCTTATGCATATGTTCCAGCAAATAATCTTCATCAATTTAAAAATATCGGTCTAGAAACTTTTAAATTTATTTGCATTGTACCAAAAGAAGGTCATAAATAATATTTAAATAAATAAACAGTCATTTGGCAATTACCCAAATGACTGTTTTCTATTCAAAATTAAGGTCTTTCTTGAAGTCTTCAATTATTGTATTAAGATTATCATAGTTTACAACATAGGCAGATTTATCATTTACTTTTCCTAAGGATATAATGCCAGCAGTTAAAAATTCATTCAAATGATATGAGATTGTTGCACTCGAAACATTTAAAATTTGTGCGATTTCCTTTGTTGATGTTTTGCCAGATGAAAGCAATCTTAACGTTTCGTGTCTAGTCTTATCTCCAAGGGCTTTAAATACTCTAACTCTGCTTTTGAATTTGTCTTCGTTAATCTTCTTTAATTTTTGAAATGACTTTTCTAGTTCGTTTCCCCAGACTATTGTCGATTTATCAGAGTGGTTTAGAATTGATAATGAATATGAAAAGAGCAATGAAATATAGATTTCACAATACTCATTTTCGATAAAACTAGTGGAGATATTGTTGTTTGTAATCCTAGCAAGGTTTTCAAAGGGGTTTTCATTCAAATAAGTACTCAGACGAATTCCGGTTTTTTCTATCATTTCTTTGTTTTTATTATACAATGATTCAAACAGTGGTAGAAGCTCATTTAGCAAATCATATAACTCCAGAATTAAAACTTGAGGTTCTTGATATAAGATGAGTAAGTTCCATTTTAAGCCAGGGTCTACATTTAATCTATTGATTAGTTCAAGCGGTAAGTCTTCTGTTTTAACAGGTATTTCTATATTTTCTGAGTTGATGCTCTTAATATATTCGATAAGGTTTCTTTTGAAAGATTTTAAGTCAATTTTCCTTAAACAATTGAGAAAATCTTTGCTGTTAATGACTTTATCCAGAGGAACACTCCTAAAGATTATATTTGCGATATCTTTATTCTCAAAAATATCATGATGATAGAACTTCTTTATTCTTTCAAAATATGGTCCAAGCATTCTCTTGGCTTGATCAAAAAACTCTATTTGAGACTCATCGATTATTTCTTTTTCAATATCTATTTCTTTCTGGATTACTTCAATATCTCCATAGGCTAATAGAGGAAAAAAGAAGAAATCATAGATTTCACTTTTAGTTTTATCGAAGCTAAATTTCACTATTAATCACCTCTCATAATCATATTGTACTTCTTTGTCTTCGATTAGCGCAAGTCTTTTGCGGTAATATAGAACACCTAAAAACATGATTGTAGCATTTATCATAACAACATATCCAGGATTAATGATATCATACAATGAACCAAAAATCATCTGTCCTAAAGGAATTGCGATTGTAACTAATAGACCCATGACTGTAGATGTTCTACCCATATACTCAAGAGGTACGATTTTTTGCAACAAAGTGTTTATTGCAATATTAACTGCACTTATCAATAATCCCATTAAAAAAGATAGAAATGTCAGATAGACATAGGGGATTAAGTTTTCTTTATCAATGCCCATCATAAAATTAGAAGTAGAAAAAGACATTAAGAAAACTAAAGATGCGATAATAAAGAATGAGACAATTAAGACATGTCCAAGCTTATATCTCTTCAGTTTTTGGGTTAAAAGAATAGGAGCTAAAATCATAGAAGCAGTTAAAATCGATTGGAAGAGTCCAAACTTAAAATCACTAGCTGCTAAAACCTCCTTGATTATATAGATTAGCCCTACTGAAAACAAGGGGGCTATTGCAAAGTTTATTACTGTTGCTACACCGATGACAGTTTTAATTGATGGATTATTTCTGATAATATTAAATCCATCAAAAAGATCTTTTTTAAAATCCTTTATCGTTCGACCTGATTTTTCGATATTAGTTTTAGGAATCTTAATGAAGCTCTCACTGATTGCTGAAATCAAAAAACTAAAAGCATTAATAATTAGAGCTATTAGCAAACCAAAAGCTCCATAGATGATAGCACCAATAATTGGTGCCATTAGTTGACCGATAGATATGACCATCGATCTCAAAGAGTTGGCATCAAGGTATTCTTCTCTTTTGACAACAGATGGCAATACAGCTGACATAGAAGAGTGGAAGAAAATCTCAGTAATCTCAAGAGCAATAACTAATAAGTATATTAGTCCAATTGATAAGCCACTGTTTTTAAAGGTTACATAGGCGAAGACTAGTAGTAAAATTCCGTTTATGGAGTCTAATATTATGATGGATTTTTTTCTATCAAACCAATCTCCGAATACACCAGCTATTGGTGATAGGATGATTCTTGGCAGAATCGATATTGCCAACATTGAAGCGAATATGGTTGCAGAACCAGTTATCGCTAAAACGTATAAAGATAAAACGAATTGTTGTATGTTGCTACCAAGCAGAGAAACTAAATTGCCAATTATTAACAACATATAGTTCTTATTTTTGAAAAGTTTTGAGTTCATAAAATCCTCCAGATGATAGTATTATATCATAAGCTATCTAAGAAGTAAATCTAATAATTAGATAAATATCTAATTTATAACAAACATAGAGAGACTTATCTGTTGAGCATATCACTTGCTTATATTACGAATTCGAAATATAATCATAGTGAGGTGATCTTATGCGTAATTTAAAAGGTATCCACCATATTACTGCTATCACGAGTAGCGCTGAGAAAATTTATGAATTTTTTACTTATATAATGGGTATGAGACTTGTAAAAAAAACTATCAATCAAGATGATATTTCTACCTACCATCTTTTTTTTGCTGATGATATGGGCAATCCAGGAACTGATCTGACTTTTTTTGATTTTCCTGGAATTAACAAAGTCGTTAAAGGAAGTGATGAAATTAGTCGAATTGGGTTGAGAGTTAAAAGCGATGAAGCATTATCATATTGGAAACAAAGATTTGAAAAGCATAAGATAAAACATCAAGATATAAAAGAAATGTTCGGTAGAAGAACGATTTTCTTTGAGGACTTTGATACTCAAGAATATGCAATATTCTCAGATGAAGGCATCTTTGGTGTTGAAGCTGGTATTCCTTGGAAGAAAGGTCCGATTCCTGATGAGTATGCAATTATTGGCTTAGGACCAATATTCTTTAGGATTACTGATATAAATAGAGTTACCAAAGTTCTAACAGAAAACCTAGATATGAGATATTCTAATAAAGAGAATGATTTCCACCTTTTTGAAATGAATAAAGGCGGAAATGGAGCAAGTGTAATTGTTGAAGAAAGCTCCCTTGCAAGAGGACATATGGGTTATGGTGGAGTTCATCACGTTGCATTTCGGGTAGAAGAGAAAGTAGACATTAATGAATGGATTGTTTATCTCAATGAAATCTTTGCAAATCACTCAGGTTTTGTCGATAGATTCTATTTTAAATCATTGTACACTAGACTGTATCCTGGATTGTTATTCGAGTTTGCTACTGAAGGTCCAGGATTTATAGATGATGAAGAAACATACGAGATATTGGGAGAAACATTAGCTTTACCACCAAAATTTAGAAATCAGAGAAAGCAAATAGAAAAATATGTTAGACAAATTGATACTGTCAGAAGTAATCGAACATTTGTAAAGGAGTATAACTAAAATGGAAAATCTCAAAACATTAACTGTGTTATTTCGTGCTACTAATTCACTAGAAAGAATTATCAGGGAGGATGTATTTCAATATGGTTTGAATATATCTGAGTTTGGAGTTTTAGAAGCTCTATACCATAAGGGCCAACTTACAGTAAAGCAAGTGATTGAAAAAGTTCTTATTGCAAATAGCTCGATGACTTATGTTCTAGATATCTTAATCAAGAAGAATTATATAACTAGAAAACAATCTGAAACTGATAAAAGAAGCTTTGTTCTTGAACTGACTGAAACTGGAAAGAAATTGATGGATAAAATCTTTCCGCTTCATGAAAAAAACATGAGAGCAATACTTGACTGTCTAAATGCTGAAGAAGAAAAAACACTCCAAAGAGCGTTGATTAAAATTGGTAAAGGAGTTTAATTGATGAAGCATAAGTATATTGAAAAGTCAAAAGATAAGTTATTGGTAATGCTGCATGGTACTGGAGGTGATGAGACGAGTCTAGTTGAAATTGCTGATTACATTGATAATGAATCATCGATTCTTGGTTTAAGAGGAAATGTTAATGAAATGGGACTCAACCGCTTCTTTAGAAGAATCAAATCAAATGTCTTTGACATAGATAACTTAAAGATAGAAACAAAAAATTTAAAGCTCTTCTTGGAAGAGTTTAGTCAAAAAACAAGCATACCATTAAAGAAAATGGTTTTAGTCGGATATTCAAATGGAGCAAACATAATATCCTCATTATTGTTTCAATATTTTGTTGAGTTTAAAGGTGTTGCTCTATTGCATGGGATGGTGCCTATTAAAGATATAGAATTTAAAAGCCAAAAGAACCAAAAAATTTTTATTAGTGCAAGCAAGAATGACTATATCGTACCTTCTAAGGAATCAATTGATTTAATCGAGTTATATAAAAAAAATCATGCGATTGTAAATGATTTCTGGTTTGAATATGGACATATATTAAGTCAAGAAGAATTATTAAAATTAAAAGAATGGTATGTGCATTTGTAATTGACTTGTAAAATATAGAACAATAAGTTAAAATATCCTTGTTTGGAGGAAAATAATGTTTAAGATTGATAAGCTAGAAGGGTTTACAATAATATCGATTGAAAGAAGTGATATAAAGGTTAGTTTTCTTGATTATGGAGCAACCATTTATGATTTAAAAACGAAGGATAAAAATGGAATTTTTGAAAGTATTGTTTTACAATATGAGAACATTAAAGACTATCTTAAAAATACTATTTACTTAAATGGAACTATTGGCCCTATAGCAGGAAGAGTAAAAAAAGGAGTAGTCGAAACTAAGGATAGTAATTATCAATTAACTTTGAACTCAGGAGGAAAAGATACTCTTCACAGCGGAGATTTAGCTTTAACTTTTAAAGTCTTTGATTTTGATATAGAAGAGTCTGCGAATAACACAAAAATTAGATTCTTTTACAATGAAAAATCTATAGTTGATTATAACCTTACAGTAGAATACCTAGTTTATGATGATAGGATTGTCATTAACTATGATCTAGTATCTTTTGATGACTTTATTTTTAGTTTAACTAATCATGCATATTTTAATT
The DNA here is from genome assembly GCA_964610325.1 of uncultured Candidatus Izemoplasmatales bacterium. GTDB lineage: Bacteria > Bacillota_I > Bacilli_A > Izemoplasmatales > Hujiaoplasmataceae > UBA2289. Next base: position 279,701 of record CAZSVO010000001.1, read on the forward strand.
TAAGTGGTAATCTCAATAGCAATATTTTAAGTCATCAAGTTCAACTAAGCAGTAATAAAAGACATCTTCTAGGGGAAGACTTGCTTATTACAAATCAGATATCTGAAACTGATTTGTATGATTTTCAATCTTTAAGAGCAGTGGAATCAACAATAACTTTGCTTTCTAAAACACCTAAAGGCGGAGTAGATGATATATTTTTTTTCCCGTTTAATAAAGTTGATAAGCCAATGGCAAAAGTATTTGAACCTAACAGCAAAAGATTGCTTGAGGTATACTCTACATATGATCATATGGTTTTTTATAGCCACAACAATATTAATGAATCAAAATTAAGGTTTTTAGAAAAACACGAAAGACACTTTGCTCTTTGTTTTGAATGTCAAAAAAGCCCATATGGTTTTAATAATAAAGATGCATCTACAAGTTATCTCCAAAAAAACAGACGTTACTTTGAGTCTATTATCTATAAGTTCAGTGTATTAGAATAAAAGATCCAAAATCTGGATCTTTTTTAACTAACAAATTTGTGAAAATTATCTGATAAAATAACTTCTTGAGATTCTTTTACTTTTGCAATTTTTTTCACAATCAACTTTTCAATAAAGTTCATTTTGTCAAAATTATAAGCTCCACCAAGGTAATCAATTATCGCGTTTTCTATAATAGTTTCATTAAAGTTTAATTTTAGCACATCACTTAATGCTTTATGATTCATTCCGCAAAGAAAGATTTTTAGATTCTTGTTTTTGATAACTGAATAAAACTCATCAAGAAAATTCTTGACTAATTGATTGATTTTTCCAATATAAACAGGAGTTCCGATGATGATTTTATCATAATCTTCTAAGTTTCCTTTAAATGAAGAGAGTTTAAATAAGCTTGAATCTTCATGCATTTTATTAAGCATCTCAGCTATTTTCTTTGTCATGTTCTTTTTTGATTCATAGAGAATTAACGTTTTCATATAATCCTCCTCTATTCTTCACTAAATGCGTTTATAATAGCTAGTTTGATACACCTACTCGATATAGTAGCTCCAGCATAATCATCGACAATAATCGATTGTTCAGAGATAATCACATCCTTAATTGCTTCTGCAACTAAACCTTTTGCGGCTTGATGGTTAAAATACTCTATTTCAGTAACTTGACCAGATTCGATTGTAACAATTACTTCTGTCCCGATTGAATCACGATAATACATACCTGTATAAGCGCCATCTTCAAAAGTTGAAAAGTCTATTTCCGATATCTCAATGTTGAGTATGGCTTTGGAATTCTCAGTAATCCTAATATACATTATCAATCCCATAATAAAAGCAAATCCAATAAAAAAACTAAGAACAATAAATATTTTTTTCATAATATCACCTAAACATATCTTTAATTTCGTTACTTATTTGATTGAAAGTGTGTTTGACATCATTACTAGTACGATTAAATACATGAAACATCAGTTTTGCATGAACGCTTGATGAAATCAACTCGTAGGTTGAATCAAATGACATCTTGAATCTCTTTTCTTCAATCTCATCAAGTATTTGTTTTAGTAAAATAGTTACTTTTGGTACAAGTTTCATTGCTGTTTCTTGTGTTACTTCACCAAAATTATTAATAAAGATTATTTTAAATACACTTGGTTTGCTAAACATATAATCAAAGTATTTGGTGGAACAATGGATTATTTTTTCAATGGGATTTAATATTCTTTTTAGTCCGGATGTAATATATTCATAGCTTTCATCTAGATAATCGATTGCTACATAAGTCATTAACGTATCGATGTCTTTGAAGTAGTTATAAAGAGTTGCATATGAAAAACCGGTTATCTTAGCAATATTTCTTGCGGATACTTGCTCAACACCTTTAGTTTCGATGATTTCTTTAGTGGCATTAACATACTCTTTCTTGATATTATCTTGTCTTGATATTTTATCCATCTTACACCTCTCATTAACAATGTTAAAAATATTAACACTATTAATATATCAGGTTATCAAGATGTTTGTCAAGTTTTTTTTATTATATTTGAAATATTTTTTTGACGACATTTTAAAAAAATGAGATAAGTGATATAATCAAAAAGTGGTAAATCTCCAGTGGAGTAATCTAATTCACAAAAGAAAGGATAAGAATACTTATTATTAAAAGATCCTAGTTAATAAGTATAAGGTAATATATGAAATATAAGGAAATCATCGATAAGATGACTCTAGAAGAAAAAGCTTCACTGATGTCAGGCAAAGATTTTTGGACTACACAAGAGATTGAGAGACTAGGAATTCCTAGTATATTTTTGGCTGATGGACCACATGGAATAAGAAAACAAGCCTCAGCATCTGATCAATTAGGTTTGAATGCATCAATTCCAGCCACATGTTTTCCAACAGCTGCAACAGTCGCAAATAGTTGGAACTTAGAAATTGCTAATGAAATGGGGAAGTTTTTAGGAATAGAAGCTCTTTGTCAAGGTGTTAATATATTGCTAGGTCCAGGGACAAATATTAAACGAAATCCATTATGTGGTAGAAACTTTGAATATTTTAGTGAAGACCCCTTCTTGGCAGGTAAACTATCTGCGAGTTATGTTTTAGGAATCCAATCAACAGGTACTTTTGCTTGTTTGAAGCACTTTGCTGCTAACAATCAAGAATATCGACGGATGGTAATCGATTCAATTATCGACGAGAGAACTTTAAGAGAAATCTATCTAAAACCATTTGAAATAGGAATCAAAGATGGAAAAGTCAAGACTTTGATGTCATCATATAATATGTTGAATGGGACTCACACCAATGAGAATCAACACTTGATGATAGATATACTTAGAAGAGATTGGTCATATAAAGGTTTAGTAGTAACTGATTGGGGTGGATCAAATGATCGTGTCTTAGGTTTAAAAGCAAGAAATTCACTTGAGATGCCATCAACTTCAGGAGAAACGAATGAAGAGATTATTGAAGCGATTAAGACAGGAGTAATTGAAGAAAAAGTATTAGATGAGAATGTAGATATCTTACTTGAAGCAATCTATAAATCATCAGAGGCAATGCAAAAAGAAAAGCAAGTATTTGATTTAGAAAAACATCATTTGATGGCCCAAAGTGTCGCAGAAGACTCAATCATCCTTTTAAAAAATAAAGAAGGCTTATTGCCGATTAAGTCAAAAACAAAGGTCGCAATCATTGGCGATTTCGCAAGAAAACCAAGATATCAAGGTGCTGGATCATCTATTGTCAATCCCACGAAAATAGATGACACTTTAACAAGCATCAAGGAATATGATTTGGAATATGTTGGATTTGAACCTGGTTATAACAGATATGGAAAACCAAGTAAGCGAATGATTAATAACGCCATAGAGCTAGCAAAAAAAGCAGAAGTAATACTAATCTATATAGGATTAGATGAATACTCAGAGGTTGAAGGCATTGATAGAAAATCCTTTACTTTGCCAAATAATCAAATAGATTTGGTAGAAGCCCTCGCAAAACTTGACAAAAAATTGGTTGCTGTTCTATCTTGTGGTAGTGCAGTAGAAATGAATTTTGAAGACCATGTAGATGGATTGGTACATAGTTATTTAAGCGGACAAGCCGGAGCAAAAGCTGTTTTAAATATCTTGACTGGGAAAGTTAATCCTAGTGGTAAGTTATCCGAAACAATACCTTATCGCTATAGCGACTATCCAAATGCTAATAATTTTCCGGGAAAAGAAGTTAGCGCAGAATACAAAGAAGGAATATATGTAGGTTATCGATATTTTGACAAACAAGACATCACTGTGAGACATGAGTTTGGTTATGGTTTGTCATATACAAGTTTTGAGTATGATAATCTTGAAGTAAACAAAGATTTTGTTGAATTTAATATCAAGAATACAGGGAAGGTTAAAGGTAAAGAAGTAGCTCAACTATATGTTCGAGCTAAGAATTCAAATACTTATCGAGCAGATAAAGAACTCAAAGGTTTCATCAAGGTTGAGTTAGAATCACAAGCACAAAAAAGGGTCAAGATTAATTTAAGTGATGATAGTTTTAGTTTCTATAATCCTAATACAAATAGTTTTGTTGTTGAAGATTTGGATTATGAGATACTTATCGGGGCATCTTCAAGAGATATTAGGTTACAAGAGACAATACATATAGATGGTTTGAAAATAAACCCAGATTTAACTGAGAAAGAGATTCCTAATTATTACTCTGGAAATATTAAAGAGGTTAATACTGAAGAATTCGAGAGACTACTAGGAAGAAATACTCCTAATCCAAATTACCAATTTTACAAGAAAAACAGGATGGTTGTTCATTATAATACAACAGTTGAGCAATTGAAATACTCAAAAGGTTTTGCTGGTAGATGGTTTTTTAGTTCACTTAAAGCTTATATAAAGCTGCTGAAGTTATTTGGTAGATATGAAAAATCTAGTACAATGATTATGATTATATATCATTTGCCTATGCGTGGATTGGCAAGAATGTCTGGAGGTATGATATCTAAAGGACAGCTTGAAGGCTTGATGCTGATGTTCAATGGTAAGTTCTTTAAAGGATTGAAAAAGTTCTTTAAAGAAAGGAGAATTAAAAGAAAGAATAACATGAGAAGTTCCTGATTTTTGTCAGGAACTCTTTTTGTTAGTAGATATAATGGATATTTTTTAAAAAACTCTAATCGTGATATTCAGTTTAACTGGCTAAAGTGTGCATTAATTGACAAATTGTGATATAATATTTTTGACTTTAAAATAATCTGAAAGGAGACTAGAAAATGAAAATAGAAAAAAGAACAGAGTCATTGAGGTTTGTAAGGGATGAAAAAAAGATTCCAGGAGTCATGTTCGGCAAAACAATCGAGCCAGAGACTATCCAAATGGAAGAGAAAGATTTTCGTGATACTTTCAAACAATATGGATTGACACAGACTTTTGATGTTAAATTGGGTAGGAAAAAACATCAGGTTTATTTCAAAGATATTCAACGTCATGTAGTTAATCCCAACGTAGTTTTAAATGTAAAACTGCAGAAAGTTGAAGCTGGTGATACTATAAAAGCTAGTTTGCCAATCGTTCTTTTAGGTAAAGAAGGTATTGAAAAACCAGGTGTTCTTGTTCAATTAATCACTGATAGTGTTGAAGTTGAGTTTGGTGTAGGTCAAGGGATTCAAAACATTGAACTAGATGTATCTGGATTAGGTATTGGGGATTCTTTGGCTATTGCAGACTTGAATTTACCTCAAGGTATTGAATTAGTTGATGATCCAAAGAAAATTGTTGTCAATGTATCAGAAACCAAATATGTCGAAGAAGATTTAGAAACTGAAGAAGTTACCGATCCGATGGATGTTGAGGTTATTACTGAGAAAACTGAAGATTAAAAAGAAAAGAGACAATATTTGCTTTGTCTCTTTTACTTTTTAATTGTAATCTTCAGCAGTTCCCCAAATCAACTCAACGAGTTGAGGAAGGTCAATGAAGGGGTTTCGGTTACCTTGATATGAGTAGATTACTTCATTTCTAAGAATCTCTCTTTCGCTTACGGGATCTTCAATATGCCATCTTAATAAATCGTCGATGTCACCATATATCGGTAGTTTTGAGTTCTTATCTTGCTCTGGATCATTGACAAGCTCTAGGTCTAAACTTTCATCCTCATATCTAACAACCATATAAAAGAGCATTCTAGCAACATCGCCTTTCATTTCATCCCTAGGCTCAAAATGCCAGATATTACAAGTATAGTTACCATAGCCTCTTTGAACTATATCAAGGTCATCTCCATCATTGCAGTCTTCGAAATATCGATTATTCTTTGTTGAATTCATCACTCTTTCAGCAGCTACTAGATGGTGTAAATCGGTATGGGCACCCATGCTGGTTGTATCAGAAAAATCACCACGAGATTTAGACCAGATGTGCTCTCTATTCCATTCAACTATTTTTTGTTCTCCATAAGCTTCCATTAAACAGAAATCTGGAGGGTTAGTTGTATCTTGACAATCTTTAGGGATTGACAAACCTGTGTAAAAACCAATTACATTATCGGGGTTGTTTGGGTCTTCATCAGCTTCTCTTAAAATATCCCAAGTATCAGTTCTAGTTGAATGAGTATAGGGGAACTCAATATGATCTTTGATTATCAGGTGTAAGGCTCTTTTTAAATCTTCACCGACTAAACCTTCAATTCCATCATAATAACCCAAAGGGATATACATTGAGCCGTCAACATTATCGACAATTTCAAAATTATAGATAAAGGTAGTTACATTACCTGCTTTATCTGTTGCAATTAGCGTAATACTTTGAGCACCAAGTAAGGTAGTATCGATTGAACCGACAATTTCAACAGAACATAAATCGTCGATATTATCTTGACAGTTGATATCGAGGGTAACATCTTCATTGAGAAGATATCGAGAGCGAAGATTCTCTGTGTCAATAACAGGTGCTTCTTGGTCAAAGAAACTTTCAAATCTAGAGACAATACCCAGATTTAAACTCGTATCAATCAGAAAAACTCCAGTTATTATGATTGATATTATAAAAACAACAAGTCTTAATTTTTTATTCATTTTAATCCTCTCTTAATATACACAAAACCAAACCTAATGATCGTTTGGTTTTCTTCTATAGTCACTAGGACTCATTAAAACATATTTCTTGAATGAATTAGAAAAATGTGAACTATTGGCAAAATTTAATAATGTCGCTATATCCAAAATATTGTAGTCAGTAATCTTGAGAAGTTTTTTTGCTTCTTCAATTTTAGCTTTGATAATATATTCAGAGATAGTTAGGCCCATTTCTTTTTTAAACAATCTTGATAAATGCTCTTTGGTTATGAAAAGTTCATTCGCGATATCATCAAGAGATATCTTATTAGTAAGGTTTTTTCTGATATAAAGAATTATCTTTCTTATGTTATTTGAATAATCGAGTAGAGTATAGTCTTTTACTGCTTTTGCATAGGTTACTAAAATTTTTTGTGCTAGCGTTCTAAGCTCACTTGAAATACTAATCTTATTGATGTTCATTCTAGTATTAATAGATAATTTATAAGCTAGGGAAAGCTCTATCCCGGACTTAATAGCTTCTCGGTTACAAAGAGCATCGAATATCATGAGATTGGTTTTCATATTGGTAAATGAATTATTTTTGTAGATTAAGTGCTGTGAAGTTATTTTTGTGAAGTCAAAAACCCTGGCGGAATCTATGTCACCCGTACGAACTATCTTCAATAGTGTTTCTTCAATCTCATTGGATTTTTCTACTTGCCGGATGTTATAATCATTTATTTTTTTAATTTGGTCATAATCAGGATCTACTTTCTTGATTTGAACATTATGAATTTTTACATCATCATTACTGAAAACTTCAAGACCATGAAGAGTATTGACAATCAAGTTTTGTTGTGATTCATTTAAAATCTGAAGATTGTTATAAAAGTTTTCAACTAGTGTTGCTTCTTCATTAATCAAATGAAATTTAAAGATGATATTATCAATGTGTTTTTCAAAGTCATCATTAATTAAATATGGGCCTACAACAACATGTTTGTTATCAACGTATAGACATAAAAAAGTTAGACCATAATAATCCTGAATTCTTAAGATTTTATTATCATGGTGATTGGAGACTATTATCTGTTTTTCACCAATGATTTCTGTCTTAAATGCATCTGGTAAAATCATAGGATTAGTATAGTAAATCTTTTTGTTATTTTCATAGATAGAAAATGAAATGTTGGTCATATAAAAAATATTGTAGACAATCTCTTCTAGTCTCATTGATTACCATCCTTAGATTAATTATAATTAATCGATTAAAAAAAGTCAAATAAGTAGCAAAAATAATCAAATTAATGTAAAAATATAAGGCAAGATGCTCTTGCCTTAAACTTATACAACAAAGTTTCCGTTTTTAAATATTTGAACTTTTTCACCATTTTGTGTAGTTCCTACTATGTTCATATCAATGCTTCCGAACATAAAATCAGAGTGAGACATAGAGTTGTTATAGCCGAGTTTCTCTAACTCGGTTTGATTCATCGATGTTCCATTTTTGATGTTCATCGGGTAAGCTCTACCAAGAGCTAGATGACATGATGCATTCTCATCAAACAGGGTATTAAAGAAAAGAATGTTGGCTTTTGAAATTGGAGAATCATAAGATATTAAAGCAACTTCTCCTAAATAAGAACTACCTTCATCAAACTCAAGGAGGTTCTTAAGGCTTGATTTTTCAGCAACAGCATCAAAATTAACGACTTTTCCATCTTTAAACTCTAACCAGAACCCTTCAATTAGGTTCCCTTGATAATCAAGAGGTTTAGTTGCGACTACTTTGCCGTTTACACCATATTTGTGTGGCATAGTAAAGTTTTCTTCAGTAGGGATATTAGGGTTAAAAATAACACCATTGTTTGCTTTTTCTTGTCCGCCTGCCCATACATGATTTTCAACTAAATCAATGTGCAAATCCGTGCCTAAAGAGTTTGAAAAATGAAGTGTTTTAAATTTATAATCATTGAGGATTTTATTGTGATCTAATAATTCTTTATTATGCTTGTTCCATTCTTCAATAGGATTTGATTCTTCGGTGACTCTTGATGCAGCAAAGATTGCATCCCATAAAGCTTCTGTACCTTCTTCCTCATTTAAGTTAGGAAAGACTTTTTTTGCCCATACAGGATTTGCAGAAGCTATAATCGTCCACTGGGTATTATTGTTCATCATATGTTCGCGATAAAACTGGATAGCCTTACTTCTAGCTAAGCCCGCTTTTTGGATTTTTAGTGAATCGATTCCTTTATTAACTCCAGGAATTGGTGAGACAATCGAAATGACACAACCGCCATTTTCGATAAGATACTTGATTCGATCAATATTATGTTGAGGAATATCTTCTAAAGATTCAATTGACTCAAATTCAAGGGAAAAACGACTGGTATAATCATCTACCCAGTTAACAACAACTTTTTTTGCTCCTGCTAAATAAGCGCTTTTGACAACTTTTCTTGTCAAGGGGGCAGCGTCGGTTGGAGCTGTTACATAAACTAATTGATTCTCTTGTACATTAGCACCAATTTTTACAACTAAATCAGCTAATTTTTCCAATAAGATTTCTTTTGGCATTTTTATCCTCTTTTCTAATAAAATTCTAAAATTATTATACCATATCTTTTTAGTTTTTAAATTATAATTAATCTCAAATACAGATATTGACTCTAGACTATATTATCTAGGGGTGGATATGATATAATACAAGTAAGTTAATGTTTGGATGGTGATATGAATGGATAAAACTTATGTAAGCTGGAATTTTATTGTAAGTTTCATGAAAGAGGCTTTCATGAAATTAGGTGTTCCCGAAGAAGATGCATTTATTTGTGCAGATGTATTAGCAGAAAGTGATAGACGAGGTATTGAAAGTCACGGTGTCAATCGTTTCAAGCCAATTTACGTTGACAGAATTCTAGCAAAGATTCAAAAACCTATTACTGAGATTACTTTACTTAAAGAAACAGCAACAACAGCTGTTCTTGATGGAGGGGATGGTATGGGTATGGTTGTTAGTTATAAAGCAATGAACTTGGCAATTGAGAAAGCAAGAAAATATGGAATGGGTATGGTTACTGTTAGAAACTCAACCCATTATGGGATTGCTGGTTACTACGTTTCAATGGCTGAGAAGGCTGGTATGATAGGTATGACAGGAACTAATGCTAGGCCTTCGATAGCACCTACTTTTGGTGTTGAAAATATGCTTGGAACAAACCCTCTTACTATCGGTTTTCCAACTGATGAAGAGTTTCCTTTTGTATTAGATTGTGCTACTAGTATAACTCAAAGAGGAAAAATTGAATATTTCGCGAAAATGAACTTAGATACTCCTGAAGGTATGGTGGTTGGAAGAGATGGTTTGGCAAAAACTGATTCAAAACAGATATTAAAGGATTTGGTATCAGGCGAAGCTGCACTTGCACCTTTAGGTGGTATTGGTGAAGAGTTAGCGGGTTATAAGGGTTATGGATATGCAACAGTAGTAGAAGTTTTATCAGCAGCTTTACAAGCAGGTAGTTTTTTAAAAATGTTAAGTGGTAAGGATGAAGATGGAAACCTTAAACCTTATCATTTAGGTCACTTTTTTATCGCTATAGATACTGAAGCTTTTATGGGTTTAGAAAGTTTTAAGAAAACTGCTGGAGATATTCTTAGAGGTTTAAGAGCTAGTGAAAAAGCTCCAAACCAAGAAAGGATTTATACTGCAGGAGAGAAAGAGTATTTGATTTGGATGGAAAGGAAGGATAAAGGGCTACCTTTAAATCAAGCGACAAAAGAAGAATTAATCAAAGTGAAGAAAATGCTTGATTTAAAGATAGATATGCCTTTTTGATGATTATGGATAAATATGATAAGGTTATCAAAAAATTAGATGCTTTGCAGTTTTATGTCACTCAACAAAATGGAACAGAACCACCTTTTGCCAATAAATACAATAATGAGTATAGAGAGGGAATATATGTAGATGTTGTCTCAAAAAAAGTATTGTTCTCATCAAAAGATAAGTTTGATTCTGGTTGTGGCTGGCCTTCATTTTTAAAGCCAATAGATGATCAAGAACTTCAAGAAAATATTGATTTATCACATGGTATGAGAAGGATTGAAGTTAGGTCAAAAGAGGCAAATAGTCATTTGGGGCATGTGTTTGATGATGGGCCTAATGGTATGTTAAGATATTGTATCAATAGTGCTGCGCTTGAGTTTATTCCCAAAGAGAAAATGGTTGAACAAGGATATAAGAAATATTTAAATCTATTTGAGGAGAATCAAAGTGATGAATAGTTCAATTAAAAACAATCGTCAAGCGATTAAACCAAGATGGATAGATCTTTACGAAACCGAAACTAAAAGAAAACTAAATCTTCCGAAACCTAAGCAGTTCAAAGAAATGAAAGAGATAATAGACCTGATTCCTCTAGATAAAGATTTCTCTTCATTGAGACAGAAGAGTTTAGCTGAATGTATAAAGAATAGAAGAAGTCTAAGATCCTATAGCAAAAACCCCTTAAGTTTTATTGAGCTTTCATATATCTTATGGGAAACGAGTAGGGTAGATTATCATACAGATAATGCTGTATATCGTACCATACCTACAGGTGGAGCGACAAACTCGATGGAAACATATGTTTATCTTAATAATGTTACAGACTTAAAAAAAGGAATCTATCATTATCTACAAGAAAAACATTGTTTAGCTCTATATAAAACGGATGATTCACTCGATAAAGAAGTCGATAATGCAATCCTTAAACAACTAAGAGGTGCAGCTATAGTGGTATTTTTTACAGCTGTCGTTGAAAGAAGTGAGTATAAGTATGATTTTTGCGCTCATAAAATGATTGCTATAGAAGCTGGACATGCAGGTCAAAATCTCTCATTAGCTGCAGAAATCATCGATTCTGGTGTTTGTGCAATCTGTGCTTATGATCAGGATTTGGTTGATCGTGTTCTAGAAATTGACGGTTTTGATGAATTTACGACATATTGTTTTACACTTGGAAAGAAAAAACTAGAGAAAGAATAGGACCAAACTGTGAAAATATCCGATGTAGTTTATAAACCATATTCTGAAGTAAAAGAAATGCCTAGATTTGATTTAAAATCAATGCCAAAAAGAGCTAAGTGGTATCTGCAAGTTTTAGCTTGGTTGCTTAGTATACCTGAGACTTTCATCAGAAGAGTAAAAATTGAAAAATATGGGGTGAAAGACATAAAAGGACCTTATATTTTGTTATGTAATCACAATAGTTTTTTTGACTTCAAAGTTGCCACAAGAGCATTTTTTCCTAGAAGAGCAAATTATATTGTTGCTGTTGATGGATTTATCAATCGCGAACAACTCATGAGAAATGTCGGGTGTTTTGGTAAGAGAAAATTCATCAATGATCCATATTTGATAAAGCAAATTAAGCATGGATTGGCTGTTAATAAGTCAGTTGCAGTTATATATCCTGAAGCTAGATACTCATTGATAGGGACACCAGCAATTATCCCAGATTCTTTAGGAAAAATGATTAAACTCCTTAAATATCCTGTCATCTCATTGATTTCCCATGGTCATCATCTACATCATGCAGTTTTTAACTTGATTACAAGAAATGTTCCTGTCAAGTCTATTATGAAAAAATTGTTTGATAAAGATGATTTAGAGAATCTATCTATATCAGAGATAAATCAAAAGATCCAAGATGCTTTTGATTATAATGACTATAAATATCAACTTGACAACTCGATTAAATTTAAAGGTAATAATTATGCGAAAAACTTACATAAAGTTCTCTATCGCTGTCCGCATTGTTTGACTGATTTTTCAATGAGAAGCAATGACACTCATCTTTTTTGTGAGAAGTGTCAGCATAGTTATTATGTAAATGAGTATTCACAATTATTAGAAGAAAATAACGAAGGGATATTTTCTTTTATTCCCGATTGGTTCGAATGGCAAAGGCATGAGGTAAAAGAAGAGATTGTAGGGGGCAAATATCAAATAGAATGCGAAGTAGCAATCGACTCATTGCCTAACTCAACTGGTTATTACCGTTTAGGTAATGGAATATTAAGACATGATGCTTTAGGTTTTAGATTGAATGCAGTCTTTGATGGTGAAAGTTTTGAGTTAACTAAACCTGTGTTGAATAATTACGGAGTACATGTTGAGTATGATTATTTCAACAAGGGAGATTGTTTGAGTTTCTCAACAAACAATGATACATTTTATCTATTTCCAATCGACCAGAGTATTTCGGTCACAAAGTTTCATTTTGCAGTTGAAGAATTATATAAGATTGCATATGAAAAAAAACAAGCTGAAATCAGAAAATAAAAAAAAGGCGAAATCTCTTAAATTCAAGATTTTGCCTTTTATTTACTAGTAGTATGCAATGAATCCATCACATCTAGTTTCAGTACCAGCAAGATAATAGTTGTTATTTTTGATAATTATTTGGCCTCTACCAAAGACAGCAGATCTATTTGATATGGTTATTTCATGTCCTCTAGCCTCAAGAAATTTGGCTATTTCCGGATTAAAGGTATTCTCTAACTGAACTTTTAAGCCCTCATCAAAGAAGAATCTTGGAGCATCAAGAGCTGCTTGTGGGTTCATCTTAAAGTCAATCATATTCATTAAGACTTGAAGATGACCTTGAGGTTGCATAAAACCTCCCATAACACCAAAAGGACCGATTGGTTTTTTATTTTTCATTATAAATCCTGGAATTATCGTGTGGTATGTTCTCTTGTTTGGAGCTAGACAATTGTGATGAGACTTATCCATTGAGAATGTATGACCTCGGTTTTGCATGGAAATACCTGTATCATCGATAACTATTCCTGAACCAAATCCCATGTAATTGCTTTGAATGAACGAGACCATATTACCATCTTTATCAGCTGTTGCAAGGTATACAGTTCCTCCTTTTTTATAATCATAAGGTGTATATTCTTTAGCTGTTTCATCGATTTCATTTCTTCTTAGTGAAGCATATTCTTCACTTAATAGATATTCAGGGTTAATCTTCATGAAATCAGGATCGGTCACGTAAGCTAATGTATCTGAAAAAGCGATTTTGATAGCTTCTATTTGTTCGTGAAAGGTAGAAAAATCTAAGCGATCAAAAGACTTATTCTTTAAGATGTTAAGAGCCATTAAGGCAGTAATACCCTGACCGTTTGGAGGAAGTTCAAAAACATCAAAACCTTTATATTTTACTGATATGGGTTCAACCCAAGATACATCGAGATTAAAAAGGTCTTCTCTATCGATAAAACCATTGTTCTTCTCCATGAAGTCAACAATTCTACCTGCAAGCTCACCTTTATAAAAACTGTCACTATTAGTTAATCCTATTTCCTCTAGTGTTTTAGCCATTAAGTGACTCTGAAAGATATCTCCGGCTTTATAGAATAATCCATTATTCTTAAACACTTTAAAGAAACTTTCAAACTCAGGACCTTTGTTATTTATCTCATAATGTTTGATGGCATTTTCAAAATAAAACCCTAGATGTTGTGAAATAACAAATCCTTTTTCAGCTAGTTTTATTGCTGGTTGTAAGACTTCGATTAAACTAAGTTTTCCAAATCTTGCGCTTAAGCTTGCCCACCCTTTTGGTGTCCCTGGAACTGTTATAGGAATAACCCCATATTTAGGGATTTGATCAAAACCTCTATCAGTTACTTTCTCTATCGTAATGTTTCTTGAACTCTTCCCAGAAGCATTCATTCCATAAAGGTTTCCATGGTAAAAAACAATAGCAAAACAATCACTACCAATACCGTTTGAGCAAGGTTCAGTTACTGTCAAACAAGCAGCAGTAGCAATCGCGGCATCAATTGCATTTCCACCCTTTTTTAAAATATCAAGACCAGCTTGTGCAGCTAGCCCATCACTTGTGGCAACTACACCATTATGAGCATAGACAGCTTGTTTTGAAGAAAGAAATTGATTCATAGATAATTCCTCCTAAAAATAGAAAATAGCCACATAATGGCTATTTTTTGAAGAAAGGCAAATCTTGCACCTTGTTAGTTGTTATAAGCGTTCTTGATTTTTCTTCTTTTTCAAAGAAAATAATCATTTCGCTTAAATAGATAACTCTTAACTGTAGCAATGTGTTAGCGAGATAAATAATCATCTGGACAGCGTAAAATGTATTGATTGTCCTTTGTACAGCAATTGGAAACGGTCCAAAGAAACCGATAAACAAGTTAAGGATTAAAGGCGTATATAGTGAGAAAAAAATAATATTATAAACGCTAAACCACATAAAGCTTCTTTCTATAAACTTATATGTTCGGTTTTGTAGAATCGTTCCAAAAGCAACTAGTGCTGTTGCAATGACACCAATAAAGGAAATCAGACCAAAAAGTCTAAAGAATTGAGGGAAAAGCGGAATCATAAAATAACCAAAAAGATTAACAATCGTCAAAACATGGAAGAAGGTTATAAGTTTTGAGTGGCGATAAAATAAAATGCAAATTAGATTAAATGGGATAAAAAGAAGATAAAAAAGATAAGGTATCTTTATATCTAAAACATAATAGATAAAAAAATTAACTAAGTTAATTGCGATAATAAATATATATAAAACTTTCTTTTTGCTCATTGTCATCATCACCTCTTGCCTTTACAATAATAACATAGTTAAAAGAAAATATCTATATCATTTTGTGTGATTTGAATGGTAAAATTTCTAAGAGAATAAGTTAATATCTTTACTTTTGAGCAGCAAATGTTTGGTTATCATAATCTGAGTTCTTATCAAATATATAGATGATAATAACTTGTAAAATTACCATGATAACTTGCAAAAAGAAATAAACGAATTCCATAACTTGTAATGCATGGATAATATCGCTAGGAATTGGGCCAAAAAGCGCTCTAATTAAGTCCATCAAAAAGAAATTGTAATATGACCCAAAAAAGAAGTTAACAATCGCAAAGAACATCAAACTAACAGCTATCAACTTATTTTTGTTCGCTTGTAGAACAATTCCGAAGGTTAAAATTAAATTAATTATAGAACCAAAGAAAGAAACCATTCCGATTAATCTCATGTTAGGAGAATAAAGAGGAAATATATCTAGAAAAGCTAAAAATACCCAATAAGAAAGAATTGTAAATATAGATATAAAAGAAAATGCTACTAACAATTTGGTCTCACGGTAATAAACATAGATAATAATGTAAAAAGGAACAGACAAAAGAAACGATATCAAAGGTCTAATTTCGGTGAACACTAAATTAGTTAGTATCGAGTTTGCAATAAATGATAGAATTATTAAGGGTATAAAGAGATATCTTTTTTTCATGATTTCTTCCTTGTTTAGATTATAACATAAATCATTTTTTTTAAGTATAAAAATAGCCACGATAGTTTGATACTATTATGGCTATTTGAGTTAGTCTTAAATCTCACCGATTGATTTAACTAAATGCTTTATGATTTCTACCGCTTGATACATTTCTTTTATCGAAGCATATTCATATGGACCGTGAAAGTTATAACCACCGGTTCCTAGGTTTGGACAAGGTAATCCCATAAATGTTAATCTAGCACCATCAGTACCACCGCGAATAGGCTCTATTATGGGTTCGATTCCATTAGCTTTGATTGAATTAATCGCAAGTTCTATGATATAAGGATATTTGTCAAGAATTTCTCTCATGTTAAAGTAAGAATCAGTTATTTCAACTAAAACAGTGTTGTTACCATATTTCTTATTAAGAAATTCTTGATTCAAGAAAAAATCTTGCTTTTGTTTTTCAAATAATTCTCTATCGTGATTTCTAATTATATAGACCATATCACACCTTTCACAAGCTCCCTCGATATTCAACAAATGGTTGAAACCCTCGTAATTTTCGGTAAATTCAGGTCGCAGAAACTTTGGTAACAAAGAGTCAAACTCATAACCTAGAGAAATCGCATTAACCATTTTGTTTTTTGCAGAACCAGGATGAACAGATTTTCCGTGAATTGTAACTTTAGCAGTTGCAGCATTAAAGTTTTCATAAGCTATTTCACCAACTTTTGAGCCATCAAGAGTGAAGCCAAAATCAGCATTTACTTTTTTAGGATCAAAGTATAAAGTCCCGTTTCCAACTTCCTCATCGGGAGTGAATACAATTACTATCTCGCCGTGTTCATATGAAGAATTCTTCATAACAAAATCTGCAAAATCCATGATTTGGGCAACTCCAAGTTTATCATCAGCACCTAGGAGTGTGGTTCCATCAGTCACTATTAAATCATCTCCAACTTTATCAAGGAGATTCGTAAAAATTTTTGGTTCGAGCACAATATTCAAGTTTTCATTTAAGGTTATATTATGGCCATCATAGTTCTTTATTATTTTTGCACAAACATCAGTTCCACTTGCATCAGGTGAAGTATCAACATGAGCAATCAAAGCAACTGTTTTAGTTGGTTTATTAAGATTGCTAGGTATTCTACCAATCACATATCCAAACTCATCAATAGATGCATCAATACCCATTTCTTCAAGTTCTTCTTTCAATACTTCTAAAAGCACCAATTGCTTGGCTGTAGATGGATATTCATCAGTATTTTGTTTAGATTGTGTATCATATTTCACATAGTTTAGAAATCTATTTACAAGGTTCATTCTATCTATCTCCTTTTGTTTTTTTAAATCTATTATAATAGAAATCAGAAAAAAATTAAATGATTTTATTTCTAATAACTTTAATATTTCGTGTTATAATTAAGTTAAGGCAGGTTGATATGAGCAAGTATTATTATCATAAACAAAAGTGTTCTGATAAGTTTGGAGTTTCCTTAGTTAGATTTGGTTTTAAATTTAAAGCTGCAAGAGAAAGATACAACTTCAAATTCCGATATATCTTTACCAATACTTTATCAGATAACTACAAATATAGCAAAGATATTGATTTTCAAACAATATCGGTTGGAGATGCTTCAGTTGAAACAATCAATTACAAAAATCAAGAAATCAAATATGCTTTGATTCACTTGCATGGCGGAGCTTATGTATCCGGATATAATGATACATACCGAAAAGTTGCTAAGAAATATTTAGGATCAAACCATAACTTAAAAGTTTACTCTTTAGATTACTCCTTGGCACCTATTCACCCCTTTCCAAAGGCTTTAAATGAAACTATTGATTTATATAGATACTTATTAGAAATAGGTTTTTCTTCACAGAATGTAATCATCGCTGGAGATAGTGCTGGAGGAGGGTTGTCTTTAGCTTTGGGTTTGGCGTTGAAAGATCAAAAAATTGATTTACCAAAAGCAATGGTAGTTATGTCACCTTGGACAGATCTTGCAGAAACCGGAAGGTCTTATAGGGAGAATAAAGATAAAGATCCTTTCTTTGGCAAAGGGACTCTCCCTCTTGACAAAGTTGCTTATGCAGGTGATAATAGTTTGAAACATCCCTATATTTCGCCTAAGTATGGAAATTTTACTAACTTTTCAAATTTATTAATGATTGTTGGATCAGACGAATTAATCCTTTCAGATACATTGGACATCGGTCTAGAACTGCCCAACGCAATAATCCATAGTTTTGAAGGAATGTTTCACGTTTTTCCTTTAGGTTTTAATAAAATGGCATCATCGAGAACTGCTTGGAAGATAATCTATAAATATATTAATCAGCAATTAGGTGTTATTTATGAATAAAGAGAACCGATATGATACTTGGTATAGGCTGGATAACTCGGGGAAAATATTCCCTGAAGTTTCAAATCACCGAGAAACAAATGTTTTTCGAGTTGCTATAACTTTATCTGAGCCTGTGGATAAGGATATTTTACAATTAGCGGTAGATGGAATTCTTTCCAGATATCCAATGTTTAAAGTCAAGCTCAAGAAAGGTCTTTTCTGGAGTTATTTTGATCATAATTCAAAACCTTTTTTTATCGAAGAGATGTCTCATTATATCTGTGGCGAAATGAATGCTAAGTATAATAATGGTTATCTTTTTAAGGTGATGTATCGAAACTCTGATATAGCTGTGGAAATGTTTCACTCACTTGCTGATGGAGCTGGTTTAATAATGCTGATTAAGGCATTGGTTTATGAGTATTTAAAATTGACAGGGAAAGAGGTAAAATCTGATAACATAGTCCCTACAAAGCATCAAAAGCCATCTATGGAAGAATATGAAGATGCAAATGCAAAATATTATAACTCAAAAAACAGAAAACATGTCCCGGAAGAAAGAGCATATAGAATAAAAGGAACGCCATTATCAGATGATTTGACAGGTTTGATTTCAGGTATTGTCTCAACTAATAAAATAATTAATTTAGCTAGAGAAAGTAATTTGACGGTAACAGAATATCTAACAGCTTTGATGATGAGTGTTATCTATAAAACCCAAATTCAATACCGTGAACATATTCCTTCGAATCAAAAACCAGTCAAGATTTTTGTTCCTGTAAACTTAAGAAAACATTTTCCCTCAAATACATTAAGAAATTTTTCTAATTTTGTTAAAGCATCAATGATAATGATTGAGGATGATATAACTTTTGAAAATTTAAAGATTTTAGTCAAAGAACAGTTTGAAAAAGGCATGACAAAAAAAGAGTTGATACGAAAGATGAGTGAAAATGTTGCTTTTGAGAAAAATGCATTTTTGCGTTTCACGCCATATTTTCTAAAGAAATATGCACTTAAAATAGGGTACAACATGTTGGGTATGAAACTTAACACGATGAGTTTAACAAACATTGGTAAAATCGATTTTCCTGAGTCTATGCAACCATATATTGTTGATTTAACAGCTGCGGTATATTCCGGGAAGTATAATACTTTAAATTTGGCAGTAATTTCTTATCAAGATCGTTTTAAGATGACATTCACTAGATCGATAATTGAAACAACGATTGAAAAAGAGTTTTTCCGACACTTCACTTCACTTGGGTTTGATGTTGAAGTCGAGAGTAATTATGTGGAGGAATACTAATGAGATATTGTGATAAATGTAAAATAGAGATAAAAACAAATAAACCTTATTGCCCACTATGCCAACAAAACCTAAGCTTTGAAGAAACAAAGACAGTTATAGAGAAGTATCCTGAATATGTGCCGCCAACAAGAACACTTTATCCTCTGACTAAAAAGGCTATGATGTT
Organism: uncultured Candidatus Izemoplasmatales bacterium; assembly: GCA_964610325.1. GTDB lineage: Bacteria > Bacillota_I > Bacilli_A > Izemoplasmatales > Hujiaoplasmataceae > UBA2289. The sequence continues at coordinate 299,396 of CAZSVO010000001.1, forward strand.
TTTTACCTTTACTTCAATTATTATCCTCTTGGTTATCAATATTATTGACTATCAAGGTCAGCTATGGTCAGTAATACCCATAGGAAGTATATTGTTTTTTTGGTTCCTTGTCAGTTTTGGTATCTTATCAAAACACAATATAGCATACAAACTAGCTTTTTTAACATCATTACTTATAGGGCTTTTAGTCTTGATTGATGAATATAGTTTTCAAGAAGGATGGTCATATAATTATTTATTGCCTTTGTTGTTATTATCTTGCAATCTAGCAATATCTGTAATCATCTTGGTTAAGAGAATATACTATCGTGATTATATAATCTATCTTCTAACAATTCTGGTATTGTCTTTAGTACCGATTATCTTGGTTTTTTTTGGAATTGTGACAATTAAATGGCCAGCAGTTGTTGCTTTCGCTTTGGCAGTTTCGATTCTTCTATTTATAATCTTCTTTTTTCCAAAATCAATTAAAGATGAACTTAAGAAAAGATTCCATGCTTAAGGACTTGGCACTGTGCAAAGTCCTATTTTTTTTAATAAAAAAAGCAAAGCTTAAACTTTGCTTTAACCAACTAAGATTTTTTCTGTAGAATAATCTACATGGTTTATATGAGGTCTAGCCCAATTTTTATTTAAGATACCAAAAATTGTAATAGGGCCTAGGCGTCCGATAAGCATTAGAAAAGATAGAAGTATTTTTGATTCAGGCATTAAATAAGGTGTGATACCCATTGATAAACCTACCGTACCAAAAGCAGAAAAGGTTTCAAATAAAACTTCGATAAAGCCCATATCGTGATTTGGATTTCTGATCTCAATTGTTGAAACGATCAAGAACATTAAAATGGTTACTGTAAATGCTAAGATAAAAATAGTAAATGCCTTAATTTTATTGCTGTCATCAACTTTTCTTTTATGAGTGATCAAGGGATTGCCATTTATAAAAGAAATAACTGAGCGATAAATAACGAAAAGAGTAGTAGTTTTAATTCCTCCACCAGTACTGTTTGGACTTGCACCGATAAACATAAAAATCATAATAACAACTAATGTAGTATAAGAAAACATCGAAATATTAACTGTTGAAAAACCAGCTGTCCTAGTAGTTACACTTTGAAAAATTGCTTCTAACCAAGAAACATTGCTTCCTTCTAGAAGTTTGATAGCCAATGTTCCAGCAATGATTAAGAATAATGTTGTTTTTAAAACTATTTTTGTATATAGGCTTAAGCCGTTCCATTTTTTGTTTTTTAAGATGTCTTCAATAACTATGAAACCAATACCGCCAATTATTATCATTACCATAGTGTTGATGTTCAAAAGAATATTAGAACTATAGTTTTGCAATGAACTATCACCTAAAATATCAAAACCGGCATTGTTAAAGGATGAAATAGCATGAAAAGCTGAATGGCCAATTGCTTTTAAAAAAGAGAATTCTTGAATAAAGACAATGAAATTGAAAGTAAAACCTACAAACTCAATAATGAGTGATGTGAAGATAATTGACCTTACTAATCTTACAAGACCGGATAACTTCTTTTGGTTTAAGGCTTCTCTAAGGACATATCTTTCTGTAACACCTATTTTTATGCCAAGGATAATTAGAATATAGATTGCTATTGTCACTATACCTAATCCTCCAATTTGGATTAGAAGAGCCAAGACTATTTTTCCAAAAATCGAAAGTGTCTCAGCAATATTAGGAATTGTTGATAAACCCGTTACACATACAGCTGAAGCGGACAAAAAGATTGAGTCTGCCCAAGATAAAGATTCTTCAGATTGAGTTGAAATAGGTAATTTAAGCAAGAATGTCCCAATCAGAATTATCGACAAGAAACTTATTGTGATAATTGCAAAAGGAGATAATGTTACTCTTTTCATATGGATACTCCTTGTTAGAATTTCAAGAGATATTATACTATTAATTAAAAGATTATTCAAACCAATAATATTTTTTTGTCTACTTATTGGCAGGATACAAAAAAATTTGGTATAATTAGTTATATAAAAATGTGAGGTATTATAATGTTAGTCTTAATTGGCCCAAGTGCCTCTGGAAAAACTGAATCGGCAAAAATAATGATAAATCGATATCCGATTTCTAGGGTTGTGACCTGTACAACCAGAAAGAAAAGAGTTAATGAAATCGATGGTTTTGATTATCACTTTTTGACAAAAACTCGATTCAACGAACTTAAAAGACAGGGATACTTTTTAGAAACAGCTATTTACAACAACAATTTTTATGGAACTCCAAAAAATGAGCTAGCTGAGGATAAGTTTATAATTTTAGAGCCTCAAGGGTTAAAGTCCTTTTTAGAGAAGAGTGGGTGTAAAGTAGTAGCTATTTTTCTTAAGACTAAAGAGAGTCAAAGAATAAAAAGAATGAGAAATAGGCAAGATAATTTAGAAGATATCAAAAAAAGAATAATTTCTGATCGCGAGAATTTTAATCTTAAGAAAATTGAAGGGCTTGATTTGATTATTGATACTAATGAGATAAATTTATCTGATTTAGCAGATTTAATCTATGAGAGTTATCAAAATATTCTTTATAAGAAGAAATTGCTTGGAGAACAGTTAAGTTTATTTTAAATATGTTTGATTGCAAATAATCAAATATTGACAAATATATTAAAATATTGATTTTTTGAGGAAAGCTGTTGACAGCGCTTTCTTTTTATTTTATAATTAAATCGAAAACGTTTTCGTAAAAAAGGAGACTTCAGGTGTTTAAAACATATGTGACCTCTAAATATGAAAAATATAGGCTTGAATCAGTACCGGTTGAAAGTAATGACAAACCGGATTTTACTATTTCTATCAATAGAAACAAGCGATATCAAAAGATTATTGGTTTTGGTGGAGCTTTCACTGAAGCTGCATGCTTTACTTTAAATAGGCTATCTCAAGAGAAACAAGATACATTATTGATGGCGTATTTTGATGAGGTTAAAGGTCTAGGCTACAATTTAGGTAGAGTACATATGAATAGTTCTGATTTTTCTTTAGAGAATTATTGTTATGTTGAAGATAATGATACAAATTTAGAAAGTTTTAATATATCTAGAGAATACAAATACGTTATACCGACAATAAAAAAAGCTGAAGCTATAGCTATGAAAGATATAAAATTATTGATTTCACCTTGGAGTCCTCCTTGGTGGATGAAATCAAATAAAATGATGAATCAAGGTGGATACCTTTTACCTGATTATTATAGCGTTTGGGCTGAATATTATGTAAAGTTTATCGACGCTTTAAAAGATGCGGGATTAAAACCGTTTGCCTTGACAGTTCAAAATGAACCAGCTGCTGTACAGACATGGGATTCGTGTATTTATACAGCTGAACAAGAAAGAGACTTTATTAAGAATTTTCTAGGTCCAATTTTGCATGAAAACTCACATAAAGACATAAAAGTCTTTATCTGGGATCACAATAGAGATATTGTTGTTGAAAGAGCTAAAACAGTGTTAACTGATAAAGAAGCTGCAAAATATGTTTCAGGAACAGCTGTGCATTGGTATGTCAGTGAAGAGTTTGAAAATTTAGGAATAGTTCACAAGTTATTTCCAAAAAAACAAATAATCTTCAGTGAAGGTTGTGTAGAAGGCGGACCACAGGTGAATGTCTATGAAACTGGAGAGAGATATTCAAGGAATATAATTGGAGATTTTTCTAATTGGTGCGAAGCTTTCATAGATTGGAATATTACTTTGGATGAACTAGGAGGACCAAATCACGTGGGTAACTACTGTGATGCGCCAATATTGTCTGACACAGTAAACAACAAATTGATATTTAATAGTTCATATTATCATATCGGACATTTTTCTAAGTATGTAAAACCTGGAGCATATCGAATTCAAACAAGAACAAGAAATAAACTGATTAAACAAATTGCTTTTGAAAATCCTGATGGATCGATTGTTTTGGTTTGTTTAAATCAAAGTGAAAAAGACATTGTTTTTAAATTTAAGTTCAATGGATTAGAAACAAACTTTAAAAGCATAAAGAGAAGTATAATGACTTTGATTTATAAAGGAGATTGGGAATGAGCGAAACTGAATATAGTTATCAAAATAAGGTATTTGTGATAAAAAACTATAATAAGTCGAAAACGTTTTCGAATTTTTTACCAGGGTTAGCTGGTAAAAGAGGAATTCCATTATGGGCTTTTTATGTAAATAGAACACAACTAATCAGTGGTTTTGGTTTGAATAATAAGAATCATCCAATTATGTTGTTTCATTCAGCAAATAAAGCTTATGAAACTGTTGCAACTTCAGGCTTTCGAACTTTTATTAAGTGTAATGGTTTAGTTTATGAAGCGTTCAATATTCATAATGAATATGAACATCAAATGGAAATTGAACCTAGCTCAGTTACCATTAGAGAAATCAACTCGGATTTAAATATTTCAGTTGAAGTTAGTTATTTTGGTTTGCCAAACGAGATGTTTCCAGCTCTAACTAGAGTAGTCAATATAAAAAACATTGGTGATTCACCAGTAGATATTGAGATCTTAGATGGTCTGGCTGAGTTGTTACCTGCGGGTGTAAGAACTGAGGAGTTCAAATCATTATCGAATCTATTGCAAAGTTGGATGGATGTAGATTGTTTGGCTGATTCTTTTGGTTTTTATAAATTGAGAGGTTCAACAGGAGATAAAGCTGAGGTTAAAGAAGTTAAAGAAGGTAACTTTTACTTAGGTTTTGATGATTTTGGCCTTATAAGACCAATTGCAGATGCTGATATTATTTTTGGCTATGATACATCAAAAAGCAAACCATTAGCATTGGTTGAAAAAACTTTAAGAGAATTAGTTCAAGAGGAACAAGTGACAAAGAATAAAGTTCCTTGTGCTTTTCTTCCTATTGAAAAAACCTTAAAAAAAGGTGCGGAATATGAGTTTTATGCTTTGATTGGGCATACATATTCTTTAGAAGCATTAAAAGACAATATAGAAAGACTTTCTAAAAGTGGTTATGTTCACAATAAAAGAATAGAAGCTAAGGAGATTTTAGATGATTTGCTTAAAGATGTTGAGAGCACATCAGGCAAAAAAACTTTTGATGCCTATATTAAGCAATGTTATCTAGATAATCTTTTAAGAGGAGGTTATCCGATAGAAATTGGCCAGCAGATATTTCATATATATGCTAGAAAGCATGGAGATTTAGAACGAGATTATAATTTTTTCTCCTTAGCTCCTGAGTACTATTCTACAGGTCCCGGAAACTTCCGTGATGTTTGTCAAAATCGACGGGTCGATTCAATGATACACCCTGAAGTTAAGTGGTTCAATGTTTATCAGTTTGGTAATTTGATACAGATTGATGGGTATAATCCTTTATCGGTTAATGGAGTTAGTTATAAAATTGATGAAAAACTAAAGGATGAGATAATTCAACAACATTTCCAAGATTCATCAGATTTAATCAATGGTTTTTTTAATAAGAGATTCTCACCAGGAGATTTGGTTAATTTTGTTGAGAGAAATAATATCTTAGTAAAAACATCGGAAAAAGAGTATCTCGATGCGATTATTAGAAATAGTGATTTAAAAGTAGAAGCAAGTTTTGCTGAAGGATATTGGATAGACCATTTTACATATTTTCTTGACTTAGTTGAAGGATATTTGGCTATTTATCCAGACAGTTTTGAAGAGTTATATTATAATAAAGAAATTTTTATGTATTACAGTTCACCTATTAAAGTTTTAAAACAAAGTCAAAAAAGTGTGTTGTTGGACGACTTACGGGTTAGGCAATACAAAAGTATCGAACATCTTAATCGAGATGGTGATTATCTAAAGATTGGAAATTCTTACTATAAATCAACCTTGTTTGTCAAATTGCTGATTCTAGCCTTGAATAAGTTCGTTTTACTTGATCCAGAAGGCTTAGGTGTAGAGATGGAAGCAGGTAAGCCTGGTTGGAACGATGCGATGAATGGTTTGCCGGGATTGTTTGGCTCGGGAGTATCTGAGGCAATTGAACTTAAAAGAATAATCGATTTTTTAATAGCTCACAAGAAACATACTGATGTATTATTGCCAGAAGAAGTCAAGTTCTTGATTGATGGATTGAAACAAGGGTTTGATTATAATCATCGTGTAAGTTTACGAGAAGAGTTTAGAGACAAGGTTGAAAATGGCCTAGGTGGTCAAGTCTTGGTTTTGGATAATGAAGAAATATTTGAATTGTTAAAAGAGATGTCTTCTCTTCTAGAACAATCAATCAATAAACTATTTGATGAATTTGACGGTATTATACCAACCTATCTCACTTATGAAGTTATTGATTATTTAGTTGTTGAAGGAGAGCATCATAACGGTTATCCTTTAGTGAAACCAATAAGTTTTAAAAGAAATACAGTTTCAGCTTTCCTAGAAGCACCAGCTAGATTGCTCAAAACGGATTTTAGTAAAGACAAATTGTTATTTATGTACAATCAAATCAGAAAAACTGAGATGTATGATAAAGGTTTAGCTCAATATAAAACATCAGTAAAATTGGAGAATGACTCATATGAGATTGGAAGAGTCAAGGCGTTTACTCCAGGATGGCTTGAAAGAGAAAGCAATTTCTTACATATGACTTATAAATATCTCTTAGGATTGCTTAAGTCAAAGTTATATGAAGAGTTTTTTAAGGAGTTGAATAATAACTTTGTCTGTTTCATGAACCCAAAAGTTTATGGTAGAAGTATCTTAGAGAATTCAAGTTTTATTGCTTCAACAAACAATCCCAATCCCAAGATTCATGGTCAAGGTTTTTTTGCCAGACTGAGTGGGTCAACTGTAGAGGCTTTGAATATCTGGTTGGTTATGATGGTTGGAGATAAACCGTTTAAATTTGAAGAAAACCAGTTAGTATTTGAGCCTAAACCGGTTATTGACAAAACTTTCTTTACTCAAGATGGAGAACTGAGCTTCAGATTTATGAAATCAACAATGATTACATATCATAACAAGGAAATGCTCAATACTTATTGTGAAGGTTTTATTGACGAATATTTGTTGATATCTCATGATGACAGACGAATAGTGGTTAGAGATTTAACTGTAAGAGGTAAGTTAGCAGAAGAAATTAGATTAGGTAACTTCAAAGAAATACACATATATATAAAAAATAAAAATGGAGGAAAGTTATGAAGAAATTATGGTTTTTAGTTTTAATGGTTTTCACAGTTTTTGCGATTGTTGCTTGTGATCGTGCAACAACAACTTTGACTACAACACAAACAACAACGCAGACAACTACAACTACAACTACAACAACAACAACAACAACGACTACAACAACAACGACAACTACAACTACCGAAGCAACTACAGTTGATACTGTAGCTCCGGTTCTTACAGGTGTTGAAGATGTGACAATTTATGTGGACTCGATATTTGATCCGCTTGAAGGAGTTACAGCTAATGACAATATCGATGGTGATATCACTGATAAGATTATTGTTACTGGCTCAGTTAATACTGCACAAACAGGAGTATATTTCCTAAGATACAGTGTTACTGATGAAGCAGGAAATAGAAGAGAAGCAACTCGTTATGTAACAGTTGAAGTTGACCCATCACTAATTGGTGATGAGTTAGTGCAAAATGGAGATTTCTCTTTAGGAAATGCAATTTGGAGTTTTAATACAGGTTCAGTTGAAGGTGGTTCAGGTACCTTTGCAGTTGAGTCAGAAGTAGGAGTGGTTACAGTTATTGCTCCAACTTGGGGAAGCTGGGGGCCAAGATTAGAGTCAAATTTAATTGAATTTGAAAATGGCAAGACTTATGAAGTTATTTTTGAAGCAAAAGCAGATGCTGCTCGTTCAATACAAGTAGCTGTTGGAGCGCTTTTATCTGGAGCACCTTGGTTTGATGATTTTAAGCCAAAACAACCACAAGTGTTTGACTTAGGTACTGAGTGGCAAACATTCTCATTCAAATTTACAATGAACAAAGATACTGGCAATGGTCAATTATTATTTGAAATGGGTACAATTGATGGTGGGGTTGGAACAGATAATTTAGCAACAGTAATTTATTATGACAATATTCAAATTGTTGAATCAACACCAGACCCAGATACAGAAGCACCAGTTATCTCAGGTGCAGAAAATAAAACATTGGAAATCGGTGTTGCTTTTGATCCACTTGAAGGAGTAAGTGCTTTTGATATAGTAGATGGCGACATCGTTTTAGATGCAACCAATTATGTATCAGACGTAGATACATCAACAGCTGGAGTTTATACAGTAGTTTATACTGTATCTGATGAGGCTGGAAATGAAGCTACTTTAACTATTACGATTACAGTTGTTGAAATGGTTTTCAATCCAACAACTCAAGTTATTGATGGCACATTTGAAACAACTACAGAAATTATTGCAGAAGTTCAAGATGAAAATGCAGGTTGGGCAGACATCACAGATCCTGATATCTGGTATCATTATGTAGCTGGTTGGGATGGCGCAAGTGCAGTATTTACAGTCGTTAATGAAGCAGCAGTAATCGAAGTAACAGGTTCTGGTGGTCAAGACTGGGGCGTAATGCTAAAGCAAAAAGGATTAGAGTTAATTCCTGGACAAACTTACAAATTAAGTTTTGATGCAAGTTCTACGGTTGCTAGAGATATTATTGCAAAAGTTAGCGATCATTATGGTGCAACATTTGCATTGACTACTGAAGAAAAGACTTTCTCTTTCATCTTTACTTATGAAAAGGGTTATACTGAAAGCGAAAGAGTATTGTTCTTATTAGGAAATATGACTAATTTTGCTGCAAGTACGATTACAATTGATAATGTTGAATTAAGCATTCTTGCTCAAGATGATTTAGTTGTTAACAATGATTTCAGTGAAACTGGTTGGTTAACTTGGGCTCAAGATTGGGGCGCACCTGGAGCTATTAATATCGAAATAGTCGATGGACAATTAGTAGCTGATGTCAGTTCAATAAGTGAAGCTTTCTGGTCAGTTCAATTATTCCAAGATGGATTGGTATTAGTTCCTGGTACAGAGTATACTATCACCTTTGATGCTAAAGCTTCAGTAGCTAGAGATATGAGTGCAGTATTGATTACTGATGTTGAAAATAGACAAACTTTCAATTTGACTACAGAGATGGCTACATATACATTTACATTCACTTATAATGGAACAGCTACAGTAGGTAAAATTGATTTTGAGTTAGGTAATATTAGTGCGGCCTCTGTACCGTCAATCATTACTTTTGATTATGTTGCAATGACAGATGGAACCAATCCAGTTGAAATTGTAAATGGTGATTTTGAACAAGTCATCGGTTGGACAACATGGGCTCAAGATTGGGATAATGTTGGAGCAATCTCAATTGAAGTTGTTGATGGTCAATTACTAGCAGATGTTACAGCTTTAGGCGATGCTTTTTGGGGAGTACAGTTATTCCAAGAAGGAGTTGCAGTGGTTAATGGTAATGTATATACGATAGTATTTTCAGCAAAAGCAGATGTTGCAAGAGATATCAATGTCGTGTTTATCGATACTTCTGGAGCTGAATATAGAGAAACATTCAATTTAACAACAGAAATGCAAGTTTTCAGTTATACATTTATGTATGAAGGAACAGCTTCAAGCGGTAAAATTGATTTTGAATTTGGTAATATCAGTGCAGCATCAGTACCAGCATTGATTACTTTTGATTATATCGATATGTATCGTAACCTAAATCCTTATGAAGTACCTGAAGAGCCAGAAACAATTTTAGAAGCTTGGATAGCTTATGGAGATTTTGTTTTAGAATATCTTTTGACTTATGGAACAGTTCCTGAAGCTTGGTGGAATAGCAATTTGCAAGGTTCTTTTGAAGGATTCGACCCAACAAAAACAACATTTGATATAACATTTGTTGGTGAAAATGGACAAGATTATTTATTCAAAGTTGAAGGTGGCGGAAGCGATGCTCAACAAGCAATAACAGCAGATGGAACTGAACAAACTGTCAGTATCGATTTGTCTGGTATGACTGAAGAACAAAGAGCAGGTTTAAACCTAATGGTTATCTTTGCTCAAACTTTAGATGGAACAGGCACTCTAAGAATTATGCCAATTACTGGTTTAGTAGTAGAATGGATAGCTTATGGTGATATGGAGTTTGTCTATGAAGTGACATATGGAGTTGTTCCAGCAGCATGGTGGAACAGTAACTTCCAAGGAGTTATTGAAGAGTTTGATGGTACTTATTCTTCAATAGAGTTCACATTTACTGGCGAAGCTGGTCAAAATTATCTGTTTAAAATCGAGGGTGGCGGATCTGATATCGAGCAATCATTCACCGCAACTGGTTCAGAACAAACAGTAACTTTAGATTTATCAAGTTTAACTGAAGAACAAAGAGCGGGATTGAATTTGATTATTATCTTTGCTCAAACAGAAGGACAATCAGGAACATTGGTTTTCAATGGTTGGAATTACGTAGCAACAACTGAATAATTGATAAAAACATAAATATTTAGATTTGCAGGATAATTTTAGGGCATAGGACATGCCTATGCCCCTTCTCTCTGAGGTGATTATGGATAAAATTAGAGGTGTAAACCTAGGTGGTTGGTTAGTTTTGGAGAAATGGATGACTCCTGAACTTTATGAATCATATGAAGCAGAAGATGAGTACAATTTGTTGAAACAATTAAATGATCCTTTAGAGGTAATCAAAAAACATCGTGATAGTTTTATAACTGAAGAAGATTTTCTGTGGATAAAGAATCATCAGATTGATTATGTAAGAATTCCTATTGGACATTGGTTATTTGATGCAAAAGCACCATACATATCTGCTAAAGAGTATTTAGATAAAGCTTTTATCTGGGCTAATAAGTATGGTTTAAAAGTTATGATTGATGTACATGCAGCTTTGGGTTGTCAAAATGGTTTTGATAACGGGGGGTTATCCGGAATAATGACTTGGCATCTTTACCAAGAGAATATAGATAGGACACTAGAATTCATCAAAGATCTATGCGATAATTATGGTAAGGAATCACAGTTATTTGCAATTCAGCTTCTTAACGAACCACATATTAGTATCGACATAAGTATTATCAAGAATTTTTACTTTAGAGGATATGAAATTGTAAGAGAAAATCTTGGCGATGATATAGCTGTTGTTTTTCATGATGCTTTTCGTTTAGAGCAATGGGAAGATTTTTTTACAGAGCATAAGTTTAGAAATGTATATTTGGATACACATATGTATCAAAGTTTTGGCGAGGTTAAAAGAAATGCTGATATCTATGAAATTGTTGATTTCATAGTAAAGAAAAGAGTAGAAAAAATTAAGAATATAAGAGATTTTACTAGGATTATAATCGGAGAATGGTCCTCTGGGCTACTTAAGGAAATGCTTGAGACAGTTAAAGATGAGATTCAAAAGAAGGCATATAAGCAAGTGGTTTCAGGATTGCTTTTACTTGCTTTTGAAGAAGCAGACGGCTGGTTTTTCTGGAATTATAAGCTAAGTGAAAAATCCACACAATTACATAGCGGATGGTCGTTTAAATACTTAGTAGAAAATGATTTATTACCATTTGCTAAGAAAGGAGTATAAATGAAAAAGACTTTAATAATGTTGGTTTTTAGTTTGTTGATGTTAGGAGTAGTGGCTTGTGATCAAAACTTTACTTTACCACCAACTACAACTACAACAACAACTACAGCAACTACACAAACAACCGGAACAACTGATACGACTACACAGTCAACTACTTCATCTGGAATTACAACTGGGACAACTCAGTCTCATATACCAACTGAAGAAATAGTTTTAAGTTATGCTGATTGGGCTGATCAAGAATTGAATGCAGTATTGATTGCTGCTTTTGAAGAGGCTTATCCAAACATCAAAGTAGAGTTAAGACGCGATATCATGGGTGCAGGAGGGGATTTTACAGCGAATTTGTTAAGTGCACAAGCTGCTGGAGTGTTACCCGATGTTTTTGCGATTGATAATGTTCCTACTGGTATGGCAAACGGAATGCTTTTAGATATTGCTCAGTACTGGGATGCAGATCCAGAAACTGATTTAGTATATGAGAATATTGCAGCTACTGGTGTATATAATGGTAAAAGATATGCTTTGCCATCTTTCCAATTTATTAAGGGAATTTATATCAATCTATCTTTGTTTGATAGATATAATATTACTATTCCAGATAAAGATTGGGATTACAATGAGTTCATTTCAATTGCTAGGGAAATCCGTCAGGTTGGCAAGAATGATTATATTTATGGTATAGATCCTTGGTATGGTTCGTTAGATTTTGAAACTACTTTCCCAATGCAGGATTTTGAGGATGTCGGCTATAATACTTGGGATGGAACAAGATTTAATTTTACTTCTCAAAGTTGGATTGATGCTTACAACCTTAAATTGGACTTAATGGAAGAAAATGTTGTTGCTGCTTTCACTGAAAGTGAAATGCAAGCGATTGGCGAAGATATTTGGCCTTGGTTTGAAGGTTATATTGGTATGAAAATCGATGGTTCATGGAATATGTGGATGATTGAAAGTATGTTGTTGGAGAATGATATTGAATTAGGTTTTTGGCCATACCCAGGTGGGGCAGCTGGCCAGTTTCCACCAACTATCCTTGATTATACAGTTGTATCAAGTCAAACTGAGAATCCTGAAGCTGCTTATCTTTTAGCAAAATGGATGACTTTTGGAAGACAAGGCTGGGCTACCCGTGTTCAAGCTATGAAAGATAGAGGAGATTTATGGTTAGATCGTTTTCCTGTCTCTGATATTCCTGAAGTATGGGCAGAAATTGATTTTTTCCTTGATTTTGTTGAAGGTTTAAGAGAAAATGTCGAGTTGTTACCATATGGAAAACCAGATACTGATAAGTGGTTACCAGGTTACAAGCAATTTTGGGAATGGGTAGGAAATGAAGAAAATGATTATTGGAATCGAATTAATAGTGGGTTGGTAACGCCTGAAGTATTTGCATCAGAATGGGAAACTCAACTTAATTTGATGGTTACTAACGCTTTACAAGAAGAAGAGTAATATTTATAAACAAAGCTTCATCATGAAGCTTTGTTGAATTTAGGGAGGTAAGTCATGGTAGAAAGAAGAGCAATGGTTAAAAAGGCAATAATTGCAATTTTTATTGTAGTTTTTTTGGTCTTTGTGTTTCTGTCGAGTAGAAGAGATGTTATCAGTTTTCGTGATTTTGATAAAACAATGACAATAGATGCTAATTTTTCAGTGGATAAGTATGTTCAGGTAAAAAATAGTTATCAGTACGATTCAGGAACTGAAGAAGCAGTTTTTTTTGCCGAAGAACTTTTTGATAATGTAGTATCTGGAGATAGCTATGGCTATTCGCTACCATTAGGGAATTTGACTGCTAATCAAGAGATCAGCTTCTTCATCAATCTTGAAGAAGCTGGTCTCTTCAATATTGAAATTGATTACCTAGATATTTCACAGAGTATTTTACCATCAGAGTTGAGTGTTTTAATTAATGATGAGTTACCTTTTGCTGAATCGATAGCTATTAAAATCCCTTCACTTTGGGAATTCGAAACATCTGATTTCGTTTTGGATAGATATGGAAATGAAGTTATGCCGAGTTCAGTGAAAAGCAATAGAGTTCAAACTTTAGTCTTAAGAGATGCTTCTGGTTTGAATCAAGCACCTTTTGCCTTTGAACTGCTAGAAGGAAATAATGAGATATCATTTAGACTTCGTTTTGGCAGTATTTTGTTAGGAGCTATTAGAGTGAAACCTTTGATTTCTTTGCCAAGTTATCAAGAATACTTGCAGCAAAACCAAGGTTCACTAGTAGATGAGCAAATCACATTATCAGCAAGTGAAATGGTTTATAAAAATAATCCTTCAATAAGATTAAGGTCAGAAACTGATCCTTCAGCTTTAATATATGAAACAGATTCAATGCGACTTAACGCGATTGATGGTTATTCTTATCGATCAGGTAATAGCGAAATCTACTATGAAGTAAATGTTGAAAAAGCAGGCTATTATCATTTGGGTTTAAAATATAGACAAACCTATCTAATGCAAATGCCGGTTTTTCGTGAACTGAGAATAAATGGAGATGTGCCTTTTGAACAAGCGGCACTCTTAACGTTTCACTATACAAAGGATTACCAAAACATCCTTTTTGGAACAGATGAACCTTTTATGTTTTATCTAGAAGAAGGAAAGAATCTGATTTCAATGAGGGCGGTAATGGAACCTTATCGGGATGCCTATGAAACTTTGATTGGTGTTATGCAAGAAATCACTGATTTAAGTTTGGAGATAAAGAAATTAACTGGTAATAATCAAGATCGGTACAGAACCTGGAAATTGGTGAACTTTATTCCTGATGTTGAAGAGCGATTAGATAAGTGGCTTGGGTTATTAAATGAAACAACAAGACATCTAGAATCATATTCTCATCAAGACAATCCAGGAATGTTGACAAATATAAATCTTGCGATTGACCAACTTGAAAAGCTAAGAGATGATGTAGATCAAATCCCAAGTAAAATGATTTTGCTTGCTGATGGAAATACATCAGCTGCTCAGATGCTAGGAACAGTTGTCCAAAGTTTTTTGGAAAACGGGATGGATGTTCAATCAGTTTATGTTACTGGAGATATAAAATTACCAAGAGAAAAAGCTAATTTTTTTAGAAGGAATATTGAATCGACAAGAAGATTCTTTCTAAGTTTTACTAAAAGAGAATATCAGGCGACTAAAACAAGTGATGATGTTATTGATGTTTGGGTCAATTTTCCTCGTCAATATATTGAGATCATGCAAATGATGATTGATAGTCAGTTTACTGAGCAAACGAATATTAAAGTAGAATTATCTCTGATGCCTGATGAAAACAAACTTATTTTGGCAAATGCTGCAGGTAATGCGCCAGATATTGCTTTAGGCGTGAATCACTGGATACCTTATGAGTTTGCAATTAGAGATGCTAGTTTAGATTTAAGACAATTTGATGGTTATGAAGAAACTGTAGCATTATTCTCTAAAGGTGCGATGATTCCTTATGCTTTTGAGGAAGGAATCTTTGGATTACCACAAACACAGAACTTCTGGGTCACATTCTATCGAGAAGATATTCTTGATTCACTAGGACTAGAAGTTCCAAACACTTGGGATGAAGTTATTGAAATTTTACCTATTTTACAACGCTTCGGAATGAATTATTATGAGCCTTTAGCTTTGTTTAAGGGTTTTAAACCTTTTGTTGCAACCTTACCTTTTATCTATCAATTTGATGGCAATCTCTATAGTGAAGATGGTATATCAACTACAATCAATAGCGAAGAAACACTTAAAGGGATGAGATTGATGACGGATTTGTTCACAATTTATAATATGCCTAAAGAAGTTCCGAATTTTTATCAGCACTTCCGGTTAGGAACACTGCCTATAGGAATCTCTGATCTATCGACATATCTTCAGTTAACAATCGCTGCTCCTGAGTTGACAGGTAAATGGAACATAGCATTACATCCTGGCGTGATGAATGGTGAAGGTGAAGTAATGAGATGGGCTGCTAGTGGAGCTCAGGCTTCGATGATTCTATCGAACTCAAAGAATCCTGAAGATGCTTGGGAATTTTTGAGTTGGTGGATGTCAACACCGATTCAATCTCAATTTGCACTTAGATTACAGACAACATATGGTGTTGAATATATGTGGAATACGGCTAATTTAGACGCTTTCGCACAACTTCCACTACCGACAGAGCATATTGATATTATTCTTGGTCAATGGGAGTTTGCAGTAGAAGCATCACGAATTCCAGGAGCTTATATGGTTGAAAGGGAGATATCGAATGCTTGGAATAAAATCGTCTTTGATGATGCGAATCCAAGAATAGCCCTTGATTCAGCAACCAAAACTTCTAATCGAGAAATATTGTATAAGATGGAAGAGTTTGGTTATGTGATTGATGGGGTTGTTGTTAGAGATTACAAGGTACCAACAATCTACAATATCGACGATTGGTTGAGAGGACGTGATAATAATGATTAAACGGATGAATCACCCCGCTTGGTTTTTTACTCCTTATGTAGTTTTGTTCTCAACATTTATCATCATACCTGTTATTATCGCTATCTTTTTGTCATTTACATATTTCAATACAATTCAGACGCCAACAATAATTGGTTTAAAGAATTATATAGAGCTTTTAACTAGAGATGAAGTATTTATGCAATATGTTTTACCAAACACCTTTAGGTTTGCTTTTATAGTAGGACCAGTTGGTTACCTAATGAGTTTTATTCTGGCATGGATGTTGGCTCAAGTTCCTCATAAGCAAAGAACTATCCTCGCGATAATTTTATATAGTCCATCGATGACTGCTGGAGTCGCAATGGGAGTAATCTGGACAGTGCTCTTTTCTGGGGATGCAACAGGATATCTAAATAGCATTTTGTTAAACATCGGATTAGTAGACGAACCTATACAATTTTTGACTTCACCAGATTATTTGATGACAATTATGATTGTTGTTAGTCTTTGGGGAAGTATGGGTGTTGGATTTTTAGCTATGTTAGCAGGGATTCTTAATATTGATCAATCGCTATATGAGGCTGCTTATGTTGATGGTTTAAAAAACCGTTGGCAAGAGATTTTCTATATAACGATACCCTCAATGAAACCACAGATGTTGTTTGGAGCAGTTATGGCGGTTGTAGGAACCTTCCAAGTTGGAGCCATTGGTGTTCAACTTTCTGGGGCTAATCCAACACCACAATATGCCGGGCAATTATTGGTCAATCATATCGAAGACTTCGGATTTATCAGATATTTGATGGGTTATGCATCAGCTATCAGTGTTGTTTTATTAATATTGATATATTCAATATCCAAAGCAACCTGGAGTTTATTCGGGGAAAGGGACTAGGAGGTGGATTATGGCTTCTTTTCAAGGAATGAAAATCAATCCCAAACAGTATCATCCTTCGCAGATTAAATTCTATTTGTTTTTAATCCCGATGGCTTTGTTTGTGGCATTGCCAATTATCTTTATTGTCTCTCATGCTTTTAAACCAACTAATGAACTGTTTGCTTATCCTCCACGGTTTTTGGTGAGAGTCCCAACATTAAATAACTTTAGAGACCTCTTCACTATAGCTAATCAATCAGGAATACCGTTTACTAGATACTTATTTAATAGTATTATTGTAACTGTTTTAGGAGTATCTTTAAGTGTCTTTGTTACTTCAACAGCTGCTTATAGTCTTTCAAAGTTGAAATTCAAAGGAAAGAAAGCATTATTTGAAATAAATAATCTTGCCTTGATGTTTGTGCCGATTGCAGTTACTATACCTAGATACTTAACGATAATGCAACTCGGTTTGGTCGATACTTATTTTGTTTTGGTATTGCCTCTAATTGCTATGCCAGTAGGATTGTTTTTGGTTAAACAATTCATTGATCAAACTCCAAATGAATTGATTGAATCAGCAAAGATTGATGGAGCAAGTGAAATGCAGATTTTTCTTAAAATAATTATTCCGATTGTCTCGCCAGCTTTGGCTACAGTCGGTATTTTGGCTTTCCAATTGGTTTGGAATGATGTTATTGGTTCAACACTTTATGTCAATGATGAAGCGATGAGAACATTAGCATTCTATTTCTCAACTTTAGGAGCAAGAACAGGTAATACAGTAGCTGGGCAAGGGATAATGGCAGCTGCTTCACTGATTTCTTTCTTACCGAACATTATCATCTTTATCTTCTTACAAGGTAAAGTCATGAATACCATGGCTCACTCAGGTATCAAATAATGAAGAAGTTAATGATAAGCTTGATGCTATTTGTGATAATCAGTTGTTCGTTCGGTATGACTGTATCCGCTGAATCAGGCGTAAGATATGATACTTTTACAATAAGTAATGGTAGATTTGTACCAACACAAACGGCATATATGGCTCTTACATCACAAACTGATGTATATGGAGTCTCTTTGGATAGGCCAAATGATATTTTTATTGATAAATTTAATTATGTTTATATCGTCTCAACCAATATCCAGACATCAACTGGGAAAATTATTAAGTTCAGTCTAGAGAATCAAGATGTAACAGTTATTGGCGAAGATTTTCTTAAGAATCCAACAGGTATATTTGTTGATGATTCAGGAATAATCTATGTTGCCGATAGAGGCGGTAATAAAGCTTATAAAATTGATGAATCTGGTAACATACTTATGGAGTATACAAGACCCTCATCACCTTTGTATGGTAATGATGAGTTTCAACCAAAAAAGATTGTAGTTGATACAAGAGGTAATGTGTATATTCTTAATAATGGTTCCAGAGGGTTAGCGCAATTTACTAATGACAATGAATTTTTGGGATATTTTGGGACCAACTCGATTACACCTTCTTTAAGAACTGTTTTGCAATTTATCTTCTTTACTAAAGAGCAAAGAGCAAATCTATATCAATTGTCTCCACCGGAGATATCAAATGTAGCGATTGATAATCGAGGTTTGATTCATACAGTAACTTTAGGAGAAGAATCATTCGGAGTTAAAAGATTAAACATCAATGGAGATAATTTACTTGGAGAAGTCTTCAATTTAGAGGATTTACAAGATGTTTACGTAGGCCCGATTGGAAATATCTATACAATAACTAAATCAGGATATATCTTCGAGTATGATATTGAAGGTAACCTTTTGTTTGCCTTTGGGGGACAAGATGAAAGCAATCAAGTTTCAGGTCTGTTCAATGTTCCATCGGCTATCGCTGTTGATAATTCATACAACATATATGTTTTAGATGGTTCGAGCAACGAGTTACAGATATTTACACCAACAGGATTTGCTGATTTGGTGCATTATGCTTTGTATCTATACCAAGATGGAAAATATATCGAGAGTAGAGACCCTTGGCTTGAAGTCTTGAAGATGAATGATATGTTTGATTTAGCACATAAGGGATTAGGGAATGCTTATTTTAGTTTAAGTGAATTTGATGCAGCTATGGATGAATATAGCAAAGCAAGAGATCAAGAGGGTTATAGTGATGCTTTTTGGGAAGTAAGAAATGCATTTTTAATTGAAAATGTTTGGATTATTTTAGTCTTCTTTTTTACATTTCTTATCGCTTATGTAATTAATTTGAAGCTAAGATTTTCTAAAGTATTGTTTAGACCCATCAAGAATGGATTCAAGTATCTAAGAAGTAAAAGTAGGATTTTTGATGAGTGCTTATATGTTTTTAGTTATTTAAAAAATCCAGCTGAATCAACTTATATGATAAAGAGAGAGAATAGAGTGGGTTATGCTTCTGCAACAATTTTGCTTTTTATTTTCTTTGGTTTATATATATACTATATTTATAATTTAGATTTCTTGTTCAATAATCGGATTATTCCGAATATAAACCTCTTTGAAGAAACATTAAAAGTATTTTTGCCTTTCTTCTTGTTTGTAATTTCCAATTTCTTAATTGGAAGTATCCGTGAAGGTGAGGGTAGATTTAAAGATATCTATATCACTACTATTTATGCTGTTTCTCCTTATTTCCTCGCTTTACCAATTTTAGTGATAATGTCTAAAGGTTTGACTTATAATGAGACATTCTTGATATCAATGATTCAGTTTATCTCGATAGGTCTTGCAGTTGTATATTTCTTCTTTATGGTAAAAGAGACGCATTTTTATACTGTTAAGGAAACTGTTGGCTCTATTTTCATATCATTCTTTACAATGATAATTATGCTCCTTGGAACATTTATCGTTTATATAC
Organism: uncultured Candidatus Izemoplasmatales bacterium; assembly: GCA_964610325.1. Classification (GTDB taxonomy): domain Bacteria; phylum Bacillota_I; class Bacilli_A; order Izemoplasmatales; family Hujiaoplasmataceae; genus UBA2289. Next base: position 319,187 of record CAZSVO010000001.1, read on the forward strand.
TTCTTAATGAGTTGTTAAAGCTAATCTGGGATTTGATAATGGAGGTGTATTATCGTGTTTAGTTCACTTAAGAAAGTAGTTGCTATTTTGATTGTTGCTGTTGCAGGGACAGTTACTTTTAGTGTGACTTCTATAGGAGAAGGAGATAATGATATTGAACAACCAAATTATATTGAGTCGATGAAACTCTCTTCTTCAAGATACACTTTACCTGATGATCTTAGTTTGGTTGATGAGGATTTGATAATTTCAATCCGTTCTAGTGATGAATTGATCGCAGAAAATGAGAAATTAAGGCTATATTTTGATGATTCTATCGTATCTTTTAAAATCGAAAATAAAAGCAATGGATATGTTTTTGCTACTCATATTCCTAATGTTAGTGCAGGAACATATGATGGGTTGTTATCAGGCGGAATTGGTCTTGAGTATATTACTGTAACAAAAAGTATGAACATCAGGCAAAATATTGGTATTGTTGATACTGGGTTTACTGTTGAACAGGAACCGATTGATAATGGAGTACACCTCTCTTTGTATTTTGGCGGATTTTGTTCTACTAGAAATTGTAAGAGATTATATCCTTTATACCTTGAGGGTCGTTATACACTTGAGCAGATGATAGAATTTGGGTTTAGCGAAATTAATATTGGTTTTGATCTGATTGTTACTCTAGAGGAAGATGGAATACGAGCTGAAGTTCCATTTAACTCCATTGTTGAGGATGCTCCTGATGAATATCTTCTTTCTAGTGTAATTCTTTTCCCTGGACTTGGAGCTACAAAACTTGATGAGATTCCTGGTTATATGGTAATTCCTGATGGTGTAGGAGCTTTGGTAAGGTATGAAGATAATTTTGGAAGGTTTAAAGCTCCTTATGAATCAAGAATCTATGGTTTAAACTATGGGTTGATGTCTTTGTCACAAACAGTATCAAACTACCCATTATCGATGCCTATCTTTGGTATGGTTCATGGTGTTAATCAAAATGGTTTAGTAGGGATTATCGAAAATGGAGATTATAATGCAAGGTTATTGATGTTTCAAAACGGAGCTCATAATCTTGATTATAATCTGATTTTTCCAAAATTTGATATCCGACAGACCTATCGTCAAAGTTTTACTAGTGATGGTTCAGGAGGCGCAATCCGTAATATTTTAAGTTCAACAGCAGACATCGAAGTTTTGTATAAAGTATTAGATGGAGATGATGCTAACTATGTAGGCATTGCCAATAAGTACAGAAACTATTTAGAAGATAATGGAATTCTTAACACTCAAGTAAGTAAAGATGATATTCCATTGTTTTTGACATATTTGATGGCTGATTCAAAAAAAGCTTTCATAGGCACGAAAACTGAAGTCATGACTACAGTTGATGAATTGACAATTATGCATAAATACTTCGTTGAAAGTGGCTTAAACAGTTTTGAAGTTGCTTTAATGGGATATAACAAGGGTGGTTATAGTGGACAACTACCATCGTCGATAAACTTTGACAGGTCGATAGGTAACAAGTTTGCTTTCAAAGATGCGATAGATTATTTACAAGAAACAGGAAATGTTTCTTTATTGAACAATTATGTGTTTGCGGGTGAACAAGCTGATGGAGTGACCTCAAGAAGAGATATTGCCAAAGGAATAAATCGATTTTTGCTTAGTTACGAATGTGAGGAATGTGTTTATACCAATAGATCTTTATTATATCCAGAAACCAGTTTAAGAATCGGGTTGAGTCACTTAGAAGATTACCAAGATTTAGGAGTTGATGTTACTTTTGAAGGTTTGGGAAGAAATCTTTTCAGTTACTTTAATAGAGATTTTTACCATAGAGAAGATGCGATTAGGTATTATCTTGAACTTATGGAAGCTTATGATGGTATGGCAAACTTCGTCTACCCAAATGCTTATGCATACAAATATACAAATGCTTTTTTGGGTATGCCATTGTATAACTCTCAATTAAAGTATTTTGATGATTTGGTTCCTTTGTTACCAATTGTTCTTGTTGGTAAAATTCCACTTTACAGTGACTATTTAAACTTCAATAGTTTTGGAAGAGAACAGCTATTAACTTTAATAGATTTTGGAATTTATCCTTCTTATATTATGACTAAAAACGAATCTAGTTTACTAAAAGACACTGATATTGAGTATATCTTTACAAGTCAATTTGATTTGTGGAAAGATACAGTAGTTGAAGAATATAATGATATAAACAACGCTTTAAAAGAAGTAATTGGATATGGTATAAAATCAAGAGAAGTTTTACAACTTGGCCTTGTAAAGGTTACTTATGATAATAATGTTTCGATTTATATCAACTATACAACATCTGATAAAACTGTCGAGGGTATTACAGTATTAGCTCTAGACTATTTGGTTAGGGGTGAACAGTGATGGTCGATAAATTAAAAAATATTCTAGAAAAAATGAAATTAGTTCTAGAAAAAGTTAAATATGCCTTAACTCATAATTTCGTATTTAGAAAAACTGCATTATATTGGATTTTCTTTTCCTTCTTAAAAGTTAAGATAACCAATAAAAGAAGACAAAGTATCATTGGGTTAAGTTTTATATTGTTATGGATTGTTGGTTATTTAATTTTTGCTTTGTATCCGATGTTTTATAGTTTATACTTAAGTTTTTTTAAAGTTAGATTGGATGGAGCTTCAATTCAAATGACTTTTGAAGGGATCAATAACTTTAAAGCAGCCTTTTTATATGATCCGTATTTTGTGCAGATATTGGTTGGTTATATTTTAGAAATAGTGATAAATGTACCGATTACCATAGTTTTTGCCTTGATTATTGCCTTATTGATTAATCAACCGATTAAAGGAAAAGGTATTTGGAGAACAATATTCTTTTTACCAGTTATCATTATTTCTGGCCCAGTTATCCAGGAATTAATGAATCAAGGGGCAACAACCCTACCTTCAATTAGGGAATATGAAATTATTAGATTGGTCCTCAATAATATCAATCCTACCTTAGCAACACCTTTGCAATCATTGTTTGATACAATCTTGTTAGTTCTTTGGTTTGCAGGAATTCAAATCTTAATTTTTTTAGCAGGATTACAAAAAATTGATCGAGAAGTATATGAAGCATCGATGGTTGATGGTGCTGGACCATGGGCGTCTTTTTGGAAAATAACCCTACCTTCAATCAAACCTTTGATAGTTGTTTCGATTATTTATACAGTTGTTTCGATGAGTGTATTCAGCTTAAATGAAGTTATTATCTATATTAGAAATGTGATGTTAGGTGAGTCAACTGTTGGAACTTTGACAACAGGTTATGGTTATAGTGCGGCTTTATCTTGGCTATACTTTATTGTCATGGTGGTCATTATCTTGATTTTTGTCGGTTTGATGAGTATCAGAAAGAGGTCAAGATTATGAAAAAAACAATTAGAATGTCTAAAGAGATAATCAGACTATTTATTAAAAAAGATTTTCAACAGGCAAAAATTAAGCTAAAAAGATTGTTTGTTGGGGTTAAATTTACCGACGGAATCCTGTATAATATACTTGTTTATGCTTTATTGTTGTCGTTTGGCTATGTTTACCTATATCCGATATTGTACATGGTTACAAATTCCTTTATGACTATGGAAGATATTATTGATCCAGGAATCAAGTGGATACCTTCAACCTTCAACATTGAGAATTATCGTTTGGTTTTTGTGCAGTTGAACTATTTCAAATCACTATTGGATGCCTTTTATTTAGCTGCTTTTCCAGCAATCAGTGCGACAGTTTCAAGTGCTATTATTGGTTATGGTTTCGCTAGATATGATTTTCCGTTCAAGAAGATTTTGTTTGCTTTGATGTTGATGACTTTTATTGTTCCGCCACAAATAACGATGTTACCGATGTTTAGAATGTTTTCAAGATATCAACTTTTGGGGTCTATCAAGGCTTTTGTTTTTCCAGCAATACTTGGCCAAGGGCTTAATGGAGCTTTATTTATCTTGATTTTTTATCAGTTTTTTAGAATGATACCAAAAGCGCTTGATGAATCAGCACAACTCGATGGAGCCACTCCATTTAAAGTCTTTACGAGAATATATTTACCTCTTGCAATTCCATCGATAGTAATCGTGTTTTTGTTCAGTTTTGTTTGGTATTACAATGAAACATATTTATCAGGCCTATACTTAAGAGGTTCAGATTTACTAAGTTTACCATTAAAACTAGATCAATACATATCAAACTATACAAGTATTTATCCAGAAGGTTCTAGAGCAAGGGAATTAATGCAGGCAGTGAAATTAGCCGGGAATGTCATGACACTTTTGCCGTTACTTATTATTTACTTCTTTACTCAGAAGCAATTTGTTGAGAGTATTGATAGAACCGGAATTACAGGAGAGTAGAAATATGAAAAAAATAGTATTATTATCTTTGTTTTCTTTAGTTTTTGTCTTGATAGGTTGCCAGTTGCAATCAACTGAGACAACAACTTTAACAACGAATACATCATCAACAACTGCTACTACTTCAAGCCAAACAACTATAACGGATTTTACAACCATTGAAACTACAACTTCAACTCCTTATGATCCAAGAGGTTTGGTTCAAGAGAGTTGCCAGCACTTAGATAATATTGATGATTGGCAACCGGTTTGGTGCGATGAGTTTGATGTTGATGGATTGCCAGATTCAAGTAAATGGCTTTATGATGTTGGAGGACATGGTTGGGGAAACCAGGAATCTCAATATTATACAAATGCTGATTTAGATAATGCCAGAGTTGAAGATGGTAACTTATATATAACTGCAAGAAAAGAGTCAATGATGGGCAGCGAATATACCTCAGCTAGATTGATCTCTAAGTATCAAGGAGATTGGCTTTATGGTAGGATTCAGATTCGAGCAAAAATGCCATCTGGCCGAGGGCTTTGGAGTGCGATTTGGATGTTGCCAACAGATTGGCGTTATGGTGATTGGCCCAACAGTGGAGAAATCGATATCATGGAGTATGTTGGATATGACAAGGATAAGATCCATGGAACAATACACACTGGGGCTTATAATCACAATATTGGTACACAGATTGGTTTTTCTAAAGTTGTAGATGATGTCGAAGATCAATTTGTCCTTTATGAGATGATATGGGAACCAGGAAGAATAGACCTTTATATAGATGGTGTGAAATTCGCATTTTTTGGGTATAATCCGATTACAAATGTTGATACAGAAAACCATATGGCTTGGCCATTTGACCAAAGATTTCATTTAATTATGAATATAGCAGTAGGTGGTACTTGGGGTGGCGTTAGAGGGATAGATGACTCAATTTTTCCTCAGTCGATGGTAGTTGATTATGTTAGGGTATATCAAAAGGATTATGCAGGCATGGATAAAGAAGTTCCTTCTAGCATTTCTAATCTTGAAACGCAAGCCGTTTCAACAACTTCAATTAAATTGAAGTGGAATCATGCAACTGATGATATAATGATTAAGCAGTATGATGTTTTTGTAAATGAAAACCTTTATGGGTCTACTACAGTTAATGGAATATTATTGACAGGCCTTGAACCAGAAACTGAACATACGATAAGCATAATCAGTGTCGATTTTGCCAATAACCGAAGCACCCCAGAAACGATTATTGTTAACACTAATCCAATACCTAATATACTTGATGTAATTCAAGCAGAATTCTATACTTCTATGGTAGGAATCAGAGTTGAAGATACACTAGATGAAGGCGGAGGCAAGAATGTTGGTTGGATTGATGATGGAGACACTTTATTTTATCTCTTAAGAGTTAGTGAAGAGGGAAATTACCGGATTGTTTATCGCGTGGCTTCACAAAATGGAGGCGGAGAAATTAGAATGTTTGGTTATGGTATTCAAGCCTTAGCCACGACTCCTATCGGAGCAACTGGTGGTTGGCAGGTTTGGGAAAATGTTGTCAGCGAAGAGTTCTATCTTGCACCGGGAATATATACTTTTAGATTAAGAGCATCAAAAGGTGGATTCAACTTAAATTGGTTTTATTTTGAGAAGGTGAGTTAATGGTAACAATCAAAGATATATCGAAGAAATCAGGATTTAGCGTTACAACTGTTTCAAAAGCATTGAATAATTATTCTGATATTTCTAGCGAAACAAAGAATAAAATTCTTAAGTTGGCTAATGAAATGAGTTATGTTCCAAATTCACAGGCAAGAAGCTTGGTGACACAAAGATCTTTTACAATCGGAATAATCTTTCATGAAACCAGTGGAATTGGTCTGCAGCACCCATTGTTTTCGAAAGTATTGGAAACTTTTAAAAAAGAGGTAGAAGATAAAGGATATGATATATTATTTTTGGCTCATAAGACTGGGGGACAGAATGGTTCATATCTCCAACACTCAATCAGAAAACAAGTAGAGGGAATTTTTGTCTTATGTGCTGATTTTTTTAGTGACGAATTGTTTGAGTTATATAACTCAAACTTACCTTTGCTTTTAATAGATTTTGATCAGGAAAAAGTATGTAATGTTACTTCAAATAATGAACAATCTGTTTATCTTGCAATCAAGCATTTGTATGATTTAGGACATAGAAAAATTGCTCATATCCATGGTGGAAAGAATACATTTATTGGTGGAACCAGAAAGAAAGCATTTGAAGAGAGTTTGGATAAGTTAGGTCTTGAACTTCAAGAAGAGTATCTTGTTGAAGGAGAGTTTTTCTCTAAAGAAGATGGATTTGAAGGCATGAATTTATTAATGTCTTTACCCAATCAACCAACAGCTATTTTCTGTGCATCTGACATGATGGCTATTGGGGCGATTCAAGCTATTAATCAAGTTGGCAAGAAAGTCCCAAGGGATTACTCTATAATCGGTTTTGATGGAATAGATACAGGTCAAATAATCGAACCGAAATTAACTACAATTAAACAAAATACAGATATGATAGGTAAAACTGCAGCAGAAGAAATATTGAAGATGATAGAAAAAAAGAAAAGATTTAATGCCGGAAAAACTATTGTAGTTGATGGGCAATTATTGCTTGGTGATTCGACAAGGAGATTGTAAATGAAAAAAATTTTAGATTTAGATTTCTCCGTTATTAAATATTTGCCAGAAGAAGTGTTTACAGTTGCTGTTGGAGAAAAGTGGGCAAACAAAGAGTTGCAACAATATGTAAATGATGAAAAAAGAATAGCTTTCAGTGATGAAGGATTGATCATTAGAGCTACATATGAAGATGGCATCTATAAAAGCGCAAGAATTCATACAAAGGATAAGTTTTCGTTTCAATATGGAAGGATTGATTTTATTGCCAAACTTCCACTTGGTAAAGGTACTTGGCCTGCTTTGTGGATGATGAGCAATGATAACCGTTATGGTCATTGGCCTAGAAGTGGGGAAATTGATATTATGGAGCATGTTGGCATAGCTCCAGGTAAACTATATCTTTGTGTTCATACTGAAAACTATAATCATAAAGTTAAAGAAAGATATGAAACTTTACTAGATAAGCCTCAAATAATTGATGGGTTTCACAAGTACTCATTAATTTGGGAAGAAGATAGATTAATCTATCTATTAAATGATGAAGAAGTCTGTAGATATGATAAAGGCTTTAACGGATATGATAAGACACATAAAGGTTGGCCTTTTGATCATCCGTTCTATTTTTTAATGAACCTTGCTGTTGGAGGTGTTTTAGGTAAAACGCCAAATCCAGAGGATTATCCTCAAGAGTTTATAATAAAATCAGTTACAGTATCAAAACTTTAAGCAGCATTCAATGTTGCTTTTTTGATAATGATTTTTTTCTGTGTGACATTAGTTAGTGATTTTGATATAATATTCTTGAGATTGGAGCAAAATATGAACTTAATCATTAGACATGCATTAGAAAATGAAGCTTCGTTGATACTTCGTTTTATTAAAGGTATAGCAGAATATGAAAAACTCAGCGATCAAGTACAAGCAACCGAAGAGTCAATATATAAAAGCATTTTTGTAGATAAAGATGCTAGAGTGTTGATTGCTTTTTTAGATGCGATACCAGTTGGTTTTGCATTATATTTTTTCAATTATTCAACTTTCAAAGGAAAAAAAGGATTATATCTAGAAGATTTATTTATTTATGAGGAATATAGGAAACTAGGAATAGGAAAAAAACTCTTTGAAGAGTTGAAAACAATCGCGAACAAAGAGAATTGTGGTAGAATGGAATGGGTTTGCCTTGATTGGAACCAAAATGCAATTGATTTTTATTTATCTAAGAGGGCAAAACCTTTAGATGAATGGACGATTTATCGAATTGATGAATCAGATTACTAAATGCTAAGCAAAAGGATTGTAAATCTTGATTGACTTTGTTAAAATAGAAACGTTAAATTAGTTTGGGAGGAAGTTATTATGCCAGTAAAAGTAACAACAGAAACATTCAAAACAGAAGTATTAGATTCAGACATTCCAGTAATAGTAGATTTCTGGGCTCAATGGTGTAGACCATGTTTAATGTTAGCACCAGTTCTAGATGAGATTGCTAATGATTTAGCAGGTAAAGTCAAGGTAGCTAAAGTCAACGTAGACGAAGAAGGTTATCTTGCGAATCAATATCGTGTTTCAAGCATTCCAACAGTATACCTTTTCGAAAATGGAAAAGTAAAGAATCAAGTTGTCGGCTTGATGAGAAAAGATGATTTACTAAAAAAATTAGGTCTTTAGAATGTATGATGTAATAGTTATTGGCGGAGGACCTGCAGGGGCATCCGCCGCTATTTATTTACAAAGATTCAAACTAAATGTCTTGTTGATTATGAAAGATAACGGAACTTTATCTAGAACAGAACATATTGATAACTACTGGGGCTTTAAAGACACGGTTACAGGGACTTTTCTGGTTGAAGAAGGAGTCAAACAAGCTAAACGGTTGGGTGTTTTGGTTTTGGAAGAAGAAGTCTTGTCAATTGATAATTTTGGTGAGTTTACTGTCAAAACAAACAAAGCAGAACATCTTAGTAAAGCAGTTTTATTGGCTACAGGTGCAGCTAAACCAAACCTTAAAGCCAAAGGCTTTAGAGAATATATTGGAAAAGGCATAAGTTTTTGTGCGATTTGTGATGGATTTATATATCGTGAGAAAAGAATTGCTGTTATTGGGAACAAAGATTTCATGTTAGAAGAATTGGAGATATTACGTAATTTTTCAAAAGATATCATTGTTTTTACAGATGGTTTAGAACTTGAAGTAGAGGTCAATGAGCCGGTTATCAAAGAAAAGATATTAGAAATTAAAGGTTATGAAGTGGTTGAAAGCATAATTACTGAGAATAGTAGTTATGATGTAGATGTTATGTTCATTGCGATTGGAACTCCTTCAGCAAATGATTTTGCTTTGAGGATGGGAGCTTTTATTGAAAAGAACAGTATAGTCGTTGATGAAAACTTCATGACTAATATTCCTGGGTTATTTGCAGCTGGAGACTGTATTGGAGGGTTGTTGCAGATTGTGAAAGCAGCAAGTGATGGAGCCCATAGTGCTTTGGCAATCAATAAGTACCTCAAGAGTTTTCAGTAACTTTTTGATTTTATAATAAACAGAATCTTATTAAACATTTATAATGATAACTCGACTTCTTAACTAGTGAAGAAGTCGAGTATTTTTTTGATTGTAAAACTTAGGTAAAAAAATTGACATTATAAATCATATAGTATAATCTATAGATAGATAATTGCATTTTTTTATCTCTGATACTTAAATTTGATTTAGCAGCATCAATCGAAAAGAATTAAGTTACTGAAAATGTTTTTTAAAGATAAAAATTTGCATGAAGTTAATTAGAAAAACTACTATTAACACAAAATAAGTGGGAAGGATAAGTATACATTTAGGAAAAAATATTTCTAGAAGAAGTATACGGTATAATGATGATTAAAGTATTGGTTGTTTGTGTTCACAACAGTGCAAGAAGTCAAATTGCAGAAACTCTTATTAATGATTTGGGTAAAGGGTATTTTGTTGCAGAAAGTGCAGGAATTGAAAAAGGTTCATTAAATCCATACGTTGTAAAAGCTATGAAGGAACAAGGTTATGATATATCAAAAAACGAGACTAATTCAGTTTTTGAATTCTTCAAAGAAGGTAGAAGTTATACGTTTGTTGTTAAGGTTTGCGATCAAATCAATGGTCAAAAATGCCCTGTTTTTCCACATGCTTTAAAGGAATTCTATTGGAATATTCCCGACCCTTCTGATTTGACAGGTTGTGAAGAAGAGATACTTACTGAAGTAAGAACTATAATTGCCATGATTAAGGAAAAAGTTATTAGTTTTATTGATGAGTATCGCGATTTTTCTGTAGTTAGAAACAGTAATTAATCGTTGAAATAGAGGTCATTATGAAAAATCATCTTGTATTGGAACAAAATGGCTTTAACATTGATGGGTTTGAAGAGTATATTGATACGGGCAATTGTGTTGTAATGTTTCATGGTTTTACTGGGAATAAAATAGAAACAAACAGATTGTTTATCCATATAGCAAATCACCTAAAGGAAAATCAAATCTCAAGTATTAGATTTGATTGGTTTGGTCATGGAGAAAGTGAAATGGATTTAGGTAATTTAACGATAGATTCTTTGCTTGAACAAGCACATTATATGCTGCAATATGCCACTAAGAAATACCGCTCAGTTTCTCTACTAGGTTTTTCTATGGGTGGAGCAATAGCGATTAACTCTTTAAGTTTTAATCCAAAAAAATTAATCTTGATTTCACCAGCAACTAATATGGATAAGATTGCTAAATCAGCTTTTGAAAACAGTAATAAGATAGATGATAATCTTGCTGATATAAGAGGTTTTAAACTCTCAAGAACCTTTGTTGATTCCTTAAGAAACCTTGAGTATAATCAAAATATCTCTTCATATAACGGTAAAACTTTGTTAATTAATGGTACAAAAGATCAAGTTTGTCCCATTGAAAATACTAAGTCATTAGCTGAACAAGCTAAGAAAGCTAAATTAGTTGAAATAGTTAATGCTGATCACGGTTATGGAGGGCTTGATTTCATTAAGCAAGTTTGCATTGCTATAATTGATTTTATAAAAGAATAAAATGCCCAAGAAAAATTCTAGGGCATTTTTTTAAGTAAAAAAACACGATCTTTAGGTCCATTTTTAATTCGCTCATATTGACTTGATTCAAGTAAATCATATTTAGGAAACTTATCTAACCATTGTTCTTGTGTTAGATTTACACCTCTAAGAACATTATTAATAGCATAGGTATTTTCATCAATTTCTTCCATTTTAAGCCTGTCAATCAGTTCTTTAGTTAAATAGAAGTTGATTTTAATCAAAAGATAACCTTCATTTTTTAAGAGTCTATCTATTTCTTTAATGATTTCTGTTGCTGTAGATGGAGTTACAACGTCTAAGACATTTGAACAGATTATTCCATCAAATGAATTATCTTGCAAATTCTTTAAATACTTGTGATCTCCTTGCAAAAACTCAAGATTGCTTATCTTTGATAACTTGCATGATTCTTTAATAAAGTCAATAGCATTTTTAGAAGGATCAACTCCTAGACCATATTCTATTTTCTCTCCAAAAACCCTACTCATCATTAAGCAATATCCAGAGCCAGTACCAATATCTAGTACTCTTGTTGAGTTATCGCCTAGAAATTTTAAGAGTTCATCTAAGCGGTTTGAGATTTTGAGGTCATTAATATCGATATTTTGAGGTTTTAACTCTTTAAAGAAATCGTTCCAAAAACTTAGTAGGTTTTGTGTTACTTTTTTTTCATCCATACATGCTCCATAGTTATTTTTTATTGTTTGGAATAATCCTATCATTAAATCAATATTTTATCAAGGTTTCATGGAGTTTTTTTAGTAAAAAAGATTAAAAAAATAGATGCTTTAATAATAAATAAAAGAATAATAATGTATACAATAAAATCAAAAAAACACGAAAAAAAATACTTGATTTTAGCGCTAGAACTGGCGAAGATTTCAAATATTTTTTTAAATCAAAAAAAAAAGTTAAAATATTAATAGAAAAGACTTGCATTTTTAAAAAAATACTCTATAATTATCACTTGTAAATAGTTTTAAAATGGGGGTGCGAAATGAGCAGAAAAAAACCTTTAATTGAATTGATAGATGTAACAAAAATTTATGATGATGAAGCGGTAGTAAAAAATGTCAATTTAACAATTTATCAAAACGAATTTATTACTTTGCTCGGCCCATCAGGATGCGGTAAAACAACAATACTTCGAATGATTGCTGGTTTTATAAAGCCTGATACAGGTCAAATCGTCATCAATGGTAAAATATTCAATGACCTACCTCCATACGCGAGACCAATACATACTGTTTTTCAAAGATATGCTTTATTTCCTCATCTCAATGTCATTGATAATGTTGCTTTTGGCCTGAACAATCGTTCTTATGAGTCGTTAGAAGATTTTTTTAGTAAAGAGAAGATTGATGCTGAAGTGCAGCTTTTGAGTAAAGAAAAAGAGATTAAGAGAAAAAAGGCAATTAATAGTTTAATATACAAAGAAGCTAACAAAGCATTGTCTTTAGTTAAACTTGAAGGTTATGCAAAAAGGAAAGTTGATCAACTCTCAGGAGGGCAGCAACAAAGAGTTGCATTAGCAAGAGCGTTAATCAATCGTCCACAGATTTTGTTATTGGATGAACCTTTAGCTGCTTTAGACTTGAAACTAAGACAAAACATGCAATATGAGCTCAAAGAAATGCAAGAGAAATTAGGGATTACATTTGTTTTTGTAACTCATGATCAAGAAGAAGCGATGACTATGAGTGACAGAATTGTAGTTATGAAAGAAGGTTTAATTCAACAAGTTGGATCTCCAAAGAGTATTTATAACGAACCATTTAATCGCTATGTTGCTAACTTTATTGGTGAGACCAACATTTTAAAAGGGACCTATGTTAAGAAGGATGTAGTAAATTTCCTTGGTGTAGATTTCAAATGTATGGGATATGAGTTTCCTGATAATGAAGTTGTTGATGTAGTTATAAGACCTGAGGATTTTGATGTTGTTAGTCTTGAGGAAGCTCCTTTAGTGGGGAAAGTTATTTTTTCATTGTTCAAGGGAGTACACAACGAGTATGAAGTCTTGGTCAATGATCAGGTTTTACTGGTTCATACTTATGAAACTTATGAAATGAATCAACCTATTGGTTTAGCAATTGATCCTTATGAGATTCACATGATGAGGATTCAAGATGAATAAAGAGTTTAAGGTACTAGCTCTACCTTATAAGATTTGGCTGGGTATTTTTGTATTTGTACCAATAATTGCCATGGCTTTAATCGGAATATCTAACCTAAATTCTACAGTCACCATAGCTGACTTAAGAATAACATTAAGCCATTTTTCGATATTATATCAAAGATCGGTATTGATTGCTTTTAGGAATTCCTTAACCTTTGCTTTTGCAACGACACTAATCTGTTTTGTTTTGGGATATTTTGTTTCTTATGAGATTAAGAGATCTAGAGTTAAAAATAAGTTTGTGATATTAACAATTGTCATCTTACCTATGTGGTCTAATTTAATCCTAAGAATTGAGAGTTTGGGAAACATCATGTCTGAAAACAATATCTTAAAGAGTATAATTGGTTTTAATCTCTTTGGTAATATTTCAGGAACATGGATGGCTGTTTTGTTTGGTTTGGTATTTACTTACTTGCCATTTATGATTTTATCTATTTATACAGCTTTAGAAAAGATAGATCCAGCACTAGAAGAAGCAGCGTTGGATTTAGGTTTAACACCGATGATGAAGTTTTGGAAAGTTGTCTTTCCCTTGTCATTTAAAGGGGTTGTAACAGGTTCTATTATGGTTTTCTTGCCAGCTTTAACGGGGTTTGCAGTTCCTAAGATTTTGTCAAGAGGACAGATTATTCTTATAGGTAATATTATTGAAAACAAGTTTATTTACACGAATTATAATCATGGAGCTTTGTTGTCAATGATTATATTGATTTTCATATTTGGTTCTATTTTGCTTATCACAAAATTTGACAAGGAAGGAGAGACCTTGTTATGATTGAAAGAGAAGTAGCTACACTAAAAGATTATGGTTTTCGCGATTATTCAAAGTTGGTAAAAGCATTTAATGTTGTCAAAAGGATTTTTGTAGTGTTAATCATTTTGGGACTATACCTTTCAATTATTATTATTGCGATAAAATCTTTCAACAATAGCAGAAATCTTTCCAGTTTTTCAGGTTTAACTCTATCTTGGTATCTTGAGATGTTTAATGAGACTGAGTTGATGAATGCGGTAAGAAACACGCTTATTGTAAGTACAATTGCCACAGTTGTTGCTACGATACTTGGAACTATATTTGCAATTGGACTTTATACTTTGGCTAAGAAGAACAGAGTTTTTTGGATGCTATTGAATAATGTACCTATTTTGAACGCAGATATTGTTACTGGATTTAGTTTGATGTTAATGTTTAGAATGTTTATGGTGTTTTTTCCAAATATCTTTGGATTGTTCACGCTAGTTATGGCGCATCTGTTTTTCTGTATTCCTTATGTAGTTTTAAGTGTTATGCCAAAGTTGAAGGAAACAGATCCAAACTTGATGGATGCTGCTTTAGATTTAGGTGTTAAGCCTTATAAAGCACTTGTGAAAGTCTTGATACCAGCTATCAAAGCAGGTATATTTGCTGGTATGTTATTGGCTCTTACAATGAGTATTGATGATTTTGTTATTAGCTATTTTAATACAGGTGCTGGTTTTGATAACTTATCGATTTGGATTTATGCAGTGATGGGTAGAAGAGATTTAACACCATCAGTTTATGCGTTTTCTACTTTATTGACTTTATTTACATTAGCAGGTCTATTAGTATACCAATTTTTAGAAAGAAATAAGAAAGGGGAAAAAGTATGAAAAAAGTTGTATTATTTGTTTTGGCTTTAAGTTTATCATTGACATTCATTGCTTGTAACTCAAAACCAAGATTGAGAATTCTAAACTGGGGAGAGTACATCAATGATGATGTCGTAGCCCAGTTTGAAGAGTTATATGATGTCAAAGTAGTCATGTCAGTTGCAGACTCTAACGAGTTGTTTTACTCTAAAATTAAAAGTAAAACTACTGCATATGATATAGTTATTCCATCTGATTACATGATAGAAAAAATGTATGATGAAGGTATGTTGATTAAGTTGGATTATAGTTTATTGCCAAATGTTACCGAAGTAACATATATCGATCCAGTGGAACAGATATTTGATTCTATGACTCAAACAACGATTACTAGAACGGGAGAAACTGTTGATTTTCGTGAGTGGGGAGTTCCTTATTTTTACGGGACTTCAGGGTTGATATACAATAATCGCATCGAGGGATTGGAAGAAGCTTTAAACGAATTTGGTTGGGCTGTTTATTTTGAATCAGATAATCATTTTCCGAACTTAAGAAGAGGTATGTATAGTGAAGCTGAAGTAGCTTACGCAGTTACAATGTTCTATTTGGATAATAATCCCAATGTTTTCAGCAATGATTTATTAAATCAATCAAAATCTGTTTTGCAAGATGCTAGTTTTATTGAATGGGGTAATGATTCTTTAAAAAGAAACATAGAAGCAAACAATCTAGATATCGCATTTACTTGGACTGGAGATTACCTTGATCGTTTATATATCCAAATTGAAGAAGGAAAAGAGATTGATGAGGTTAGAGCATTGTTTGATATTTATATACCAGATACAACTATGGTTTTTATTGATGCAATGGTAATACCATATACTGCAAAGAACATTGAAGCAGCTCATCAGTTTATCAATTACTTATCAGATCCAGAAATAGCAGCACAAAACGCTGAAGTTGTTGGATATGCAGTAGCTACAGTAGAAGCTTTTGATATTATATTATCTTATTTAGACAGTGATGATCACTGGTTAAGAAATTGGGCATTGGCAAATAGCTTGTATTATAATTTGGAGATTGAAAGAACATATTATCCGTTGACAGCATTTAATGCTCAGGATATTGACAAGATTAATTCGATGATTCAGGATGTAATTGCAAAATAATAGTTTTTATACAACAATCTATAAAAGTAGTCATATCTAGGTAAAATGTGACTACTTTTTTTCTACGCTTCTTGACAATTGTGATGATGAGGTTTATAATTTAAGTAACAAGTTAATCACAAAAAAGAGAAACAGTGGGACGAAGGGCGGTAATGACGGCTTTTTTCGTTCTATTTATTTTTGGAAGGTGAGTCATGGATAAGCAAAAAATTATACCAGCAATATCAAATCACAAGAAATTTAAACTGTTTCTTGAGAGCGACTTAACCTATGGGATTTTGATGAATTTTCATCTAGTTCAACTTGAAAGTTTGGTTGAAACGATGAAAAACAATCATAAGAAAGTCTTAATTCACTCTGAGTTGATTAAGGGTTTGTCTAGTGATGAATATGGGGCTATCTATTTGATTCAATCTTTGAATGTAGATGGGATTATCTCTTCTAAACCCAAAGTTATTGAAGTTTGTAAAAAAAGAAATATTTTGGGAATTTATCGATTTTTTATTAAGGATTCAATCTCTTTAGAGCAATCAATTGATATTGGGTCGAGATTAAAGCCTGATTATGTTGAGATTCTTCCGGGAGCTTGTTATGGTTTAATAAGCTATATCAAAGCACATTTACACTGTAATGTTTTGATGGGCGGTTTGATTGAAGGAGAAGAGCAAGTTAAAGCTTGTTTTGATGCCGGAGCACTAGCAATAACCACATCGAACCAAGATTTATGGAAGTTATAGGATATATTTGAAAAGTTAAGACAAAGAGTTAAGAGCAGACAAAGAACGGAACATTTCGTTTTTTGTCTATTTTTTTTAGGAGGAAGAACTTATGTATGATTATATTGTAATCGGTGCTGGTGTCATCGGAAGCGCTATTGCTAGAGAACTGGCAAGATATGAAGCAAAAACTTTGGTTTTAGAAAAAGAGAATGATGTGGCAAACGTGCAAAGTCTTGCAAATAGTGCAATAATCCATTCAGGGCATAATCCAACACCAAACAGTCTTAAAGCTATTTTAGCTGTTAAAGGTAATAAACTATACGACGAAATGGAAAAAGAGTTAGATATTCCTCTGTTAAGAACAGGGGCTTATGTTATTGCCCATAATGAAGCAGAAGAAAAGGTTTTAGAAGAGTTAACTGAGACTACAAGGATGAATGGTGTTTCTGAATATGCTCTAATTGACTACGAAACAGCTAAAATTAGTGAACCTAACCTAGCTTCTTCAATAACTAAGGTTTTATCATTGCCAACAACAAAAGTAACATATCCTTGGGAAGTTGCCTTTGCATGTATGGAAAACGCTGTAATGAATGGGGTTGAGTTTAGAAAGAATTGTGAAGTGACTGATATTGTAACAACAGATTCAGGTTTTTTAGTTAAGGTCAATAAACGAGATATTATTAAAACTAAATACATAATCAACGCAGCAGGAGTTTGTACAGATGATATTGCAAAGATGGTAGAAAGAGAAGTGCCTTATAAAATTCAAGGAAGAATTGGCGAGTATTATGTTCTTGATAAAAGGGTTAAGGGATTTGCAAATCATGTGTTATATCCCTTACCAACAGAGTTAGGGAAAGGAGTTTTGATTACACCTCAATATCATGGAGAAATACTTCTTGGACCAAATTCTAAGACCGTGGATAATAAACATCATCCATCAACATCCTTTGAGGGATTAAAGTATGTTAAAGAAAATGCGGCTCTATTAGCTGACAATATTCCATTCAATCAAATCATTAGATCTTTTGCAGGTATTAGGTCAAGTGCTGATGTTGAGGATTTTTATATAAAAGAATCAAAAGAAGTTAAGGGATTTTATCATCTAGGAGCGATTGAATCACCTGGTTTGACCGCAATGTTTGCGATTGCAAAGTATCTTTTAGATGACATAATAAAGATTAGTCAAAAATATAGTTTGAAGACTGACTTTAATCCATACAGAAAGAAACCTCTCAAATTTAATACCTTGAGCCTTGAAGATAAGAAGCAACTAATAGCAAAAGACCCGCTTTATGCAAACTTAATCTGTAAATGTGAAAAGATTACTGAACGAGAGATATTGAATGCTATGCATGGGGTTTTAGGGTCAGACACAATTAAAGGTATCAAGAAAAGAACTAGGGCAGGTGCAGGACTCTGTCAAGGCGGATACTGCGAGGAAAAAGTAATGAAGTTAATTGCTAGAGAGTTTAATAAATCGCCACTTGAGATCAGTTATGATTTGAATGAAACCAAATTGTTCGTTGAGGAAACAAAGGTGAAGAAGAATGTATGAGATAATTGTTATTGGCGGTGGTGCGTCTGGTTTAGCAGCCGCTATAAGTGCAAAAAAAGCAAACAAAAAAGTATTGTTGATTGAAAGAGAACATAGTTTAGGTGGAATTCTAAATCAATGCATTCATAATGGCTTTGGTCTAGAAGTATTTAAAGAGGAGTATACAGGGCCTGAATATGCTTACAAGTATATAGAAGAGTTTAATGATTTAAACATAGATTACTTAACTGACACAACAGCAATGAATCTCGTGAAAAGAGATAATATCTACACAGTAAGTGTTTCATCAGTGAAAAATGGATTGCTTGACTATGAATGTGAAGCGATAATTATTTCAAGTGGCTGTTATGAAAGAACTAGAGGTCAAATCATTATGCCAGGAGATCGACCAAACGGTGTCATTACTGCTGGTAGTGCTCAGAGGTATCTTAATATCAATGGCTATCTAGTTGGAAAACGAGTTTTTATTCTAGGGAGTGGGGATATTGGGCTGATTATGGCAAGAAGAATGCATCTTGAGGGTGCAGAAGTCTTAGGTGTAGCGGAGATAATGCCTTATTCAAATGGCTTAACACGCAATATCGTTCAATGTTTGAATGATTTTGAGATACCACTTTACCTTTCACACACAGTGACTAATGTTATAAGTGATGAGTTTAAAAGATTGAAGAGTATTGTCATTCAAGCAGTTGATGAAAACTTTAATCCAATCGAAGGTACTCAAAAGGCTTTTGATGTTGATACATTACTATTATCGATTGGTTTGATTCCAGATATAACATTGTTGGATGATTTGTCAGTTGAAGTTGATCCTAAAACTAAAAGTGCAAAAATCAACCAAGCTTATGAAACCAGTGTTGAAGGATTATTTATCTGTGGAAATAGTCTACAGGTTCATGATTTAGTCGATAATGTCTCTAAAGAGAGTGAAAGAGCAGGAAGATGTGCTGCAATGTATTTAGATAAAGTTATTAAAACAAGGAAGAAGATTAACATTGTTCCAAAAAAGAACATTCTTTTTGTCACACCTCAATTTATAGATTTTGGTTGGGAGTTTACCGATTTGATTGTAAGTTTTAGAGCGAATAAAAAAATAGAAAAAGCATTATTAAAGATTAGTCAAAATGAAAAAGTTATCTTTCAAAAACGATTATTCTTTGTTGTTCCAGCTGAGATGGAAACTGTAAGTTTTCCTTACAAAGATTTAGATAAAGAATCGGACCTTGTGATTGAATTGGAGGAGTTATAGGATGAGTAAAGAGTTTATATGTATTGTCTGTCCTAGAGGATGTCACATTCATGTTGACAAAGATATGAACATTACAGGAAATCAATGTAAACGTGGCATAGATTATGTTAGAACTGAAATGACCGCTCCAAAAAGAACTTTGACAACAACTGTAAGAACAATTTTTGAAGACATACCAAGAGTGAGTGTAAAAACTGACAAGCCAATTGCAAAAGAACTTATCTATCAAGCTATGAAAGAAATCAATGAGGTTTTAGTTAAAAAAAGATTAAGAATAGGCGATGTAATCATTCCAGAGATTTTAGATACAGATGTTAATATCGTAATCACAAAATCAATGGAGTTGGAGGGTTATCAATGAAAAAATACATATTGGCAATTGATCAAGGGACAACTTCCACAAGAGCAATTATATTTGATAAAAACTCAAATATTGTTTCAATAGCAAACAAAGAAATTAAACAGTATTACCCGAATCCAGGGTGGGTAGAACAAGATGCTAATGAGATTTGGCTTAGCGTTATCTCAACGATAACTCAAGCTTTGGTTTTAAAAAACATTCTTCCAAATCAAATAGAAGCCATTGGCATAACCAATCAAAGAGAAACAACAATTCTTTGGGATAGAGATAGTGGAGAACCAGTTTACAACGCAATAGTTTGGCAATCAAGACAAACAAGTCGAATTTGCGAAGATTTAAAACGAAAAGGATATGAGTCTATTATAAGAGCAAAAACTGGCTTGTTAATAGATCCGTATTTTTCAGGAACAAAAGTGAAGTGGATACTAGATAATGTCAAAGGGGTTAGAGAGAAGGCAAACAAAGGTAAGATTGCCTTTGGTACTGTTGACTCATGGTTGATTTATAAATTGACAGGTAGTCTTCACATGACGGATTACTCAAATGCATCAAGAACACTACTTTATAACATACATGATTTAAAATGGGATGATGAGCTCTTAGATATAATGGATATTCCAAAAAATATCTTGCCCGTTGTATCAGATTCATCTGGTTTAATCGGTGAAACATCACCTAGAAGTTTTTATGGAGAGAAGATACCTATTACAGGTGTTGCGGGTGATCAACAGGCTAGTTTGTTCGGTCAACTATGTTGCGAAGAGGGAATGGTTAATTCTACATATGGTACAGGATGCTTTGTTTTGATGAATACAGGTAGTAAAATCGTTGTATCAGAAAATGGAATGCTATCAACTATTGCTTGGAAAATCAAGGACAAGTTGGTTTATGCAATTGAAGGTAGTGTTTTTGTTGGCGGGTCTTGTATTCAATGGTTAAGAGACGGACTGAAAATCATAAAAAGTGCAGAAGAAACCGAAAGTTTAGCTAAAGAACTTAAGACCAATGAAGATGTTTACTTAGTTCCAGCATTTGTAGGTATGGGAACACCATATTGGGATAGTGATGCAAAAGGAGCTCTGTTTGGATTAACGAGGGGAACAAATAAGAGACAGATAGCTAGAGCAGCTTTAGAGTCTATTTGTTTCCAAGTTCAAGATGTTTTAAAGGCAATGGAAGCAGACTCAAAGCAACCGATAAGCAAAATCAAGGCGACTGGAGGAGCAACTGTCAATAACTATTTAATGCAATTTCAATCTGATATAATGAATACCTTGGTTCAAAGACCTCATATTATGGAAACAACTGCATTAGGAGCTGCTTATCTAGCTGGAATTGCTTGTGGTTATTGGCAAAACATTGAAGATATCAACAAAAGCAAGAAAGATGGAACTGTTTTTAACCCAAGAATGGATGAACAAACAAGGGTAAGACTTTTATTAGGTTGGACAAAAGCGATTGAAGCAACAAGACTTTTTAAGTTATAATTATTGTGAGTTCCTATTCTTTAGGAACTTTTTACTTCTTAGAAATAGTGAATTATACAAAAACTTCAAATACCCAACAAGCTCAAGCAGTTATTAGAAAAGTGGATGAAGCAATGAAAGCATTCTTTGGTTTTTTAAGAAGTAAAATAAACAAGAGAGAATAAAAGAACAGAAACAATGGAAATTGGTTTTGGCTATAATAACTTAGCTACATGTGCAGTTAGTAATGGGAATAATCTTTTAATAGATGGTTTGAAGTTAAAGAGTTTAAAGATATATTATTATAAGTTATCAAGAAAGCTTTAGTGATAGAAAGATAAAAAGAGGATTATATATAAGTAAAGATCATGTGCTAATCAATGCAGATTTAAATGAAGCATTGAATATATTAAGAAAAGGTAAGCCTGAAGTCAGTTTTTACATTTGTCTAGAGGTTGGAACACGCCTAAGTGTACTTGCTTAGTAAGTAATCGTTTTAAAAGTATAACTCGTAAAAATTATTTTTGTTCTTGCATATTGTTTTGCAGTTTATGATGTTGTTTGTATAATATAATAAGAGGTGATTAAGAAGTGAAAAAAATATTTGATTATACATTCAAAAATGGAGTCAAAATCAAGAACCGTTTAGTTTTAGCTCCCATGACAACATATTCTGCAAATCAAGATTTAACATTGAGTGATGAAGAGTATAAATATTATCAAGCGCGTGGTCAGCAATTTGGCATGGTGGTAACAGCAGCTACAGCAATCTCCAAACATGCTCAAGCTTTTGTTAATCAAATTTCTATTATGAATGATGATTTCATACCTTCTATGATTCGCTTGCAAGAAGCTATTAAATCAGGTGGAGCTTTAGCAATTTTACAGTTGCATCATGGTGGTAGAATGAATATGCCAGGACTTTATCCGAATCAAGATATTGTTAGCGCTTCTGCAATCAAAGCTAATCGAGATTACCTTTTAACACCAAGAGCTCTTGAAACCAGTGAGGTTTATGAAATAATTGAAGATTTTGCAAAAGCCGTCAAAAGAGCTATTTTGGCAGGTTTTGATGGAATTGAACTGCATGGAGCAAACACTTACTTATTACAACAATTTTTTAGTCCTCATTCAAATCAAAGAAGCGATGAGTTTGGAGGAAATGTCGAAAAAAGAATGACTTTTGCAAAAAAATTAATAAATAGAGTTTTGGAGATAAAAAAGCAGTTTGCTAATCAAGAATTTATTATAGGTTATCGCTTGAGCCCAGAAGAGTTGGAAAATCCTGGGATTACTATTGAAGACACAGAAAAACTGGTGAGTTTACTTGCAAATTCAGGCATAGATTATATTCATCTATCATTAGCTAACTTCTTGCAAACATCAATAAGAACACCAGGATTAAAGAAGCTTTTAATTGATAGAATCGAAGAAATAGTTGATAAAAGGGTAGCGATTATTGGAGTTGGCCAAATCAATAATAAAGAAAGTCTTGAAACTGCTTTAAGCTTAGGATACGATTTATTAGCTGTCGGAATGGCTGCGTTAGCTGATGAATTATTTGTAGACAATATTAGATTAGAAAAAGAGCCAAAGAAGTTAATAGATAAGAATTCTCTATTGCCCAAACCACTATATGACAGAATAAAGACTTGGAAGGGTATTTAAAATGTACCCTGTATTGTGGACACACAAAAAAAACTGTGTGTGAAGCAA
>CAZSVO010000002.1:0-290812 GCA_964610325.1 uncultured Candidatus Izemoplasmatales bacterium
TTGGAAAAATTATAAGTCGTTTTTTTCTTGTGTCCTTGACACGGGGTACACTTTACAAGGGGTGGTTTTTTCTCACGGCTAATTTTGCTTTTTGTTGATAACTTTCGTTATCCAAAAAGCTTTCTTTCTCATAAATATATTATATCTCTTACCATATAGAAAAAGATGTTAGTATTTCACATAATGTTTTTTATGTGTCTACTAACATCTTATCAGTTCAGTTTATGATGATAACCGTCTTTTTCTTATTTTAATTCTCAGCTTCCAGAAACAGGCATTGACTTGACTTTAATAGATGGAGAAGTTACCCCATAATAACTCATTTTCAAATCACTTCCTACCATTGTTATGTCTTTAAGCATATCAATGAAATTTCCAGCAACAGTTATCAAAGCTACTGGTTTAATAATCTTTCCATCTTTAACATAATAACCTGAAGCTTGTAAAGAAAAATCACCACTAATTGCATTAGCTCCTGCATGCGCGCCTTGTACATCTGTTATATAAACACCATCACTAATACTTGCAATTAGTTTATCCAAACTATGCTCTCCCGGTAACATCTTAAGATTAACCGGCATAACTGACCCACTAAAACCATTTCCTGTTGATTTAACGCCGTCTTTATTTGCAGTAACCAAATTATGCAGATAAGTCTTTAAAATGCCTTTAGAGACTAATTCTTTATATTTAGTAGCTACCCCTTCATCATCAAAAGATCTTGAACTAGCACTTTTTTTCATAAATGGATCATCAACTATACTTACTAAGTTAGATCCAACCTCTTGATTAAGTTTATCTTTAAGTAATGACATACCCTTTTGAACATTATCAGCTGAAAAGACACCTTGAAAGGCTGATAATAAAGTAGCAATCGCACCATTTGAAAAAACTATTTCATAATTATCAGATGGGATTGGTTTAGCACCTAAAGCTGCTAAAGCATCTTCAACAATTTTCTTTCCAACTTTTTCAATATCGAAATCAGAAAAATCATTGGAGATTACAACATCAAATCCCACTCTTTGGTCCACTTCATCCTTAACGATAACACTTCCACCAATATAAGCAGAATTAGCTTGATTTTCCAAATTAATACCTTTGGAATTCTTTAACAATACTTTATTGTTGTTTTCAGAATACATTGTCTCTACAACAGAAACTCTTTCATCAAATTCATGAAGATATTTATCAAGTGCTTGCAAGTGGCTTATCTTATCTGCAACTGACATATTAACAAGATTCTCATTATAGATATCATCCAAAACTTCATAATGCTTATCGCCCTCATAGATTATAGCATCATCCAAAGAATCGATTTCTTTAGCACTAGCAATTATTGTATCAAGAACTTCTTCAATAATTTCATCATCAAGGACTTCAGTAACAAATGTACCCATCTTACTATTATAAATACCTTTGATAATCAATGAGTTTGTATCAGCAATCACATATTGATCAACTTCACCCTCAAAAACTTCGATGCTAAGTGAGTTCCTGTAACTTGAAAATATCTGCAAATCGCTGATGCCTTTTTCTTGAGCCAGTCTAAATAATTTATCTAAATTCATCTTAGTTAGCCCCTTTCTTTCTTCCACCAACAGTGATTTCTTTTACTCTAATTGCCGGTTGTCCTACATCAGCAGGTATTGACCCTGAAGCAGATCCACACATACCTCTTTGACGTGATAAATTATTACCAACCATGTCAATCTTATGTAAAATCTCAGCTCCATTTCCAACCAAAGCAGCTCCCTTAACAGGTTCGGCTAATTTGCCGTCTCTAATCATATAAGCTTCCATAACTGCAAAGTTAAAATCTCCATTACCAGGATTTACAGATCCTCCACCCATTTTTTTAGCAAAAAGCCCATATTTTGTACTTGTGATCATCTCATCTAAAGTAGATTCACCATTATCGATAAATGTATTTGACATTCTTGAAGTTGGACTGAACTTATAATTTTGTCTCCTAGAAGAACCTGTTGGTTCCATATTCATTCTTCTACCGTTAATCTTATCAATCATATATGACTTTAAAATTCCATTTTCGATCAAAACTCTCCGTTTTTGAGGATAGCCTTCATCATCATAATTAGCTGATCCCCAACCATTTTCTATAGTCCCATCATCTATTGCAGTAACTAACTCAGACGCTACTTTTGTCTCTAGTTTGCCACAAAAAACTGAGGCATTCTTAGCTACCGAAGTCGCTTCTAAAGAATGGCCGCAAGCCTCATGGAAAATCACTCCTCCAAAAGCATTATTAATGATAACTGGCATAACTCCGCTCGGACAATCGCTAGCGTAAAGCATTGTCTTCGCTATTTCAGCTGCAGACCTTGCATGAGCTTGAATATCCATTTCTTCAAATAAGAACTCATAACCTTTACCTGAACCATCACCATCTAAACCAGTTTGCATCATTCCCTTGTCCGCTGCTACTGCAGAAATCATCAATCTGACTTTCACTCTAGTTTCTGTTACAAATCTTCCTTCAGAGTTAGCGATAAGGACATCTTTTTCATCATCAACAAGATAGCATACTACTTGTTTAATGACTTCATCATATTCACTTGCTGCTTTGTAAGCCTCTTTAAGCAGTTTAACCTTATCTTTCAATTCAACTTGGCTTGGCTTTATTTTTGCTTGATGATTTTTCCCTACTTCCAGTTCCATTAGCGGTGTTCTTTTGATCAAAACTTCATCAGAAAAGGATTGTGATAAATCAGATGCTAATTTAACTAAATCTTCTGGATTTTTACTATTGGTATAACCATAAACACTTTGAAATTTCTTTGCTACTCTAATTCCTACACCAAATGATTTGGTATTATTGGATTTTTCTAATCTTCCTGATATCGATTGCAAAACCGAAGATTGATGATTTTCAATATAAACTTCAGAGAAATCAGCCCCGGTTTCAAGTGCGGTATCAAGAATTTTTTCTATTAATTTTTGCTCTAACAACATAAGTGCCTCCTATATAAATCTAACTAAATTGATTTTACCATAAACTTGGGTTTTTAACAATTAATTATACCCTAATTGAAACTACAAAAACAATTTGGTATATTTTTCTTTTAAATACTCAATATAATACTTTGGATTAAACTCTTCACCGGTAATATCTAGGAGTAACTCAGAAGGTGTTCTACTAGACCCGTATTGATGCAGTTTTTCTTTTAACCAATTATTTATCTCATTAATTTTATGGTTCTTAATTAGAGATTCTATATCCAAATCTTTCTTCATCGCAAAGAATATTTGTGCAGAAAACGCACTTCCCAAAGCATATGTTGGAAAATAACCAATCATACCAGCACTCCAATGTACATCCTGTAATACTCCCTCAGAATTATTTGTTGGTTTTATACCCAAATACTCTTCTATTTTACCATTCCAAAAATCTGGTAACTCATCTACGCTAATATCCTGGTTAATCAATGCTTTTTCTATATCATATCTCAGCATGATATGCATTGGATAAGTCAATTCATCTGCTTCAATTCTTATTAAAGATGCCTCAACTTGATTGACTGCTTTGTACATATCATTCGGAGTCAAATTTTTAGTTTGCTCAGGAAAAAAATCGCTAAATTTAGTAAAATGAGTTTCCCAAAAAGCCTTTGATCTTCCCAGCATATTCTCAAAGAAGCGTGATTGTGATTCGTGGATACCCATAGATGTCCCACCATTCAATAAAGTATCATCATACTCTGTTGAAACTTGCTGTTCATAAATCGCATGACCTAGTTCATGAATAGCCGCAAAAATACTAGAAAAAACATAGTTTTCTAAGTACTTTGTTGTAAACCTAACATCTTCAGGAGAAGTATTCCAAGTGAACGGATGAACAGATTTCTTCATCAAACCACAACTCCTATCAAATCCAAAAACATCCGTTAGATATTCACAAAACTTTTCTTGTTTGGAAACATCAAATGAATCATTGATAAAACTATCATAGTTTTGTTTCTTAGCTGCTATAACTTCTTTTACAAAAGGTACGAGTTCAGTTCTTAATGAGTTAAAGAATTTATCATATTCAACTTGTGACATTCCTTCTTCAAAATCATCCAATAAAGTATCGTAAGGATTACTTTTTGGATCATAGTATAATGCAAATTTACGATTATAATCGACTATTTCTCTTAAATTCTCTTTGAATGAGTCGTAATCATTATTATGTTTTGCATCTTCCCAAATTAGTTGTGAATCATTGATTAGTTTTTGATAATGCAAAAATTCTTCTTCAGGAATATTTAGAATCTTATCAAGACCCTTTTTTGCCTTTTTAACTTCTCTTTGGGTTAAGTCATCTAACTCGTCATATCTGTCATAAAGCCCATTAACTACTTCTTGATATTCTTTACTTGTTTGCATTAAAAACAATTCCTTATTTAACTCATTCATTACTTCTCCACGCCGATTAAAAGATCTTCTAGGAGCCTCAGTGTTTGAATCCCAACCTACTAATTGTAAAACATAGATATATGCTTTTGCTTTTTTAATCATTTCTCTAAATCTTTTTTCTAATGTCATATATAGTTTCTCCTTTTGTTTTCATATCTATAATTATAGCATTTATTTATCTGTTTTTTCCTTTCAGATTAACTAATTATTTTAATATCTCCAGCTAAACAAGATTTTGTGACATGCTTAATTGATGCATCTGTCTCTTGATTATTGATAATAACATCTCCAGATACACTGTGGACAGTTAATTCATCAAGATTAATCTCTGCTCCGTCAATATCTCCACTAACTGTCTTTAAATACATTTTTTTACCTGAAAACTTCTTAATTGTGCAATCTCCACTAACACAATTGAAGTTCAATCGGTTTTCAACCACTAAATCTTCAACTTCTAAATCTCCACTGACTGTTGATAAATTTGAATCTAATGCTTCAATACCACAAATAATCATGTCTCCATTTACTGACTCGATATTGAAATTATTTGTTTTTATTGATCTTAAATCAAAATCTCCATTGATAGATTTCAAATTGAAATCTTCTGTCTTAAGTTCTTTAACAAAGCCATCACCGTTAGTAATCGCTATTTTAAACTTATTAATAGTTTTCGCTTTTGGTAATCCAATTATAAACATTCCCTTGCTTTTTCTTATCATTATTTCAATAAAGCTTTCTTTTTCTCTTTTGATTTCTAAAGTATTATTATTAAAAGTAATTTGATAATTCTTGATGTTTTTTACCCCTTTTGGAACAATAGAAATCATCTCTTCATCAGTTGAACTGATTTGTACTTCCTCATTTAACAACTCAATAGAGACATCATAGTTTTCTAAAGGTAAAAAACTTATTCTTCCTTCATTAATTTCTTTTGAATCTTTAAAGACATCTAATTCTGAAACAATTTTTTCGACATTTCCAAACTTAGACTCTAGTTCACTTTCTTTCAATCCATTACTTATTGCTTCTTCTACCATTTCTTCATAATCTCTAATAATTTCTTCAATTTCAACTGCACTTAAACTGGTTTTACTCAATTCTTTCTTTAAATTTTCGATAAATTTCATTTTCATCTATTCCTTTCTTATTCAATATTTCATAAACTCCACCAATAAACCGATCCCACTCATCTCGCAATTTGAAATAGTAAAGATAGCCTTTTTTGGTTATTCGATAATACTTTCTTGGTGCCCCTTGATTTGATTCTTGAAGATATGTAGTAAAATATCCTTCATTTGTCAAACGTCTCAAGATTGGATATATAGTATTATCGTTAACATTAATATGATTAGCTAGACTATCGATTATCAAATACCCATACTTATCTTCAAGCAATAACTCCTTCAAAACGCATAGTTCAATGATACCTTTTTTAAACTGTGAATTCATAAGAACCTCCTTTCTCGATTATAACACACTATTGTGTATTGCACAATACATAAAAATAAAAAAAGGGATCTAAGTCCCTTTAGATATTAGTCTTCATACATCTTTTCGTAATCATCCATATACTCATTATACTCTTCATCATCAAAATCTTCTTCATCTATTTCATAAGTATAATCTTCTTCTTCGTCTTCTTCAAAGTCTTCATCTTCTTCTTCAAATTCTTCAAACAGACTATCTTCATCTTCATCTGAGAAATCTTCAGCAAATTCATCTTCTATATCATCTTCTAAATCATCGGAATCATCTTCTATATCGTCATCATCGTAATCTTTTTCGTAGATGCTTTCATCTTCTTCATCTTCATCTACTTCTTCGTCTTCATCCTCATCAACATCTTCATCTTCATCTTCCAAATCATCATACTGACTCAGTTCTTCTTCATAATCTTGGTACTCATCATAATAAGCTCCATCTTTATCCCATAGATCGATTGCTTGACGTCCCTTGATATCCCACTCATCATCTCCGACATATATGAACTTTGCCGAAAGGATGAAATCAGCATACACTTTAGAAATATAATCCATTTTCTGTTCATCGGACATTTCTTTTTCTTGGCAAATTCGCTCATAAATATCCATGAAAGTCATAGCTTTTTCATTTTCTTTAAGTATTAGGTGTGCTAATTCCATGATTGACATGTTTTTTCTATCTGTCATCTATATCCATCCAATCTTTTTATTTCTTTTTTATGCTTTACATATTATATAGCAAAGTAAAAAATAATACAAGTACGAAATTCTAAAAGTTTTTTTTAACTTAATCTAACTCATCACTGTGATAAGAAAAATGCTTATTTATCACATTTACAGCCATATTATTGCAATGATCTCCAATTCTTTCAATATTAGAAAGGATATCAACATAAAAGCCAGCTTCATTTTCAGAACAACTTCTATCATTTATTCTGTTGATATGATTCTTACGGTATTCCTTAACAAGATTATCAAGATTATCCTCTTCCTTATTGATTTCATAAGCTAAACTAATATTCTTGTTAAAATAGGCATTAAGTGATCTTTCCAACTGAATCCTGATGATTTCAAATAGTTTAATCAATTCTTTTCTTGACTCAATATGACAGGTAATTCTCTTTTCATTACGTTCGACAAAAAACTCAATAATATTTAGCAAGTGGTCACCAACTCGCTCTAAGTCAGTAATGGTATCAATATGCTTAGCTACAGTTGTAATCTGTGATTCACTTAAATCGTTTGCTCCAATATCAACTAGGTAGTTATGTATTTTATCATCCATTGAGTCAAGCATTTCTTCACATTGATTACCTAACTCAATCGCTTTTGTATCATTTTCAATAGCATAATTATAAGTAAATTCCAACATACCTTTAGCAACATTGCCCATATTAACCATTGCCTTCTTAACATTTTCCAATGCTAAATCTGGTGATGACTTCAACAAAAGTTTATCTAAAACAATATCATCAATCTCGATTTCATCTTTTGCTGGAATTATTTTTGCAACAAGCCAAACCATTTGCTTAATAAACCAATACAAAATGATTACATTGATAAGATTGAATGTGACATGAGACAATGAAATAGTCAATCTATTTGTCAAGAAATCATCTCCAACAATGGCTTGTGATAGAAATGTAATTAAACTAGTATAAGGTTTTAATAATATCAAAAATATTATGGTTCCAATTGCATTGAACATCACATGTACCAATGCGGTTCTTTTTGCGCTTGAACTCCCTCCTACTGAAGCCATAATTGAAGTAACAGTTGTCCCTATGTTATCACCAAGAACAATAGCTATAGCTCCTATTAAAGGCACTCCGCCAGTAGAGTAAAGTTGTTGTAAAATACCAATGGTTGCTGATGATGATTGAATTATCGCCGTAGTTACAACACCAACTATCATACCTAAAATCGGTTTATCACCAACGCTTTGCAATAGATTAGCAAAACCCTCTAGTTTAACTAATTGTTTTAAAGCACCTCCCATGGTATCAAGTCCGAAGAAGAGCATTCCAAAGCCAAACAATACCCGGCCAAAATTCTGGATTTTCTTCTTTTTAAAAAAGAAAATAAAAAACGTTCCAACAAACATGATTGGGAAAGAATATGAGCCAATGTTCAAACTGATCAATACCGAAGTGAATGTAGTACCGATATTGGCGCCAAATATTACTCCAACCGCTTGTGGGAGCGTCATTAAACCTGCTCTGACAAGCCCAACAACTAAAGCACTTGTCGCAGAAGATGATTGAATTAAAGCTGTTAATAAAATACCGACAAAAATACCTTTAAGTGGTGTGTTGGTAGTTTTTTCCAAAAAGAGACGGAGTTTTGAACCCGCTAACTTTTTTAAAGAATCACTCATAAGATTTATTCCATAGAGGAAAATACCTAATCCTCCTACAATAGCAAAGGATGTTAGTTTCCAATCAATAACAGTAAAAAATAAATTCGGCATGCTATACCCCTTAAAGAATAGATTTAAACCGAATTTATTATATCAAATCACAATAAAATTACAAGCAAAAAATTACTTATTCAAACTCTGTTTGTACTCCTTAACCAAATCATTGGCATCTGCTAACATCTCATCTGTTCTATCCCAAGTTCCCAAATTAGCTCCACAAGCCAAAGAATGCCCTCCGCCATCATACTTGTTTGCTAGTTTATCAATGGCAGGTCCTTTTGATCTTAATCTCGCTCTTACCACACCACCTTCATACTCAGCAAATAATATCCAAACTGGGCAATCTTCCAAAGTTGATAACTCATTTACTAATGAGGTTGCCTCTTCAAGAGAAACATCAAATTTATCGATGACTTCTGGAGTTAACTTAACATATGCAACTCCATCTTGAGTCTTTTCAAAATTGAGCAAAACATAGCCTTGCAGTTTCATCAAATTCTCCGATTTTAAGCTTAATCTAGTAAGAACATCAACAAAATCCAACCCATAATCCAATAGATGAGCTACGGCTTTAAAGGTATCTGCGGTTACAGATCTAAAACGAAACCTTCCTGTATCAGTCACTATTCCCGTATAAAGAGCAACAGCAGCTTCCATATTCATCTTGAGTTCTTCTTGAAACATTATATAAAACTCCAAAATAATCTGAGCAGTTGCTGGTCTTGTTGTATCAACATAGATCAAATCTCCATAATCTTCAACTGGAATATGATGATCGATTTTAATAACGCTTTTAGCCTTGTTAAATCTTTGATCACTTACTCTTGAGGCAGAAGCTGTATCAACAACAATAGATAAAGCATCTTGAAAAAGTTCATCTTCGATGATATCTGTCGTTCCGATGAAATCTACGTATTCTGCCTTTTCTCCAACAACATAGACTTCTTTATCTGGAAATGATTCTTTTATAATGTGTTTAAGACCAAACCCTGCTCCGTAGCAGTCACCATCAGGTCTAATATGCATATGGATGATTATTCTATTATTTTCTTTTATTTTATCCAATATTTGCCTTAGCATGACATTTCCTCCTGTCAATCAATCAACTTATTTAAATCGTTGATTATACTATCTACTTCATCCCAGGTATCGACCGTACATCCACAAGCTAAAAGATGACCGCCTCCACCATATTTCTTTGCTATTTCCAAAACAGGGTAAATTCTAGATCTTATTTCGCAAAAGATTTTACCACTTGCTTGATCAAAAGTGAAATTAGCCCATATTGGGATTTCTTTAATCCCCGCCATTTGTGATATCAACGCTCTAGAGACATAAAATGCATCTAAATTATGTTCATCTAAAAAATCTTGTGTATTTTTTCGGTATGCTACATTTTTTTTGCTTATTTCTATTGTTGAGAAGAAGATATTTTTTATTCTTTTGCTGCTAAGTGATTCTAGATAAATCAAATCATGAATCTCTTGAGTATTGATGTTGCTTTCCATCAATTTTGAAACAGTCATAAAAGTTTTAGATGTTGTCGAACTATAAAGAAACCTTCCTGTATCTCCAATGATTCCCATATAGAGAGCTCTAGCACTTTCTTTTACAATCTCTATTCCTAAAGATATTAAAAAATTAGCCACCATCTCAGCTGTTGAAGATGCTTCAATATCTCTAATATAGTAATTGTAATCAATGTCAGGTAGATTTCTATGATGATCAAATAAAACCAATTTATGAAAATTTTGATAATCTATCTCATTTAACATCTGTTTTGCAACAGTATCAAGAATAATTACCAAAGATTTTTGTCTTTTTTCAACTGAAACCTCATCGAAATTCTTAAAAAAGTTTTGATTATTACTGTCCCCAACAACATAGATATTTTTTTCAGGATATCTATTCTTCAACGCATAGTAAAAACCAAATTGAGAGCCATAGGCATCTAAATCAGGGTTTTTATGCCTTGCAATTACAATCGAATCGTATGCTTCAATCAAACTAAAAACTTCTCTTTCCATCAGCCTTCCTCCTTTATTACTTAACAATTAATTATATCATATTTACTTATAAAATACTATTTAGATATCTCACTTAATCTTACAATTTATTCCTTTATAAACCAGGTAGGGTGTGATATAATAATTAAGCAAAATCATGACAAGGTAGGTTTTATAAATGCTTCAAAATATAAGAAAAATTGTAATATTCGCTTTAATGTTACTTGTAGGTACACTCTTTTGGGGTTGTGACCTCGCTTTTCAAACTACGGGTTTATCTACCACTAGTTCTAAAAGCACATCCACAAGTGAAGTTAACTCAAATACCACTACTTCTTCTTTTGATAATACAGAAACTCAAACTGAAAATTCAACTACAAGTATTACTTCTACAGAGAATACCACCACAGATACTAGTTCAACAACAGAACTTTCAACTACGACTGTTTCTTCTAGCACTACAACTGAAGATATCACAACTTCTACAACAATAACAACTACCACTGCTAGTACTACCACTAACACTACTACTACAACTATCACTAATACTACTTCATCTATAATAACAACTTATCCCTCCACGACTTTCCAAGAAACTTCAACTGAGATTTTTGTAGAGAGCATCATTATCTCTAGTATCTTCCAAGATGAATACTATTTAAACGATGCCTTCAATCATGATTCTATTGAAGTTGAAGCTATCCTTTCAAATGGTGAAAGAATCATCATTGATCAATATGCTTATGAAGTTATTGGTTTTACATCCGCTGTTATTGGTCAGCAAACAATCGAAATATCTTATGGAACTCATTCAGCATATTTTACCGTCTATATTATTGAAAAAGATGGATTTACCATCGACATGCAATATTACAAAAGTGCTGAAGGTTTAACAGGGAATGCACTATTACTAGAACTAAGAAAGATTATCAATAACGGCTTCTCTGGTGTAAACTATGGTCAGAGCAGATATATCCTTGATAAATCAGATGCAGATCCAAATAAACCTGGGAATGTAATTCTTGTTTATCTTGGAATATCAGTAAGCGGAGTATGGGATAGTGGAAACACATGGAACAGAGAACACGTTTGGCCGCAATCATTGCTTCCAGGCAGTGCTAATAATACTACTGTAAACATACCATCAGATTTACATAACTTAAAACCCTCAGACCCAGGAGAGAACAATTTCAGAGATAATAAGTATTTTGATAATTATTCTTCGTCTCAAACCTACGAACCTCGTGATGAAGTAAAGGGTGATGTTGCTAGAATTCTACTTTACATGATAACCATGTATGATGAACTCAGTCTAGTTAATAGAACACCTAATTATTTGGAAATGGCAATGTTTAGCGTGCTTCTATCTTGGCATATCCAAGATCCTGTTGATGATTTTGAAAGAAATCGCAATAATGTAATTTACAGTTACCAAAACAATCGAAATCCGTATATCGACTATCCGGAATTTGTTGAAATGATATGGGGTTAGACCTTTGTGTTTAACCCTTTTTTATTTTAATTTATTTAATCAAAAATCTATTTGTGTGATATAATAATTTTACTGACAAATAATTCAAACAGGAGAGTAAAATGAATATTTATAAAAAAACTATAATGCTTCTTATGACTGTGATATTAGTATCACTTATTTTTGCTTGTGATCGAATCACAACTCAAACTACTACAAATACTACACCTACAGAATCAACAGCGACTACTACACAAACTACTTTAACAGAAAGTTCTTCAGAAACAACTTCTGAAATTACTTCACAAACCACTACAAACACTACAACTTCACAGACAACACAGACAACAGAGACAACGACACAAACATCAACACTCCATTCTACCGAAACTACTACAGAAACTACTACAGAAGTCACTTCAACCACAACAACTGAATCTGTCATAGTAGTTACTGAAATAGAACTTGTTGATAACGAGAAAAAGTTTTACCGTTTGAATGACGAGTTCAATAAAGACTCATTGGAGTTATGGGCTTATAAAAGCGATAATACTTCCTTTCAAGTATCAAGTGAAGATATTAAAATTAGAAGTTTCAACTCTTCAACGTCAGGAAAAAAGACAATTTTCATTATTTATGATAAATTCATGATTGAAACTACAATATATATTCTTGAAGAATATGCATTCGAAATCAATATGGCATACTATGAAACTGCAATCAACCTCAAAGGCAACAACTTGAAAGTAACCCTTAACAATATCATCAACAATTATACTCAGTTATTATATGGAGAAGCCAGATACATCTTACAAGAGTCTGACGTTGACCCAAATAATTCTAATAATATTGTTTTAGTATATTTAGGAACCTCTATCAAAAAAGATTGGGATGGGGGTGCTACTTGGAACCGTGAACATGTCTGGCCTCAATCAAGACTAGGTGTTGGTGTAGGTTATGGTGATGATGATTTCCCAAGCAAAGCAACTGATGTCCACAATCTTAAACCAGCTGATCCAAATGAAAACGCTACAAGAAGCAATGATTATTTTGACTATTTTAATACAAATGATACATATGAACCAAGAGATGAAGTAAAGGGAGATATTGCTAGAATTTTATTTTATATGGCTACCATGTATTTTGATCTATCCCTTAATGATGATCCATTATCTAGTAGTGGTTTAAAGTCTATGGGTATCTTGTCTGTCTTGTTAGAGTGGAATGATTTAGACCCTGTAGATGATTTTGAAAGAAATCGCAATGAAGTAATCTTTTCATACCAAGGTAATCGTAACCCCTTCATTGATTATCCTGATTTTGCAGATTTAATTTGGGGTGAAGAAGTTTAATTTATTGTTAAATAAATATTAAAAAGGCAAAGCTAATCGCTCTGCCTTTTTTAATTTTTTCAAATCAATTTCTAAAAAATATATTTTTTGTTATTCTGTTTCGTAGATCTTAAAATCATCTAAAGTAACTGCATAAGCTGTGTTTGAAGTACTTGTTCCTTCTGTCTCATCGATAACATATAAAACTCTATACAACCCAGCTTCAGTAACATTAAAACTTACCGTGACATATTCTGTACTAGTTACATTTGAGATAAAATTAACCAATCCATCGCTATTTTCAACATCTACCCAAGAACTGGTATCTGTATCAAATACTTGTAGCTTAATTACCGCTAAAGTCATTGCTTTAATATTAGTTTCTGCAGTTCCACTCCATGTACTAATAGAAAACTCAAACTTTGAAAGGTTTGTATAACTGCTCAAATCATATTCAATATAACTAGTCAAGTTAAGGCTTTTTGGCGCAAGTACTATAAATGCTCCTTGAACATTATGTGGTTCAAATGTGCTTGTATTAATTTGCGCTCTCATCTTATTTAAAGTAAAAGTATCACTATTGCTGTTAGTGTATTCAAAACTAGTTGTGTCATAACCCGTTTTTGCTGCTGTTCCAAAATCATCTGTGTAAACTAACACTTCTTCTTTAGCTGCAAAAGTAGTCCAAGTTAAATTATCGATCACCAATTGACCATTAGTTGTTTTTATCATAATTGTAAATTCGCCATCAATGTCAATATTTTCAACTGTAAAAGTAGTGACTGCTTTATCTGTAACTGTAACAGAAGTTCCAATTAGGACTCCATTAATATATAACTCAACTGCTACTCCTGTAGAAAAAGCATTGTAGAATTGAACACTAAAGCTTGAAATTCCACCTTGAATAGTTGCTGTTAAAGATGCATTTGCATCATTTGACAATCTATTTAGAGTAAAAGCTTTACCATCTAGAGTTTGATCTCCTCTGGCACCATCATATGTCCATACAACTCCATTTACACCAGTGAAGCTTCCATCCAAATATGAACTGCTTGTTTCTGGAAAAGCATCAAATGTTTCAATAAATGTTTGTGTATCTGATGGATTAACATCCATAGTTATAGCAAATTTCAATTCTATTTCTTGAGAATAACCTAAAGCATCTATCATAGTGACTTTGACGCTATTTGTTACAGTTCCAGCAACAAAATCAGATACGATAGTACTTATCAAAGTATTGCCATTAATTTCTTTCCAATTTGAACCAGCTAAAGTTCCTTCAGCATCCCAAGTATACTCAATACCTGTATATTCTAACACGACAACTGTTGATCCAGTAGCACGGTAAAGTGCTCCAAAGAATCTTGCCATGTCAAACATAATTCCTTGATACATATCATTTTCATTATGAGCTAATAATACTGATTCTAAGTATTGATTGTTAATAACGTATCCATTAACAGTAGTTTCTTCCATTAAGTATGTATAATCAGTGTACTCATATAATAATGCTGCATCTAAAGTATTTTCTAATGCTTGATAAGCTTCATCAACTTCTGGGATTAAAACTGCATCTAATTGAATTTTTTGATCTCTAAAGTTATAGACAACAAATTCAACAGTTGGTAAAGTATCGCCAACTTCATACATTCCAGGAACATAGCTTAGCCAATCTGAGTAATATCTGATAGTAACTGTTCCAGTTGTAACTCCATCAGCCAAAGTATAACCTAATGTCATATCTGAACCACTAACACCTTGATAAGTAAATCCATCAAAACTGTAGAGTCCACCAGCATCAAACTCATCAAATACATGAATTTCATCAGCTGTAACAACATTAACAATTAAATCGTTGTCACTAGAAACTAACTGTAATAATTCAGCTCCTGAACCTAACTGACGAGCGCTATTGAAAGCTGATAAAACTCCTGAATAAATTACTTCATCTCCAATATTGAGATCAGTTTTTGACCCTGGTCTATACATGAAGAATCCTACTCCATTAGCATCTTGAATGAAAGCTCCATCATAAGTGATTGCTGTTACAACACCTTGAACTCTAATTACTGTTCCATTTGCTAAATCATAGGCATCTGCTGTTTTTGCAGTAAGTAAAGTGAAGTCTTCAAATATCGGTTTTAAAGTAAATGTAAATGTTACAGTGTCTGCAACTTGTCCAATTGATATAGTTGCAGTAATCACAACTGTTGCATCAGTTCCCAATGCACCTGCTAATGTTAAATCATTACCATCGATACTAGCAAGTAATCCAGCATCAGTTGTAATTGCCCAAGTGATAGTTGAACCCTTAGAACCAGTAGCCAGAAGTGTTATTACAGTTTCTGCATATAATGTTGCGCTTAAATCTAACGCTTCAACTTCTGCTTTATCAATAGCGAGTTTATCGATATCAGTTTCTCCCACTAGAATTATAACAAAAGATGCAGTATCTGTATAAACTGGATCAGTACCAATAGACAATGTTGCGGTAATGAAAACTGCTGCTGTTGTATATTCAGTAACAGACCCTAAAGTAAGAGTTGCACCGTCTAATGTTGCATTAGAACCTTCGTCAAGGGTAATAGCCCAAGAAATTGTTGAACCATATTCACCTGTTGTAGGTAATGTAATCGTAGTTGCTGCATAAAGGATATCATTTAAGTCTAGTTGAGCCTTGTCAACTTGTAACTTAATTTCATCAGTTAATTGAACAACATCAAGTGCATGAATACCTATGTCAGTAATATAATCTTGACCATAAGCAATCCATTCTTCTAAATCAAATGTATCATTTCCAGAAAGAATAGAAGGTTTTCTCACCCAAGTAAGTTCAGCTGCAACTTTATCATCTTTTGCATGTCCAATATTTAAGATAGTGTCAATAATTACTCCAGCTTTTCTTAAGACAACTACGTCATCTCCGTTATAAGCTGTAACACTTGGGAATGCTAAAGTAATGTCCGCAAGAGCTTTAATTGCTGCGTTTGCTCCATCATTAGCAATAACTAAAACTTCACCATCTTTTAAAACTCCTGTTAAGTTATAAGTGTTAGAAACATTTAAACTACCATTTGAGTAAAGTTCAATAACATAATCTGTCAAATCAACATCTTCACCAGTTCCATTAAAGATTTCTAACCATTTGTTGTTAGATGATCCTTCTCCATATTCACTGAAGAATAGGTCTACTGTAGTTGAAGTAATTGTCAAAGCTTTTACAACTAACTGAACTTCGATTAAACTTGCTGAAGTTCCATTTTCAGCTCTAATAATTACTTGAGCAGTAGCATCATAACCATATGGTCTTGTTACTAAAATCTTTCCAGGAGTGGTTTCAAAATCGATATAATTAGTAGCATTTCCAAAAATGTCATAAATAGAGTAAGTAGTTCCATAGATACCCACTGGAATATCATAATCTGCATCTAATGTAAATATATGTGGCAAATTAGCTAAGTCATAATTTAATTTTTCATTATCAGTTAATCCGTTGCTGCCTTTTTCAAATTGATCAGCATTAGAAACTAGCAACTGATATCCATTATACCAACCTAAGATTGCTCCTGTAATAACAACTTCATCCCCAGGAATTAGTGTTAACAATTCTGTCTTAGCAGCATCATAACCTGATGAACGGTTATCAATACGCACTAGAATTTCTTTGTTGTTTGCATAATCAATCAACGTAAATTCATAAGTTCCATATCTATCCGCTGTTGGGACATCTTTTAAAACAAATCCGGTTAATCCTACCATTTGTCCTTGATATGCCAATAAAGCTTCATTTGTGAAATCTACATTGGTTATATCTACTGGACTTGGTAAAGCTGGAGTAGTTGCTGTTACTTCATAACTTGAAACTGTAAGTTTATATAAGCCATTACTTATAGTAATCTTACCTGTTAAAATCAATTCTGAACCAAGAGGAATAAGTGCAAATTCTGCTTCTTGAGCTTTGCTTAATCCTAAAGCAATACCTGCTGTTGCATCTTGGAAGAAATACTCATAAGCTTTAATATCAGTAGTTAAAATACCTTGAACTTTAATTAAATCTCCTGTAGGCGCTGTATATGCTAACAATACATCTTCTATTGGTAGTGGTCCTACTTGAATTTTAAATATTTTAGTATCTGTAACTGTTCCTTTTGAAGCTGTAACGGTGATTGTAACTTCTGTTTGCTCAGTTAAGCCTGCTACTGATACAGCACCTGTTGAAGAATCAATAATTGCTTCATGTGATGATGCATAATCAAGAGTTACACCATAAAGAGTTGCAATCCATTCTAATGTTGTATCATCTATAATTTGATTTGGCATTGAAATTGCTTCTAAAACAGCAGCAATTGCTTCTTCATCAGTATCAAATCCTAATTCAACATCAGCAGCTGTTCCAAAGAAGTTAGCATACCATACACTCTTGTCTGATCTCCAACCTTGAGTAATGATATCGATAGTAATCTCTTTGCCATGGAAAGCTTTTAAAATGTCCATATCAGATTTATAATAAATCATGATTGAATCGCCATTAGGTTGTGTAGCACCTGTTGCTAACGCTGCATCAAAATCATAATCTGTTGGCACTAAGAATACTGAGTAATTACCCCAAGCATCATTAAAGTATACTTTTGCAGTAACTGTATATTGTTGATAAATAAACAAGTCTTGAGGAGTTGGTGTATTTAGTGAAGTAATGATATCTAAGATACCAGACACAACTGTAATTGGTGCTGTAGATACAGCAGCAGTTGAAGGTTCAGCTCTTAAAGGTTTCATATCAGTACCAGATAATTGATAAGCATTATAATAAATATCAACTATACCAGTAATGTCATATACACTTCCTAATTCAGCTGTGAATGAAGGTGAGTAAATATAAAGAATCTTATCTCCATCAGTAAAGAAAACATCTCCACCTGAATACATTGCAATTACTGTTACTCCAAGAATCTTGACATAAGCGTCTTCTCCTAAATCAAGCGCTGCTTGAATAGTAGCTACTTCTTGTCCAGCTTCCATAGCCGCAACTGTGAAAACAACATCTTTAGTATAATCAACTCCACCAATAGAGATAGTAGCTGTCATAGTTACTACTACATCATTATCTTCTGGTTGTGTAATTTCACCGATTGGATCGATTACGTCTGGATGGCTTGATGTCCATACAACATCATAAGCTATACCTTCAGCATCAGTCCCACTAGTCAAGAATTCCAAAGCATCATTATCTGCTGATGTCCATTTTTCCTTTGAAGGGAAAGCAGTAACAACCAAGAATACTTCGTTAGCTCTTTCCTGATCAGATTTATCCAAAGCCTCAATAGTTACGAAGAACATGTAACTTTCAGAATCTGTTCCATCTGAAACAGTAGCAGTTAAAATAACTGTTTGATCTCCTAAAGCATAACTTGGACGATGAACGGTTCCATCATTTTCCAAATATGTTTGATTACTACTAGTCCAAACAATGGCAACGTCATCGATTTCTGCTAGTAAAACCAAGTCTTCTGTAGCAAGAAAATCTTCATTCTCCAACGTATCAGCATAATAAACCTTTAATTGATCGATAAGATCTAATAAGTCGATAGGTTCTGCTGTTGTTGTTGTAGTTGTTGTTGTAGTAGTCGTCGTTGTCTGCGTTGTAGTTGTAGTTGTAGTCG
Organism: uncultured Candidatus Izemoplasmatales bacterium; assembly: GCA_964610325.1. GTDB lineage: Bacteria > Bacillota_I > Bacilli_A > Izemoplasmatales > Hujiaoplasmataceae > UBA2289. The sequence continues at coordinate 18,785 of CAZSVO010000002.1, forward strand.
AAGCTGTTGTAGACGCAGTTGTTGATTGCGTTGTCGACGCAGTTGTTGATTGTGTTGTTGACGCGGTTGTTGATTGCGTTGTCGACGCAGTCGTTGAATCTGTACTTGATTCTGTTGTTTCGGTTGTTTGTGTTGTAGTAGCGGTTGTGGTTGCTGTAGTTGTTCCAAAGAAATCACAACCTGCCAATAAAAACATAAACAAGAAAATAAGTAAGAAACTAATAATCTTTTTGTTCATATTATCCTCCTTTTAGATAATTTTATATAGTTAAATTAATTCAGTTATTAATTTAAGCCCTAACTTAAAACTCTTTCAGAATTCGATTTAGCAGCTGCGATTGCATTATCAATAATCTGTTGTTTTGTCGTTCCTTCTAAAGAACCGAGAATTACTCTTTCAAAAGCAATTTCTACTTCTGCTCTCGCTTTTGAAGAACCGACAAATGCTTGATCATAGAACAAGAAGTCTGCTTGCATAGCTGCTGCATTAGCTGCCATAGATTTCATCAACATTTCTCCACTTAGCGGCTGTCCTTGATTACTTAATCCATTTCTAAAGTTGATATAAGTAGCTTCATCATAGACTGAATATCTAACAGGTGAATAACCTGTTTCCAATGCAAAGTCTAATTGGACTGCTTTACTTGTAAGGAATTTCAAGAATAACCATGAAGCTAATTTTTGTTGGTTTGTTCCCGCTGTTGTAATTGACATGTTTGTTCCTTGTTGGATTGCTGTTCTCTCTTCAGGTTTATCAGCATTGTAAGGCATTGGTGCCACACCAAATTCAAACACGAACTGACCGTTTACCATATCTGGAGTATTATATCTCGCTCCACCAGTAGATCCAAATGTTACTGCAGTCTGACCAATTTTGAATGCATCAGAAGCATATTCTGTTCCCCATTTTCCCGGTAAAGTGAATACAGTATCACGGTTATCAAAGAAATAACTCAACATATCTCTTGTTTGAGGGTTGTCAAATAAAATCAAACCAGTTCTTTGAGCAGTTATACCAGTGTATTGTCCACCCCATTGTCTTGTTAAAGTAATAAATGCATTTGCCCCTGAATCATAAGTTATCGGTACAAAATTTGCTTTAATATTAGCTATTTCTTCTGGACTCTTATGAAGTGATTGTGTAGATGATTGGTTTAATTTTGTTGTAATCTGATCGATTACACCATCTTTAATCGCTTTTAAATCATCTGCAACAGCAAACAATCCTTGCCATGTATTAGGTACGGAATCAATTACCCCATTAGCAATCAAAATATCAAACATAGTTTTATTGTATATCATTACTTCAGTTGACTTATTGAATGGAACTGAATAATATTCACCATCATTTGTATACTGTGAATTTTCACGACGATAACTCAACAATATATCTAAGAATGATTCTGATGGATTTGCTGGGTTATATCCATGAATTGGATGAGTAATAAATGGTGTCAATGGAATAACAGCTGCATTATCGATATACTCCATTACGTGGTCAGGGTAATTCTGTACTATGTTAGGAATTTGTCCACCTCTGATTGCATTGACAACGTTTTGGCGTAACTCATCATAGTTGTTACCATTTTTAATGATATTGACTGTAATGTTTGGATATAACGTTTTGAACTCAAGTGCATATCTATTCAAAGCTGCTTCAATAGTTGCACCGTTTGAATGCCATAAATCGATAGAAATATTATCTGTTGTTAAAGTCTCAGGAATACTGTAAGCAGTTAAATCTTTGACTGTCAAAGTTATTTCTTGAGTAATAACATTCCCATCACTATCTTGAGCATATGCATAAACACTATAAGTTCCAACTCTTGTAGTTGAATAACCCCCAAGAATTGTAATTGGTATTTCACCATCTTCAGGGTCTATTGCTTTTGCCCCAGCAAGCAAGTTCAAGGTTTGTGAACCTTTATAATATGATTGCCTTGGAAATAATCCTACAAAATAAGGCATGCTTCCACCAGGTGATTGTGTGGTGGTAGTTGTGCTTTGTGTAGTGGTAGTGGTTGTTTGTGTTGTTTGTGTAGTCTGTGTTGTTTGTGTTGTCTGATCACCACTTGTTGTTTCGCCTGATGTTGTAGACTGTGTTGTTGTTGTCTCAGAAGAGACAGTTGTCGATATTGTGGTCGATTGTGTAGTTGACTGTGTAGTCGACTCAGTCACAGTTTCAGTTGAAGACGAAGTTGTAGCTGTAGTTGTTGTTGTTTCATCTATTGGAACAATTATAAAGCCTCTATCGCAACCAATGATTGCAATTGACAATAGAAGAAACATAAAAATTGTGATAAATCTCTTATATATTCTCATACTCTACCTCCTTATAGATAATTATATACCTAATATCATTATAATATATTTATTTGATGTTTTTGTAATTAATTTGTAAAACTATTCTTCGACTATGACAATTTTTCCAGAAATCTGAGCAGTTGCACCATCATCATCACTGACCATCATGGTAAACTCTAATTCTTGTCCAACGCCAAGAATTTGAACTAGGAAAATTTTCATATCATCATATATGTAGTTTCCATCTTCATCAGTTTTTATATCCCCATAGAATTCTTCATCTGCTTCGTTGATTTCTCCATCGAAGTTTGCATCATCACCTTCAACCCAAATTTCATAAAAAGAGGTGATAATCAATCGATTGGAAATATTATAAAACTTATTGGATCTTCCCAAAGAAACTCCTGATTGATTGTAGTCAACTGCCATAATATTTTGATTGTTGACAAGATCTTCAATAATATCATCAGGATGGAAATCATCGCCTCTTACATGATTATAAATTACCATGTTTATATCAATCATTTGATCACCTTCGATTTTAACAATCTTTGGTGGGCGATTAACTTTCGACGGACAAGCCATCATGGAAAAAGCTAAAATAATTGCCAGAAGTGACATTATAATTCTTTTCATCTTAATCACTCCTCTCTTAACCTTTAGTTCCACTTCGGCCAATACCATTCATGATATACTTACGGAAAGTAAAGAAAACTATCAATAAAGGTACTGTAACCAAAGCACTTGCTGCTATTTGTAAGTTATACATTACTCGTCCATTATCTTGAACAAAAGCAGTATCTCTCAATGCATTTGAAATAAGCCAATAATTCTTTCCTTCTTGTCCACCAACTCCAGTTATGATTCGTGGCCAGATGTAAGCATTCCATGAACTGAAAATATTGAGAATGGTAATTGTGAAAATAGTTGGACTTGCAATAGGCACCATAACTCTCATCAAGTACTTAAAGTCTGAACACCCATCAACTCTAGCTGCTTTATATAATGATTCTGGAATCTGCTTGAAATTTTGTCTTAAGAAGAAAATATATGAAATACTGGTTACAAACGGAATTATCATCGCCAAGAAATATTGATTCTCACCGGTGGGCATTCCTACCCAACCAAAGCCATTTTTACTGACGGTGATAAAGTTTGTAATAATGTATAATTCTCCAGGAATCATCATTGTCATAATCAAGATTGAAAATAGCAACTCTCTTCCCTTGAACTCTATTCTTGCAAAAGCATATGCTGCAAAAATAGTTGTAATAATTGTTCCTGCTGTTGAGAACAAAGCAATAATAACTGTATTTCTAATATAAAGTCCAAAATTAAGTTCTGTCAAAACAACTTTATAGTTAACCCAATTCATTCTTGAAAAACTGATAAAGAACTCTGGATTGGTTGTTGTTGCCCCAGTAAAATCTTTTAAAGATGTCAATATCATCCAATAAAACGGAATGACGATTAATAATGCCATTAATACTAAGAACAGATATGTGAATAATAATCTCACTACATAAGTTACATTTTGTCTACGAATACTCTTTTTAATTGATAACGAGTATTCATCTAAATGGCTTGTATCTTCTGCTTGTTTTTTCGTAGTCAAATCTTTAAACTTGCTCTTTATTGCGGGAATTATACTCTTAAAAAACTCCTTTGGTTTATAACCCTTCACAAACTCAACTAAAACAAACATATTATAAATTCTAAGTCCTGCACTTACTGGATTGAAAGAAAAGAAATTAATAATTGCCTGTGTAAATTTTGAAGCCGCTACATAAGAATCAACTTCATAAATAGTTCTTGTTTTTAGTTTTTTATAGTTTATCGCAAACATCGGTACAGCTACCAAAGCAAACAAAATAATCATTGCAATAATACTATTCATTTGAAATTTATCCCAAGTCATCCATAAAACATCATAACTTGGCAACATGAATTGCAAATTATCCAAATCCATTCTACCGTTGATTATTTCTGGCAATTCTAATTTATTGAACAAAAACAGAAAAAGAGTAATATAACTGACAATTGCTAAAATATCGAATAAAAATGTTAGTCTCTCAATCTTATTTGACTTCACAAATAATTGTTTATCCATCATATCGCTCCCCTCCTAGTAATGAACACGTTTTTTGCTGACTTGCATCTGAACTAAAGTTAGAACTAATATAATAGCAAACAAAATCAAAGAAGCCGCTGCAGCTACAGATAAGTTACCTGCATTGCTACCATCGATAAATTGATAGATATACATAACGATTGATTGGAGATTATAATCCACTCCTGGAGGAGCCCCTGATACACCGAACAAGGCGACAATCGCATTATAAATCTTAAATGCTCCAATGACTGATGTGACCAAAATATAAAATATCATTGGAGAAATCAAAGGAACGGTAATGTTAGTAAAAATTCTTCCTCTAGGAGTTGCATCAATTGCAGCTGCTTGATAGTACTGCTTGTCAATTCCTTGAATACTGGTTAGAAAAACCATTATTTTGAAAGCTAGCGAAGACCAAATACTATAAAATATCAAGACGAACATCGATCTCCAATAAACTGCTCCACTTTCAACCCATGATAGTCCTTGTGCTTGTATCCCTACCATTCCTAACAACTGATTTACCAAACCACCATCACTTCTAAACATATAAGCGAAGACCAAACCAATCGCTATTGTGTTGGTAACGTATGGTAAGAAATAAATTGTTTGGAAAAAACTTTTTAAAGGCTTTATAGAGTTCAAAGCAACCGCAATAAACAAAGCTAGCAAGACTGAAATTGGTACGCTGATAAACACAATAATCAGCGTGTTAATAACAGCGCTAGAGCCAGTATGTGCAGCTGGGATAATAAAGGACTCATCGGTAATTACTGTTAGAAAGTTGCCAAATACAGTATAACCTGTAATGGTGTTATTTGACATGTTATAGTTTTCATAAACTACTAAAGCAAACGAGTTTATAATTGGCCAAAATGTAAAAATTGATAAAACAATCAAAGCTGGTGAAAGATAAAGCAATGCTTTAGCCCAGCCAGGGAATTTGGATGCAACATTCAAATTATGCTTATCCAGAAATTTACCGATTCGCTTTTTGAAATTGTTAACGACCCTTCTTACATTCCAAAAGAATGTCTTTACAGCGGTTTTAAACCGCAATAAAACCCTTTTGGTATTAGCAATAAAATCAGCCATGGTTTACTACCTGCCCTGTTTCCTTGTCAAAAATATATATTCTTTCATTCTTTATTGTTAAACTAACGCTCTCGTTACTATCATCAATACTATCAGAATCAACTAAAGCCCTAATGTTTTTACCGTTCAACTCAAAATGTATCATCGTATCTCTACCAATATGGAATATCTCATTGATTTTTGCTTTGAAACCATCTTCTTTTACTCTGAAGTTTTCAGGTCTCATTCCAATATCATAAAGGCCATCTGTTATATCCACCTTTGCAAACTTTTGGTCGTTTAAAATAAGGTATCCTTTTTTAACCTCAGCTTCAAAAGTATTGATTGGAGGATTACCTAAAAATTTAGCTACAAATAGGTTAGTCGGATTATTATACATGACTTGAGGAGCATCATACTGTTGTTCCTTACCAAAATCTAATACCACCATTTTGTCAGAAATACTCATAGCTTCTTCTTGGTCATGAGTAACAAAGATTGTTGTAATGCCGATTTCTCTTTGAATCCTTTTTATTTCTTCGCGCATTTGCAATCTTAATCTTGCATCAAGATTAGACAACGGTTCATCTAATAATAGAACTCTTGGTTTCTTAACTAAAGCTCTGGCAATTGCAACTCTTTGTTGCTGTCCACCTGAAAGTTGTGATGGCTTTCTATCTAACAACTCTCCAATACCAACCAAGTTTGCCATCTCTTTAACCCTTTCAATCGCTTCATCTCTAGGTACATCAAGATTTTCAAGCGGAAAAATGATGTTCTTAAACACTGTCATATGTGGATAAAGAGCATAGTTTTGAAAAACCAGTCCAATTCCCCTTTTTTCTGGAGCTAATTTTGTTACATCATCATCTCCAAAGAATATTTTTCCTCCTGTAGGTTTAACCAATCCTGCAATCATAAAAAGCGTTGTTGATTTCCCGCATCCAGACGGTCCTAAAAGTCCTACAAGTGTTCCAGATTCAATTGTGATATCTAGTTTATCCACAGCTGTTGTTTCAGCTCCGGTTTTGTTCGTGAAAATTTTAGTCAAATTTTCCAATCTTAATTCCATTTAATAAATCCTCCTAAATATACCTGTATATAGTAATAAAATTAAAAAAATCTTTTTTTCTTTCTAAAAAATATGATATATGTCATAAAAATCAAAACCGTAAAATATATCGCCATTCCAATCCAAAAAATATGAACATAATCATCTGCTATGTGAACTTTTTGGGGGAAAATATAATTATTCGCTATTTCTTGTAAATCTTCAACTGATGGTAATCTCTCATAATCAACATAAAAATCATCAATAAAATCATTAATTGTGAAGTCGTCTTCATTTATGTTGAAATCGCTTTCAAATATAGTTGAATTATTTTTATCAACCAATAATATTTTATCAAAAGTTGTACTTAAAAACAAATCTTTTGACAAGTATATCGTATTCCTATCATTAATGCCATTAATGATATTCAAAGTTCTGAACCTTTGAAGGCTGATTTTTGTTGTCTCTTCTGTAATACTGTTCTTGATTACAATATGGCTGATCAATGACAAATCTTGATAATCACTATAAACTATTAAATAGATATTCTCATCAGTTTCTAATAACCCATCATTATTAATATTTGTTCTTAAAACCTCATATCCAATAACTTCGTAACCAGATTCAATAACTTCAATTATTGGTTCACTCTTATGATAATTTGGAATTGAAGTATAAAAATAGTAGTATTTGGGATACTCAAAATCTTCATCTGTTAGTGATGATCCAAAAACATCCTCTAAATATCTTGTCTGCATCATATCTCTTGAATAAGAAAATGCAAGAAGAAAAAAACCAACTGCAATCAATGCATATAAGAATCTTCCAAAAACTCTCATTCGTGAATTCCTAAACCATTTTCCCTAGCAAATCTCTCTGCTTCTTGGAACCAACGATACAAATAACGGTTATTGAACACCAAATTGGAGTCAGAACTATAATAGTTATAAGAAAAACCATTTAAAACCAAATGATAATTTAGCAATATCCATCCACTCAAATGTTCAGTCCTAACAACAACATCAAAGCTATTCTTAATTTCGATTGTTAACCCTTCAACGCCTAGATCAACCCAAATCAACCCAAGCCGTCTTCCATAAGTATCTTGATAACCTAAATCTGGGTCACTTTGAATATAGTAAGACAATGCATTGGTCAAGATATATGTTGTATATTCTTTCGCTTCAAGACCCCATGGATCAACAGAAGGAAAAGTTTCTGGTGTATCAGTACCTAAAAATCTGACTCTTTGACTTCCGGTAAAACCAGGAGTAAAAGCTGCAGTGTCACCATCATTAATATAATCTAAATTAACTAAGTTCATACCACCTAATGGATCATAAAAATCTCTTGGAATAATTGTAAATTGCAATTTATCCGGTATAACAACTGGATGAGTTCCTAATATCTCAACATAATCTGGAACAAAAGCATGCCATTGATTGATGTTAAAAATCCTATTACCTTTGATTACTTCTTCATTTCTAACAAAAACCTCTTCATCCATCAAGAAATCACGGTTTCCAATATTATATATCGTATCGATATAAGTGCCGTTTAGATAGCGAATTTGAATGACATCATTGCCATCAAAAATCAAGTCTGGGCTCATCAAATCAGCTTTCACTAAAATATTAGCATTAGCGTTGCTGTTAGCTATGACGAATGTCATTGCCGGTTCAAGAAGTATTTCCGGTAAATCAATACGATAACTTAAATTAAAAGAGCCGTTAAGATAGATAGCTATATGATAATCTGATAATTGAATAGCACTGTTGGTAGGATTATATATTTCTATTGCTTGGTCGTCAGTAAAATTACCGCTATCAACATATTTAGAAATAATTAAACTTGTTTCTGAAGAAGTAAAGGTATTTTTGTATAGGTAGACAGTAACAATACCTTCCTCATAAAAATCTCCAATTTCTAGATCTTTATATCCTGCAAAACTATCTTCTGGATAATCATCATTCACAATAAATTCAAAATCATGATTAATCTGTAGATCATTAAGAATTGAAATAATCTCAATCTTCATCTTATTTGTCAAATCAGGTAACCTTACAGAATTATATCCGATATTAACTGTAACAACATAACTTGGAACAATTGTATCTCCTGCTTTAAGACCCAATCCATAAGAACTGAAAGTTTGATCAACAACAGTATTATCCGTGACAATTTCAAAAACAAAACTGATTCCTAAGCCTGAGAGAGTTATAAATATATCTATTTGATTTTTCCCAGTTAAATCAGGTAGAACTAATCTTGGTGTAGCTATTTTAACAATCACTAGAGCACTTTGATCAATCATATCTCCAGCAACAAGTCCAGATTCATACCTTAGAAATTCATTCTCAGCTACTTCCGTATTGGTTTCATATTGAATCTCATAATTTATTCCTAAGCTATTTAGTAAACTACGTATTTCAGATCGAGTCAACCCAGCTAGATCAGGAAGTTCAACTAAAGCCAAAGTAGTAGTTTCTGTGGTAGGTATTGTCTCTGAAGTTGTAGTTGTAGAAGTAGTTAAAATTGTAGATGTAGTTGTCTGTGAAGTTGTAGTTATAGTTGAAGTTGTGGTTATAGTTGAAGTTGTTGTATTGTTTTGAGTGGTTGTACTTGTTGTTGTTGCTGTAGTTTCACTACCACACGCAATAAACAAAAAACTTAAACTTACCACAACAATTGCAATAATTATTTTTTTTAACATTACAGTGATTCCTTTCTATTTTTGGAGTAAAATTCACCCCTAAAGTAACTACAAAGGATTATTCGAGAATAATCCTTGTCTTTTAGTGAAAAAAAAAGAAACTCCATTTATATCTGGAAATTTCTTTCTCAAAAAACTATCAAAAGATAGTATTAGCAAAAAATCCGGTAACGAATGACAATATTCCGTCTAGATACCCTTGTGAATAAGCAAAATATGCAATAGCTCCTAAAATTGCTATAACCAAAAAAGCCTTAACAAACTTCTTAATGAATACGAATAATCCGATTATAACAAAAATACCGATTGCTAAAATAACCAATCCCTGCATCCACATATCCATATTAGTCAACAAGTCTAATGCTTGACTTACATAAGGTTCAATAAACTCACCGATTGTGTCTGTTATCGCTAAAGTGCTTAACATGATTCTTCCTAACAAAGTGATCCCCTCCGTTATTGCTTTATTTGTTATTATTATATCATAATAATATGTTTCTAGAAGTAATTTTTTTATAAAATTTCAATTTACAGTTTTTTTCTATTTTCTATCGCTTTTGATAAAGTCAAATCATCAGCAAACTCTAAATTCAACCCTACTGGAACACCATAGCCTATTCTGCTAACCAATACATCAATATTCTCTAAAACCTTTTTAATGTAAAGAGCTGTCGTTTCTCCTTCTGGAGTAGATGAAGTGGCAATAATCAATTCTTTAACCTCTTCGTTTACTACTCTTTTCCATAGGTTCTCCATATTAATATCCTCTGGACCTCTACCTTCAATCGGTGAGATATTACCATTTAACACATGATATAAACCTTTGAACTCTCTACTCTTCTCAATTGAGAATACATCTTTTGCTGATTCAACAACCAAAATTACCGATTTATCTCGATGTTCATCTTTACAGATTATACATCTTTCTTCATCGGTAATATTTCCACAGATAGGGCAATTAATAATCTTAGTCTTTGCTTGAAGAATTGCTTCAGACATATTTTTTGCTTCATCAAAGTTTATTTTGTTTATTAAAAACAAAGCGTACCTTTCTGCTGTTTTTTGTCCTACTCCTGGCAATCTTTTAAACTCTTCGATCAAAGTCTCTAAAACTTTAGGCAATGACATTAAAACATCCCCGGCATATTTACATCTTTAGCAACCGCGCCTAAATTTTCTTCAAACTCTTTATCTACTTTTTTGAAAGCATCGTTTAAAGCAACTACAATCATATCTTGAATCATATCAAAATCATCAAAATCGATTTCATCCTTTTTTACTTTGATTGAAATCACTTCCTTAGTGCCTTTGACCGAAACAGTAACAACCTGTCCGCCAGAATGACCATAAAAAGTTGATTCGTTGATCTGTGCTTGAATCCTTTTCATATCTTCTTGCATTTTTTTTATTTGTTTAAGCATTTGTGGATTAATCAAGATTATCCCTCCTTACTCCTTTATTTTTACTTTATCTCCAAAGATACTAATTGCATCTTGAACAACTCTCGATTGAACTTCTTGTTTTTGGTTTTCTTCATTTTGGATAGAAACATCTTCTAAACCATCACAGACAATTTTTGAAAGCTTAACATAACTTTTTCCTTGGCGATAAAGATTGATAAATTCCTGTGAAATCTCTTCAAAAATATTAACCGGTAAAGCCATATAATCGATTAATCGATTAAACTTTTTATTCATAATCTTTTTGACGGTTTCCTTATTTTCTGGCATCATCATCGTATTACAAATCGTAGTGCTTGAGAAAGTTATTATAATATTATCTACAGCCGAAGCAACTACTATTCCCGTCTCAAGTAATGAGGCTAAATATCTTGATTCTTCAACTCCTGAAACATCAGGAAAACTACTCCATCTGTCTTTTAACCACATCTTATCTTGACGATTACCATTATTTAAAACTCTCTCGACAAAATCAATACTATAAGTGTTATCAATATTTGAACAAATCTTAGTTTTTACTTCTTCTTTAAACTCAATTAATTCATCTACCAATAATCCTTCAGTTGTATTTTCTGTTTCTGGTAATTCTTCAGGAATTTCTATGTCTGATGCTTCTTCTAATATTTCTTCATCTCTAGATTCATCAACAATCTTTTTTATGATTATTTCTTTTTCTTGTTGGTCTTCTCTTTTCAAGTAATCTTTGACCGACTCAAGTTCAATTAATCTTTTCTCAATTTCATCAATTGTTGCTAAAAGATTTGAATTACTACCATCTTCATTGCTTGAGATTTTCATAAATGCCATTTCTAAATGAATTTTGGGATTGTTGCTCCAATTAATTTCATTTAAAGCTTGATTGAGTAAATCTATGATATAAAAAGCTTTTCTGTTCGATAATCCTTTAGCTATTTCTTTGAAATCCTCATTGTCATAAAGCAAACTTGATTGATCTATTGTTTTCAAGTTACGATACATTAAAGCATCTCTAAAAAACTCGATCAGGTTTAAAGCTATCTTCTTTACTTCCTTTCCCTCTGTCAGCAAATCATCCAATAAAGACATTGCCTTAGTCGAATCAAAAGCAATCAAAGCTTTGGCAATCTCTAATTGCGTTGTTAAGGATATTGCTCCACAGATTTGGTTGACGTCATCTAAAGAAATCTTGTCTGGACTATAGGAATAAACTTGATCAAGCAAGCTTATTGCATCTCTCAATCCGCCTTGTGCATAAGTAGCTATCTGCTTTATCGCTGTTTCTTCAATCGTTATGTTTTCTAATGCTATTATTTCCTTCAACTTATCAGTTATATCAATTGGTGAAATAGCCTTAAAATCGAACCGTTGACAACGTGATTGAATAGTCGGCAAAACCTTTTGTAGTTCTGTTGTACACAAAATGAAGATAACATGTGCAGGTGGTTCTTCTAATGTTTTCAATAACGCATTAAAAGCTCCTTGAGATAACATATGAACTTCATCAATAATATATACCTTGTATTTGACATATCCAGGCAGATATTTAACCTTATCTCTTAACTCCCTTATTTCATCAACACCATTATTACTAGCCGCATCAATCTCAATTACATCAGAGATAGTTCCATCCTGAATTCCTTTACAGTTCTCACAGACATTACATGGGTTTTCGGTTGGAGCATGAATACAATTAATTGCTTTAGCAAATATTTTTGCGATTGATGTCTTACCAGTTCCTCTAGGCCCACTGAATAAATATGCATGGGCTACCTTATCGTTTGCCAATGCATTTTTTAGTGTTTGGGTTATATGTTTTTGACCAGCAACCTCATTAAAATCCTTAGGTCGATAGATTCTATATAATGCTTTATAACTCATGGTTTGGCCTCCAAAATATTAGTACGAACTACACTTATTATAACTTAAAAACAAGAATTATTCTATTGGTTTTTGGTTTTCTTTAAGATACTCAATTACATATTCCATTGCTCTATATTCAATTGTTCCTTTTTTGAATTTTCTCTCAAGTTTAGAAATATTAAACAAATCGTCTTCACCTTCTGAGAATATCTTATAGGCAGCTTTTAAACTCTCTTGAAACTTCTGATTAATTTTTAATCTCCGATAATCTTCAATCAAAAATTCATTTTTTTCACGCATTTTAACACTAATCTTCTCGATGAATTCTGCTTCAAAATTAATCTGCTTCTTCTTATTAAATATCTTATCCATTAAAACATCACTGCCATAATAAATCAAAATAAATACAAAAGGCAGAGTCCATAGACTTGCTACTTCTATTAGGGGAGCATCCTCCCAGATCATTTTATACATAGAATACAAGAATATCGCAACTGCGATAATTAAAAACATTGTTAAGTAAAACTTAAATGGTTTCTTATGTTGTTTCATCTTCTATCACCTTTATATATTATACAATATTTTTTAAAAATATGTTAAAATATTATCGGTGATAATTATGTTATTTGATACAATCGTCGCAAAAATTACTGCGAATGGAATCAGCGCAATCAATGTTATTCGTGTTTCCGGTCCTGATAGCCTTGATATAGTTGAAAAAATTTATAAAGGCAAGTCCCTCCGTGAATCACAAAGCCATACGATAAAATATGGTTTTATTCATGATGAAGGAGATATTATTGATGAGGTTTTAATCAGTGTCTTCAAAAGTCCAAAATCCTTTACAACCGAAGATACTGTAGAGATATCTTGTCATGGCGGAAATTTAGTCGCTAATGAAATTATAAAATTATTAATTGCTAACGGAGCAAGAATGGCTGAAAAGGGTGAGTTTACGAAAAGAGCTTATCTTAACGGAAGGATTGATCTGACTAAAGCTGAAAGCATCATGGATATAGTCAACGCTAAAACAAAAGCTCAAATAAAAATGGCAAGTCTAGGATTACAAGGTGAAGTTTATGATCTAATATCGAGTTTGCAAAACGAAACATTACAGATTATCGCTAATATCGAAGTAAATATCGACTATCCTGAATATGATGATATTTTGGTTTTAAGCCAAGAAATAATCATACCAAAAATCATTGATTTGATCGACAAAATAGAAATTATTCTCAAAGAATCAGAGACTGGTCAAATCATTAAAGAAGGTATTAAAACCGTAATTGTTGGAAAACCAAACGTTGGCAAATCAAGCCTTCTCAACTCGTTGATTAAAGAGGATAAAGCAATTGTTACTGAAATCTCAGGAACAACTAGAGATTTGATAGAAGCCGAACTAAATCTTGATGGCATTATCTTAAAACTTATCGATACTGCTGGCATAAGAGAAACCGACGATTATGTCGAAAAAATCGGAATCCAAAGAACGAAAAAAGCAATCGAAGATTGCGAATTGGTTCTTCTAGTATTAGATCAATCAGAAGAGATCACAGCTCTTGATATTGAGTTGCTAAGCATAACAAAAAACAAAACACGAATCATTATCAAGAACAAAAGCGATTTAGGAGAAAGAATCGATTTGACCGGAGAGCATATCATCAATGTTTCCACAAAAACTAAAACTGGTTTAAACACTTTATCTGAAGAAGTAAAGAAACTTTTTGTGGATGAACGCTTGCTTGAAGAAGATAAAGCAATTCTTTCAAACACAAGACAAATTGGAAAATTGAAAGAAACGAAAATTGCTTTAGAAGATGCCTTATCTGCAGCGAAAAACAATATCCCAATTGATATGGTTGAAATAGATCTCAAGAAAGCCTGGTACTCTTTAGGAGAAATAACTGGCCAAAATAGTAATGAAGACTTAATCACTACACTATTCAGTAACTTCTGTTTAGGTAAATAATGTTTCATGTGAAACCTTTAAAAAAAAGCAACGCTCTATTTTGCGTTGCTTAATTAATACTTATTCATGAAACTTTGTTTCTCGCAGCCATCTTCATAATATCCTAAAACATTTGTTAAATTGACGTTTTCAGCTGAACGGAAAATATTGATATCAATGTTTTCATAAATTTTTCTAAATTTTGAAATCAAATCTTTCATTTCTTTTCTTTTAGTATCTTCATTCCGTTCTTGAAAAAGGCAACCCTTCTTTGAGATTGTAAAACCATGATAACGAATAAATCTCGATACATCCTGTTCTTTGATAAGATACATCGGCCTAATCAATTCAATTCCTTCATAATTCTTCGATCTAGCTTTTGGCATCATTGTTTTAAAAGTCCCTGTATAGAAGATATTCATCAGCGTTGTTTCAATTACATCATCAAAGTGATGGCCAAGAGCTAATTTGTTACAACCTAAATCTTTAGCTGTTTGATATAAAAAACCTCTTCTCATCCTCGCGCATAAGAAACAAGGAGATTTCGGGTTTAGTTTATTAGCAATCTGATAGACATTAGAATCCTTTGTAATCTGTTTTATTCCCATCTTTTCTATATTCTCTTTATGATCATCAAGAAATTGATCAGTGAAACCGGAGTTCATCATCACATAATGAATCTCAACATTATTATTATAATGTAACTTGTATTCCTCAAAAAGTGCCGCAAGAACTAATGAGTCTTTACCACCACTCATAGCTACACAGATTTTATCATTATTTTCAATCAGTTTGTATTGCTCAATCGCCTTTAAAAATTTTGCAAATAAAGTTGGTTTATAACTCTTATTCAAAGACTTTGAGATATATTCATTGTACTTCTCTTCTCTCACTTCAATCACCGTATATATAATAAACAACAGAGATATATAAAGCAATCAAAAGAATAATAATTTGAAATAATCTAAAATAATCTTAAATATCTATTGATAATTCAAAACTTATATGATATAATCTAAAATATAGAAAATCTGTATTATAATGGAGGTTAGAACTATGAGTAAATTTGAATGGGCATCAAAAAAACCCCTTGATGAACTGGCGACTTTGTATGAAGCAAACATTACTTTAAACAAATCAGCCACTAACTATTTTGAAACTGCTTATGTTGTTTTATTGGGTTTGGATCGAGTCAATAAATTGATTGCCGTAAAACCCATTACAAAAGAAAAAGTCAGTATGGGTTACATACCTGAAGAACAACGTCATAATATTACTGTGAAATCAAGTTATTCAAGAATTTGCAACAAACTGTTTTTATCCGAAGTAGCTGAACTGCTTAATTTGGATTTCAACTTGAAGAATGCCTACAAATTTAAGGCGTCTTGGAACAAGGATGAAGAGGCCTTAATAATTAATTTAAATAAGGAAGAGGTGTAGTTTATGTTCTTAGCTATTGATCTTGCGACCACTATGGTTTTAATCTGGTTTGCAGTCATAATCGTTGCCGGTGTCATTGAAGCATTGACAATGGATCTATCCAGCATTTGGTTTTCTGCTGGAGCATTCTTCGCTCTATTAGTATCCATTTTTACTGAAATGATTTGGCTTCAGGTTTTAGTTTTTATTATTTTCTCAGTAGCTTTGTTGCTAGGTTTAAGACCTGTTTTCAAACGCTATATCAAAAAGAATGAGATTAAAACCAATGCTGATTCATTAGTAGGTAAAAATGCGATTTGTATTAAACCGATTATTGATGGAGAACGCGGAGAAGTCAAGATTGAAGGGAAAATTTGGACTGCTATAGCTAATGAAAATATCTTAGAAAAAGAAAAAGTTGTTGTCTTAGCTATAAAAGGTGTGAAATTAGTGGTTAGAAAAGAATAATGAATGCAGGATTTTTCAGAAGGATTACTTCATCTTTGATTGACATGGCTCTTATATTCACAGTAATATATTTCAGTTTTACTTTATTCGGTAGGACAATTTTACAATCTAATGTAGAAAATTATCAAGAGATAAACACAGCTTATAATGATATCATGCAAGTTTATAATCAAAACATGCAAGAACTACAACTTGAGTATGATGTAAAAAAAGAGCTTGCTGGTGATAATGAAGAATTGAAAGACGAAGCTTTAGAGGAATACTTATCAAAAACCGGATTGCTAAACCAACAAAATCTTATTGATATTGAACCTTACAATCGGCCTTTGGGAATATATTTTACCAGTGTTGTTTATTACTATATTTTCCTATTTCTAGTCTTGATGAGCATCTTTACTCTTGTAACTAAAGGTAAAACATTGGGAAGAAGAACTATGGGATTGAAACTAGTAGGGCCAACAAATCCACTAAATATCTTATTCCATGATATTGGTTTAAAGTACTTATTGATTATTGCCTTAGTGCCTATCAATGTATTGTTTGCGGTCATGGCGCTAATGTTTATGTTCATAATCGATATGGCTTTAATTGCCGCAAGCAGAAACAAAAATACTATTAGAGACATCATTACAAAAATAACCGTTGAACGAATCGGTTATAAATATTAATATAAGGAGGAATTAAACTATGTTTTTACCAATTTTTTTAGACATTTCACCAACAGCTATTGTCATATTAGTGTTACTCGTCGTAATAATTCTGGTTTATTTAGGATCAAGGGTTAAAATTGTTCCACAAGCAACCGAATATGTTATTGAGAGATGGGGGAACTATTATACTACTTGGACAGCAGGATTTCATTTTCTTGTACCATTCTTTGATAGAATCAAGAGAACTTATAATACACGTGGTAGAGTTTCCGATGTAATAAACCTAAAGGAACAGGTTCTAGATTTTCCGCCACAAGCAGTTATTACAAAAGATAATGTTACAATGCAAATTGATACTGTGGTATTCTTACAAATCACCGATTCAAAACAATTTGTTTATGGCGCAGAAAACCCTGGTCTATTGATTGAACAATTGACCGCAACCACTTTGCGTAATATTATCGGCGAGTTAGAATTAGACCAAACTCTTACTTCAAGAGATTTAATCAACGAAAGAATGCGTGTTATTCTCGATGAAGCAACCGACCCTTGGGGTATTAAGATTAATCGTGTTGAAGTTAAAAACATTATTCCGCCAAAAGAAATACGCGAAGCTATGGAAAAGCAGATGCGTGCTGAACGTGAGCGCCGTGAATCGATTCTTATAGCTGAAGGTAAAAAGCAAGCCGCTATCCTTACCGCTGAAGGTGAAAAAGCTGCAGCCATCTTAGAGGCTGAAGGTAAGAAAGAAGCTGCTATTCGCGAAGCTGAAGGGCGTGCTGAAGCAATTCTTAAAGTCCAAGAGGCTACTGCTACTGGACTTAAACTGATTAAAGAAGCAAAAGCAGATCAAGCTGTCTTAACCATTGAAGCTTATAAAGCTATGGAGAATGTAGCTAAGGGACAAGCCACTAAGATTATTATACCTTCAGAAATGCAAGGTGTAGTCGGTTTGGCTTCAGGTTTAATGGAATCTTTAAAAGATCCAAAGCCAGAAGATAAAAAAGTAAAATAATTAAATATATTAAAAAAAATGATGATTGTGTTTAAAGACAATCATCTTTTTTTCTAATTAAGCTAATACTTCAATCATTCTTGTTTAAATAAATAAGATCAAACTCAGCGCCATCAACCCCATACCTATAATCACACCAAGAATTGATACATGATGCTTACCATACTTCTCAGCTGTTGGCAATAATTCATCTAAAGAAATATATACCATAATTCCAGCTACAAAAGCAAAAACCAGACCAAAAGTCATATCATTAAAGATTGCTCTTAACAAGAAATACCCAATTATTGCTCCAATCGGTTCCGCTAAACCAGAAACAAAAGCGTACATAAATGCTTTTTTCTTGGATTCTGTTGCTTGATAGATAGGAACAGCAACAGCTATACCTTCAGGAATATTATGCAATGCAATCGCAATAGCGATTGATATACCTAAAGCAATATTATCCATAGCTGCTACAAATGTTGCTAATCCTTCTGGAAAATTATGAATAGCTATTGCTAAAGCGGAAAACACTCCCATTCTCATCAAACTTTTTTTATCTCTATCTTTATCGCTAAGATTACTATCTGGTATTTCATGTGGATTCTGTTCTTCAGGAATCAACCAGTCAATCAAAGCGATAAAACCAATACCGATAAAAAACGTGAATATGCCCAAAGCATTTCCCAACTTAACACTTCCAAGAATCTCAGTTAAGGAATCGGTAGCCTTTGGTAGAATCTCGACAAACGAAACATAGATCATCACACCTGCACTAAAGCCTAAAGAAAAGGTTAGAAAAACTTTTGATTTTGCTTTTCTATGAAAAGCAATCAAACCACCTATTCCGGTGGAAAGACCTGCAAAAAGTGTTAATAGAAATGCATATAATTCTGTCATATGCTCCCTCCTTATATAATGATTTTAATATTAAATGATAGCACTTAATCAACGAAAATCAAAGTGAAATGAGATATTATTTTTATCTCATATTCTCTTCTTTAATATATATTATAAACCATATTTATTGAATTTGTGGTTGTGTTATAATAAATTTATCTAAAAATCGGGAATTATTTTAAATTTATTGTATATATAAGTGTAGGAGGTAAATAATTTGAGCAGCCCAGACATAACAATTGATTTCAATGCCATAGCTTCAAACCATTACAATGAAATCTTTCATTACATCAGAAAACAAACCAATAACATCGAAGACTCAAAAGATTTAACCCAAGAAGTCTTTATGAAAGTTTATCAGAAATTACATACTTATAATCCCGATAAAGCATCAATAAGAACTTGGATTTACAGAATTGCTCATAATCATGTAATTAATCATTTTAAAACACTTTATCGAAAAAAAACAGTAAATCTTGATGATTTCTCAATAAGCCGCTTATCCGATGAAGATGATTTATTGGAATCTTTAATTCAAAACGATAACGTCGATTTAATCTTAAAACTAATGGAGAGTATATTAAACAAAAAACATTACTCTATCGTGAGTCTTTACTTTTTCAGCAATCTAACTGTTAAAGAAATATCTGATTCACTAAAAATACCAATAAAAACCATTTATAACTCAATTAATGTCTCTCTAAAAAAAATCAAAAAAGAAATGGAGGTAACCATCAATGGATAAATATCGCAGAAAAAATCAAATCACCGATTTTGAAATCAATTGTTTCAAACAAGAAGAAATCGATCGGCTTATTTTAAACACAAAGATAAAACCTAGGATGTTTAAACTTAACAAATCTATTTCATTAATGTTGAGTTTTGTGACCGTTGTTCTCTTGATTTTTTTATCTTTTTTGATATTTAAACCAAATGAATCCAAGGACCACAATATAATCAAACTAAACGATTTCCAATATCTATTAGAATCTGAAACCGAAAATGAATTATTCCGTCTATACTACAGCGCTAATATTGTCACCCTAGGAGTAAGAGAAAACTATAATGATAAGTTTGACTACTATGTCCCTTATAATTATGTTTCAAAAGATATCATCGAAAAATTTGATATCAGTTTCAACGCCTTTAAATTAGATCGCTATCGTTATTTTCTTGAAGTGATTATTGACAATGAATCAACTTATCTTGAAGTGAATTTCTTCTCAACTACATCAATAGAAAACATTCTAACAAATCTTGAAATAGTAGATTTTCAAAATGATATACAAGAAGTGTTTAAGTTGATTGAACAGTATCCTCCAATAATCAATGTCAACGCTTCACAGGATTGGCTTTATGATATCAATCCCAACATTAATCCTCTGACCGATTCTAGACATAAAAGAAATTACATCAATTATGTAAGAAACTATTATGTTCATGAGAATCACTATCAACCAGAAGAATACAACGAAAATTACTTTCAAAGATTGACAGTGTTTGAAAATCATATTATCGTAGTAGATGAATTTGGTAATATGATAAGCTCTCACTTTGATTTTGCTTATAGTTTTGGTCAAACTCAAGATTTAAGTGCTACCTTTTCAAATCTAAACTATTTTTTCGACTTTTATGAGATTGGTCAAACTCGACCAACCTTTGGGGCTACTTTTGGTTTTAACAGCGAAAGACATGCAGTCGAAGGTAAAATTAGAACATTGATTTATCAAGAACAAACCTATGCTTACACACTTATTTCTCTAAAGAACTCCGATATCCCTTATCAAGATATTGAGTACATCAAGATTAATTATGAGTTTGTGGAAGAATTATCAAGACATAGTTATGAAATCACTTTAGATTATTTCATCTATAATCAAGCTTTAATAATTCCACCCTCCATATTATTGCCATTCTCTTGGTCTGAAGATCTATTTAACCAAGTAACATATGAGATGTTTAATTCAAATGGTGATGTTGTTCATACAATAGTTTACAATTAAAAAAGCTCATAATTTATTGAGCTTTTTTAATTATTTAAAATTCACATTTTTTTGGTGTTCTTGGGAATGGTAAAACATCTCTAATATTATCTACTCCTGTAACATACATAAGCATTCTTTCAAGCCCCATTCCAAATCCCGCATGTTTACAGCCGCCATATTTTCTAAGTTCTAAATACCACCATAAATCATCTGGATGGACATTCATATCTTTCATTCTCTTCACAAGATAATCCAATCTTTCTTCTCTTTGTGAACCACCAATAAGTTCACCTGAACCAGGAACCAACAAATCCATAGCAGCGACAGTTTCTTGGTCATCATTCATTCTCATATAGAAAGCCTTAATATCCTTTGGCCAATCGATAACAAATACTGGACCATTGAAATATTTAGTTAGAAATTTTTCATGTTCTGTCGCCAAGTCTTTTCCTTTTTGTGGTTTTACTTCAAATTGAGAAGAATGTTCAAACAAAATCTCAATTGCTTTTTTATGTGTGACAACTGCAAATTCTGACTCTAGCACCTTTGCAAGCTTGTTGATTAAACCTTTTTCAACAAAACTATCAAAGAAATTCAACTCTGAAGGACAATTTTCAAATAAATCTTTGATGATGAATTTCACCATATCTTCTGCTAATTTCATGTCATCTTTTAAGTCTGCAAATGCAATTTCTGGTTCTATCATCCAAAATTCTGATGCATGTCGTGGAGTATTTGAGTTTTCGGCTCTAAAAGTTGGTCCAAAGTTATACACCTTCCTATAGGCCAAAGCATACGCTTCTGCTTGTAGTTGTCCAGACACAGACAAGTTCGCTTTCTTCCCAAAAAAATCATTAAGATAATCTTCTTCAACAAACTTATTTCCAAGTGTTGTTACTTGGAACATTTCTCCAGCACCCTCTGCATCACTAGCAGTAATTATTGGTGCGTGCAAATAAACGAAATTACGCTCTTGAAAGAACTTATGAATTGCGTAAGATACTATAGATCTTACTCTAAAAACTGCGTTAAACAAGTTCGTACGGGGACGTAAATGTGCATTCTCACGGAGAAACTCACGGCTATGCCTTTTTGGTTGAATTGGATAATCATCAAGACTATCTCCCTCAAGAATTACTTTATCCGCTTTGATTTCAAATGGTTGTTTCATATTAGGAGTAACTTCAATTTTTCCGATTACACTAATCGATGATCCTACTCTAAACTTGGATACATCCTTAAAATTTTCAATCCTCCCTGATTCATACACAACCTGAACTGTTTCAAATGCAGATCCATCATTTAAATCAATAAATCCAAATTCTTTCTGAGCGCGGTTGTTTCTAACCCATCCATAGATTACGACTTCTTGACCCTTAATTTCTGATAATTCTGCCAATATCTTTTTTACTGTTACTTCCATACAAACTCTCCTTTTAAAATCTTTTTTCTTATTTCCTCTGGGTATTTTTCAATTGCATACCTAAGTGTAGTTCTACTCAGTTTTTGATAATTTCGTTGCAAATAGTTTGTTAAAACATCAACATCTCTTTTTCCAATCTCTCTTAGCATCCACCCGCATGCCTTATGAATTAGATGATGAGTATCATCAATTAGATAATCTACAATATCAAAAGTAATATCAAATTCTTTGTTTTTAATAAAAATCCAAGTACTCACAATCGCAATTCTCTTATACCAAAGATTTTTAGATTTTGATAATTTGTAAATTACTTCTTTTTGATTATGCCAATAAGCATACCTTCCAACTACAACAGCAGAAAGGTCAACTAGATCCCAGTTATTTACATAATCAATGTTTTCTAAATAAATATCGACAATCCTCATTAATTCATTAAGATCAGCTTTTTCTGATTTATTCACCAAAATCATCAAAGCTAAAGCTCGATATTCATGAATCTTATCACGCAATAGTCCAAGCAAAGTAGAATCATCAATGGTCTTATAATGACACTTCGCAAGACTTCTTAAAATTGGAGTTTTGATTCCCATGAACCAATCGAACTCATTGTCAACATAACTTTCTTTATGAAATCTTGTAATCCTTGTTGGTGACTTATACTTAGAAACTTTCTTCAATTCCTCTAAAATCATCAAATCCTCCTCCTAAAAATAAAAAAAGTCCTTTTTCAAAAGGACGAATTATTTCCGTGGTACCACCTTAATTTCGCATAAATGCGACACTTTACACCCTTAACGCAGATAATACGGACAGTTCTACTCAATTCTTCTGTCTTTCCGGGTTGTTCTTCAAATAAGTTCAAGTTGTGAGCTTTCACCATCTCTCACTCGCTATAACCTGAATATTTTATTCTACTCTTCCCATCATCAATTTACTATATTATATCACAACCATTAAATTTGTAAATATAACTATAGGTATTGTTTAACAAATTTATTTGCTTGCTCAAGCATTTCTTGGTTAGACTCATGTCCTAAATCATATTCTTGATAAACAGTATCAATCTTTTTTGATAATGCTTTTGCATAATCTAAAGGTACAATTCTATCCTGTAAACCAACTGACATAAAAATGTGTTTATTTAAAAGCTTTTGATAGTTGATAAGAGGATCATAATCATGATATTTTTTCAACCGCTCATGGTACTCTCTATTTTTAGGAAAACCATATACTTCTTGTTTATATTGGTAAAAATCAACAAAAGAGGGTGACCCAACAATACTTACTAAAACTTTTACTTTATCAAAAATACTCGCAAGATAAAAAACAATCGCTCCACCCATCGATACTCCATAAATTCCTAAAGGATAATCTCTTGATATTTTTCCCGTTTCTTCCAAATGATTATATAAACTAACCGCATCATGTGCTGTTTTAATCTCGATATCAATTATCATTGCTTGTCTAGTGGAATTATCAAAAGTTTCATACGCTTCGCTTCTTCTATCCCCATGCTCATATGCATCCATAACAACAACACAATATCCCATTCTAGCAAAAACCTCATCTTGGCCACTAGGACCTAGATTACGGTTTCCACCAAATCCATGAAAAAAGAAAATTACTGGCTTATTCTGAGTTTCATTTTTAAATACTATATTATATGAGATATCCTTATATTTTTCCTCTGATAAATTTATCATATCTACTCATCTATCTCCTTCAAATACTTATCAATTACTAGATAATTCATCATCAGCATTCTTGGAATATGAAATGGTCCTTTGAACATATTACCTTTCAATGAAGATGCAATTGTGTTGTCATAATGCAAATATCCTAACCATTCATAGTCATCGACAATAAAATTATTGATTGTATAATCAAAGATTTCCTGATATATCTTAAATGTCGCATCTGATTCTTCCAAAAGATATAATTTTAAGAAGACGATTAACCCTTCACAATGAACCCACCATAATTTCATATCGTGTTCTAACTGTTCTAAAGGTAAACCTTCAACATCAACGAAATATTTCAAACCTCCATTGCTCTTGTCTAGCCCAAGATCATATGACCAAAAAGCAATGTCTTTTGCTTTTAAGTAAGTATCTTGATCATATTCTCCCTCCAACAAAAACCAAGCACATTCTAAAGCATGTCCAGGATTTATCAGTCGTCCTTTTGGTCCTTTATTCAAAGAACCATCAAGGTTGACAAACTCAAATAAAGCCTTCTTCTCCTTATGATAATGAAGTTTCAATATATTGTTTCTTGCAACAGAAACATCAAGAGCATATCGACTTGAATACTCAATATCAACACAATTCATATATTGAGCTAAACTCAAAAAAATCATCGTGCTAGATAAGTCTCGTAAATTAACAACTAATGGATTGTATTTAGGAGAGTTGAGCTCTGGAAATTTATAGCGATTAACTATAAAATCATAAGTTGTCCTCGCATCTTCAAGATACTTCTTTTCTTTAGAAATCTCATACATAGATACCGCTGCCATAACAAAAAAAGCCTCTGAAAACCAATATCTTCTCTTTTGAATACCTTCTCCCTTATCGGTTACACTGAAGTACATTTTACCATCTTTGTCGAAGCAATGTCTTTTCATAAAATCATAAGTTTTTATAGCTACATTCTTCCACTCTTCACATCTATCAATTTTTAGATAAGCTTGTGAAAAAATATAAACAACTCTTCCTTGAGCCCAAACAGATTTATCTTGATTAAATACTCTTCCTTGCTTATCAAGGGATGTATAAAAACCGTGATTTACTTGATCAAAACCATTTTTAAGCCAAAAATCAAGAACTCTTTTAAGTTCTTCTAAATAAAATATTCGATGCTCTTTAAGAATTTCTCTTTTCATATAACCTCTACTTAGTTACTGTAACCTTCTTTAAACCTCTTGGTTTATCTGGATTTAATCCCTTAGCTAACGCTAGGTTCAAACAAAAATATTGACTGACAAACATATACAAAAATGGTGCAACAAACTTTGATACCTTAGGTAAAAGAATTGTGTTTTTGTTGCTGACTTCACTCGCTGAAGTTATAAGCAAACAATTCGCACCAACTTTATTCAAATCATCTAACATCTTTAAAGCATCTGTGAAAGACTCATCTTCTGGTATCAATAAAATACAGAATGCCTCTTTTGACACCAAAGCAAAAGGTCCATGATAGAAATCTGCAATAGAATATGATAGTGCCTGGATATAAGTTGTCTCTTGCAATTTAAGAGCCAACTCTTTGGCTATTGCATAAAGATATCCTCTACTAAGTACAAATGCAGAATTGATATTTCTATGAGCTATACTTAGATTATTTATCGAATCTAATATTTTATCATCTAAGTTTAAAACTTCAGGAACAGTTCTTAATGCATTGATTAAATCCAAATTGTTGCTGATAAACCCTGTTAATAATCCTAAGAGATACATTTGAGTCATGTAGGTTTTTGTAGCTGCAACACTCTTCTCTTCACCAGTATTTAAAAACAGGTGATACTTTCCAGCTTTTGCTAATGGTGAATCAAGATAATTTGTTAAGGTAATCGTCATCGCTTTTTGTTCGTTAGCTTCATCAATCACAGCCAATACATCCTTAGCTTGGCCGCTTTGGCTTACTCCTATAACTAAAGCATCCTGATAGTCAATCTTACTGTTGTACAAAGTAATCACACTAGCAGCTGCAAATGATACCGGTACTTGATATAGTGTTTCACAAAGATATTTAAAGAAAACACCTGAATTATCCGATGATCCTCTCGCTGCAAAGACAACAAGTTTTATTCTCTTGCTTTTAATTTCATTGACTATTTGTTCAAATATTGATTTGTTATATATATAAGCTTTCTTCAAACAATTGGCTTGTTCAAATATTTCATTTTCCATATGTGTTTTCATTTTATTCCGTCCTCTTAGGCAATATTGAAATACTCAATTCATCTTGATTAATCTCGCTGATAAAAGCTCTTTTATCAGGACATGCCATCAAATAATAATTTTGTTTAAAGAAAGGAATCTTCGATAACTCATTGTTATTTACAATAAATAGATAAACATCTTTAAACAAGCAACCAATCGTTGATGCTTTTGTTTTTTGTGTTGGTTTTCCTTCATTATGATATTGATCGATAGCAGTAACAATCTTAAATTCACTATCTCTCAAACCATTACCCGGAGCTAGTATCGGTTCTGTGATAAGAGGTTTTGGATTACTTAATTTACTTCTAAATGTTTTATAAGGCTCAATCTCTGTTGGTTTTACTAAAGAGATTCTTAATGTTAAATAATCTACTTCATGAACCGTCAAAGAAATCTTTATTTCATCTCCAGGAAAGTAATAGTATTCAGTCTCTTCGATTCTTGTTCCTAAATATCTATTTGTTTCCTGGCCATTTTCAATAAATATCGTTCGCCAAAAAGGTCTAAAAGTTATCTTTTCTTCTGTAATTCTACCATCGATAATCCCATGAAAAAAACCGAAACCAATATCTGTTTCAAAATCTGCTGAACCGCCTAAATATACCGAGGGTGTATCCAAATATCTTTTTACCTTCCGGTTATTTAAATCCACATATTCAAATCTATCAAAATCTGGAGTGAAATTAGGTAGAACAATGCTTGCTTCTATCCCTAACCATCTTGATCTATCAGTTACAAGCTTATAATACCATGCCCCTTGAAAACAAGGGATATTCTTTATATCCCCAGATTTCTTAACTACAAGATCAATTATTTTTGCATTATTATAATCCGCTTCACTAAACATTTGTCACCTTTTATAAATCTGTCCTTGTTCTTTTAATCTTTTTTGTACTTGCAAGTAGTCAACTTCTCGACAAGTAATCTTGTTCCTTACAGCTAAAGCCGCAATGATACCTGCACTTTCTCCAATAGCCATAACAGTTGGAGTAACCCTCAAAGAAGCTGAAGCTTCGTGAGTTGCACTGATACATCTTCCTGATACTAAGAGATTTTCAATCCCTTTAACTAACAAACTCCTCAAAGGTATTTCATAAGGCAATTCCTTATTCTCATCAAACAATTCTAGACTATCACCGCTTGGAGAATGGATATCCATTGGGAATCCTGATAAAGCAATCGAATCATCGAAACTCTGACAATTAATGATATCATCTACATCAATCAAATAATCACCAATAATATGCCTTGTCTCTCTCACACCAATCTTTGATGGTGTTCTTACAATATATGACTTTTCAAATCCTGGAATATACTTTTTAAGAAAAACAAACGCTTCTCTTATTTGTCTTCTCGCTTCCACCTCTGCTTTTGATAAATCAAATGCGTCAGCTCCAGATAAACCTTGCACTCTCGTCATATTGATTGATACGGTATTTTGGTTGACTTCTTGAAATAGCAAAACTCGATCTCTTGGTAAATTAAAATCATTATTTTCTTTTGCTAGTTTAACTTGTGAAAAAAAGCCAGATACAGCTAGATAACTAAAGTCATACTCTTTGCTGATAACGAAATTATCTGGATTGTTTTTTAACTCGCTCTTTATTCTTTCAATATCAACATTTGCAACATGAAATATCATCGTCATCGGTTGAGTTAGATTATCTTTCTTTCTTCCATGAACATAATCGGCTTCAGCATAAAAAGATACATCCCCATCACCAGTAGCGTCAATGACTACTTTGCCAAAAATATCAATTATTCCACTCTTTGAAGTTACCTTTACACCTTTAATAACGGAATCTTCCTTGTGAACACCACTGACAAATGCATGTAATAAAATATCTACTCCAGCTTCTTCTAGCATAGAAAAAAACAAATGCTTAATTCCTTCAACATCAATTGGAGTAACCGTATCACAAAAACCCAAAGGATCCTTGATATGTCCAAGAGTAAGTTGCTCCTTAAATAGTTTATCTATAAGTTCAGCTGCTATCCCTTTTACAACATAATTATTATTCTTGTGATATGTCATCCAAGGACCTACTAAGGCATTTACAGAATTTCCACCTATAAGCCCTGTTGCTTCTATCAAAATTGTTTTCATACCATTTCTGGTTGCACTAATGGCAGCATTAAACCCGCTTGGTCCTCCGCCACAAACAATTACGTCATACTCTCTTGTTATCAATCAAATCACTCCAAATCTATATCAATTTCAAATGTTCTTGCCCATGGTAAAATTACTTTGAAATTAAAATTTAAATACTCTTTTGAGATATTTTTTAATTTTTCTTTTATAAGAATTAATACCCTGTTCAACTCAAATAGAGGAATATCATAAATATTAACTCCCTCTGATAAAAGCAACTGATTTATTTCCCTTCTTACATATGTTTGATAAAGACAATCATCAATAATTCTTTCAAATAGGAAAGAACTTAAATCTGAGTTTTTGTAACTATCAAGCGCAATTACAGCCAAAGCACTTCCCAAAGAGTTAGATGCTGTATTCCAAGCGCTATATCCCAACAAATTATGATAATCAAGCTCAGATAACACTTCTATAGACCCTCCATTAGGATGTAACAAATCAACAAATACTAATTTCTTACCATCTTTAATCGCCTGATTTATTCTGCTTGTAAATATCTTGAATTTTCGATTTTTATTTGGTATTATCGCATCAGTTGTATCTAGGTTTAAGTCATAATTATATTCAGCTTCTGAATAGATAGCTAAAATGTATTTGCTCTCATCATAACTAGCATTTTCAAAGTCAATTACATTCATCAATTTTTGATAATTCTCTTGAAGCGACCTATCTTCAAAAGGCATAACCTTGTATTTTATCAGTTCATCCGATAAAAGCACATGAACCTTTGTTTTCTCTTTAATGTTAAGCATTAAGATTTTGCTTAATAAAACTAAGGTGCCTTCATCCGTCCCATTATAGATTGAGATCTTTTCCTCTAAACCATTTGATTTTACATATTGTAAAAGTATATCGCTCTCAGCTCTTTGAATTCCTCCAGCCATTGAATCTTCTTGCAGCAACAACAAGTCATCGATAATATTTTCATTTACCATCTCACAGAGTTTTAGGTTTATCTGATGTTTCTTGTTTCTTGCCAACAGATATGTATCAATTATGTCTTGAGGAATTTCTTTTTCTAGTTTGTTAAGTCTTATTTTAATGGATTCATCTTGACTAAAATAATAATCACCTAGCAATTTGGAATACTGATTCATTTTCTCCCAGTATACTTTAGTTATATTACTTGCGGTAGTAATTGATGTTCTCATTATCGTATCAAAAATATATATTTTGATATTTGGATTAGATCGTCTAATCACTTTGAATACATTTAAATCCTCAAAAGACTTTTCAACGTTCATCATTGCTTTTCTAGCTTGAATCAAACCCCCGCTGACTAATGCATCAATACTTACAATCAAGTAATCGCTGTTTTTGCTATTTTCAATCAACCATTTTTTATGTTTTTCAAAACAAAATCCTTGGTGCATTGTCCCTGTTGACTCAATCGGAATAATCGCTAATTCAATCGTCGCAATCTTTGCGAACTTCTCAACCCATGAATAGTTGCAAGGTCGAGAATCCAAGGGGATTACTGTAATCTTCAAAGCTGATCAATCTCTTTTCTAAAAGCTTTTAAACTCTCTTCCATTTTTTCTCCATTTCTGCCAAAGACAACTGCACCTAACATTATTGCCTTGACTCCTGTTTTAAACAAAACAGGAATATCCTTAGAAAAAATAAGTTTTTGCGAGGGAACGACGCAAGGAACATCGCTTAAAGAGGCGATGGTTCTGTATTTGGAAAGATCTCTAGCATTTAATCTAGAACCGTATTCTTCTTTATCAATAATCGAAAGTTCTAGCATATTAGCAAAACCATTATTGAGCAAATCAGATATCTCATGGTTTGAATAACTTGAGTTTATTGAAAGGAAATTATTAAGGTTCAAGCCATAGTAATAAGAGGCAGGCGTGTGATGAGCATATAGGGAAATAAAGTCAAATCCCATCTGCTCTACTTCTCTTAATATCATTTCTGATGATTCAGTTGATGCCCCCGGAACTATACCGACTGGCACTGGTGAATCTTTGATTATTCTTGCAAATTCTGCTTTAAAATCTGCAAAAAGACCAAAGTTATTCTGGCTTGCATTATGAAATACATTCGCATGGACCTTAATTGCATCTGCACCAGATTCCCATGCTAATTTAGCTAGATTATATTCATTTCTTGGTAAGCTGGCTATCAAAGTCATCTTATTCTCTTTCATTTTGTTTAATAGTTTATTCATTATTCTCTCCTGTGTTTATAATTGAATTTATAATTTTTCCGATTGAATCCGAGAATTTCATGAATCCTAGATCATTGGGATGCACTGTATCTACTGTATACTCGTGATAATCTTCACCCAAAAGCTTTGAACCATTAACATAATATAAGTTCTTATCACCCATGTCTTGTAATTCCTTGATTAGTTTTTCTTGAAACTCTCTTAAATCCGTTCTTACTTCCTTAAAGCTCTGAACTATTTCATCAAAGAGATAAGGTATTCTTGATATAACCATGATCTTGATATCGGGTTGATGTTTCCTTATTACCTCTATCATACTTCTCAATGTTTTTTTAAGTTTTCCGTTGGTACCAGAATTTGCTTCATAATCGATTATAAATAATGAAGCATTATCAATTTGTGCTAGAATATCAATCAATTCACTTTCTCCAAAAGCGTTGCCGGAAAAGCCAAAATTGAGCCATTCAACACCTAGTCTCCTACTTAATATGTTTGTGTAGTTCAGACCAGGTCTTGAGGCGCAACCGCCTTGTGTAATCGAGGTTCCATAACAGATAACTCTTTTTAACTTATCAAACGTATTACTGCTTCTAAGCATAGCTTTTTCTTCAATTCCTATCTTCAGTTTCTTAACACCTGTATATAAAGGGAAGTTGAGAAGACAAAGAACTTCTTCGTCATAATAATTTATAAAACTATGTTGATATAACTTATCTGTTGGATTAAAACCACTTCCTCCAAAAAACTTAACTTCTTTAAAACTTTTCCCGACATAGAGATCAAAACCAGCTCTAGCTAATGGCGTCATGCCAGATAAGTTTTGCTCGGAATCAACTTCCACATCTATAATTATTTTTTTACTATTTGTAAAGAAATGTGCTTGTACACCTGCGGTGTTTGAAGCAAGGTTGTAAACATTTGGACATACTTCCAATAACAAATCCTTTTTTGACTCAGGCAACCGGTTGAATCCAGAAGGTTGATTCAACCAGTTCAAGCCATATATCTTAAATCTCTTTTCATCTAAAACATCAAACCACAAAATTGATTCTTCTTCTTTACTTTTAACTATAAAATTCTTATCTGAACTCATGTTCATTACTTCCATTCTTTCTTATGTAATTATCCTTGAAGCGGAAGTGTTCACCATGAAAATAATATCTAGTATAGACAAAAGCTCTGCCGTTTTCCAAATAAGTAACGCTGTTTAGATATAAAGCCGGCTCTCCTTCTTTTTGATGAAGTAACTCAGCTACTTTTTTAGTTACCCCTCTAGCTTCAATAGCATATTCGCAATTGCGAATTCTCCAACCTAAATCCTCTTGAACAAAGCGGTAAAATGAACCGTTGAAGATCTTTTCTTCTAAAACTCCATACATATTATATGGCAAATAAAGTCTTTCATAAGCTAAAGGAATATTGTTTGATGACCTTAGTCTCTCAACATAATAGATACTGTCGCCAACATGAATTTGCAATCTTTTAGCAATCATCTCATCAGCTGTGGTCTTTTGCAAATTTAAAAGAGTTGTGCTTACAGGTGAATCCAAAAGTTTCATCTCATTTGTAAAAGAGAGGAATGAACTATCTTGTTTTCTAATTTCCTTCTTATTAAATGTTACAAATGTTCCACGACCCTTATGTCGATAGATATAACCATCAACCAGCAAATTGTTGATTGCTTGTCTGACAGTCATTCTCGCAACATCATACTTAGCGCAAAGTTCTGTTTCTGAAGGTATCATATCTCCTTGTTTCAATCTACCTTCCAAAATCGCTAATCTTAAATCCTGTTCGATAATCTTATAAATTGGTCTATTCTTCATATTCACACCTCTTTTTCATAGCTATATATTGTATATTTGCTAAAAATCCTTTCAAAACCACATTTTTTGTAAAAATCGACTAAACCTGTCCAATCCACCATCACTTCACTTGCACCTCTATCGAATAAATCCTTTAAAGTCACATTGACAAGATATGTCCCTAAACCTTGGCCCTGATAATCTTTATCAAGGCCCAAAGGACCCATTCCAAAAAGATTTTTAAACAACAAATAGAGATTCATGCTATTAGAAAAAACTGGCGATTTAGGATTAGCGGTATTTACAAACCCAATAATCTTGTTTCTATGTAATAAAATGTAGATATCTTCTAGTAAACTTCTAGAAACCTCTTCATGCCATCTTTCAGAAAAATTCTGTTTAATCAGTTTCAAAACTTCTTCTTTTTCAGCGTCACTACTTACAACTCTAACGAAGTATCCATCCCGTGATATCGAATTTCCTGGTCTAGAACCACTGATCAGGTTAAAGTTATCGTGATTTTTCTTAAAGCCGATATCGAGAAAGAATTTGTGGGTTAACTCATTGTTGTTTACAAATAAACCTGAAAATAAACAATCATTGTCTCTGCCGATTATTATATCCTTTAATTGTCTTTTTTGCATTACTGTCATGGCATGTTTGACTAATTTTTTTCCATATCCCTTTAAACGTTCACTTTTAGCTACATGAATTAAGCTGATGAATAAAGTATCAACTTGCTGTTTTAAGACAATACTTCCTAAATATTTATCATCATCAAAAAGCACAAATGATTCATCGAACAAAGTAAATCTATTGTTAATAATCTTTTGTTCAAATAAACGTCTGTCTAATGGGAAAGTATCAAAAAAATCTTGGTTCCAATATTTAATTATTTGGTCTTTGGCTTCGTTAACCCCAACTGTTTTTAACATAATAAATTCTATAATTCATACTCCTCTTTTCGATTTAGATAAATGAATAAATTATATAGTCTACCGGTTCCGTTATTCGGGTTTAAAGTGACAATCTCTCCACCTTTTAGTACATCTACACCTTCATAATCAATAATAAATGCATTAGAAAAATCACCATTAACATTTTGTCCTAAAGGACAAATCATTCCGACTGATCTATCGTTAGTCATTGGAACTTTATATAGGATATCATCAATTTTTCGATATAAATATACTTCATGCCAAATTGCATTTACAACCGATGCGTTAGTATTGATGGTTGGTTTACCTTCATTGGCAACTTGATCGATTGCATTAACTCTTTTAAACTCTGCTTTCAATTCTCCCATACCTGCTGAAGGGAATATCGGAGTAACAAATATTCGATTGAAATCTTCTGGCAAACCATATTCATCTCTTTTATTAATATAATCAGGATGTGTTGTTGTCTCTAAAACTTCAATTCTCATCTGCATATAACCAGGCTTTGGTGAATACACACTAATTCTCAGTTTATCGCCTGGAAAATAATATAGTTCATAATTACTAACAGAGGCGTTTCGATAGCAATTATTATTTGTACAAACTTCTTGAGTAGTAATATAACGCCAGAAAGGGCGATATGCTATGCCTGACCTAGAGAGCCTAGATGAATATTCATCTTCATGCCCAATCATCCAAGCAATTCCAACATCACTTTCAAAATAAGCATGACCTCCCATATATATAGAAGCGTTATCTAAGTAATAATTTGCTTTCTCATCATCATATCTATCCTGATCAACAAAGAATTCTGGCAAAGTAATTGTTGCCTCTATTCCAATCCAAAAATCTTTACTTGAAACCACTTTTCGATACACAGCTCCAGCAAAACAATTTGGCAAAGAAGGTTTTAAAGATTCATTAGGGATTACACCATGATAAACTTCTGATAAATGCCAAGAATTTTCAGGTAGAGTTGTAGGGTCTTGTCCGACAACAATAGTGTATGTTTGAGTTTTTGTTATTCCTTGATAAGACAATACCAAACTAAGTGTAATTGTAACATCTTGGTCAATTAAAGTAACTTCACCTGTTGAACTTAAAGCTGCTTCATTTGAAGAAGTCCAAGTAGCGATAACATATTTACCATCCATTTGATATTCAGTTGGTAGATCTATATCTTCTGTAATTTTATCTGTAGGGATTTGTACTCGGTTGTTTAAGACCGCAAAAAGCAAAAGAAATGCTTCGTTTCCTTTGACAGTAACATTAAAACTTTTATTCAGTGATGCCTCATTGTAAGTTAAGGTAACTGTTAATGTAGCCTGACGATCACTAACATTTGGTGTAACTTTTCCTTGTGAATTAATCGTATTAGAAGCTGTAGAATGCCAAGAAGCAACAACCTCATATCCTTGCACAAGATAAATAGTTGGTAATTCTATATCATCTTCAATTATTTCCGGAATCTCTATTTGCTCTAAAACCATCTGTAAAACTTCTTGGTCATTTAGTGATATTTGAGAGGTTGTGGGCGTGGATGAAATCGTGACAGTGGTAGTTGTCTTTTGATTATCACACGCCCATAACCCCCCTATGAGAAAAAGAAATAAAAGAAAGAACAGTTTTTTTAACATGAAATACTACCTACTCGTAATGCGATTCGTCCAAGCCAAGGTTTTTATAAGTATCTATAAACTCCTGATGAATTCTTGAAACTAAATCAATCATTGAATCCCTGACATTACCACTTATTATTGCACTTTGAATATCAAGCATAAATGATTTGCTTTCATCATGACTTCTCGCCCAATATAAACTATAGAAATAGTCTGGATACCCTTTAAACATAATACTTTGATGAGCATTGATAGATGCATCATCTCCTAACGAACTATAATAAAGTTCCAAAGTATTGAAAGTCCATTCTTCAACCAATTCACTTGTTGAAACATAACCTGTTGCTTGATCTATTTCAGGGAAATATTGCATATCAGCCCAAATCCTGAAAATTGATTCTTCATGGAAAGCAATATTTTCATATCCTGGCTGGACTTTATCTAAAGAATATGACGAAGAAACAACATATGATGTCTTTCCATAAACTTCGTTAATATAATAATTGCTTAAATCACTAGCTGTATTTGGTCCTGTTGGATAAGGAACAAATCCCATTTCAAAATCATAGCCTAACCATTTTGTACTATCATAAATCCAATATGACTCCCCATTATGAAATGCGATATTTCCTTGTTTGAATTGTGGAGCTGAAGCGTTTGATAAAGCTGCTGAAGTATACTCCCACATCCCTGGCACAGAAACTAGTCTGTTCAAGAAACTCAAGGTATCAATTGATGCTTGTGTAGCCAATTCACTGCGCAAATTACTATCAACCACATGAACACCATTTGCTCCAAGCATCTGATAAGCCCAGTTATAAGGTCTACCACCGATAACTGCAGCTCCCTCTATTCCTAAAGCAGAAATTCCAGGAAGAAGTTGATTACAGATGTCTTCAAAAGCATCCCAATCCCATTCGCCATCAAGCCATAGTTCACTAGGTAAAGTTCCCATTCCCTCACCAAGGTATTCTTCTAATAATGTTATGTTATAAAAGATTCCCTGTCCTACCAAAGGATAAGAATCATCATAAGCATATTGTTGTCCCAATACTGTTCCAAAAGCTGCTTTTTCAGGCCAATATCCTGGATGTCCGTATTCTTCAATCAAAGCATCTAAAGGTAATATAGCTCCTCCTTCTGCTAATACAGCAATTGAGTAAGAAGGCATTTCATAGATATGAGCCTGTGGAGTATCGTTCAAAGAATTAGTAATTATGAACCTTTCTCTTCCACCACCCCATACTGCATCAGCAGGATAGGTTCTATAAACAACATTGATGTTATATTTCTCTTCAACCATCTCAATCAAAGCTATTTTCTCATTCTTCCAACTGCCTGAGTATTGTTCACTTCTAGGATCTGAAGAGGCAGCTCGATTTGCCATAATAACAAAATCCTGTCCCATCATATTAGGAACTGGTTTTGTTACGACACTTTGTGTTGTAGTTGATGAAGTTGTCGTTTGATTGCCTTGAGTTGTTTGTGTTGTTGATTGATTGCTTTGAGTTGATTGCGTTGTAGTCGTAGTGCTCTGTGTATTATTACAAGCAACCAATCCAAAACTAATCAATAACAATACAAATACTAAAAAATGTTTTAACATAACTTTTTGCATAATTTTTCTCCTTTTTTTATTATCCGACAATTCCGGATCTCTCTATACCCTGTACAAACATTTTTTGTACAAAGAAATATAATACTAATAATGGCATCATTACCAAAATACCACTGGTATTTAAAATCATTGACGAGAATAATGGATTCTTAGTAATATCTTGTCCCATCAATCCCCATACTCCAGCATCAGTAAGTGCTTGCTGCAACCCATACAAGACACTAACTTGTTGTGTAGTTAAAGTCATATAATCTAAATTACTTCTTGTTACAAATAGAGTTGTAAAATAATAATCATTCCATTGCCATACAAAAGCTAATAAAGCTACTGTGATTATTGCCCCTTTTGCATTCGGTAACATAATACGATAAAAAACAGTAAAAGGATTAGCTCCATCAATGTTTGCTGCTTCTTCTAATTCAACCGGTATTCCTCGATAAAACTGTCTAAACATATAAATAAATATTCCTGATTTAATTCCCATTCCCAATCCAGCCATCATAAATAGTGTGATTGGTTTTCCAACCAATTTCATCTCTGTTAAAGAACGCAATAACGGTAATGAGATGACTGTTTGAGGAACAACGATTGTAAATAAAGCTAAGCCAAACAATACTTGACTTCCTCTAAATTTTAACCTTGCAAATGAATATCCTGCCAATGAAGTAGAAATCAATTGCAAAGCTGTAACACCTAAAGATAGTATCAATGTGTTCTTCAATGA
Organism: uncultured Candidatus Izemoplasmatales bacterium; assembly: GCA_964610325.1. Classification (GTDB taxonomy): domain Bacteria; phylum Bacillota_I; class Bacilli_A; order Izemoplasmatales; family Hujiaoplasmataceae; genus UBA2289. The sequence continues at coordinate 56,108 of CAZSVO010000002.1, forward strand.
TTTAAAATAATTCAATGCAATCATTGCTACTTCAAAATTCTTCAACGAAAACTCTCCTGGTATCCACAAGATTGAAGGATTGTTTACATCTGTTGGTGATCTAAAAGCAATTGCTAATTGCAAAATCAAGGGATACAAAATAACAAAACAAAGTCCAATAACTAAAACATACTTTAAAATGTTAGATATCAAGTTAACGACTCTATTTCTAAATACCATTTTCTTCGTTGGTGATTTCATATCTTCTTGGAAATTTCTAATGTAATTATTAAGTTTTAGAAAGTTATTCTTAATCGTTTTAATCATAATAGAAAACCTTCTTTCTCAATAACATAAACCCTAATAAAATAATCATCATATTAATCAAAAAATACACAATCGATATCGCCGAATACATACCTGGTTGATTTGTAGCCATGGTTGTACCTTGAGAATTAACAGTTAAAAAATGCATAATATCGGAACTTCCAAAGCTATCGACTATCGTATAAACCAAACAAGTTAGAATCATCGGACTCACCATAGGTATAGTCACTTTCCAAAACATCTCATATCTAGTTGCGCCTTCTACCTTAGCTGATTCATATAAGTGGTCTGGTATTGATTGTAAAGCAGCGATAAACATGATAATTTGAATTCCTGATTTGTTAATAATCAAAAAAATCCGATCAACTGCACTCATCAAAAACTCAATTAATCCACCTCCAATTCCAATTTGCATCAAGAAACTAGAAAAACTCTGTGATAATTGAAAACCAGTATCTAGTTCAGCTCCGAATAACTGTCCAAAAGTACCTGATAAGGTATTATTGATAACAGTCATATTATATACAACTGGAATAAAGAATATTGCTTTAACCAATTGATGTCCTTTGAACTTTGTATTCAATAGTACTGCTATAAAGACACTAAAGATAATAATTGTCGGTAAATCGATAACAATATCGATAATCGAAGAAGTCAAGACTTCAAGAACTGTTGCTCCCGACAATGTTTCTTTTGTAAAAAGATCAACATAATTGCTCAATCCTTGATAAATATAAGTAAATCCTCCCCCTGGTTTAGGAGCCATACTGTTTAAACTCCACCAGATTGTTGTAAACATCGGTGAAGCAAAAAATAGGATAAAACCAAGGAACCAAGGAACAACAAACAGTACGCCATAAATCTGTTTTTGTTTATTGTAAGGCATTCTTTTGAATATTTGACTGATTTTTTGCCAAACATTAAGTTGGATAACTTCGTTATTTTCAAGCCTTGTTATATCATTCTTGACATGTTGGATTTTGCTTTTTAGTCTTCCTCTTCTTTTGTTGATTCTAACGGAGGTTCGATATTTCTCTTTTTGTGAGTACTTGATGTAATCATCAGTTAAAACATCAAACTTTTTCTCCAATACCAACTTCTTTTTGTTTAGTTTAATAATGCTTTGCTCAACCATCGATTGAGACATCATTTTCTTTTCCTTCATCATGACACCTCCCAAACAATCAAGAAATCATTTGGTTGGACACTAATGCCTCCATCATGATATGGATAATCACGATAATTGAAAATTAAAGCCATCCCATCTTCATAAGTTGATTTACTTACCAACCCATCCTTACTAAGAACTTCATGATTAATAAGTCTTCTCTTAAATACTTCAGTATTATTCAAGATATTAAAAGTCTCTACAAGTTTTTCAAACCAATACTCATAATATGTCGAATAATACATTGAATACTCTGTTTCTAAAAGGCTTACTGTACTCTCATAAGACCACATCATTGAAATGTTTGCGCCTGTTTCTAGAGCTTTCATAATATGATATTGATAAGAGAATTCATCTGTTGTATTAAAGGGTTTACCCGAGTAATCGATTAGTCCACTAAAAACAAGTTGATAAAAAGGAATACTATAAGTTATTATCTGGTAATTAGCTGAACTCAAATCAATATCTGTAACACTTGAGGCATATTTCATCGCATATAAATTCGGGTTTCTAAATGCTATGTTATCAAAATCTGCTAATTCCATAGTTTCTTTGAATGCTTTTACAATATCTGATCTAAAGACTGTCTCACCTTTTTTATAACTTCCATAAACACTATTCCCAAAGTCTGAGAAAGCAATATTTCTTGTTTCAATTCTCTCATACATCCTACTGATACTCTCTAATGTATTGAGATAAGTAGTAGGTTTAAGAACATATCTTTCTCTCGATGAATTATCAAGATATAAAGATGCCGGGTTATAATCATAATTGTATACAACTTGACCAAAAACATCTCTAATTGCTTCATTATTAGTACTGATATTCTTTTTTGTATAAGCTGTATTCAATAAAGTTTCTAGATATAAATCGATATCTAAATTGTTTGAGTAATCAATAAGGTTTTGAAAGTCCTTTAAACTACCAGTTCTAGAATCAAACCTTATCTTACCCATATAAGCAGGTTTTAACCCTTGATTTGAAAAACCTTGATAATAGACATTAATTTTTTCTAGATTTGTTTCACTTAATCTCTCAAGAATCTCAATCGCTTGATCAGTGTTTGTTAGCGTTCTTACAGTTTTATAAGGAATACCTAAAAAGTTCTCATCGACAATATATCCTCCAAGCAAAGTCAAATCAACTACTGGATTATCAGTATTATCTCTTGGAACAACCAAATCCTCAGTTACTAAATAATCTCGATATATTTGTGCCATATCCGAATAGTTGGCATCATCTTTATCAATCGGAAGATAACTTACAATGAAGTCATTTTTGTTATAATCAATAGTCCATTGATTTATCACTACCGAAGAGTTTATTGAAGAAAACTCAAAAGGTTGGCCTTCTCGGATATAATAACGATAAAATGCCTGATTATAAGGGTTTTCCTGCGTAGCGCTTGAGGCATATACATTAGTCATTTCAACCGCGCCTTTTGCTACAGCTATAAATCCACTTTGATTTTTCTTTATTCCGATTACCGGCAAACTTATCTTTGTTGAATCATCTTTTTTTGTAGCTCTTGAGATTGCCAATTCCTCACCATAAATTCTTTTATTATAAGGCAAGGCAAAAGCTCTTTGCTGATTGAATTCAATCACTCCACCACTACCATCTGGTATAACGATATATCCCATATCTTCTGTACTACCTGCCCCAAAGTATGGTAATACATCAATATAAAGTAAAGGATACTTCTCCTTTTCAACAATTGAATCATTGATGATTTTAACATCAAGGCCTTCGCTATTTAAACTATAGCGAACTGCTATTTCAAAATATGGATATTTATCCTCTACTTTGATTCCGTTGCTCTCTTGATCATATATCAAGTCCTCTACCGTATAACCACACAACTCATACATGATATTATAAAGTCTTTGGAGAACTGACCTTTGAATCCCATCTTTCAATTTCCAAATACTTACTCCGTTAACCTCTCCAAAAACATAAGCTTGTTCTGTAATTCTTCGATAATCAATTGAACCTTCCTCTAATTTTGATAAAATTAGACTCTGCATTCTCTCATCACTGATGATTTGCGGAAAATCATTCGCATCAATTTCCTTCTTCCCGCCAATCAAATACAAAACCTCTAAATACTCATCTGTCAATTTAAGTAAAAAGTCATCATAACTAATCGCTTGTGAGTATACACTTATTTGATTAACACTTCCAAGATTTCCTGAATAGAAAACTCTAAAGGGTTCTAAGAATCTTGCTGTTCTAGTATCTGGATTAGATTCGAATACTTCTTCCGTTCTTTTATCTACTAAAGAGAATAAAGTATTAGATGTGTCAAAAACTAATTTCATATTCTCATTTTCGATAATTATCTCATCACCATAAACTGCTTGAAACTCTGTTGCTTCAAGAAAATCAGATTTATTATACTCTTCTCTAAAAACAAAAGACACCTGATTAGCTTTGACAACAATGTATAAACCAAACCCAAATAAAACAATAACAACTAAAGCAATAATTTTTTTCCAAGGAACCTTAAACCCTAATATCTTCTCTTCAAACCAATTTCTTAAATTCTTTTTAATCTTCTTATGCCATGGCAGTGTTGAATATATCTCTATGCCATTAGCTAAATTATCTATCTTGTCCATATTAAAAACCTCATCACAAACTCATCGTATACAGATCTTATAAATGTGAACAGTTGTTGAATCAAAGAGAAGAATAATAAAATTATAAATAAGATCGCTGCAATCGCTACTATAGTAAATATAAACATCATAATCGTCTTAAACAGACCATATTCATGGATTCCCAATAACCCAAAGAACAGCATATAAGCCAATATTCCTACACCCAAACTTTGCAGTATCGTAAAGAAAACAATCTCATCAACTGTTATGTAATTGCTAATCAAAGAAGCTATCAAACCTAACCATACATATGGGAAAAAAGCATAAGTAACGACTCTGAATATCTCTGTCATGTTGCCTTTACCTTCCATTAAAGCAGTCGTTGCCCAATTGGCTATAACAAAGATAACAACAGGAAAAACAACAAGTGCAATTGTCATAAATAGATTAAAGTCTCTCGGATTATTTTTATTAACCAAAAAACCATTGCCATTATATGCAATTATTTGAGTAAGAATCATCATAAAAAGATAAAAAATTGCTACATATCCTTTTGCTTCTTTTTCAACCTTAAACTCTTCAAATCCTTTAATTGGATATACTATCAATCTAATTGGCATTCTAATACAATCATTATAGAAGTTTCTTACACTTGTTTTAATATTTATTTTTTTGAAGAAAGATTTAATTTTAACCAAAACATTATCCAATTTCATCTTCCTCCTTTGCCTTGTTTATTGCCTGCTTTGCACTTTTAACAAACGTGAAGATCAAATAAGCAAAAGACACACTCAATAGATAAGGGAACACAACAACTACTCTTTCATATCGATAAGGTTGATAAGCACTTGAATAAGTCAAGTCATCATAGCCCAGTTTTGAATACTCCATTGCTTTTTCATAATCGCCTTCTCTTAACAAAGCTTTAGCAATTCCTTTATATGCTAAATAGTAATTGGTATTGACTACTAAAACGTCTTCCCAAGTATCTTTAGCACCTTGATAATCACCTTCATAATACAGTTTAGTGGCTTCGTTAACAAGACGACCAAACTCTGTATACTCAAAAACCACTAGATTCTTATTAATGCTATCTACTACCAAAACCTTTGAATTAAAATATTTCAAAGCGGTTGGTTTTAAAAACCTATCTCTAACATTATTGGTTGTGTTTGTCAAATTGCCCAACTGCCCAAATACATACAAAAGATTTCCTTCAAAATCATAGGTAAAAATTCTACCTCTTGTACTATCCAAGACCATATAATTGCCAAAATCATTAACATCAATATCGATAAACTCTGATGGTCCAACCGGAAGGTTTTGGCTTCTAGGTACCGTTACCAAATCGCCTACTTGTGGAATATAGCCGTTTCTCGTTAAAACATCTATACCTTTATAATTAAGTTTTTTTATAACTCTTTCACCTTCAGTTACATCTGAGACTGTATATAAGTATCCCATATCATCAACCATTAAATTCTTGAATGTTGTCGCTAAACGATATCCTTGAGCTTGACGTTGTTCTTCGCTTGTTAGTTTCAACCAAAAAGCTTCCCAAACTGATAGAGTTACCGTATTGGCTCCTAAATATCGAGAAAAACTACCATCCGGATTAAAATCCATTATTCCTTCAAATATCTGATCAGCAATAACATATATTCGTCCCGTCCGATTAACAGTAATTTTTAATGGCTTGAAATCATATCCGGATTTATCTTCTGGATTTTGCTTAAAGGTTGGATCACTCGGGGCTAGTATTTCACTAGAGTAATCATAATTATGATCAAAAATCGCAATCCGAAAATTTCCAGTATCTGCTACATAAATAAATTCATCAGTGACAAATATTCCTTGAGGATTAGTTAACAAGGTTTCTCCGAAACTTCTAATATATTCATACTTATCACTTAACACATGTACTATTGAATTTGTTCGGTCCACTAGATATATCTTATCTTCTAAACCAAACACATCAACCAACTCACCAAAACTAGTTGAAATAGGTTGATTGAATTCATCTCTGATATTATCAGAATCAATTACCTGTGTCACACTCAAAGCCTCTGCTGAATAAACTACTTCTCCTAAAGGACTGTAATTGTAACTCTTCCCTGCTACTCTCAGAATCTGCAAATTGAGAGTAATAATTGATAAAAATATAACTATTAGTATTTTTTTCAAAACTTACCTCCCAACTATTTCAATCCTGAATGTGCCATAGTATCCAACATTTTAGACTGATTGATAATGAAAACAGTTATTGGGACAATCAACATAATTACTGTTACTGCAGCAGCCGTTCCTGTTCTTGCCACACCACCCGCAACTATCTGGCTTAAAGCATATGAAAGAGGCTTTAAATTCTCAGTAAAAATATAACTTCCCCCATCAATTCCCCATAATTGTTGAAATAAAAGAATAATCAAAGTAAGCCATGCCGGTTTAACCAAAGGCATAACTATGATAAAAAAGGTTTGATATTCATTGGCACCATCAATTTTTGCTGCTTCTAATAATTCATCTGGTATAGTAACCATGAACTGTCTCATCAAAAACAACCCTAAAGTAAATCCCCATGCTGGAATTATAATTGCCATTTGAGAATCAATTAACCCCAACCAACTTACAATCATATAAGTCGGTATCTGAGTAACAACCGTTGAAAACATCAATGAATAAACAATCAGCTGATTGATAAGATGTCTGCCTGGAAATGAATGCTTCGCTAAAGGATAAGCGCATAATGACGCTAAAAACACATGCCCCACTGTCCCAAGAAGCGTTATCGTCAATGTATTGACAAAATATCTACTAATCGGTATTTGAGTATTACCAATCAAATTAAATAGATCAACAAAATTGTCAAAAGTTATATTCCTTGGAAATAATCTTGGCGGGAAAACAAAGATCTCATCCAAACCTTTTAAGGAGTTCGTAATGGTAAAAATAAGTGGATAAGCACTGAACAAACCAAACAACAATAAAACTATCATTAAAGATATGTCTCCGCTTAAAGATCTACTCAATCTAACTTTACGATATTTCTTAATCTTTCTCTTTTTATTTCGAATCCATTTAATCTCATTAGCTTCCATCTGAGATAGAATCTGTTGCTTATCAACTGGATTTAATATCTTTTTACTCATACTAAGTACCTACCCTCTTGATGATTTTTTGAACCACGAGGTTAGATCCAAGCATTAAAACAAACAGAATTGTCGCAATAGCTGAAGCATATCCCATTTCTAAACGAGTAGAGTTTGTTGAACCAAAATCTAGCAAATGAGTAACTATTGTATGCCCACTATACTCAACCGAAGGAAATCCTAATAAAGCAACCGATACCATCCCAATTCCTAAAGCATTTGTAATCTGCATAACAGCTCCAAACATTAATTGTGATTTCATCTGTGGCAAAGTAATATACCATAACTCCTGCCAACGATTTCTAATTCCATCAACTGCTGCTGCTTCGTATAAAGTTCTATCAACAGTCTGCAAACCAGCAATAAAGGCTAGAAATGAAACTCCTAAACTCAACCATAGTTGTACTATAATCAAGATAAACAAGGCATATCTAGGTGTTTCCAACCACAGAATTGGTGTGTTTATAATATTCAAATCGATTAAATAAGCATTCAAAATTCCATACATATCCGAAGAAAATATCAACAGCCATAACAGATAAGCTGATCCACTAATTGAAGGTGCATAAAAAATCAAGACCATAAACCATCTGACTTTTGGTGGTAACTCATTGATTAACCAAGCAAAAACAAAAGCCATTAAATATGAAACTGGCCCTGTAACCAATGCCAAAATCAAAGTGTTTTTTAAGGCGATTAAGAACACATCATCATTTAAAAATAGATTTATATAATTAGATAATCCAATAAATTTTGGAAATTGAAGCATATCAAACGAAGAAAAGCTCAACAAGAAACTCATCAATACTGGCAAAATAGTAAAAACACTAAAGATGATCATAAAAGGTGCAATCATTGAATAATATATCTTATTCTTTTTGATCTGCTTCTTCAGTGATGGTTTGTTATGAAGTTTTTGTTTTTGAATTATTGAATCTTTCATCTCATACTCCTAATCCAAACCGAATTCTTGTCTTTTTCTTTCTAACTCTCGATCAATTTTTATGACATACTCATAAAGATTGTCTCTAGGATTGGTACGATCATTAATAGTTGCTCGAAAAGCATTATCGATATGTCGTCCAATAATATAATCTCCAGGTACAGTTGGTATCCCGATTGTATTTTCTCTTTGTTCACTTAAAATCATATAATCTTTAACTGACCAAGGTAAATTTGCAAAAGCATTCAAGTTGGCTGTTGGATACCTAGCTGCCGAACCCAATATAGCTTCCATACCTCGCCCGTAACTTGTTTGTGCTTCTTCACCTAACCACCATTTCATAAACTTCCAACTTGCTTCTTTTTGCTTTGATTGTTCAAGGATAATTGTACCAGTTACAGTTGAAGCAGACTGATTATGAATTACACCATCTATATTGTATCCTGGCAAAAGAGCAAACTCCCACTGCCCTTTAATCTCTGGTGCAAACACAGATAAAGTATTATAAAGCGAATAGTTAAAAACTCCTAAGGGCATTTCACCACTTCGAAAACGATTAGCAAAATTAGCTGAAATCTCAAATCCAAAATCACTAAAAAATGTCGTAAAGTCAATAAAAGCATTCATTGCTTTATCTTCTAGCAACAATGTTCTCTTACCATCATCTTCATAAAGTGACCCGCCATTTTGAACAATCATTGAATACATCAAAGTACTAAGACTACCTTTTGTGTTTGGTAGATAGTAATCTAAATATTGTCTTTGTAATAATGGCAACAAATCGATTACCTCATCCCAATCTTTAGGTACTTCTATTCCTAATTCATCAACGATATCCGTTCTGACAAAAGTCATTAAAAAGTCATGAGTATCTGGCAAGGAATAGACGCTATCTTGAAATGAAAAAGGAACAATAGAACTCTCATGGAAATTGCTAGCAAAATCCTGATAATCCGGGAAATCCATCAAATCAACAACCGCGTTTCTAATCCCCCAATTCACAGGAATATTCTGCATAACACCAATAGCTACATCAGGTCCATTACCAGATAATGTTGCTGGCAAAAGCGCTGTTCCTGTAACAAGTTTTAACTCTACGTTTATATTCTCTTGAACAGTAAACTGTTCATCAATCAACTGCCTTAATAACTGTGATTGATCTCGACCAGTCATAATCCATACTGTGATTGTCGGACCATCGACTTCAACATTGCTTTTCAAAGAAGTATTTGCTCCATAACTTCCAAATAACATCACTAACTCATGCCATAATTTTTGGAAGAAATTTGTATGTGCTTTTGGTAAAGATACATCCTCACCATGAATATATATCAAATCAACACTCAAAGGTTGTTCAGAAATTGAAGTTACCCAAGTTCCCAATGCAGAAATATTATCATCTAATTCTTTTAGTCCGATTTGAATATTCCTTTCAGACTCTTGAAATCGATTCAATTGATAAATAACCCTATCAAGCACTGCAATCAGCGAGCTTCTGCTTCGGTTAAACTCCATCATTTCTAATCTTGCCTCTTCAAGATAATCTTTTGAATCCTTGATAAGATTAGCTAGTTCGGGAATTCTTCTTGATAACATATAGTCTTGATACTCATCAGGATTTGTTCCCGCTATCATAACAATTTGACGATACATTGAATTTAGATTTGATATTGCATATTCAACATTCCTAACTATATCATTATAAATACCGATAGTAGATTGTAAACTTATCGTATTCTTTCCTGCTTCTAGTTTAAACCAGTAAGCTTCTTTTCCATCTCCTAATGTAACGTTTTGCCAATCATTATCATAATTGAACTTTATTGTTCTTGCCTCTTGAAAAGGAACTTCATTGTTTATTTTAAGAATTCTTGAACTTACGATTCCTTGCTTATAATTTTGATTTGCTTTAAAAGTTATCTGATATAGACCAGTTTTAGGAACTACTACCTCCCAAGAAATCCAATCACCAGCAATTCTCCAAGTATTTCCTCCAATAGTATTGTATCTCATAATAAATTTTTCATAAGGGTCTACCTTATAAGAACTCCAATTAGCAACAGGAGAAAGAATTGCTGTGGATTTCTCAAAAGAATTCTCTCCTTGAATCATAATGTATTTTGAATTATCTAGATCATCTTTATTAATCTTTTGATAGCCTTCGTCAATGTATGATTGATAAACAGATTGATAATTCTCTTCCATCTCTTCCTTGTAAAGAGTAATCTCTGATATTAAAACCGGTTCTCTTTCTTGAAGAAATGTTATTTCATGAACTCCAACTTCAAAATAGAAGTAATAAGGTCTCCCCTCATAATATCCTACCCGATCCTGAATAGCTTCTTCATTCCACCTCAGTTTTTCAATCTGTCTTGGTTTGATATCATGATTCCCCTTAACTCTATTAGTCGCTACATCATACTCATCTTCCCAAATCCTTGATAGAACGAAGTTTTGGACTTCCATAAAGGGATACTCTCCATTGATAAGAAGTCCTCTTGAAATTTCAGAACTACGTCCTTCAGCTGCTAAATACTTAACTTTAATATTGTAAAAACCAGCTTCTGTAACTTCAAAAGACCAACTAACATCTATTGTTTCTGGAATGTATAACCCTGATATTCCTGCAAACTCTTCAACTGATATATCTTCGATATTTAATTGATTATCTATTCTAGAATAATTTAAAGCATCGATTACAATTTGATTATCGGGATAAACTTTTTCAAATTCCTCTAGGTATTCTTCATAATCTGTCAAGGACCCATCTGTCAAGGAATAATTTAAACCATTATATGCGCTTACTATAACTTTTTCTTTAGCAAATCCAAAAAGCAATGAAATACTCATCACTAAAACAACTACTATGCTCAATGTAATAACTAATCTTTTTCTCATACTTCGCTCCTCAGTAAAATAATCAGTCTGTGATTTTCCTAGGTTTAACATTATCTGGTACCAACTTAAGATAAACTCTTTTAGTAATCTTATGAAAGATATAAAGTGATAATGATACCCAAATAAATATTAAAACAAAGGGAAATATATAAAACCAAGCTACTCCTACTAAAATCATTAGGATTAGCAACAATGCCTGTAATGGTATCAATTGAACCAAGAGAAAAGAATACTTAATTATTTTCATAAAACTCAAATTTGGGTAATAAACAAAGATAAATGCAGAGTTAATTATTGAAAACAACATAACAACCGAAAAAACTAAAAAAAAGTAATATAAAACTTGATAAACTAAAGCATCTTGTTCTTGTAAAATCAAATGAAAAAATCCGATATTAAAGATTGCTAAGGATAAAAAACAAGTGTAAAACAATGATAGTTTAAGTGCTTTAAACCAATATTTCTTGATATTTATTATCCACGTTTTAACTATCGAGTAATCTAAATCATCTTCTAAAGACTTAATAGCTAAAACCAAAATAATAAAACTTAAAAGATAACTGAAAAGCCCTAACCCTAAAATAAAAGTCAAAACAAACAACAAATTAAACATGACCAATTTATAGATAAAATCAAAAATTTTAAAGATAGTGCTATTATAAATTTTCTCTAATTTCATTACATCCTCAATTCAATAGAGGCATGGGAATAAGTTGGTAAAAACCAACTTATTCCTTGCCTAATACTAAAAATATTATCCTAAATCAACTATACTTATCGTTACTGTTGAAGGATCGATTGCCTCTGTAAAATCATTGATATTACGATGATCTGCACCATAAATTCCAGCTCCCAAATTAAAGAGTATTTGATTGCTGATAACATCACGGTAAGTTACCCCAGTAGGTAATCCTGTATTATATTGACCACCCATAATCAAATAGTCACCAGCAGCTACTAAGTCTTTAAAATATGAAACATAAACATTTGCTCCATATGCCCAGTTAGTATCAATCTCTTGCCAACCATTTGCTTGTGTCCAAACATTGCTCCATCTGTCAACAATAAACTTAACATTCATCTCAGAATCAAGAAGAACTAAGGTACCTCCAGCAAAAACTCTTGCTGAATCATCATAACTTAAAATAGCCTCAACACCGCTAACTACTACTAAGCCATGAACTCCTGCCGCTCCTGGATCCGCTTCTGCATAAGTCATCCAACTATCTAATTCAAATAAACGATAATCAATCATCATGTTTCCGATTTTTAGAACTGAAGCTGTTTCTTTGATTGTAACAACTCTAGTCAAAGGATCGATTGCCGTTGCTAAGTCAACAGCTCTATGATCAGTTGTAACTGTGCCTAAATCTTTAATAAAGGCATTACCTAAGTAATTACGGTAAGTTCCAGCAGGTAATCCTGCAGTATATTGACTAGCAAATAACAATACATCACCTTGTGCTACATAAGGTTTGAAGTAAGAAGCATAAAGCGTAGCTCCATATGTCCAGCCACCAGCGTTTGTAGTCCAACCGTCTGTTGCATTCCATTCATGTCCCCAACGATCGACGATATACTTAACAGTCATATCAGAACCTAGTAATACAGCATATCCACCAGCAAAAATCTTATCAGAGTCATCCATTTGTAAGATAGCTTCTGCTCCTTCAACCATAATGATTCCCTTAACATTTGCTGCGCCTAAATCGTTGCTGCCAAGAGGATCAATATAATTTAACCATTTAGCAAAATCGAATACTACCAATGGTAAATCATTTGTTCCAAGACTGATTGTTTTTGTCATGACTTTCGCTTGAATAACAACATTTACAGTACTTGGATCAATTGCAGTTGCTAAATCAACAGCTCTATGATCAGAGGTTACAGTTCCTAAATCTTTAATCAAAGCATTACCAAAATGATTTCTCCAAGTTCCCGCTTCAAGTCCAAGAGTATATTGACTTGCAAATAGAACGATATCACCAGCAGCCAGATAAGGTCTTAAATTAGAAACGTAGATATTAGCACCATATGTCCAACCATCAGGATGTGTTGTCCAACCATCTGTTGCATTCCATTCATGTCCCCAACGATCCATAATATACTTCACATTCATCTCTGAATCAAATACCGCTGCATATCCACCAGCAAAAACTCTTGTAGTATCATCTAAAGCCAAGAAACCTTCGGCATTATTGACAACTACAAATGCATCAATCCATGCTGCACCAACATCACCAGCTGTAGCATATCTCATCCAAGAAGAAACGATGAATTCTTTGATTGGTAATGTATATGAACCTAATACTATTTCCATTGGAATAACTTCAACAACTAAAGTGTGTTCCGCTACTAATGAATCAAACAATGTATCAGACCCAGATGCATAAACCTTAACCACAACACCATTTATTATATCTGCGTCAGGCAAGATGATTTCATTTGTTTCAACCATTTCAAAATCTCTATCATTGATTGATACATAGTACTGAGTAGCTCCATCTACAGCATCCCATGATAGAATATTATCATTTCTTACAAAATTAGTTGGAACCCCAAGTCTAGCAACTTCAAAAGCAACTGCTTCAGATAGAACAGAAGTTGATGCTGCCTGTCCATCGGCCGTTATTGCTCTTAATTGAATATTATATGTACCTTCTTCAGCCATGATCTCTGATAGATCAAATTCATAAGTTACACCATCTACATTCAACGTACCAACATCTTGAGCTACTCTTAATCCATTATAATAAAGATCATAACTGCTTGCTTGATCGTTTGCTGTCCAAGATAGAATAACTCCATCTATAGCAATTATTGGTTTAGCTATCTTTGCAGCTTTATCAACGATAGTCGCTACATAATCTACTGTCAAACTCAATGCAGCAAAATAAGCAGCTGTAAGAGTATCTACATCAAAGCCTAATGTTTCAGGACTAGTTGGTGCTGGATCTGCATTGATATCAACAATAGCTCCACCACCAGGATAAGCAGCATTCCAAACCAAACCAATCGCTAAATTCCTGATTTCAGCTGTTATCGCTGTTGTTGGGAAGATAATAAAATATCCACCTTCAGGAATATCATCTTCGATATTTGCTAATAAACCATGAACTTCATTACCATTATAAACAGTAACATCAAAATTAGTGATTGCTGCGCCAAACTTAAATGTGCCATCAGCTTTAACTTCTGCTGCTGCTCCAACTCCAAGTCTTGCTAAAACAAAGTTTCCATCTTCATCAAAGACCATTACAACTCCGTTATTAAACCAAGGTACACCCAAGTTATTAGCTAAAGCAGAGAAAGAATGAGTAACATCTGCATCCTGCAAGAAAGCTTCATACATAGTTTTATCATAAAGATATACTTTACCAACTCCAGATCTAAAACCTGCTCCACCAAGTGAAGGATTATGAATCAAAGCGGTTTTACTATTATTGATAACTTCAACATTGTAATCAATTCCACTTACTGTAATTGTTGCTATATCGCCATCAACTTTTAATGAAGAAACTTCTTGAACTTCTTTTAATACTAAAGCGACTTCTACTAAACCGTTAACTAAGTTGAAATCTTGCAATTCTTCACCTAAATAGTCATAATCATAGAACGCTTTAACAGCTTTATTAATAACTGAATCATTTAATCCGCTTGGATAAATCAATAAATATCCATTGTCAGGAACAACTATTCCATCCAATAAATCACTATTATCAACAATATCTGTTTTTTGTCCAGTAGCATTCAATTCAAACGCAAGACTATCTTTACTGAATCTTAGTGTTTGAACTTTGAAGTATTCATCTAATACCACTATAACTCCTTCACTGAAAACTGGCTTTCCAGCAAGTTGATTAAAGAAGTTTGCTTCATAGATAATTCCTCTATCAGTTTGGTCGAATGGTCCAAATTGGACTAAATCAGGATTCATTACCAAACGTTGTTCTACACCCATAACCTTAGAATATACTGTATCTGATGCATCATATAGTTCGATATAGTCTGGACTAGTTGTAGCTATTCTTATCAAGTTATATGCTGTATCAGTTTGACCATTTGCACTAACTGTGTACTCAACTACAAAATAAATACCGTTATTCGCTGGAACCATGATATTTTCCAACTCAACTTCATTCTCACTCAACAACCATGGTGTATCTACCAAATCAGCCCATTTGGCATCAGTTATTGGAACTGAAGGGCTGACACCGTAAGCAATCTGAGCGGTTTGATAACGATATAGTTTATAAGTAACTTGATCAGAGATATCATTTCCTTTACCATCATTAGCAACAATTCCTGCTAAAGGATTAAATGGATTCTCTGCATTGAATTGATCGAGATAAACCACTTGATGATATCTTTCTTTCCATACTCCACCAGTAGCTACATAACGTAAACTAGGAATTTGAATAATCGGGAAAGGATTTTCTGGATCAAAAGTCTTTCTTACATCTTGATTGCTTAATTCAGGATCAAGAATCTGTAGTTTTCTGCCTAGTGCATAATCCTTTATATCATCGCCATCTTCATCACTGTTCATGATGTAGTTTGCTCCCATAGATCTTGGCATGTCAGGAGTATTCGCTTTAAGGATTATATTATCATCTTGATCAAGAGCTACATCTGACCAATTCATGAAGATAAAGACATGTCCTCCTTCAGGAACCCATTGGTTAATGTTAGCTAACATCAATCCCATTTCTCCTGAACCGTATCTTGCATTAGTTTTAGGAATAACTGTTTCTCCTACCGTAACAGTCCATGATCTATTAGATCCAGTTGACCAGTCTTCTGCTAAAATTGAAACAATTTCACCTTCTTCAAGATAAGCCTCACCGCTATTCCAATGTCTAACATAGACTATTTCTTCATCCGCATTGGTAACTGCGATGATACTCCAACCAATACCTGAACCCAGTCTTTCTGGTGCATATTCAAGTAGCCAATTCAAGTATTCTTTTGATAAAACATTGACAAAAGAACCATTATAAGCTGAATTATATCCAGTAGCGGTATTACCGTTTAAAACCTGTGGATTATATAATGCTTCATAACGAATTATTTCACCTTCAAAAGAAATCATTTCTGCACGAGCATAGCTGTTTTCAACAACTATCGTTCTGTTAACAGGATTACTTGTATTACCAGCACTGTCTGATAAAACAATTTGAATAACATATGTTCCCGGTACATCTTTATCATAGTTATTGTAATTTAACACAGAAAAAATGACATTTGTACCATCAACATTGTCAACACCTGTCAAACCTCTAGTCAAGTCAACATCTTCTCCAGCTAAATGGTTTATCGTAGTAATCGAACCAGTTAACATCGGGGGAAGAATATCACTTTTGACCTCTACATTAATTGTTGCAGTCGAAAAATTACCTGCTTCATCAGTAACTTTAATTGTAATGGTATAATTACCTTCAACACTGATGTCAAAACCACCCCAATCAGATACTTCTAAAACAAGATCTCCAACTGCAGTTACATTATCGCTTACTGTTATATATCCGGTATAATCAAAACTTGAATCAGTTTGGATTAAAACGTTGTTCTGATTTACCACAATTACCGGAGCGACTGTATCGCTTGGTTGGGTAGTACCACTAGTTGTGCTACTACTAGTAGTAGTATCAGATTGTGTACCCGTTGTTTGAGTTTGAGTAGTTGTAGTTGATTCCGTAGAAGTACCATTACAACCAACAAACAATAACACAACTAGAACTAACGAAAAAACAGTAAACAGTTTCATTACTCTTTGCATTCATTTACCTCCTATATTTTTTGAATGACTTCATTCTAACTAAGTTTATTATACTAAATTATTACTTGTCTAGTCAACTGGTTTTTGTAAAGGTTTTCAAATATAAAGAAAAAAAACAGGTGAATTAATAAATTCGCCTATTTTTTCCTCTTAATTATTATAAATATCGATAATATCAATATTGTTGAAGCTGTATAGATAATTGGCCAAAAATCAAAATCATCATCACTATTTATCGGTAAATCATCAGTTGTTGTATGTATAGTAACCTCTGTCGTAATTGTTGTTGTAGAAGTAATCTCTTCATCAACAATTGGCTTATATCGATAGTAATAAGTTTCCTCGGTGATTTCTGAAACCGGAGTTATTGTGTCAATGCGGTAAAAATACTCTATTTTAAGCATGTAATTTTTATCAACTACTGCATTGTATACTGAAACTCTATATCCACCTACACTTTTTGAAATTATTACTCGTTCCTCGTCATATATTAAATACATCTTTGTTAAAGTCTTATCAGGGTCATCATAGGTAATAAAGATATCAAAACCCGCAATATCATCATTATTGGAAATATCCATAATGAAGTTACTAGGTGGTTTTTTTACATAATCTCCTGCATAAGGTTTCAAATTAACTCTTTCATTCAAAAATGTATTTGTATAAGTAACTCCATCTATATCATAGTCAACTTCAATCGAAACATAGTAAATTTTATCATGATCCAGTCCGCTAAACTGAAACTGGTTTAAATTATTGTCTAGTTGTTCGTCATTAAGATAAACTCGATAATCCAAGACAGAACCAATGCTGTCTGAAATATTGTAACTAAAATCAAAACCATCATAACTAAGGTTAAAAGTCTCACCTTGTACTTTTATCTTTGGAGCGACAATAAAAATTCCATTTGGAACTCTACGCATTTCAGAAGGTTGGTTGAGATAAACAAAATCATCATCTTCCCTAATCAATAACTGTGTTGACCCTCCACCGTCAAGATTGAAAGCTTGAATAGCTCCAAGAGATTGCATTGCCAAAGCCATTTCTCTTAAATTGACCCCATCCATGTCTGTTTGCCTTCCGTCAATTGTCATCAAAATGAAATCTCCATCTTCAGTAAAACCAAAACTACTTCGAGGATGTCTAGCTTGAGCAAAACTTACATTTTGATCGTTGATATCTTCAAAATCCTTGATAACTCCATCTTCTAGAGGTTGTGAACCAACCCCAATTATCCAATCAACCCCTTGATAAACTCCATCCATATGTTTTTGAACAATCACATCAAATCCTGATTTTAGATAGGGTAATAATTCTTGATCTTTTGTAACTATCGAAAAGTATTGGTCATTTGAAACGATGCTTTCTACTGATTCGATTATCCTTCCGTCAAGAAAATAATTCCCGTAATTTATTGCTTTTCTTATCCCTACAGAAAAAATATCTGCATCTTGAATAGTCGGAATATTGATAAGATTAAAGTATATTGCTGACTTATTCTCAGCTGGTATTTGATTGAATCCTTGTAATTCAACCTCTTTGATAACTCTTCCTTCATCTAAAACTGTCAAACTGTAATAAGTCTCGACTTGATTGTTTTTGTTAGCTATGAACAGCCTATCATCATTGGTAAACCCAACTGAAAAATACCTATCTAAACTAAAATTTTGATCTTTAATCGTTATTCCTCTTTGAACATGAGCATTTACAGGCTGAAAAGTTGACATATTATAATAATCACCATTAATCCCCGCCAAAACAATATACTCTGGATTGTTATACTCAAAGTCTTTAGCTAATAACAAAAGATTAGCTCCTGTCATTTGATCTTTTGTGGTTTTACCCCAAGTGACAATAAAAGCATCACTATTAGCTTTAGCTTTAACATAAGATACATTTTGACTTCCTATAGTGCCACTATCCGTATGTGTTGTAGCACTAAAACTCTCATAATTTACACCCTTTAGCAAAACTCCTGATTTATTAACTTCCCCTTTTTCAAAACTCAAAGAGCTCCCATAAACTGTAATAGGAGGCGTTGCTATAAGCAGTAATAATATCAATAAAAGCAATTTTTTCATATCATTTCCTTATCTTAATATCAAAATCCACTTCGAACATTCTCTTCCAAGGTAAATTAACATTCTCAATTAAAAAATCATTTTCTAGTTCACAAAGATGTCTAGTGATGAAATCACTTAATTCTTTTTCAACCAAAGAAGCCGCTAAACCTTTAGTTTCTAAAACATTAAAATAATTCATCCCATGTTTTTCAAGTTGCTTAGTTACACTTGTTCTAACGATATTACAATATCCAATATCTTCAATATAGCGTTTTATCAAAAAAGCCAAATGACTATCATCAAACCCTTGTAGCCAATATCTAATTCCTTGCGCAATACATGTTCCCAAAGTATTACTAGATGTATTCCACCCTGCATAAGCAGCCAATTTCTTTAACAAACCATTCTCTTTAATGAAATCTAAAACCTCTATTGATCCCGCATTAAGAAAGAATAAGTCAGCAATAATTACCGGTTTTTTATCAAGGACATAGTTAATAAATTCAAAAGTTTCAATCAAATTAGTTAAAACATCAATATCTCTTTGATTATGAAAAACTGTCGGGAACATTCTCGTAGCACCCATTAGTGCAACAAGAATTAAATCTGCTTCTTCATAAGAAGATACAACAACACCTCCAGCTGAGATAATTTGATATTTAATCGTATTATCTAAATATCGATCTTCTAAGATTGGTATAACAGTTCCTGATGTCAACGAAGGATATTTTATGAAGAACTTCGGTGTTTTTTTCAATAGTTTATTGACCATTCTTGCGACCATAATAACCCCTAACTCATCAGCCCCAGAATATGCATAAACCTTCATTCTTAATTTCTCTTCTTTTATTTTAGCAGTAACAACTTCTTGATCCATTGCAGGGTATCCATACTCTCCAGCATCATCTTGGCATAAAATCAAAAAATCAATCAAGTTGTTTTTTGCATAATCAATCGTATTTAAATCAAAATTCAGATTAATCTTTCTTCTATTCTCAAAATCATTTAAATATTCTTGATTAACATTAAGATTTTCCAGTCTTATTTTCTCTTCATTTGTAATGATTCCTAGATCTTCTTTATGTTTATAAACACCATTGAGATGAATCTTTCTTCCTTCGGTTTTATAATATGTAGGCTCTTCATCTGCCCCGTTACCACTAGGACAACGCATGATTACTTGAAAACCATAAATCAGTATCTTAGGATTATTTTGTTTAATTTGATCAATTAAATCCATTCTTGAAACAATCGTTTCTTCATTAAGGTAATGAATTCTTGAAGGTACTAATCCTCCATAAAGCAAAGTGTCAAGTGAGATAACCAACCCATAAGCTTCTTTAGTTTCTTTTAGCAGAAATTCTTTTAGTTTAGAAAAATCTCCAGCCGTTCTTTTATAAGGCATAATGTTTAATTCTGGTGAAACTATTTCATAATCCGTAGACTTAAATATCTGTTCAGGAAATTTGTAATTACATGGTCTTTCATCCAAAGAAACATAGACTATTTTTTCCATCTTTTCTCCTCAAAAACTCGATACCATTGCACTCCTCTTCTTTTTGTGACTAAATCCTGATATTCTTTATCACTCAGAAGCTTGCTTTCACAGATTAATTTATCAATCAAATCCATACCTAGAAAATGTTTGTCTTGCAAGTAAATTAGTAGTTCTTCCTTGCTTACATTACCATGAATCAGTTTTCTAACCATTTCATCCTCTGCTATAGCATGTTTTAACCAAGGTTCAAGTTCTTCAATAATCTTTAAATTCAAATCTAATAATTCTTCAGCACTCTTTTTAAGTCCATCATATAACTTGATAATGCTTTGATAGTCCTTTTTTATAACCAATTGGTTGTATTCATGAAGTTTGCCGTAAGAAACAACACTTGGATAAACAAACTCAACAAAATTTTTCCCTTCTTTATAAAAAACCTCATCTATCTCCCTTAAAGCTCTTTCAAAAGCATTATCAGGATTATAACCTTCACTGTTCCAAGCATACTCAGCCATTGTTTGCATGCCTATTTTAGAAATATGATAATGAAGGCTGGGATTGATAAAATATCCCGATGCATAATCAGAGATTTTGCTATATCGATTTCTAATCGGCGCTAAATATTCCCTAACTCCATATGTGAAGTCGCTTACTGGAAAATTATCCCAAATGAATAAATCATTACCAAAAGCTTTTCTTGTCATTTCGATATCAGATTTCGTTATGGCTTCGGCACAGACATTATCTCCGGTAAAGAATACTTTTATGTTCTTATCTAAATTTTCTTTTAAGTCCTGTCTATATCTGCTTTCACCGATTTGATGGTACTCTGTTGGACACATTACCATCTGATAATTCTTAATCTTTTCTTTCAAATACTCATTCATTCTATTGCAAATATACGCATGCGCAATACCTGGTCTTGAGAATATTGTTTTTTGTTTATCGGTCAACTGATAATCAATATCATCTAGCAATAAACCATAAGATGTTATTCCCAAATCGATAAATTGATCTAGTTTTCTAAAAAGCCTTTGAAAATCTAATTCATTCAAATAATCAAAAGCATATTCCCCTTCTTTTATATATCCTGGAGAGATAGTATAAAAGAAATCAATATGATTTTCCTTTGCTTTATCAAAAACCAAAGTTATTTCTGTCAGTAAATCCTCTGGATACAAATCACACCACTTGGCTCTGTGGTATTCATCGGTTTTAGGAGCGTATATATAAGTGTTCAAACGATTATGACGCATAAAGTCAATCATATCTATTCGCTCTTCAAAACTCCAAGGTGTTCCGTAAAATCCTTCGATGATACCTCGATGAGTGAAACTTGGTTCATCTTCAATTAAGATTATTGGGATTTCAAATCCTTCATCACTTTTCTTTGCTAAGTTATTGAGAGTATCAATTGCATAAAGCAACCCTCGATTATCTGAAACTTGAATAGAGATTGCTTTTTGCCTAACATCAAGAATAAATCCATCTGTTTTGATATTAGAATCAAAATCAACAGATAATTTTAGACTGTCTTCTTCATTTATGAATTCAAACTTATCCTTATCGAAAAAACTTGTTAATTTAGAAAACATCTCAAAAGTAATCCATCGACTTGATGCGAATACTTTAATCTTACCTAGAAATTTTGATTTTGAGGATAAACTGTAGACGTTTCTATATATTGACTTATCCATTTTGAAGTCCTTTTGCTTTTGAAGGGTGTATAGTTATCTTCTCTCCACCCAGATTTTGATTAAATTCCTTTAAAGAAAATGCTTTTTCACTTGGGCAAGTCATCACCATTTGACGAACTTTAGAGAAAGGAACCTTATATATCAAATCATCTATTTTGCGGTATAAGAACGTCTCATGCCAAGTCGCCTCAGTAACAAAAGCATCTGTATCTTTAGCGAAATATCCTTCATTACCATATTGATCAATTGAATTTACTCTCTTATATTGTGCAACGTGATGTCCATGGCCTTCGGAGATAAAAAGAGGGCTATAAAAGTCTTGAGGTAGATTG
Organism: uncultured Candidatus Izemoplasmatales bacterium; assembly: GCA_964610325.1. Classification (GTDB taxonomy): domain Bacteria; phylum Bacillota_I; class Bacilli_A; order Izemoplasmatales; family Hujiaoplasmataceae; genus UBA2289. The sequence goes on from CAZSVO010000002.1 coordinate 78,544, forward strand.
TTTTTTAATTGATATTTTTCTCTTAAATTGACATATTTTTCTATCTTTGTAGCTTCGACAACTTCAATTCTTAATTGTAAGTAATTATCTATAGGAGAATATATTTTCATTCTTAATAAATCCCCTGGAAAGTAATAATAACAAAGACTTTTGGGTTCAGATATATTCCATGAATTAAAAGAACTTCTTTTGATATTGCCATTAAAATCAACTGTTTCTTTGTATATGTATCTCCAAAATGGTCGATACGCCAATTTTGGAGCATCCAAATCTAACTCATTTTTGATATCGGCTGATAGATAAGTTAGATTCATACCTAAACCAGCATCACTTTCCTCTAGTGCATTTCCTCCCATATAGATACTTGGGTTATCCATATACCTTCCATATCCATCAAGATTGAATCTTTTTTCATCAGGTGTAAACTCTCCTAAACGTATCAATCCTTCAATTCCAACCCATTTATCCCTAGAAGACATCACCTTATGATACCAAGCTCCTGCAAAACATTTTTGTTTACCTTCAGGAAATATTTCTTCTTCAATTCTCGTCGAGTAGATAGGCACATCATCAAAACAAGAAACATCATATGCTCTTGAATCGATGATTGGTTTTTTTAGTTTCGTGAAATTCATAGTTTTCTCCTCTTTAAGACCAGATTCATCACAATAAATACAAGTGTTAAAAGTAGTGTTGTTGCTGGAATGATATAAGTAAGCAAAGATAATTTGTCTTGTTCTTCCTCTAAATCTTCATCAACTGGTTCTTCATCTATTGGATTATTATCTCCTGGTTCTTCTTCACCTGGTTCTTCTTCTCCTGGCTCTTCTTCTCCTGGTTCTTCTTCTCCCGGTTCTTCTGTTTCATATTCAAAATCCAAGGGGTTGGGTCTGTTTTCTTCACTAGGAGTATAGAGTCCTAAAGCAATCAATTCTCTAGTAATCCTTACGTCTAAAACATGTTCTAGATTAGTAAGTTCTTCTGTAACTATTTGGGATAAAACTTCATCCGTGATGTAAGGCGTCAGTTGTCTCATAAAAACAATTTTATCTAACCCTATTTGATATTGCCCTGGATTAAGATATTCTACCTCTCTAATCTTCTCTATATGAGAAAAGAACATATCCTTGATAACTTGATTATCTAGGTTTTCTTCCAATAGATTTTCCACTCTCATTAATGTCATATCAACTATCAAACTCATCTTTGCAAAAGGACTTATCGCTTCATTTCTAAAAGTTCCATCTCTTAATGATTTCTCAACTTGAGCATCTCCTATGATATTATGACTAGCAAATATAGCTGATCCTCCGGTTCTAGAAGCAATAACTATCTGCTCATGTTGATTGTAAATTGAATATCCATAATATATTGGTGCTATCCCTGATGAAAGAAAACTAAAATTGCCCAGTTTTTCGAAAATATCCAAAGACAAACTCTCTAGTCGATCATTCGAACCAGTATAAATCATTGGGCATAACAAATCAATATGGCCAGCTCTAACCCATGTTAACCAATCTTGCATATAGATATTTCTTGCCTGTGATAAGTCGCCTACTACATCAGCTGAAATGATTATTTCAGGGACTATTTCTCTCAAATTATCAGAAAAATATTTTACAGCGTTATTGATATTATTCTGTCTCCACTCAAACCAATAACTTCTATTTTGAGTATCTAGTATCAAAGTTCTAACATCACCTGACAAATCATATTCTGTTTTAAACTTGGTTTCTGCTAAATCATTATAACCACTATCTCTTATTGGTAATGTACTATAATTATTGTCATAATAGCGGATATAATCTAATTGCATCCCTGCAAAAGCATAATCCTCCATCATTTCCTTAAGCATTTCTAGAACAAAATCCAAAACTTCTTGATTTGATGGATCTAAATAATAACTACCTCCATAAGCATTCGGATGCAATGTAACACCTTGATAGTTTTCGACTAACCATTCATTCTTTATCGCACTTGACAGGTTTGATGCATTGCCAGCATTGAATGTATGAACCCAAGCATGCACATCGATTCCTCGCAAGTTAGCTTCTGTAATAAAAGCCTTTAAATAATCGTTCCCATACTCTTCACCATAATAAAAAGACGCTATATTAGGATGTGTATCCAAAACCTCAGATCTTCCACTAACATATCCGTTCCAAAAACTCTCAACATAGATTGTGTTAAACCCTAACTCTGAAAAACGATCCATCAAGTTTCTTAAACCTTCAAGATTATTTTCTTTAATTGCTGTAGCGTTTGGCCTATGCCATACGGCTCTAATATCAATAGTTCTTGTTTTTGATGTCATATATATCACTTCTTCAGTTCTTCCTTGAATTTCAAACGCTAAAGTAACCAATCTAGTTTCCATAGCCGCATCGATTTCTTCACTTTGATAAATGTCTGTCATTTCATCAAATCTACTATTGATTTGACTCAACAATAGATTTATCCTATCATCATTAACTTCATAAAGATTTTGTAAAGCCTTGTTATAACTCGCATTTGCCTTTTCTTTATTACTCAAAGACAGTAGATATGAACTTTGAATTGGATCTCTATAAATTACAACTGTTAAAGCATCTAAATCGACTTCAACAATATCTCCTACTTGAACTTTTTGTAAATCTATTTTTTTCGTTCCATGAGCAGATAAAATATAACCATTCCTTACCATCTTTACATTGCTATTAGCTTCAACAACAACGTTATTTTTATCAACCGCAACTTCATATCCCCAAACATTTGTTCCAGATACATCCTGATTGCTATCAGAAAAATAGACCAAATGATTTTCATATCTAACTCCGTTGATTGAATCAATGGTTTCAGAATAGATCACAGTTGAATCTCCTTTAACAGTAAATGGTATAGTAATTATTAGCAATAGTAATGCCATTAGTAGTTTTTTCATTTAATTTGTCCTTGTTTTTGTCTAATTATATCATTTAAGATTTCTGATATCAAGCTCTTTCACAACTTGTCTAGACAAAATGTTGTTTTTCTGAAAAAAAGACCAAACTAATTGTTCGGTCTTTAATATTTACAACATTTTTTCTATCTTATCTACAACATCTTTTCTAAATCTATCGATATACTCAAGAATATAATCGACCATGTTTATACTATCATCTTCTATCAATTTAGTTAAATCCAAACCATAAATAACTGATTCTACTTCATCAACACTATGGGAATCAGTATAAGTAGCATTAGCCCTTCTTCTGCCGATAGCTGCTAAATCATATCTTTTACCACCAACAATCTGTGAATCAAAAACTTCTACTAAAGCGCTGGCTAAATTTGGGTGTTTAGATGAATCAAACATAATTTTATCATCCGCCATCAACCAGTCTAAATTACGCCAAACTTCACAACCAAAAAGCTTTTTTGGCCTTAAATCTTTATCCAATTGTCTAATTGCTTTTATTGTTTTTGTTACAACACCGATATGAGTATCATGTTTATCTGCAAGATTATGAGTATAAATAACTTCTGGTTTAGCAGCTATTATAAGTTTTTTTAAGTCTTCAATAATTGTTTGATCATCTTTTGATTTTGCGGTTTTTGAAGGATAACCCAACATTGCGACCCCGCCAAAATCTCCAAGATAAGCAGCTTTCTTTTGTTCGATTTTTCTAATATTTATCATTTCTTCATCAGTATATTTTTCATATACTCCCGTTCTAGCTGAACCAGCTCCATCAGTAACAATAACCCCAAAGAACCATTTGTCTTCTTGGTTAAAGCATTTGACGATTCCGTCATAAGCCATTATCTCTATATCATCTGGATGAGCAGCAATAGACATATGCGTCGTTCTTGCGATTGCTTTTTCTACTTCTAAGTTATCTGGAATATATATTTCTGCAAAACTATTATTTAATTTCATGATTCCCTCCGTATTATTTGATTCTTGGCAAACTAGCTGCTGCTATTGATTGGCCAACTCTTCGTGATTTCTCATCTGGTAATATCAATTTAATTTTACCATATAACTCACTGAATTCTTCTCTCAATACTTTTTTTGCATATTTTACTATTTCTTGTCCACCCTTACCAGAAGTCACACGTCCTAGAATCAAGACATTATCCGCATCATAAAAGAGATCATAAAAAGCTAAAGTATATCCCAAATAAACACCGATATTCTTGAAAATTTCCAAGGCTCGTTTATCGCCATCACTAACCATTTTTTGAATATATACCAATTTCTCTGCTAAAGACAGGTTTTCATTCAAATCTATGTTAGCATTTTTAGCTAATTTGATTACCGAGTCTTGTGAAAAATATTTGCATCCTACACCATAATCCATCGACCATTCATCAACAATTGATTCTACATTGAAATCCACTGGAGCAAAACTAAGTTCATTTAGCCAACCAGTGATATTTCCAGATTTATCGATATATCCAGCTGCCTCAGCAGTTCCCATCGCTAAACCTAGGACATTATTCTTACCTAAACTCATCGATCCAGCTAAAGCGGTAACGTCTCCGTCATTAGCAACTTCAATTGGTATATCACCCAATTCTTTTGCTATATCTATATAGATATTTTTTATTCTTTTTTCAAACAAATCATCTGAAACTTTTATAAAAAGTGATGCAACCATTACTTTATTGTTAACATAAGTTCCCGCTGAACTTACTCCAATAGCATCGACTCTTGGCATTTTGCTAGCAGCTGTTTTCATAGCTGTAAGAATTTCATTATAATGATAGTTTGGATCTTCGTTTATTTTTGGAAACCAAATAACTTCTTCGCTGTACACAGCCTCACCATTTACAACCGCAGAGACTTTTCGATCCGAACCTCCCGCATCAAAACCTATCCGACATCCATCTAAATTTCTTCCTATAGGTTTTGACGGCTCTGGAATAATCTCAATCTCTGATTCATCACTCAAGACAACTTCAAATGGGCTTTCATAAATTCTTTCCATCAATAAAGCATCAAAACTTCGCTTCCCATCTTTCGAAAAAACTGACTTTACGTAATCACCAAGTTCAAATGGACCGCAAAAATATATTTTATGTCCGCCCTTAACCCACAACAAAGTTTTAATCAATCTTTCAATATAAAAACAGTTTGATTCATGTTCATTTTGTTGTTTAGAGAAAACTATAGTTTTATAAAATGACTTGTCTATACTACTGCGTTCTATCCCAATTAAAACCTCGTCAAAATCATTGGTTTTTTGAACATTCATAAGGTAATTTCTGATTGCTAAAATCGCTGGTTTAAAACTCGGGTCTAAAGTAGTTTTAATTCTTGGCGACAAAGAATATTTAAATTGTTTCATCTTCCGATTCCTTTCTAAATCAATTCCATTTTCAATTGTACTACAACTTAAATTAAATTCAATATCATTATTTCGGATATTTTTATATACTTAATCATATGATTAAGTATAAATATTTGGCAACAAAAGAAAAACCCCTAATAAATCCGGGGTTTTTAAATAACTTTAAAATTATCGTTCACAAGAGAAAAGTGTTGATACTCCTTGATCATCAATAATATTAATTATCCCCTGACCCAATAACTCTGCAATTGATAATTGAACTAATTTTGGAAATATCTTGTTTTTTGGAAGTTCGATTGTATTAGTACAAATCACTTCTTCAATTGGCGCTTCCATTAACAAATCTGTTGCGTTCTTGGAGAGTAAAGGATGAGTACAACAAGCGTAAATATCCTTTGCTCCAGCATCTTTCAAAGCTTTTGAAGCTGCAGATATCGAACCTGCTGTATCAATCATGTCATCGATGATAATACAATTTTTTCCTTTGACCTTACCTATTATATTCATAACTTCTGCTACATTAGGCTCAGGGCGCATCTTGTCAATAATAGCTATTGGTGCTTGCATAATATTTGCTAAATCTCTTGCTCTAGCAACCCCACCATGATCAGGAGAAACCACACAAACATTCTCAAGATTCTTTTTCAGTAGATAATTAGAGATTATCGGCAAAGCTCTAAAATTATCAATCGGTATATCAAAAAAACCTTGAAGTTGTGGTGCATGTAAATCCATACTGACAACTCTCGCTGCTCCTGCAACCTGTAGTAAATTTGCAACTAGTTTAGCTGAAATCGGTTGTCTCGCTTTTGCTTTGCGGTCTTGTCTTGAGTAGCCATAATATGGTATCAAGACATTGACTTCTCTTGCTGAAGCACGTTTTAAAGCGTCAATCATTATCAATAATTCCATAATATGCTCATTTACCGGAAAACAAGTTGATTGAATAACAAAAACTTTATGCCCTCTTACAGTTTCTGGGATATCAATGTTAATCTCTCCGTCTGCAAAATGAGTAACATCACATTTGCTTAAAGGAATTCCGATATAGTCAGCGATATCCTGAGCTAGTTGTACATTTGAAGTCAACGCAAACAATTTTACTTTAGAACCATGAAAAACAGCCATAAAAAACCATCACAATATAATATATTGCTTCCCTTTCCTTAAGAATCAATCCATATACATTATACACCAAAATGACTTTACAAGAAAGTCACAATTTTTAAAATAAATTTTCAAAAATTGGTTGAATTTACAAATTTAAAAAAAACACCGATTACTAATCAGTGTTTTCGTTTTCTTCTTGATTGAGTTCTGGTAAGGCATGAAAAGTATCAAGGACAGATTTTTCTATCATTGCCCTTGTCTCACTGTTAATTGGGTGAGCAACATCTTTATAATCCCCACTTGGCATTTTACGGCTTGGCATTGCCACAAATAATCCATTTTTACCCTCAATTATCCGGAGTTCATGTACCACAAAGCAATTATCAATAGTTATGGCAGCTACTCCCACTAAACGATTATCCCCATTAATTCTTTTTGCACGTACTTCTGTTATCTTCACACTACCACCTCTTTGGGTGATTATATCATGTTTATTTTTAATAATTCAATAGGTTTGACGAATTTTCATAAAAAATTATGCATTTTAAAGCAAAAATCTGTATTATTTTTATCTATAAAGTCTAAAACCTCTAAATTGTCTTTTTCTAACACCTTGACAAAACTTGAACCAGAACCACTCATCACCAGGTTTTCAGATCCTAGTGCTGATACTATCAAGTTTCTCATCGCCTTGACTTTAGGGTAATTGTCAACCACTATCTCTTCAAGTGAATTGAATGTTTCTTTTAAAAAGAGTTTAGTATTCCCTGATTTGATTAGTTCTATTATCTTATTTATATCTCTCTTTTTAGTTTCTTGATTACTTGCTAATCTAAAAACCTCTTTGGTACTGATGAACTCCTTTGGATTAGCAAGTAAAAGTTTATATCCGCTCAAATCCATTTCTATTTTCTCTACCTTCTCCCCAATACCCTTAACAATAGCAGGATAGTCTACAAGGCAGTAAGGAATATCAGCTCCATAATTCAATCCAATATCCATCATTTTCTCTATTGAAAGTTTTAAATCAAATAATCTGTTAATTCCTCTAATAACAGCTGCACTATCTGAAGAGTTTCCTCCTAAACCAGCCCCAAAAGGTATATTCTTATCGATTTTAATTTCCAAACCACTATCAATTTTAAAATTTCTTAGCATATATTTTGCGGTTTGAATAACAATGTTATCTTGATTTGACAAAAATAGATCATTGGATTTAATGATAACACATCCATTCATATCAGTTTTTCTGATTTCTAAAGTATCGCAAAGATCAATTTTGACATTAATCATTTCTAAATCATGGTATCCATCCTTACGCTTTCCAAGAACATTCAAAAAAAGATTTATCTTTGCATAGGCTTTCTCTATAACCACTATCATCAAACTCCTTTTTTCTTATTTTGTTTATATAGGATAATTCTCCAACCAAAAATACTGATTATCGCCGCTCCAATTGAACCGATAATCAAATCTAGCATTGTATCAATCAAACCATATGGTTGAGGAAAGAAACTTCCTTCATATAACCATTGATACCTTTGCATATTTCTTGTTGTTTCATTGTTAATATTATAGGCAATTGTATCAACAAAAAACTCATAAAACTCCCAAACAAGCAATAGTGTTAAAGAAAAACAAAAAGCAAATATACTCATAAGTCCAGCGCTTAATCTAATCTCTTTCGGTTTTGCCTGATTATAACCCAAAATGATCTCATATCCTATCAACGATATAAAAATACCGCTGTTGATATGCAAGAATTTGTCATAACCCTTTACACTCACTAATAATCCATGGATATTCCCCAAAACGATAGCGCTAAATAAAAATAATAGAACAAATATTTCTAAGTAGTTCGGTATTTTAACCTTAAACCTCGATTGAATAATCCAAGGCAAAGAAAACAAGATTGCCGCTAAAAATCCTAGAAAAACATTCGATATTGCTGCATCTCTTTGTTCAGAATTACCAGCAATAAAGATGCTTACAAAAGATGCAACCACCTCTAAAAAAACAATCCCTAGAAAAATAAAATACAATACTCTTGGTGGATCAAGCTTCTTGATTTTTTTCATAGAATCCCTCTTCACTTTTGCTATTGTAAATTATTATATCATTTTTTTGATTTTTTTTCTACATAAGGTCTGTTTTCACTACTCATAGAATCATCAAATTGACAATATCAAAAGCCAAAATCTTTTCCAAAGTTGTCAAAACGACCAACTTATTAACATAATCCAATTTCTTAATTTTTCCATATGTTGTTTTGATATATCCTCCGTCATAATACTTCAATTCAATGTCTTGGTTATTGATTATAGCGCTTTGCAGATTGCGATTAAGTTCTTCATAATCATCGTCACTTAATGAAGGTCTATCTTTCTTACCTAGTCGATGCTGCATTTCCTTTAGCATTGAATGATACCCATTCAACGCATCAAAAGCAGCCCACTTGATAATCCCTCTATCTAAATATGTACTAGGCATTGTGACCACCTATCATTTCATTACGAGCTTTGATTGTCGAAGCTTTCAATTCACTAGAAGCGCGATTAATACTATTTTTGCCAAATTTTTCCTTTATTCCATCTACTGCCATAAAAACTTTTTGTTCCTTGACGATTGATTCAATATCTTCAAACATATTTATTTGATAATTATCATCCTCAATCAACCCGCTGACAGCTACTCTGACAACTCTAATTGGAGAATCATCATAAAACCGACTCATTATTTTAAGACAAAGTTGATAAACCTGAGACTCGTTGCTAGATGGTTGTGAAAACTTCATTTGTCTTGCAAAGCCTCCTCCAACATCCTTGCTGTAACCCAATCCAAAATGTAAAGTACTCGCTTTCTTTTTGCTAATTCTCAATCTTCTACAAACATCATCAACCATTTCTTGAATTATCTGATAAATCTCTGGTTTATAATAATCTAAGAATAAGGTCTGCCCAATTCCATAACTTTTACTGGCAGGTTTAAGTCTCAATTTTTCTTGAATCAAACTCATGTCAATACCATGGGTATGATAATAAAGTTCCTCACCGATAATTCCAAACTTTTTCTTAAGCTTTCCCACATCATATTTTGCTAAATCTTCAATTTTATTTATTCCTAAAGCATTGAGATTTCTCTCCATGTTCCTTCCAATACCCCACATCTTTGACAAAGGGGTTATCGGCCATAATTTACTTGGTAAATCTTCATAAGACCATTTAGCAATAAAATCTTTCGAATGTTTTGATTCAATATCTAAAGCTAACTTAGCTATTAACATGTTTGGCCCAACCCCACATGTTGAATAGATTTTTGTTTGTTTATAGACTTCATCCATAATTGTTTTTGCTATTTCATAATCTGTCTTTTTATAGTAATCAAGATACTCGGTAACATCCAAAAAAACCTCGTCAACTGAATATACATACATATCTGCTTCTGCAACAAAATTTAGGTATATCTCGATTATTTTTGTTGAGTATTCCAAATATCTTTCCATTCGAGGTTTTCTAAAAATTATCTCGATATTCTTGGGAAGTTCATAAACTCTACATCGATTGGGTACACCCAATTGTTTTAGATATGGCGTTACTGCAAGAACTATTGACCCCTCGCTTCTAGTCTTATCTGCCACAACCAAAGGGGTTTTGAAGGGATCGAGACCAGAAACAGCGCATTCTACCGATGCGTAGAAACTTTTCAAATCTATACAAAGGATATTTCTTTTAAGTTTATATTGTTCCATCTGTCAGCCCTCCTTCACCTTTATTATACTCTTTCAAAAACTAAAAAACCATAGTTTATCAAAGATTATTGTTATAAGAAATATTTTGATTTAGCGTTCAAAAAAAACCTTAAAAAAAGCAAGATTTTCCATCAATCTTGCTTTATTAAAATAAATTTGTATTTAATATTTTTACATATTCAATTCTTTTTTTGGTAAGGAAATTTTAATTTTTGTTCCTTTATCTTCTTCACTCTCTAATTCAATCAATCCACCATGATTCAAAACGATATGTTTGACTATAGATAACCCTAATCCTGTTCCACCAGTAGATTTGCTTCTAGCTTTATCCACCCTGTAGAACCGCTCGAAAATTCGCGATTGATCAATTTTAGGAATCCCGATTCCATCATCCTTTATCTCTAGGATAAGATAGTTTTCATGAATATATACATCAATCCAAACATTGCCTTTTTTAACGCCATATTTAATCGAGTTTTCAATGATATTCTTCAACAACTGATAGATTTCTTCATAACTAATCCAAACTTCAAAATCGGCTATATTCTTATGAATAGTAATTGAGTTCTCTTTAGCCAAAACTTCGAGGTTTTTAATAACTTCTTCGATTATTTTAGGCAAATGTTGTTTTTGCTTTTTAGAATGATATTTCTTATTTTCATATTCTGATAAAACCAACATATCCATTACTAAATTATTCATTCTTTTCGCTTCTTGAGTGATTCTGCCTACTAAGTCTTTAGTCATACTTTCATCTTTAGCCATGCCTTGAACAATAATATCCGCTGAACCTATTATTGATGTTAATGGTGACTTGAGTTCATGAGAAGCATTAACAAAAAAATCTCTTTTTAACATCTCGATGCTTCTAATAGCAGTTATATCTGAATAGATTAAAATAATACTTGAGTTATCACTCCAATCCTTTTCTAGATAGTTTATTGATACAGAAAAATACTCATCTCTTACCATTACAACTAAATTGCTGTTGGTTCTATTCTCATATGCTTTTTTGATAGCTGCTTGAATATCATCATCTCTAAACAAATAACGGTAATCCTTATTGATATTGAGATCGATATTAAATCGATACAAACTCTTTAAATACTGGTTGAGCAATGTGATTTTGCCCTCTTCATTTAAAACACAGATTCCTTGGTTCATATGATTCAAAAGAAAATCTGATTTTTGTTTTTCTGACTTCAATGAAGCTATATTAGTAGAAATAGCTTTATTGATAATATTGATTTCTTTAATCAAATTATTAATTTCATCATATTTTTCAACTGGAACAATCTCATCATATTCGCCATTATTGACATTTTGCAGTATCTCTTTTATCGAAATCAAAGGTTTCAAACTTTGATTGATCAAAAAAGTACTCGACAAAATTGATAGAACGATTATTGCAATACCAATCACTATTGACAACCCGATAAAATCATTCAAAAACTGTAATACTGAACCGCTCGGAATAGCTACTCTTAGATAGTGTCCGTTATCAAGTTCAGTTGCTAAATACATCATTTCTATATTTAAGGTATCTGATCTTCTAATAAAAATAGTCCCAATTTCTCTTAACTCTGGACGATTATAATGATTTTCTAAATCATCCGCTAAAGAATCTTCTAAAACTTCTCCTTGAGGATCGATAAATGTTATTCTTAAATAGTCTTTTAAACTTTGATATTTCTCAATAATCTGATGCTCTGAGAGTCCTGCTTCATAATCTATTTCTATAATCTCAAGATATTTTTCCAAATTGAGTTTAGATACATTGTTGATGCTATTTCTAGCAAAAAGGGTTGCTCCTACAATAAAGACAACCAGTGCTCCAAATATCAAAAGAATGAACTCAAAACTAATTTTTCTTTTCATAGGACAAATTTATACCCCACTCCTCGTAAGGTTTCTATCAAATTACCTTCCAACCCTGATTCCTTTAGTTTTTTTCTAATTTCTTTTACATGCACATCCAACGTTCTTGTTTCGCCAAGAAAATCATAACCCCATACCTTATTCAAAATATCATCTCGAGTTAAAACTTTATTATGATTCTCCATAAAATACTTCAATAGTTCGAATTGTTTCTTAGTAAAAATCAAGGTATTTGATCTATAGTTAACATTATAATTGCTCGCATCAAGAAGTAACCCTTTGATCTCGATAATCTTTTTCGCATCTGTATCATCAAATCTTCTTAGTAATGCTTTACATCTCGATACGAGTTCTAAAACTCCAAATGGCTTGATTAAATAATCATCTGCTCCTAAATCAATTCCAATAACACGATCAATCTCAGATGTTTTTGCTGATACAACCATTATTGGAATACGTTTGTATTTAGAGTTATTTCTTATTCTTCTAATTATCTCAAGACCATCGATATCCGGTAACATGATATCAAGAAGAAACAAATCTGGAATTTGTTCATTGAGTCTTTGAAACAAAGATTTTGCATTGTCAAAATTCACAATTTCAAATTGTGAATTCTCCAAGGCAATCTTGATAACGTTTTGAATATTTAAATCATCTTCAACTGAAAAAACCAATGGTCTCATAATAAAAGCATCCTTTATCTTCGATGATGTCCTAAAATAGAAAACAAAACCCATTCTGCAAGATTCACTGCATGATCGCCTATTCTTTCAAGATACTTAGCTGCCATCATCAAATATAAAGCGTAATCTGCATCAATTTCATTGTTTCTTATCGCTTCTGCAACTAAACTTCTTATACTTGAAAACAAATCATCCACTATATCATCTTTTTCAATCACCGCTAAGGCGATATCCTGATCTTGATTTACAAAAGACTCCAACGCCATTTTTATCATTTCTTCGCTGACATCAACCATCTTTCCTATTTGTTTAACCGAAAAAGGCTTATTTGTTTTTTCCATAAAAACGGTTAACTTTGATATGTCCGCTGCATGATCACCGATTCTTTCCAAATCTGTTATCATTTTTAACACTGAAGTAATCAATCTTAAATCTCTTGCGACAGGTTGTTCTCTTAAAATTATTCGCATGCATTCTCTTTCTATATTATATTCATACTCATTTACTTCTTTGTCCTTCTTAATGATATCATCTGCTAATTCTGTATTCATATCTAAAAAAGCTTTTAAAGCTTCATGTATATTTTTGATAACAATATCCCCCATTTTAATAAGGGTTAACTTCAATTCTTCCAATTCTTTTTCAAATTGTGTTCTATAAGTCATAGAAACCTCCATTTTAATTATATATTATTACATTGTTTAATTCAACGGCTTACCCAAATCGACCCGTAATATATTCCTCTGTTTTAATTTTCTTAGGTGTTGAAAAAATAAGGTCAGTTTTATCATATTCAACCAGTTCTCCAGTTAGGAAAAAAGCTGTATTATCAGAGATTCTTGCGGCTTGTTGCATTGAGTGAGTAACGATTATGATAGTATAGTTCTTTTTTAACTCAGTTATCAATTGCTCAATCTTCAAAGTTGCTATCGGATCTAAAGCACTTGTTGGTTCATCCATAAGAATTACTTCAGGTTCCATTGCAATCGCTCTAGCGATGCAAAGTCTTTGTTGTTGTCCTCCTGATAATCCCATTGCACTATTTTTTAATCTATCCTTAACTTCATCCCAAAGCGCAGCTTTTTTAAGCGAGGTTTCTACAATACTATCAAGTTCTGTTTTACTTTTTATACCTTGACACCGTGGCCCATAGGCAATATTGTCATAAATACTCATAGGGAATGGATTGGGTTTTTGAAAAACCATTCCTACTTTTGTTCTTAAAGAGATTACATCATAGGTTCTTTCATAAACATTCTTTTCCCGATAAAGAACTTCACCTTCGATTTTACAGACATCAATTAAATCATTCATACGATTTAAACAACGTAAGAAAGTTGATTTTCCACAACCAGATGGTCCTATTAAAGCTGTAACTTTATTTCTTTCTATATTTATATTTACATCTTTTAAAGCTTGTAATGGTCCATAATATAAGTCTAAATTCTTAATTTCAAATACATCAACATTCATAATTAATCCCTCCTTTATTCAAAACGTTTGATAAAATTACGTGACAGCAACTTCACCGCTACATTTAATATCAAAACAATCATCAATATAATAATTGCAATTGTACTAGCTAATTCTATATTTGCTGGTTCATCAGTCATCAAAGACCAAATGTTTACCGCTAAAGTTGTTGATTTTCCAAAAATTGAAACATCATCTTTTACCGCTGTTCCTATTGCAAATATCAACGCTGCACTTTCTCCAATGATTCTTCCTATCGCAAGTAAAGTAGCGGTAAGTATTCCTGGTAGAGATGAAGGAAGTACTACTTTAAAAGTAGTTTGTGTACTGTTTGCTCCTAGGGCTAATGAAGCAAATCTGAAATCATCAGGAACAACCTTAAGACTTTCTTCGGTAGAGCGGATAATCACAGGAAGCAAGATAACTGCTAATGTCAATGAGCCAGATAATAGATTTGCGCTATCTGCTGGTGTATATTTGACTGTTAAAGGAACAAATACTGCTAAGCCCATTAACCCAAAAATAATACTTGGCACTCCTGTTAACATTTCAATCATCGATCTTATGGTATTGGTAACTCGATTTTTCTTAGCAAATTCATTCAGATAAATCGCTGTAAAAATACCAATAGGTAACGCAAATAACAGCGTAAGTCCAATGACATAAAGAGTTGTTATTAAAGAACCTCTAATGCCTCCTCCTAATGATGAAAATATAATCTCTCTGAACATATCGCTATTATCTAGTTCATCAATCATATTCTTAGCTCCAAACATACTTAAAGCTGAATTTTTATCAAAGAAACTAATTGATGTTACTATATTTCCTTCTTCGATATTAAAATATTGATTGTCTTGATTGTTTCTGTCATACATATTATTTAGCGGTGAATCCTTTGCTACATAACTGACAACAATTATCTGCTTTCCTTCGCGATTTAAATCATCAGATAGCGCTATTCCCCATTTTTCTGAATAGAAATCATCATCACCTAAAAAATCAGGTTTAGATGTTTGTGAGAAACTAACCACTTCTTCGATACCGCCATTATAGTATTTTGCATGATAATCGTTAGTTATTAGTCCAAAGTTTACCAACCCTGCCCCGTTTCTAAAAACAAATATAAAAATCAACGAAAGGGTAACAACGGCAACAGAAGCAGCTAAATATGTTATTCCTTGCAAAATGTTATCAATTTTCTTTCTTTTATTTGACATCGACATTACCTACCCTTCTCTTGATAAAGTTAAGCGTAGCATTGGTAAGTAATATGATAATCATCAAAACTATCCCGACACTAAATCTAATATCATAATCTATTCCAATTGTTTCTTTCAAGCCTTGTAACATTGTAGAGGTTAAAGTTGAGGTCGTCTGAAAAAAACCTAAACTCGGCCCACTTCTAGCGTTTCCAGCCACAAGATAAACTGCTGTTGCTTCTCCTAAGGCTCTTCCTGTCCCCAAAATAGCAGCTGTGAATATACCAGATTTTGCACTTGTCAAAACAACTTTAAAATTTGTTTGGGTCTTTGTAGCACCAAGTGCTAAAGAGCCGTGAATAATATCTTTTCTAACACTTCTTATCGCTACTTCGGATAAAGCGGTAATTGTTGGTAGAATCATCAACGACAACACCAAGACTGTGGCCATAACCGAGTTCCCCCCTGAAGATTGAATTCCGAATAATTTTGCAAAATTGTAAACTAATTGCAAAATTATTCCGCTTCCAAACAATCCATATATAATGGAAGGAATCGCCGCTAAAAGTTCTACTGTAGTCCTCAATATTTCACTTAATCTCTTCGGTGCAATCTTGGCTATAAATAACGCAGTCAAGACACCAATTGGCATCGATATTGAAAGTGAAAGCAATGCTATATACACAGTATTTATTATAATAAATCCTACCCCATAGAGATTTGATTGAAATACTGTTCCTTGCAACCAAGTATCTCCCATAAGAAATCTTATAACATCAACTCTACCTATGCCATTATTGTCTGTAACAAAAGGTTTTATACCTTCTCTAGCGATGAAAAATATGATAATAATTATGAAAGATGCAGAAATGATAGTCGCTAAAAAGAAGAAGATTCTAACAAAGAAATCAACTAATTCTTTTTTGCTGTTAAATGTAAATCTATTCTTCAAATTCGTTAACAAAGTTTTTGTTTTACTCATGTTCTTATACCCCCAAATACACAAGAAAAGCCCTTATTATTAGGGCATTTCCCATGTAAAAATTAATGTTGTTAGCTGAGTAATTGATCCCAAGTGGTATAAGTTCCACCGAACATTTTCTTTAAATCATCTGCAGTTACATTACTTACTTCGTTGTTTAGATGAACTATAGCTACAATCGCATCCCAAGCCAATTGTCCTTGTGTTCCTGCGCTTCCTAGTTCACTTTCTTTAAAAGGACGTGAAGCAAAACCTACATGTTTGTAATTATCTCCATCTTTTTCAGAACCTTGAGTTCTCTTGAAACCATCTGAAGATCCAGTATGATCATGCTCTGGTACAAAGTTTCCACATTTAGGCGCAAATGAAGCTGATAATGCTAATGCAATTTTTTCAATTGAATCTGATCCCCCAAATTTAATAGTTACTCCACTATTATCTAAAGAACAAACTTCATGACTATCTTTAATCGCATCCCATGATTGTGTGCTTGTCAAAGGAATTGCGCCTTGATTTGTTATAATATCTGCGCCATCAGTTGATTCTAAAAAAGCTATGAAAGCCAATGTGATATTCTTTTCTGTGTCATTTGCGAAGTCATCTAGAGATCTAATAATATAGTTAAACGGTCTTTTAAGTCCATATGTGTCATTTACAACGTTAGCTACTGTTGGAGCTACTCCATCAAAATTCAAACCCTTAACTGTATCATTCAAACTAGCTAATGATATATAACCTATTCCATATTCATCAATTGTCATTGAAGTTAATATTCCTGTGTTATCTTTGATTACAAAACCACTTGCGAGTTTTGAATCATCTTCTGCTGCTTCATCAAATCCAATTCCACCCATAAATCCTGCTCTTGTTCCGCTTGATGTATCTCTAGTGTAGACTGTAATTGTGCTTGAAGCATCCCATTTGTCATTTTGTCCGCAACCGACAAAACTAATTCCTAATAAAACTACTGCTAAAACTAAAACTAATTTTTTCATTTATTTCTCCCCTTTTATTTTTATTCGTTCTAATTTTAAACTTAAAATGTAAAATGAAATATCATGAATAGGTAAAGAAATGTAAATAATATGTAAAATAAAAAAAACGCCAGTAGTTATTGTTACCTACTGACATTCTATTTTGATATTTAATTATCTAAAAGATGATTTCAATTCGACTATTCTGTTAAAAATCAAATTATCTGCTGAAGAATCATAATCTGTTGTAAAGTAACCCTTTCTAATAAATTGGAATCTCTCTAAAGGATGTGTATCTTTAACCGATCTCTCAACATAACCATAAGAAGTCTTCCATGAGTTATGATTGATTCTAGCCATTAAGTCCCCTTTAGAATCAGAGTCTATTAGTAGCGGTTCGAAAAGGTTTATACTTGCTTTTAAGGCTGTTGAAGCTTCTACATAATGAATATTGCCATTTGGTTTTCTTTCATCAAAACCACTACCTGATTTAGTTAAAGGGTCATATGTACACAATAACTCAACAATTTTACCAGAATCATCATAGATAACCTCATTACACTTTATGAAATACCCATGCATCAATCTTACTTCTAACCCTAAAGACAATCTTTTCCATTTCTTATTTGGTTTCTCTACTTCAAAATCTTCTCTTTCGATATAAAGGTTTCTTCCAAAAGCTACCATTCTTTTTCCTAAAGCCAAATTATCTTGATTGTAATCCACTTCATTCCATTCTATTTCATCTTCAGGATAATTTGTTATGACTACTTTTAATGGATCAACAATTACACTAACTCTTTTGACTTTATCAATTAAATCATTTCTTAAAGATGTCTCTAACATCTCGCTTGAGACAGTAGAATTAACTCTAGATAATCCCGTGGAAAGAATAAATTTAATAATTGAATCTTTGGTATAACCTCTTCTTCTAAACCCCGCAAGAGTTGGCATTCTCGGGTCATCATATCCTTTTACAACCCCTTCTTCAACCAATTGTCTCAAATATCTTTTTGACATAATAGTGTTAGTGATATTAAGCCTGCCAAATTCGTATTGATGTGGAATATGTTTTGTCTCACATTTTTCAATAAACCAATCATATAAGACCCTATGATCATCATATTCCAATGAACATAACGAATGGCTAACCCCTTCAATAGCATCTTGTAAAGGATGTGCAAAATCATACATCGGGTAAATACACCATCTATTCCCTGTGTTATGGTGTTTTATATGGATAATTCGATATATTACTGGATCACGCATATTCATATTAGCTGATGCCATATCAATTTTAGCTCTTAATGTCTTCTCACCGTCTTTGAAATCACCATTTCTCATCGCAGTGAACAATTTTAGATTCTCTTCTATTGAGCGATTGCGATAAGGGGAATCCTTACCAGGAGAAGTCAGCGTTCCACGATATTCACGCATCTGTTCGGCTGTTAAATCACAAACATAAGCTAAACCTTTTTTAATAAGCTTAATAGCTAATTCATAAGATTCATCAAAATAATCCGATCCAAAAAGAATTTCTGCTGGTTCATAACCTAACCAAGCAATATCTTCTTTAATCGCCTCAACAAAAGAACTGTCTTCTTTAACTGGGTTTGTATCATCAAACCTTAAATTTGTTTTACCCCCAAAATGTTTTGCTAATTCAAAGTTAGTTACGATTGCTCTTGCATGTCCAATATGTAAGTAAGCATTTGGTTCAGGAGGAAATCTAGTTACAATTTTTGATACCTTCCCTGTTTTTAAATCTTCCTCCATAATTGTTTTGATAAAATTTGATTCTATTTCCATTAACTACACCTCCAAACTTAGTCTAGATTGTCCATTTATAGTCAATCCATCATTAAATTGATTTTTCTGATATTGATAATATCCTGCTGCTGCTATCATAGCTGCATTATCTGTGCAAAAATCCATCTTTGGAAAAAACACAGGAATGTCTTTTATATTTTCTTTCATTTTATTTCTTAAACCCGAATTTGCTGCAACTCCTCCAGCAACGATTACTTGTTTCACTTGATGTTCTCTTTTAGCTAAAACAGTCTTTTTAACTAATACATCCGTAACTGCTTCTTGGAAACTAGCACAAAAATCTTTTATATCAATTTCTTGGTCTCGTTGCTTTAAATTATGGTGAAAGTTTATGACATGTGATTTCAATCCTGAAAAACTAAAGTTATAATCTTGACTATCTATCATAGGGCGAGGAAAACTATAAACATCTTTTCCTAAGCCTGCCATCTTATCCACAACCGGACCTCCTGGATAAGGTAATTTGAGTACTCTAGCAATTTTATCATAAGCCTCTCCAACCGCATCATCTTGAGTTTGCCCTAAGATATTAAAATCAAAATGCTCTCTCATCAGTATCAGTTCTGTGTGTCCTCCTGAGACAACTAAGCAAAGAAGAGGAAACTCCATTTCATGTTCTAATTGATTTGCATATATATGCCCAGCTATATGATGAACTCCAATAATTGGAATATCAAAGTTTAAACTTATTACTTTTGCTGCATTAATACCTATTAAAAGCGATCCAATCAAACCAGGCCCTTGAGTGACTGCAATCAAACCAATCTCTTGATAAGTCAATCCGGCAGAATTCATCGCTTGTTCAAAAACATAGGTTATTCCTTTGATATGTTCTCTTGAAGCAATTTCGGGTACAACTCCTCCGTATACTTTATGAATATCTATTTGAGATAAAACTTTGTTTGCTAAAACCTTTTTACCATTTTCTACAATACTAACGCTTGTTTCATCACAACTTGTTTCTACTCCTAAAACATACATTTCATTCACTTCCTAACTCTAAATATAACATCAAAGCATCTTCACCATTTTTATAATAGTTCTTTCTAATCGCAACTTGTTTAAAACCTATCTTTTCATATAGTTTTCGAGCATAAATGTTTGATGGTCTTACTTCTAATGTAATTTCTGATATGGATCTATTTTTGAGCATAATTAAAATATCTTTTATTAGAGCATATCCATAACCTTTGCGCCTAAAATCATCAATTATCACTAAAGAGTTAATCTGTGCTTTAAAATCATCAATCCACAAAGCAATATAACCAACTCTAATTTCTTGTTCTAATATATAATACTCAAGCAAAGGATTATCAATGCTCTGTAAAAATTCATCTTCTGTGATTATATTGCCAAAAATAAGCTTTTCCTGTTCAATTACAAAGAGAATATCTGACCTTTCTAAAGGTCTAATCTTAAATTTCATTTCTTAAATTTCTTTCTGCTTCTGTAATCTGTAGATAGTTTGGAACTAAATCATGTATGTTATCAACTTTAGATAGAAGTTTAGATTCTAGTATTTTATCTATTTTTGGTTTACCAAGTTGAATGACTTCATAATCTAAATCTAAACTCTTTTTGAAATCATCGATATTTTGTAAAACATCGGAATTGATAATCTTCATGTTATTATTGCAGTTTCCATACAAACCCATAAAAGCATTACCTCTTCTAGCATCAATCATAGCCAAGACATACTTTGAGTTGCTTGAACTCGCCAAAAACGCTAGAGATGAGACCGTATAAACATCCACATTGTTCAAATAACCAATCATTTTAGCCACAGTAACTCCAATTCTTACTCCAGTATAACTGCCAGGCCCAATCCCAACAATAACTTGATCAATATCCCTTAACTTTATTTTTGCTTTGGAAAGCATATCCTCTAAAAAAGGGATGATTGTAACTGAATGGTTGTTAACTCCTAACTCATAAATACTGTCTATCTCTTCACTTCCAAAAGCAAGGGCTAAAAATATATAATCAGTTGCTGTATCGATTATCAATCGCTTCAATGATCGCTTCATACCTGCCCTCTCCTTCAATTCGAACTTCTCTCTCTTCTATTCCTGTGACTTTTAAACTTATTTTTAATATTTCTTTTGGCAACATCATATCGATGTATTGATACCACTCTATTACAGTTACTCCTCTACCATAGATATATTCATCAAACTCATAATCATACCCAATATCCTCAAGTCGATAGGCATCTATATGATATAGAGGTAACTTACTTTCATAGATTTTTAATAACATAAAAGTTGGAGAACTGATTATATCAGTTATCCCCATATGCTTTGCTAGATATTTCGTAAATGTAGTTTTTCCAGAGCCCAAATCTCCTGTCAACCCGATAATTATTCCTTCGAAAAGATTATCGGCTAAAATTTTTGCTAGAAAATTTGTGTCTTCAACTGATTTTATTTTTAATTTCGTTTCCAAAATCTTCTCTCTCCATCTATAATTATAGTAAGATTATATCATATCTCCACTAAAAACCAATGTTTTTGATAATTACAGATGTTTTTTAATTTAAAATATAATTCTATGATATAATTAAATTGTTTTTATACTAAAAATAAGGAGTTAGCTATGTTTTTAATAATTCATAATCCTTTGTCTTTCAATAAAAAATCAAAAAAAATAACTATGAAATACGTGAAGTTCTTTCGTAAAAATAAAGTTCCATTTAAACTAAGATCCACTCTTAAAATAAACAATCTTGAAGAATATTTGATAAAATTTCCTGAAATCACAGATATTTTATACCTTGGTGGTGATGGTTCGATAAACTATCTAATCAACAATGTAGATATCACAAAGATTAAGCAAAGAATTTATTTGGCTAAAAGCGGCTCAGGAAATGATTTTTTGAGAACTTTAAAGAAATACAAAAACGCAAATATAACCATAGGAAAAGCTAAAACCAATACTATTGATACTTTGTTTATCAACGGTTGTGGTTTAGGTTTTGATGGTTTAGTTTGCCATTTTGTAAACAACGATTCAAAGAAAGGCAAACTTTCTTATCTAATAAATGTTTTTAGAGCAATTATTCGTTATAAACCTGTAGAAATAGATCTAAATGTTGACGGTATAGATTACCACTTCAAAAGAGTTTATATCTCAGCTTTACAAAACGGTAGATATTTCGGCGGAGGAATGAAAGCAGCTCCTTTTGCTGACCCAAGAGATGATATCTACACCATCATTATTGCTCACAATATGTCAAAACTATTTCTTCAAGCTTTACTCTTCACAATTTATCCCGGTTGGCATCGTTTTATAAAAAAGAGAGTAACAATTATCAAAGGAACCGTTTTTACCATCAAACATAAAGAAACTGTTTTCTTTCAAGCTGATGGCGAGGTTATTGAAAACGTAAAGAACGTAGAAATTAGCCCATTTGTTAAAAGAGAATTTTTTGCCTTCTCTAAAAAGGATTTCAAAAATAAATCAGCCGCTAAATAAGGGCTGATTTTTTTTAATACTTCAAAGGATATCTATCCGTCAATACTTTAACTCTTCTTTTAACTTCATTAAGGACTTCTTCATTTTCGGGATTCATTAAAATCATATCTACCAATAGAGCAACTTCAATAAAGTCTTCTTCAACAAAACCTCTCGTTGTCATTGCTGGTGTTCCCAATCTAATGCCACTGGTAATGAAAGGTTTTTTTGTATCATAAGGAATTGTATTTTTGTTACAAGTGATATTCGCTAAATCGAGCAATCCTTCTGCTTTTTTCCCTGACATTTTTGCTTTTGAGAGAACATCTAGAAGTAGAAGGTGATTGTCAGTTCCGTTACTAACTACATGATAACCTAACTCCATGAACTTCTCTGCAAAAACCTTAGCGTTTTTTACAACTTGCTTTTGATATTCAACAAACTCTGTTGATAACGCTTCTTTAAAAGCGGCTGCTTTAGCTGCAATAATATGCATCAATGGTCCTCCTTGTATTCCAGGGAATATAACCCGATCAACATTTTTTGCAATCTCTTCGTTATTTGTTAAAATTACTCCACCTCTTGGTCCTCTTAAAGTCTTGTGTGTGGTTGAAGTAACAATATCAGCATATTCACAAGGGTTCGGATGTAGTTTAGCAGCAACTAACCCGGCGATATGAGCCATATCTACCATAAACAAAGCGTCTATTTTATCGCAAATTTCTTTAAAACGTTTGAAGTCGATAACTCTAGGATATGCGCTTGCACCAGCTACAATTAGTTTAGGTTTAATTTCTAAAGCTAACTTCTCTAGTTCATCATAATCTATTGTTTCGGTTTCTTTATTTACATAATATGCATGAAACTCATAATCAATTCCTGAGAAACTCAATGGATGTCCATGGGTTAAATGTCCTCCTTGATCTAAGGCCATTCCCAAGACTTTATCTCCAGGATTCAAAATCGCACGGTAAGCTCCCATGTTGGCTGTTGAACCAGAATGGGCTTGAACATTAGCATAATTTACATTAAATAATTCTTTTATTCTTTGTTTTGCTAACTCTTCAGCTTCATCAACAAATTCACAACCACCATAATATCTTTTGCCTGGATATCCTTCTGCATATTTGTTGGTTAAGACACTTCCATCAGCTTCTAGAACCGCTTTAGAAACGAAGTTCTCTGAAGCTATAAGTTCAATGTGTGTTTGTTGGCGATTAAGTTCTCTTTGAATAACCTCAAAAAGCTCAATATCAATATTTTTTAAACTCATATTATCTCTCCTTTTTTCTTAAAACTATTAAAAATATCTTTAAACTCTGTCAAACTCAGAGCTTCTCCTCTTATGTTTTCATCGATATTCATGTTTTTTAACAAGCCTTTTATCTCTTCTTTCGTCCATTCATGATATCCTTCTGACAAATTATTAACAAGAGTTTTCCTTCTTTGAGCAAATGCTTTATGCAAAAAATCATAAAATCTTTTGTTCTCATCTGCAATGATAACTTTTGTTCGGTCGAGTTTGATAACTGCTGAATCAACATTGGGTCTTGGTTTGAAAACAGATTTAGATACCTTAAATAAATATTTTGCTTCTGTTTGATCTTGGATTATAATGCTCAATGCATTATAATCTTTTGAATTAGGTTTTGAGGTGAGCCTTTTAGCAACTTCTAGTTGCATCATCAAAGTCATTGATTTGACTTTCTTGCTTTCTTCTAAAACCTTCATCACTATTGGTGTTGTAATGTGATAAGGTAGATTGCTGATAAAGACTACTTTTTCAGAACCATCAAGATATTTATCTATGTCTTCATCTAATTTTGCTTTCAAAAAATCCTTTTCAATTATATTTAAGTTATCTTTTTCTAAAAACAATTCTTTTAAAACTTCAACTAAATCACTATCTATCTCATAAACCAACACCTTTTTAGCGATTTTTACTAGGTGTTTAGTTAAAGCCCCGAGTCCAGGGCCTACTTCAATAACATAAGATAATTCATCTATTTCAGCGCTTTTGACTATATTTTGGATGATATTTTCATCAAGTAAAAAGTTTTGGCTGAATTTCTTCTTGATAAAAAAATTATCCTCATTAACAATCTTTTTTGTTTTTTGATTATGATTCATAAATAATTTTATCAACCCTCTCTAATTCAATTCCTAACATGTTGAGATACTTCAAAAACGTTTTGCCATTAGCAACAGGAATTTCTAACTTCTCACAAATATTCTTTCTCAATTCAAATGCTTGAGGATGATTAATCAATTTTCTTTTGTACAAGTCTAAATATGAAATTTTATCTGTATTGTAATTGATAAACAAATGCCTATCTAAAGCTTTTTGGATATCCTCAAAATTAGCGTGTTCTATTCCTACTTTTGAATTGTTTTTACTCATAGCTTTTTGTTTGTTTAAAAAGGCAATTTTGTATTGTCCTTTTGTTTCTAATATCTTATCTGTTATTCTTTTACCTGGAAAATCAGGGTCTAAGAATAAGATTACTTCTTTAATTTTGCTTGTTTCATAGATTAACTTGATCGTTTCATCCGATATCTCACTACCATTGGTCGCGATACATTCTAACTCAGGATAAACTTTTTTTAATCTATCTATGTCATGTCTTCCTTCAACAACTACTACCTGATTAAACTTCATTGATTGGTGAAATACCTTTCTTTTATCTTCTTAGGAACTATTATTTCAATAGATTGTTGGTAAACTTCAACTATTTGATTGCCTTCTCCGGCATATTCTCCATCAATATTCCAACTTGATTTTGAGTTTGTTCTGATTTCAAGTTTTTTTGTTTGAAATCTATTGATAAGTGGTGTAGACCAAAAAGGAAAAACATATGAAATTAAATATAATAAACTGTTCAAGGGAAAGATGCTTCTATACATCACTACATCTACTAAACCATCATCTAAACTCGGTTTATAAATCATGTTGATGCCCGCAACCCTTTTTGAATTAATTATCAAAACCAATGAATAGGTTCCTTTAATTTTTCCTGTATCATGATAAACAGTCATCCTCATCTTAGGAATTGTGAACAATTCCTCCAAAGCTTTGACAATATAAGCCACATAACCTATCTTCTTCTTTAAATTTGAGTCGGTAACATAAGATATATCAATAAAAGCTCCTGTTCCTGTTACATAACATGAATATCTTTCATTTGTTTTGACTACATCCATCTTAACAGTTTCTCCAGACAAAATTACATCTAGTGCTCTATCCACATTCTTTTTCAAACCTAAACTCATACCTATGTCACAACATGTTCCAGCAGGGATATATCCTATTTTAGGCTTTTTCTTGAATTTCATCAATCCATTTACACATTCGTTAAATGTTCCATCGCCTCCGACAATAATTAACATCTCATAATTTTCTTCACAAGCTTTGACTGCTAGTTCGGTTGCATGTTTTGGGTTAATTGTTTTGCAAAGAAAAATATCATGAAAATGTAAACTAAGTCTTTTCATGACATGTTCAATTTTTTCTTCAAAATTTTGTTTCCCACTTTTAGGATTGTAAATTAACATTAGTTTTTTCACTTGATCACCATTTTAATTATAACATATCAAATAACAAAATTAAACAATGTTTAAATTTCAAAAAATCACTTATAATATCAGGTGATTTTTGATATAATAAATTAGGTGATAATATTGCAAAGAATAAATACAGTCTTGTTTGATTTAGATGGAACTTTAGTAAACTCAAACGAATTAATCATTGACTCTTTCAAAGAAACTTTAAGAAAATATACTCCATCAATTACATATACTCGAGACCAACTAATAAATCTAATCGGTCCGCCTTTAAGTGAAACTTTTTTAAATATAATGAATAATAATGACATCATTGCTGAAATGATTGACTATTACCGTAATTTTTATCAAAAAAATGAGTTTGATTACATCTATCTCTATGACAACGTTTTAGAAACTCTTAGAGAGTTAAAAAAAATGAACTTAAACTTAGGTATTGTAACAACAAAGTTTGCAGAATCTGCCTTGCCTTCTATCAAGCATTTTGGTCTTGATAATTATATTACAAATTATGCTTTTTTAGATAGCACACCCGCACATAAACCCAGTCCTATTCCATTGTTTTATGTCTTAAAACAATTTAGAAACGTTGAAAAAACTATTATGATTGGTGATAACCCCTCTGATATCTTAGCTGGTAAAAATGCCAATATATATACTTGTGGCCTTGAATGGTCTTTGGCTCCAGAAAAATTGAAAGTTTTGAAACCTGACTATTGGTTATACGATTATCTAGAATTAATTAATATTATAAATATGGAGGAATAAAAAAATGGATTGTGTATTTTGTAAAATTATCAACGGAGAATTTCCATGCTACAAGATTTATGAAGATGATATCATAATTGCTATTTTAGATATCTCTCAAGCAACAAAAGGTCATACTATTATAATTTCGAAACAACATTATAAAAATCTCTATGATATCGATGAAAGTTTAGCAGCTGATATCTTTAAGGTTGTCCCAAAAATTGCTAATGCAATAAAAAGAGCTTTTAACCCTATCGGTCTTAATGTTTTAATTAATACAGAAAGACCTTTACAGACTGTATTCCATTTTCATCTTCATTTAATACCTAGATATTATCGAGATGGTGTTGATATAGATTTTATCAACAACCAAGGAAACACTACAAAATCGATGTACATAGAAACAAGAGATAAGATTATTGAAGAATTAAAGAAATAGATTTTTAAAAGCGATGAAATCCATCGCTTTTATATTTTAATTTCTGCTATTGTATTTATTCATTATTTCTTCAAAAGAAAAGTTATCTTTAAAATCATCAATAATACTGCTGATAGTTATTAATTCCTCAAACAAAATTTTTTGTTCTACTTTTGAAAAATCACTCAACACATAATCACTCAATTCAACTTTATCTGATTTTTCAATTCCAACTCTTAAACGTTTAAACTCATCGGTGCTCAGATAAGATAAGAGTGATTTGATCCCGTTATGGCCTCCTGAACCACCCTTATATCTCAACCTTAGTTTTGCAAAAGGTAAATCCACATCGTCAAATATTACCAAGATATTTTCTTCTTTTATTCCATAATATTCTACTAACTTAAAAACTGCATAACCAGAATTATTCATATAGGTTTTGGGTTTCATCAAAATAACATTTTGATATTCTACTATATCTGCATTAAATTTAATAGAACTTTTGAACTTGATTTTTTTGATGGTTGCATAATGGTCTAAAGCCATAAAACCAACATTATGCTTAGAATTAGCATACTTTTTTCCCGGATTACCTAAACCTACTATCAGTTTTTTCATTGTTTTTTATTTGGTTTTATTACAACATATCTATTTGGTTCTTCTCCTTCAGAAACTGTTGTAACATCTCTCCAATCAGATAATTTAGTATGAATAATCCTTCTTTCATAAGCATTCATTCTACCTAATCGCGATGCTGTTCTTGTTTTTACAACATCCATAGCTGTTTTAGTAGCTAAAATTTCCAATTGTTTTTTTCTTTGTTCTTTATAACCACCGATATCTATAGTTACAATAAAGTACTCATCTGTGTATAGATTAATATAGTTTTTTACTAGACTTTGAATTGCTTCCAAGGTTTTTCCGTTTTTTCCTATTAGAATCGGATTTTCTTTTGCCTCAACAGAAAAAGATATATGTCTCTCATCTGTTTGTTTACCTTCAATTACAGCTTCAACTTCCATGTTTTCTAATAATTTCTTTAAATATTCAATCCCGTCAGTTACTACATCAAAATCAACTACCGCTTCAACGATATATGATTTATTTAATCCTAACATAGATTTTTTTTCCTCTATTATATTAATTTCAACAAAATCCTTGTTTACTCTTAACTCTTGAGCTGCATAATTCAAAGTTTGATCATTTAATGCTTTCGTTTCAAATTGAATTCTTTTCATAAAAATATTCTCCCTTTTAAACCTTTGAACTTAATTGTTCAGTTCTTTTTCCGATATTTTTATGACCAACATAACTTTGGAACAATTGATATGCTGTACCTACAATCCAGTAAAATGCGATTCCAGCATTTCCAATTGAGATGTAAGCCATCATAATTACCATAAAATACATGAAATACTTCATTGTCTTTTGACTCTGTTGAGCTTTGGCATTTTGATAAGTATTATGTTTTTGGGTATTCTTTGTTCTTAGAGTAGTCAACCATTGACTGACAAACATCAATCCAGCAACTAACAAAGCTAAAGGTAGGTTTGGTAACCAATCAGTATTTCCAAGTGTAGTCCATAAAAAATTGGTGTTCATAGTTATGTCTTGGTCGGTAAAAACATTCATTGGTGTCAAAGGAAATCTTTGCACAACTTGATACATAGCGATAAAAATCGGCATTTGCAACAAAGGCATCAAACAACCAAAAAGATTAATTTTATATCTCTTATAAATCTCCATTGTTTCCATCTGCATTCTTTGTTGAGAAGCTTGATCTTGACGATTGCGGTATTTTTCTTGGATTTTATTTAACTCGGGTTGAGCTAATTGCATTTTTATTGACATATCGTTAGTTTTGGCGTAGATTGGCCAACCTAGAGTTCTAATAACTAACGTCATAATCAAAAGACCCAACCAATAATAACTTGAACTTAGCAATCCAAACAAGTTGCTTGCATGAAATGTAAATAAGGCTAATTGTCTAATAACCCACTCCCAAGTTCCTTCTTTTTCTCCAATAGGAGTTTGATAGATTGAACCATATAGGCCTGTTTGAGCTTTTTCAGTTACTTTTCCTTGGTCAAAAGTTATCGTGACTATTGCTCCTTCAGCATCCTCCCAAACAACAACACCACTGCCACTATCATAGGTTGAACTTACAAAACCGCCACCAAGAATTAAAATAACATCTTCATAACTTGATGCTATAGTATTTCCACTAGCTTCATTAACAGTTACGATACTCTCATAGTTTTTGAAAGAAACTTCTCCTCTTCTTGTTCCGCAGGCGCTTACTCCTATCAACAATAAAACTAAAAGCATCATTTTAAATATCTTATTTCTTGTTTTCATCTGAACCTCTCTTCAATAAATTTGCTTTCTTAAATAATCCATCAATATTTTGTTTAATTTCTAAAAAACTTAAAGATTCTGCTTTTAATCTAGCAACTATAAAAAATTCAAAATTGTCTTTAAAATCATATGTTTTGATTATTTCTCTAAGTCTTCTTTTTATTAGATTTCGCTTGTGTGCTTTCCCATATTTTTTTGAAACACTCAAAGCAAATCTAAAATTAGTAATCTCATGGTTTTCTTGGTAATATAGAATAAAATAAATGTTTCCAACAGTTTGTTTTCTTTGCATTAACTGTTGGATTTCAATATTTTTTTTTATTCTGAATTTTTTTTCCAAAATTTCCTCCTAAAAAAATTAAAAAATCACCAGATTATATATTGTTCAGGTGATTTCAAGTATAAATATATATTTATTGGTGGGGTTTTTTATTAATTTTTAACGGTCCGAAACTGTTAGAGATTTTCTTCCTTTTGCTCTTCTTCTTGATAATACTTTACGACCATTAGCAGACTCCATTCTTGCTCTAAAACCGTGAGTCTTGGCTCTTTTAGTCTTGCTCGGTTGATATGTTCTACTCATAATCAACACCTCCTCATTGAATTTCAAAAACCATGCTATCTCATTATACTTAATTTATTGATTGATGTCAACAATTTTATCAGTCGATTTTAGTTAATTTTTATCCACGTTAAAAACTATCTTTTCCACAATATGATGTTTAAAACCCTATTTTTTGTCTATTTATAGGTTTTGATTTTCCACATTATGTGTGTTAATATCTCTTATTTCAAGAAGTTTTCCACAAAAAATGTGGAAAACTATTTGAACATTTTTAAATTAATTATGATATATTTATATCTACAAGATAGGGGTGTTTTTTTATGTATGATTTCGAAGATATTTGGAAAAAAATCAAATCAACATTACAAGTAGATTTTGAAAATGACATATATAATGAACATTTTGCAAATATCTCTGGAATTTTTAAAGTAAACAACAATTATGTATACCTAATAGTTCCCAACTCTTATATTAAAACTAAAATCGAAAAGTTCTATATCAACCGCTTGAACTATCTATTAAATAATTTTGTTGAAGAAAAGTATTTATTTAAAATCATTACAAAAGAACAAGCTGTAATTGAAGTAAAAAAAGAACAACCTTATGAAATAAATAAACCTGAAGAGGACATAGAAAACAAATATAAAACCGGTCTTAACAGCGCTTATACTTTTGATAATTTTGTTGTTGGACCAAGCAATAGATTAGCCTATACTTCCGCTATAAAAGTTGCTGACCAACCAGTTACTTTTGCTAATCCATTATACATTTTTGGTGATGTTGGTTTAGGAAAAACTCACTTGATGGAATGTATTGGTAATTACGCTTTAGAAAACAATATTAATCAAAAAATTCTCTATGTTAAAACAGATCAATTTATAGAGGATTATGCAACAGCAGTTCAAACTAAAGCATTTGATCTCTTTTCAAAAAAGTATGAAGATGTTGATATTTTATTAGTTGATGATATACAGTTTTTATCTGGAAAAATAAAAACTCAGTTAGAATTCTTCAAAATCTTTGAAAAATTGAAAGATAACAATAAACAAATTGTTATAACCTCTGATCGTCCTGCTTCAGAACTGTATGATATCATGTCAAGGCTTACTTCTCGTTTTGAATGGGGTCTTTCTGTTGATATTGATAAACCTGGTTTAGATCATCGAATATTGATTTTAAAGAAGAAATTGCATAATGAAACATCTGATCCTAATTTAATATCTGAAGAAATTTTGGAATACATTGCTAGTATTTTTGATAATAATATTCGTGAACTAGAAGGTGCATTAAAAAGAGTTTTATTTTATTGTACAGCGTTTAACTACAAATTTACCATTGAAAACACGAAAGAAGCTCTTAAAAATTTAATTAATTCTAAAAATGCAGAAGATAAAAAAGTTGATAGAACAAACTATAATAATATTTTAGATGTTGTAAGCAACTATTATAATATTAATACAAATGATTTATTATCAAAAAAACGTCAAAAAAAATACGTTTTTGCAAGGCAAATTGCTATGTATATAATTAAAGATCTTTATGATCTTACATTTAAAAAAATCGGTCAAATATTTAATGGTCGTGATCATTCTACAGTAATATATAGTATAGAACAAATTTCTAACTATATTCAATCAGATAAAACAGTAAAAAATGATGTGGATAAATTATTAGTAAAATGTGGAAAAAATTGAGTTATAAACATGATATTTTATATACTTATTTCGCTAAATATGGTATAATATTTATGTTATATTACTTAAGTTTTAAACTTTTCCACAACACTAATAACAATAATTAATAAAAAGATATTAATTAATATAAATAGGAGGTTACTATGAATTTTTCAATTCAAACCGAAGTATTATTAAACAATCTACTAATTTCTCAAAAAGCTTTATCTACTAAAACACCAGCTCCTTATCTACAAGGTATTAAATTTGAAGTTCATGAAAATGAATTGGTTTTATTGACAAGTAATTCTGATATATCAATTAAATTGACTATAAAGGATGAAAGTTTAAATATTGAAAGTACAGGAGAAATATTAATACCCGGTAAGGTTTTTGTCGAATTTATCAGAAAACTCGATAAAGGAATTGTCGAATTTTCTGTTGTAGATAATAACGTTTTAAAGATTCATTCCCATAATACTGATTTATCATTAAATCTTATGAATGTAGATGATTATCCTGATATAAGTTTTCACTTAAATGATTTACCGATAAAATTAGATTCAAAGATAATGAAATCGGTAATAAAACAAACAACATTTGCTGCTTCTACAGTTGAAAATAGACCAATACTAACTGGAGTAAACATAAAAGTAGAGAAGGATAAATTAATTGCTATTGCAACAGATTCATTTAGGTTAAGTCAAAAGAGAATAGATATATCTAAAAACTATGAGGATATGAATGTAGTAATACCAAGTAGAAGTCTAGATGAATTATTTAAAGTATTGGAAATGGATTTAGAAGAAATATTAATTCATCTAAATTCAAAATCAATAGTTTTTGAATATGGTAATATTTTATTTCAATCAAGACTTTTGGAAGGAAGTTTTCCAGAAACATCAAGGTTGATTCCAAATGAATTTCCAATCATTTTAAAATTTAAACTTGATGATTTAGCAATTGCTGTTGAAAGAGCATCTTTATTATCTACTAAAGATAGTTACAATTCTATAGTAAAATTAAGTCTTAAACCAAATAATGAAGTAGAAATTACATCAAACTCTCCAGAAATAGGAAGAATTGTTGAAGAAATTGAACCGCTAGAAAAAATAGCAATAACACCAATAAAAATAGCTTTTTCTTCTAAATATTTCTTAGATGCATTGAAGACATTCAACTCAGAAGAAATTTATGTTAAATTCACAGGAGAAATAAGACCTTTCATTATCGAAGGAAGTGAAGATTTAGGATTAATTCAATTGATTTTACCAGTAAGAACCGAATAATATAAAACAACTTTAAACAGTGATATTTTGAAAAAAAATATCACTTTTTTCATGATTTTGATTCAAGGTACTTATTTCGAAATTCAGTTGATTTTAACTGTTTAAAATGTTAAAATCTTTATGTGCCTGAAAAGGAGATTTTTATGAAAATAAGCTATGATGTAATCATTGTTGGAGCTGGTCCAGCAGGAATTATGTGCGCATATGAATTATCTGAGAAAAATAAGAACTTAAATGTTCTTTTAATTGATAAAGGACATGAAATATATTCTAGAAAATGTCCAATTATAGAAAAAAAAGTAAATAAATGTCCCGTTCAAAAGAACGGGTTTGTTGGTTGTTTCCCTTATTGTTCCATTACTAATGGTTTTGGAGGAGCTGGAGCTTATTCTGACGGAAAATTTAATATTACTAGTGAATTTGGTGGGTGGATGAATGAATATCTAGATAATGATATAATAGAAGTTCTTATCAGATATGCGGATGATATAAATTTGAAGTATGGTGCACCAAAAAATTTGACTAACCCAAACACTGATAAAGTCAAGGAAATTGAAAAAAAAGGTCTAGCTGTAGGACTTAAATTATTGAGATCTGAACTAAGACATTTAGGTACAGAAATCAATTTGCAAGTTCTTAAAAATATATATGAAGAACTTAAAAAAAGAGTAGATATGTCTTTTAAAACAGAAGTAAAAAACATCATTGTCAAAGAAGAAATAATTCAAGGAATTGTTTTAAAAAACGATGAGTTAATCTATGCAGATAATGTTGTTATACTTCCGGGGCGAGATGGATCATATTGGCTTAGCAATATTTGTAATGAACATGGTATTGGTATGAAATCAAATCATGTTGATATCGGTGTACGAGTTGAAACTAATAATGAAATAATGGAAGAAATAAATGAAAATCTTTATGAGGGTAAGTTTTTATTTAGAACTAAAGTAGGTTCAACGGTAAGAACGTTTTGTTCAAACCCAAGTGGACACGTTGTTGTTGAAAATCATAGCGGAACAATGCTTGCTAATGGACATGCTTATTATGATACAAATCTTGGATCAAAAAACACCAATTTTGCCTTATTGGTTTCACATAAATTTACAGAACCATTCAATCAACCAAATGAATTTGCCCACAGCGTTTCAAAATTAGCTAATATGTTAAGTAATGGATCGATTATTGTTCAGAGATTTGGTGATTTACAAAAAGGTCGAAGATCAACAGATAAAAGAATTAGTGAAGGTTTTGTTACACCGACATTAAAAGAAGCTGTTCCAGGGGATTTAGGGCTTGTTTTGCCGTATAAAACTATGCGGTCCATTATAGAGATGATTGAAGCTTTGGATTACATTACTCCTGGGGTTGCATCAGAACATACATTATTATATGGTGTTGAAGCTAAATTTTACTCAGCAAGACCAGATGTTAATAAGAAATTTGAATCAAAGATAAAAGGTTTATATTTTGGAGGAGATGGAGCGGGTATTACGAGAGGTTTAGCTCAAGCAAGCGCTAATGGTATTTGGATTGCAAGAGACATAATCGAAAAATAGAAAAAAGAGGTAATCATGGGAAAAAGAGTTGTAGTTATAGGTAGTCAATGGGGAGATGAAGGAAAAGGAAAGATTACTGATTTTTTAGCATCGAAAGCGGATGTTGTTGTAAGGAGTCAGGGGGGAAATAACGCTGGGCATACTATTACTTTTGATAATAAGAAATTTGCTTTACATCTAGTGCCATCAGGTGTTTTTAATCCCAATATTATAAATATTATGGCAAGCGGTATGGTTATAAATCCAGTTGCTTTGTTTGAAGAATTAAATATTTTAAACAAACAAGGTATTAATAATTATCGGTTATACATTTCAAATCGAGCACATATAGTAATGCCATATCATCTAGATTTAGATGAGTTGTACGAAGAGTTAAAAGGCGAAGAAGCTGTTGGTACAACAAAAAAAGGTATTGGACCAGCATATATGGATAAAGTTGCTAGAATAGGGATTAGAGTAGCGGACATAATAGATTCAAATACACTCTTACAAAAGATTAGAAACAATCTAATTTTCACTAATATGATTTTAAAAGCAAACAATAAGAAAACATATTCTGAAGAAATATTGTATGATGAATTTGTAAAAATAGGAAAACAAATAGAACCGTTTGTTATAGATACTTCTATTCTTTTAGAAGAATTAATTCACGAAGGTAAGAACATTCTGTTTGAAGGTGCTCAAGGAACAATGTTATGTATTGACCACGGTACATATCCTTTTGTTACATCATCTTCTCCAACAGCAGCGTCAATCCCTTTGAATTGTGGAATAACAGGGAATTATATAACAGATGTCTTAGGAGTGACAAAAGCATATACAACTAGAGTAGGAGAAGGTGTTTTTCCAACGGAATTTGAAGATGAAACTTCAAAAAAAATAAGAATTACTGGAAATGAATTTGGAACAACTACCAGAAGACCAAGAAGAATAGGGTGGTTAGATTTGGTTGTATTGAAACACGTTAAAAGAGTTAATGGGTTAAATGGATTAAGTATAATGCTTTTAGATGTCTTAAGTGGAATAGAAGAACTGAAGATTTGTACTAGTTATGAATTAAACGGAAAAACAATTGATTATATACCAGCTAATTATGATGAATATAAGAAATGTATACCTAACTATATAAATTTAAAAGGTTGGAAAGAAGATATATCAAAAGTGAAGAGTTTTGAAGAACTTCCGATTAATTGTCAAAAGTATTTAACAACAATTGAAGAAATACTAGATATAAAAATTACTGTTTTTTCTGTCGGTCCAGACCGTGAACAAACAGTAACTTTAAAAAATATATTTTAGAAAAGGGTGTGAATATGAAAAGAATCGTAGGAAGGCATGCTGAGTATAAGCGTTTAGAGTCAAATATTTTACAAATATCTCAAGAAGCCAAAGCGATGAAAAAAAAATACAGTGATGTCATAGATGCCACTGTTGGTATGCTTCATCATGAAGAAGGGAACGTTTTTAAGTATGAAGTAGTAGAAGATGTTTTACATCATTTAAACGATGATGAAACATATCATTATGCTCCGGTAAGAGGAACAAAAGAGTTTACTGAAGGTGTTTTTAATTGGGTTTTTGGTGATTTGGCGGAAGAGTTTAGGAGTGTTTTCAATTATAGTGTAATTCCTACTACAGGAGGCTCTGGTGCTATTTCGAATTCGTTTTACAATTTTAATGATTTTAATCAAAAAGTACTTTTGCCTAATTATTTTTGGTCACCTTATCAAAATTTTGCACTAGAAGCAAATGTAGATTTGGAAACATTCTTGATGTATGATGAAAATTGGAACTTTAATCAATCAGATTTTAGAGAAAAAGCGATTGAACTAGCAAAAAAGCAAAATAGACTTTGTGTGTTGATAAACGATCCAAGTAATAATCCTACCGGTTTGTGTATGACTAAAAATGATTGGGATCATGTGATTAAAGTCTTAAATGAAGTTAACAGAATGGATATACCAGTGATTTTGATACATGATATAGCATATGTTGATTATCAAATGAAAGATTCAAAAACATCAAGAGAAGTCTTTTCAGCTTATAAAGAGATGGATGAAGATATCTTAGCAATAGTTGTGTTCTCTGGGTCCAAAACTTTTTCTTTGTATGGGTTTAGAGTTGGAGCTCAAATTGGAATATCTAAATCTCAAGAAGCAATCGATAATTTTGTTAGAGTAGGTGATTATTCGGTTAGAGGAAGGTTTTCAAGCGTTTCTCAACCTGGTATGAACATTATTGGTAAAATTTTCAATAATACAGAATATAAAAATCGTTTTGAAACAGAATTGAATCATGCTAGAAAATTACTTAAGGATAGAGCGTCATTATTTTTACAAGAAGCAGAGAAAAACGATTTACAGATATTGCCTTATTGCGGAGGGTTTTTCATTAGCATTCCAACTAAGAATAAAAATATTTTCAAAGATTTGGTTGAAGACCATGTTTTTGTTATTCCTATGCAAGATATCATCAGAGTAGCAATATCATCTTCAAATATGAAAGATATCCCTGAACTTGTAAAGAAAATTAAAAAACATATATAAGAATTAAGGAGAATATAGATTTGAAAAAAACATCATTGGGAGAATTGATAGCAAATAGTGTTAGTCACGGGATAGGAGCTATTCTTTCATTGACAGGACTGATAGTATTATTAGTAAAAGCTGATACTTTTGTAGAAGTGTCAGCTTCTTTAGTCTTTGGTTTATCTATGTTTCTTTTATATATATTCTCAACTTTGTTTCATGCTTTTCCAGAAAAAATGAAAAGAGTTTATAATGTCTTTCAAAGATTGGATCATAGTGCGATTTATTTATTAATAGCTGGGACTTATACACCGTTTATATTAATCGCTATAAAATCTATTCTCGGATATGTTCTTTTATCTATTCTTTGGACCTTAGCAATATTGGGAATTGTGATGAAATCAATTTGGATTAAGAAGTTTCAAAAAATCCATCTTTTGTTTTATCTTTTGATGGGATGGAGTGTGGTTTTAATTTATCGAGACATAACTTCAGTATTCAATGATGTTTTGTTATTGCTGTTGATAGGCGGTTTATTTTACACGATTGGAGTAGGTTTTTATATTGTAAAATTTAAATATCAACATTTTATTTGGCATTTATTTGTGCTTTTTGGAAGTATATTTCATTTTATAAGTGTTTATTTAATTCTTTAAAAAAAGACAATCAAGTATTTTATCTTCGTTAGATAATTATCATACTTGATTGTCTTTTTTTTAAGTTAAGAAAGTAACTTTACCATTTAATAATACTGATAATAGGTCAATAATCCATAGGATTGCAATTCCGAGAACTATCCATAAAATACCGATTAACAACCTACCTTTAGCAATTCTGTAGATTCCATAAGCAATACCGTCAAGTCCAGGCAAAGCCAATATCAGTTTTAAGATAAAAGGCAGTCCATCAATCAATTTAACGTAATCTTTCATTATTTCCTCCTTGAGATTATTATATCATATCGTTATAGGATAATGAAGTCGTTAGAATTTATTCTAAAGTTTTTCCGATTGCTTCGGCAATTTTTTTACATTTTTTAACTAAAATATCAAATTTTTCTGGTTTAAGAGATTGTTGACCATCGCTTAAAGCTGTTTCAGGTGTTTGATGAACTTCAACTATTAAACCATCAGCTCCTGCAGCTATTGCAGCCATTGATAAAACTTCAACATAATCCCATCTACCTGCAGCATGGGATGGATCAACAATAACAGGAAGATGGGTTAATCTTTTAAGGACTGGTATTGAGGAAATATCAAGACTATTTCTTGTTGAGGTTTCATATGTTCTAATCCCTCTTTCACACAAGATTACATTAGAGTTTCCACCAGCTAAGATATATTCAGCTGACATTAACCACTCTTCAATTGTACTAGCAATTCCTCTCTTTAATAAAATAGGTTTATTAGTTTTTCCAAGTTCTTTTAAAAGAGCAAAATTTTGCATATTTCTTGCACCAATTTGAATCAGATCAACCTTTTCGATAAATAAATCTAATTGATCAACACTCATTAACTCAGATACAACTGGTAAACCATATTCTTTTTTAGCTTTAGCCAAGATTTCAATACCTTCTTCTTCAAGACCTTGAAAAGAATAAGGAGAAGTTCTAGGTTTATAAGCTCCACCTCTTAAAATCGAAGCTCCAGAGTTTTTGACAAGCGGGACGATTTCATCAATCATCTGTTTTGATTCAACAGCACAAGGTCCAGCCATTACAATGACATTGTTTCCACCGATTTTTATTCCGGAAACATCAACAATTGTATCTGAAGGTTTGAATTTTCTATTAACCTTTTTAAAAGGCTCTTGAACCCTTAAGACAGTATCTATATACTCATAAGCGTAAAGACTGTTTGCATCGATGGTTGTTGTATCTCCAATTACACCGATTAAAACAGTTGATTGTCCAAAACTTTCATGGATTTCAAAACCCTTATTTATCAAGTGTTGTTTAAGTTCTTCAATTTGATGGTTTGAAACATTTGTTTTCAATTTAATAATCATAATTAAACCTCTTCATTTAAGTATTCAATTGCTTCGACATAGGAATCAAAACCTTTGCCAAAGAATTGTTTTTCACAAGCGTTTTTTATTACAGAGATTTTTCTAAAATCTTCTCTTTCATAGATATTCGATAAATGTACTTCAACAACACGGTTGTCAATGGATTTTAAACAATCATAAATAGCATAGGAGTAATGTGTATAAGCCGCAGGGTTGATTATAATGGCTTCAAAACGATGATGATTGTCTTGGATTAAATCAATTATCTCACCCTCGTGATTGGTTTGGTAAACTTCAATAAAATGATTTTTCTCTTGGGCATACATTAAAAGAAAGTTAACCAAATCATGATATGATGATTTACCATAGATATTAACTTCTCTTTTTCCTAAAAAATTAAGATTAGGACCGTTAATAATTAATATATTCATTAAATTTCTCCTCAATTTCATACATATGATAAACTGTATCCTTATCAATGTCAATCAATATATCACAAGCATTAATGTAAAGCGGTATCCTTTTTTTAGCAAGATTTAAAACATCATGTGCTGATTTTATCAAAGGTCGACCAAAAATTTCCTTTTTAGCAATTTGGTTTGGATCCTTATTTAAGAAGATTATAACTCCGTTTTGTTTTAACAGTTCGATGTTTTTAGAGTTT
Organism: uncultured Candidatus Izemoplasmatales bacterium; assembly: GCA_964610325.1. Classification (GTDB taxonomy): domain Bacteria; phylum Bacillota_I; class Bacilli_A; order Izemoplasmatales; family Hujiaoplasmataceae; genus UBA2289. The sequence goes on from CAZSVO010000002.1 coordinate 118,558, forward strand.
TCAATAACTCCACCGCCAGTTGAGATTGTTAGATTTTGCTTCTTATAGATGTTTTTTATTAAAGTTGTTTCTTCTTTACGAAAAACTTCTTCAGAATACTTTTTGAAGAAATCAGGAATACTCATTTTGTGCTTTTTTTCAATTTCATTATCCATATCAAATAAACTTTTATTTAACTTATCACTAATCAAGTTTGAATATTTTGATTTACCGCTTAAAGGCAAGCCAATAAATACAAGGTTATACATTTTCTTAAGGAGTCGATAGTAGATTTTAATAGCAAGATTGTTAGGAATATCAACATCAAAAAAAATCTCATGAGCCCGCTTTGCTTGCATTATAAGCATAAAAAAACCATTATAAGCTTTGATTCCTTGTTTTTTTGCCTCTAATAACAAATTTGTATTGATAGGGTTGTAGATTAAATCAATAACTATTTTTAAATTTTCAAACAAAGTTAAATCCAACGGTAAATATTCTTCATTGTTTGGATACATTCCAACAGGGGTAGTGTTTATTAAACAATCAAAGTCAAGGTATTTATCATAGTTTTCTAACAAATCTTCATCCTTGTCGATTATTCTTCGTGCCAAAACTTTGATTTTTCGAGCGTTCATCCTTTTCAAAGCATAAATAACTGTTTTTGCTACTGAACCATTACCTAAAACTAAAACTCTTTTGTTTTCTATTTTTATATTATAAAACTTGATTAATTCTACAAAACCATAGTAATCAGTATTATATCCGTAATATATTCCATTTCTATTAACAACAGTATTTATAGAATTAGTCTCTTTGCTTATAGAGTCCATTTGCTGAATACATTTAATTATTTCGGTTTTGTAAGGCATGGTTATATTAAAACCTAACAATTCATTATTTCTAATGAAGGAATCTAAATCTGTTAAGTTATAAATGTTATAATTTAAGTTACCCAAACTTTCATGAATTTCTTTAGAAAAGCTATGACTTAAACCCTTGCCAATTAATCCATACATGATTGAAACCACTCAAAAGGATGATTAAATAATAACAAATCAAGCATAGCAAAATTGACTACAGAATTAATTACATGAATGGCCCGAGAGACAATTTGAGGATCGTGTCTACCTTCAATCTTAAGTTCTTTATCTTTCATAGTCATTAAATCTATAGATTTTTGAGGTTTTGAGATTGAAGGTGTTGGTTTGATGACTGTTCTTAAGATTATTGGTTCACCATTAGTAATTCCACCTAAAATACCTCCATTATTGTTGGAGTTTAATTTTATAGAATTATTAAGAATGCTGTAACTGTCATTACTTTCACTGCCAGTATTTCTAGCAAAATCAAAACCTAAACCGAATTCAATTCCTTTAACTGAGGGTATGGAAAAAATTAAATATGAAAGATAACTTTCCACAGATAAGAATAAAGGTTCTCCTAACCCTATTCCGTGGTTGATTACAGCTGTTTCAATAACACCTCCTAAAGAGTCTCCTTTTTGAGAATAACTTAGTATATAACTGATAAAATCCTGCTCAATATTTTGGTTTAACAAAGGGAAAACCTCTTTATTTAGGCGTTTACATAACTTTTTGTCTATGGATGAAAAACTCTCATCATAAATATCTTTCATTGATTTAATATGAGAGGTTACATAAATATCTTTATTTTCTAACAATTGTTGACAAATTGAGCCGATGATTATCCAAAGAGCGGTAATCCTACCGGAAAAGATACCTCCACCTACTTTTGTGTTAAACCCTTGATACTTTACATAAGCAGTATAATCAGCATGACTAGGACGAGGAACAAATTCAGTTTTTTGATAGTCCTTAGAAATTATATTACTATTAGGTATTAAAAAAGTTAATGCTGCGCCGGTAGTATAAAAGTTTTCAACTCCCGAAACAATACGGTATTGATCATCTTCAACTCTAGAGGTAGATATTTGGGTTTTAGGGCGTCTTTTAGATAGATTGAAATCGATTAGTTCAGTGTTAATCTTTAGACCTGGAGGCAAACCCTCAATAACAATTCCAAGAAATTCTCCATGAGATTCACCAAAGAAAGTACATTTTATATTGTGGCCAAAACTATTCATTTTACTAAACCCTCCTTAGTTAAAAGATTATCAAAACGAGTTTCTTCTATACAAGCAAAACCAATTTCCTTAACCTTTACCAAATTTATCTCAGATTTCTTACTTTTCTTATCTTTTTTGATATATTCGAGTAAATCTTTTGGTTTCAAGGGATCTTCAATTGGTAAAGAAAATTGTTTTAAGACAACCTCTAAATCATATCTAATTGATTCGTCTGTCATGATAAGCATACCCAAAGCAACTGCTTCACCATGAAGATATTTTTGATAATTATAATAACTTTCATATGCATGTCCAAAAGTATGACCAAAATTAAGAGTTTGTCTTATCCCAAAATCAAACTCATCGGATTCGACAAAATGTTTCTTTATCATTAAAGCTTGATAGATATAACTTGACATATCGATATTGATATTAATATTTTTTATAGAATCAAATAAGGGTTTTGAAGCAATCATCCCGTATTTTATTAACTCAGCCATGCCGTTATTGAAATGTCTAACGGGGAGAGAAGATAATGTGCTAGGGTCAATCAAAACCTTAATAGGGGGATAGATTGCACCAATAGAATTTTTGGCGTATTTAGTATTTATCCCCACTTTTCCACCAACAGAAGAATCAATCATCGCTAATAAGGATGTAGGAATTTGAATATAATCGATACCTCTATAAACTGTTGAAGCAATAAATCCAACCAAATCACCGGTTACACCACCACCCAAAGCAATCAGTTTGGTTTGTCGTGTAATGCCTTTTTCAATCAACGTTTCAATTAAACGATTATATTCCAATAAAGATTTAGATTGTTCTCCTGAAGGAAATCGGATTACATCACAATTGGTCAATTTATCGGTGATTCTAGTTATGATTTCATTAGGAATCAAATCATCGCTAATTAAAACATAACTATCTAAAACCTCAAGATAGTTTTCAATTTCATCTAATAAATTGTATTTAATTGTTATGTAATAGCTTCTTTTTGAAGATTCAACACTTAAAAGCATATAAACACCTACCTAGAAAAATTCTACTTTAATACCTAACGATTGTAAATCTTCAAAAAAATGAGGATAGGATTTATTAATAGCTTCTGCTTTTTTTATAACTACTGGTTGGTTAGCTCTTAAAGCAGCTATTGCTATTGACATTACCATTCGATGATCGTTGTATGAGTGAAAAGTGTTACCGTTCAATGTTTCTTGGCCAGTTATTATCATTGAATCGTTATTTGACTCGACATGAACACCAAATTTTTTTAGAATATCACAAGAAGCACTTAAACGATCTGTCTCTTTAATTCTTAAGCGACTCGCATTAATTATTTGAGTAGTTTCTCTAGATAGACTTGCCAATATTGATAGAATTGGACCAATGTCAGGGTTTTGACTTAAATCAATAGTTTTTCCAATCGTCTCACTTTTTTTAAAATGGATAGCATTTTTTGTCTTTTTAATCTTTCCGCCCATATCTTTAATTACATCAATGATTGCTATATCTGGTTGAGAGGAATCGTTATTGACATTTTTGACTAAAATATCTCCGTTGATAATTCCTGCAACCGCAAAGAATGCAATTTGTGAAAAATCTGATTCAATTGAGATATTTGCAGGAGTATATTTTTGGTTTCCAGGAATATAATAACCCTTTTCAGTTTCGATGATTTTAATACCAAATAATGCTAGAGTTTCAACTGTCATATCTACATATTTTTTTGATTCAAAACTGCCTAAAACAGTTAAATTTGATGACGATTTTTTTAAAGGTAAAGCAAATAACAAACCACTGATAAACTGAGAGGAGATATTACCGGGGATAATGTAATCACCAGCCATTAAATCACCTTTTAAAAAAATATCTTTATCGGATTTATCAAAGACAAGACCGTTTTCTGTGAAGAGTGTCTCGTAAACTGTGAAAGGTCTGCTCATTAAAGAAGATTTCCCAGTAATATATATCCCTTTTGAATTAACAATCAAAGGAATAAGAAAACGAATTGTAGAACCAGACTCATTACAATCAATTCTTTCATTACCAAAGAATGCAAGATTACTATTACCATGAACCTCTAATTGGTTTTCTTGTTTGATTATTCTTATGCCAAGTTTTTTAAAAGCGTTTATAGTAGCTTTAATATCTTCTGAGTAAACTACATTTTTAACTATTGAAACTCCCTTTGCTAAAGAAGCACTGATTATAGCTCGATGCAATAATGACTTAGAAGGAGGAGTTTGGATGTTTCCTGAGGCATAACCAGGATATACTCTAACATTCATTTTTTAAGTCCTCCAGATATTTAAGATGTGAAATTTTGGCATTCGACATTAGATTTATTAAAAGATCGTAATCATTTTGTTCGATCGCTTTTTCAAAAGATTCAAATTGTTTCTTAAACGCTTTCATTATTTCATAGAGATAAGATTGGTTTTGTAAGAACAATTCAGGCCAAAGATTGAGGTTGATATTAGCTATTCTAGTTAAATCTCGATAAGAATCACCTGTAAAATGGGTTAAGTTAACATTATTTTGAAAAGAACTTACTAAAGATAAAGATATGATATGAGTTAATTGAGATGTATAAGCGATTATTTGATCATGAACTTCAGGATGGATAAAAGAAATATTCTTAAAACCCATCTCTATTGCTAAACTTTCTGCTAAACTATACTCAGTTGAAGTGTTTGATTCTGTTTTAATAATAGCATAATTTCCTTTTGTAAAAATCTTGTCATCCGCATTAGTTACTCCAGAAGTTTCTCTTCCTGCAATCGGATGAGTATAGATAATTCTCAAATTGTGAATGTTCAAATGATTAATTTTTTCAATCAAAGTCGATTTTATACCGGATATCTCAATAAAGATATTTTTTGAATTGATTAAAGCGTGATTTTTATCAAAAAATTCTACAATTGCATTTGGATACAAGCAAAGGTAGATTACTTCGTTGTTATTTAGAAATGAGTCAATATCTTTATAAGCAGTCTTGATGATATGGTTCTTTATAGCATACTCAAGACTCTCTTTAGAGATATCAAAAGCAGAAATTTCATGTTTTTTATTTAAAGCTTTAGCGATACTGCCCCCAATAAGGCCAAGTCCTAATATTCCTATCTTCATAATTTACTCCCTTTTGCTTATTATATTTTAACACAAATAATCAAAAATAGTTAAATTAGTACTAATCATTATCAAAAAAATGTAAATAATCCCAGTAAAACTTTTTAGATTTTTCATATTATGATATAATTACTTTTGATAATGGAGGTGTAGCTAAATGTATAAAGAAATCAAAGTATTTGATTATGCAAACGTTGTTTTAGAAAAAATGTCACCAGGAATATTCTTAAACACAAAGAAAGGTGAAATCATAAATACAATGATTATTGGTTGGGGTGGAATTTTTGTAGTATGGGGAAGACCTGTCTTTATAGTTTTGGTAAGAGAATCAAGAGCTACATTTGAATTAATAAATTCTAGCGAAGAATTTACTGTTAGTATTCCAATCGAAAAAGATATGCTAGAGGCTATTAAAATTTGTGGAACAAAATCCTTAAGAGAAATGAATAAATTTGAAGTATGCAATCTAACACCGATTAAAGGAAGAAAGATAGAAACACCGATAATAAAAGAAGCTACTTTGCATTATGAATGCAAGGTGATATATAAACAAGATTTAGAACAAAGTGTGATTATCCCCAAAGTTAAAACAAGATATTATAATCAAGATGCAAATCATACCGTTTATTACGGGGAGATTTTAGACCAATACCTATATACAAATGAAGGAGAATAGTTTAATGAGTATACTTTTAGATGGAACTAAACTAGCTAAGAAAATTAGAGAATCATTAAAAGAAAAAACACAAGAACTAATAGAAAAATATAAGATAAAACCTCACTTAGCAGTTGTTTTAGTAGGAGATGATCCCGCAAGTCAAACATATGTGAAGTTTAAAGAAAGAGCTTGTAATCAAGTGGGTTTCACTTCAACAATAATAAATAAATCAGAGAACATTTCTGAGAATGAATTAATCGATTTAATAAAACAACTAAACGAAGATATAGATATACATGGTATTTTAATTCAGTTACCATTACCTAAACATATTGACGCTGAAAAAGTTGTTAATCTTGTAACTCCTAAAAAAGATGTTGATGGATTTCATAATGAAAATGTCGCAAAACTATGCAAAAATCAAGACGCCTTAGTTCCTTGTACCCCATTAGGAATCACTAGAATTTTGGATGAGTATGACATAGATGTCCAAGGCAAGCATTGTGTAATTATTGGACGAAGTTTAATCGTTGGAAAACCTATGGCTCAGTTGATGTTGCAAAGAAATGCGACTGTTACAATTTGTCATTCTAAAACAAATAATATTAAAGAAATCACCAAACAAGCTGATATTTTAATTGCTGCAGTGGGAAGAGCAAATATGGTAGATGAATCATATGTTAAAGATGGTGCGGTTGTAATAGACGTTGGAGTATCTAGGGTTAATGATAAGTTGTATGGGGATGTATTGTTTGAAAAAGTCAAAGATATAGCAGCATACATAACACCGATGCCAGGTGGAGTCGGACCGATGACAATAGCTTGTTTATTAGAAAACACTTTAAAGTGTTATTTGAATTTGGTAGGTAATATCAATGATTAGCAGATATTCTAGACCTAAAATGAAGCATATTTGGGAAGACAAAACTAAATTTGATGTTTTTTTGGAAATTGAGATTCTTAACGCGGAAGCGCTGAATCATCTAGGAATAGTGAGTGATGAGGAATTAGTTTTGATTAGAAAAAATGCCAAATACTCACTTGCAAAAATCAAAAAAATTGAAAAAGATACAAAACATGATGTTATAGCATTTACTAGATCTGTTTCAGAATCTTTAGGGGCAGAAAAGAGATTTATTCATTATGGATTGACTTCAACTGATGTTGTTGATACAGCAAATGGAGTATTGTTAAAAAAAGCTAATTCTTTAATTAAAGAAGATATTTTGATGTTTTTGAAAACCCTAAAAAAACAAGCTTTCTTCTATAAAGATGTTTTTTGCATTGGAAGAACACATGGTATCCATGCGGATATTACTGTTTTTGGTTTAAAATTTGCTTTATGGTATGACGAATTAAATAGAAATTATGAAAGGTTTTTACATGCAGCTGCATCGGTTGAAGTCGGGAAAATCTCTGGAGCAGTCGGAAATTATGCATTCACTGATACAGAGATTGAAAGATATATCTGTAAAAAGTTAGGAATTAATACAGTAAATATTTCAACTCAAACTCTTCAAAGAGATAGACATGCTTATTACATGAGTGCTTTGGTTTTACTAGCTTCTACCTTAGAGAAGATTGCGATTGAAATTAGACATCTACAAAGAACGGAAGTAAACGAGGTTAGAGAACCATTTTCAAGCACACAGAAAGGCTCTTCAGCAATGCCTCATAAGAAAAACCCAATTGTAAGTGAAAATATAACAGGGATTGCAAGAGTTTTACGAGGTTATATGCTATCTACTTATGAGAATATTGCTTTATGGCATGAAAGAGATATCAGTCATTCTTCGGTGGAAAGGATAATTTTAGCTGATGCAACCACCTTGGTTGATTATATGTTTAATCGATATAACAAAGTGATTAAAGATTTAGTTGTTTATCCGCAAAACATGCTAAAAAATATCTATATAACTCATGGGGTTATTTTTTCTCAACGAGTCTTAACAAAATTAATTGATAAGGGTATGTCAAGAGAAGAAGCTTATGATTTAGCGCAAAGTATGGCGAATATAGCGTATGACCAACAAGTTGATTTCATAAATTTAGTGAAAGAAAACCTAAAAATTAAAGATGTGCTGAATGAAGAAGAAATCAACGAGCTTTTTGAATTAGATTATTATAAGAGGAAGGTAGATTATATCTATAATCGAGTTTTTAAAAAAGGTGATTGAAATGCTTAAGAAAAAAAAGCTAATTCATTTTATCCTTCTTGCTTTGATAAGCGGATTTTTTAGCTTTTTAACTGTTAAAGCTCTAGATACTACTCAAGCTTTGAATTTGTTGAGCGATGTAGAACAAGCAATTGATAACGAGACAGATTATGAGTTAGGCTCATACAATGAATTTTTTTCGGTGATAAGTGACTTAGGAGGGGTAGATGCAATAACTGCTAAGATAAATGACCCTTTATCAACACAACAAGAAATAGATGATTTAAGTGAAGATATGACTAGAGCACTTGGCTATCTAACCAAAAGAACAACATATTTTCGGGTTTCAAACTTATATGATTCTTTGAATCAAATTGACTTAAGTATTTATACAAATAATTCAGTTACAATGTTTTTGATAGAATTAGAAAGAATTGAAATGTTGCTTGCCAATCCAAAGTCAGGAGAACAAGTAATTTTACAAGCAGAAATTGATTTGTCAAACATTGAAAGTTTATTAGTTTTAAGAGCGGATAAAACTAATTTAGTGATTCTCAATAATCAAGCAATAATTGCATATTATGAACAAAGACAAAACTATACAGAAGAGTCTTATTCTATGTTTAAAGCAGCTGTTGATAATTATGGAAATTATCTTTATGTAAACTCTGTTATAGCAGATGAGAATGTGGAAATTTCAGTTGTTGAAAATATCGAGGAAAAGATTAGTAATGCAATAAATTTATTAGTTGAAAGGGTTGATAACACACAACTAGTAATGCTTTATAATCAACTAAAAGGACTTAACCTTGATGACTTCACTGATAATTCACAAACATTATACTTTGAGGAACTAGAACGGATATTTTTATTAATAGGAAGTCCAAATCTTGATGAATCACTTTTTAATCAACTCTTAACCGATTTAAATAACAGTACAGATATTTTAGTGTTAATGGCTGATTTTAGTGATTTAACAAGACTTTATAATGATTCTCTAAACTATAATGAAACTGATTATTCTGCTAGTTCATATTCATATTATCTACATGCTATAGATAACGCATATCAAATCATCAACGATAAGAATACAACGCAATCGCAAGTTGATGATGCTATTGAAATGCTAAATGATGCTTTAATTAGTTTAAGACCGCCAATCAGAACAATATATTTAAAAATTGGAGACAATTTAAATGTTTTAGATTATTTGGTAACAAAAAATCTTTCGATAATAGAATATTCTATAGATAATGATACAGCAGTTAGTATAGATAACGATGGGATGATAAAAGCTTTACAATATGGGGATGTATATTTAACAGTAAGTTTCAGTGATAATGTTGAAGAAACTCTGCATATCAAAGTTAAGGCTAATATCTCTATTACCACATTGATTTTATCTTTATCCTTACCAATAGTTGTCATAGGATTAGGGTTTATGGTTGTTTTTGTAAAAAAAGAAGATTTTTTAAATTTGTTGATAAAAATGAAAAATATGTTTTCAAAAAGAAAAAATTAAGATATTATTTAAGAGTAGGAGATGATTGATATGGCTGAAACAAAAAAACTTTATCGTGATACTGAAAACCAACAAGTAGCAGGAGTATGCTCAGGATTAGCAGATTATTTTGATGTTGATGTAACTTTGATTAGAGTGATTTGGATAATCTTGGTTTTATGTGCTGGAACAGGAATTTTAGCATATTTGATTTTAGCAATTGTAGTTGAACCAAAAAATGTTGTCTTGAAAAGAGAACAAAAGAAAAAACAAAACATCTACGATGATGATCCATTTGCAAAATATGACTAAAACAAAAGCCCACATTGGGCTTTTGTTATAATAGGTCTTTTAATTCAGAAATTGAAAACTCATATTCTGTTTTACAAAATTCACAAACTATTTCTATAGGTTTATTATCGTCGATTATCGCATGAATTTCATTTTTATCCAGTGTAGATAATCCAGTAAAAAACCTTTGTTTTGAACAGTCACATTCATACTTAAGCGGAAGATACTCAACAAAACTATGATTTCCTTTAGTTATTAAATTTATAATATCTTCTGGAGTAAGATTATTGCTGATCAATTCAGATATTGGTTTCATCTCGCTAATATTATCTTCTATTTGCTTAATTGTTTCTTCTTTAATGCCTGGCATTGCTTGAAGAATAAAACCGCCACTAGCATAGACTTCATTCTCTTCGTTAACTAAAACTCCTAAACCTACTGAAGAAGGTATTTGTTCGCTTTTTGCAAAATAATACGTAAAATCATCAGCAATTTCTCCTGTTTGAAGTTCAGCTGATGAGGTAAATATATCGCGAACTTTTAAATCTTTAGTGACATGGAGATAACCGTTATTTCCAACGATTGAGCCAACATCTAATTTGTTTTTATATGACATGTGAACATGAGGGTTTTCAAGGGTTCCTTTGACAACGCCTTTAGCATTGACAGTAGCTATAATCTTACCAATCGGACCTCCTCCATCTATTCGGATAGTTAGGGTCTGGTTTTCTTTATACATAGCGCCCATAATTAAAGAAGCAGTAAGAACTCTTCCAAAGGCAGCGCTAGCTGCAGGGTAAGCATCATGGATTTTTCTGGCATGCTCAACTAATGAAGTTGTTTGAGCAGCATAGATTCTAGCTGTTCCATCAAAAGCATAAGCTTTTACAAGGTAATCACTCATAATTTTCACTTCCTTCTTGAGTATTATATCATAATCATTTAAAAAATCTAATGTTTTGTATTTTTGTAGTTTTAAGATATAATTGGTATGAAAAGGGTGAGGTTATGCAATTTAGAATCAAGAATTTGTTCTTGGATAACAATGTTTTTGTAGCTCCTATGGCTGGAGTTACGAATTTGGCGTATAGAATGATTCTAAAAGAGTTTGAAGCTGGTTTGATCTATACGGAGATGATATCTGATAAGGGTTTGCTTTATGAAAACAAAAAGACTCATGAGATGATAGAAATCAATAAATATGAAAAGCCGATAGCTTTACAGTTATTCGGTAGCGAAGTTAAAACAATGGTAGAAGCTGCTATTTTAATAGATACATTATCAAACTGTGATATAATCGATATAAATATGGGATGCCCAGTTCCAAAGGTAACTAAATCAGGTAGTGGATCAAAACTTATGACAACTCCAGATTTAGCTTATGATATCGTATATAACATAGTACAAAAAGTTACAAAACCTGTTTCAGTTAAAATAAGAAGTGGATTTGATCATCAATCTATTAATGCTGTCGAGTTTGCTATTCTTATGGAAAAAGCAGGCGCTAGTATGATTGCCATTCACGGAAGAACAAAGACAGATATGTATACTGGAAAAGTTAACCTTGATATCATCAAAGCAGTAAAAGAAGCTGTTAATATACCTGTTGTTGGTAATGGAGATATAAAGACTCCTGAAGATGCAAAATATATGTTGAATTATACAGGTTGTGATGCGGTAATGATTGGTAGAGGGGTATTGGGTAACCCTTGGTTGATTAAGCAGACAGTAGATTTTTTAAAAACAGGTTTTTACGATAAAGAGATTAGTATAGAAATGAGAAAGACTTATCTTATAAAACACTTAAACCATTTGATTGAGTTAAAAGGGGAGAATCTAGCTGCTTTAGAAATGAGAACTCATGGAGCTTGGTACATCAAAGGATTACCGAATGCTTCTAAAATAAAACAAGAAATTGTCAACTCTGATTCAGCAACAAAAATAATTTTGATTATTGAAGAGTACTTTAATACTTTAAATTAAAAACCATCCCTCTTGGATGGTTTAATTTATAAAATTATGATATTTATGATAGAAATAATCACTGATATTGGCTTCAATCTCTATTCCGTTTTCTAGATAATTTGTTTTTATTATATTAGTATTTTCTTTCAAATCGGAATAAATAGCTGAATCTGCAAAAGGGATAAGCATCTTTACGGTATGAGTTTTGTAAAGGTTGAGATTGATTAAATCAATAAGTTTATTGATGTTTGTTTTACTTTCAGCGGAAATCAAGATAGCATTATCTCTAGATATTATTGGAACTTCACTGAGAAGATCAATTTTATTAAAAACATAAATTATTGGAATATCTTTAACACCAATATCAGAAAGAATGTCTTCAACTGTTTGAATTTGATGTTCGTAATTAGGGTTAGCTAAATCTACAACATGTAGAATCAAAGATGCTTCTTTGATTTCTTCTAGTGTTGATTTGAAAGCTTCAATTAAATCGTGTGGAAGTTTTCTAATAAAACCAACTGTGTCAGTTAATAGAAAATCGTGATTATTTGACAATACGATTTTTTTTGTTTTTGTTTCAAGCGTGGCAAAAAGCATATCTTTTGAAAGTGTTTCATACTTATGCAATGAATCAGTCTCTTTTATAATAGCATTCATTAGTGTTGATTTGCCTGAATTTGTATAACCAGTAAGAGCTACAGTTTTAATCAAACTTTTGTTGCGCTTACCTCTTTGGTTTCTTCTAACTTTAACAAGTTCTTTAAGTTCTCTTTTATATTGTGAAATCTTTTCTCTTAGCAATCTTCTATCGAGTTCTAGTTGTTGTTCGCCAGGACCTTTTGATCCAGTCCCGCTTCTTTGTCTTGAAAGGGATTTATTCATACCGATAACTCTTGGTAACATATAGATCGATTGAGCAAGTAAAACTTGGAGTATTGCCTCCTTGGTTTTAGCGCGTCTTGCAAAAATATCAAGAATCAAAACGGTTCTATCGATAACTTTAACTTTAAGTTTTTCTTCTAAATTTCTTATATGGCTTGGACTTAACTCATCATCAAAAATTACAACATTAGCATCTAATTCTTCAATTAAATCTTTTAAATCATCGGCTCTTCCTTCACCAATATAGAAGTTTGGAGTAGGAACAGATTTTTTTTGGGTAATCTCATCTAAAACTTCAATATTGCATGCTAAAGCCAAACTTCTTAGTTCTTCTAGGTTTTCTTGGAAAAATTCATCGTTTCCTAAATCCAAACCTACCAATATTGCTTTTTCCATTTTTCACCTCGTAAACATTATATATAAAATATTGGATTTTTGCAATAATTCTCAAAATTATCACTATATAATCAATATGTTTTATGATATAATATTTTAGCAAAGATTCTATGTTATACAGGAGAAACAATGGCTAAGTTAAAAGAAATTATTAAGAAATTCATTGTCTTCTTCCGCAATTATTTTGAAACTTGTTTTTCAAGCAGAAGAAAGACTTTCAGATTTATCGCCTTATTTGTATTTACAGTTTTGTTTTTGATTCAGGTAGGGATAATCCTCATCAACAACAGTTTTTATACCAATTTTTCTGATGATATTTTACAATACTATACAATTATGGTTGACTTTGTAGCATCGATAAAGGAAGGCACTTTATCTTTTTTCAATTTGAACAATTACTTTGGTGCTTCATTCTTTTCTGATGTCTATTACATACCTTTAGATATCTTCACTTTTTTGACATTTATATTAAGTTTTATTATGCCAACTGAAATTGCATATTCAATTATGGAGTTAACAAAGATTTGGGCTGGAGTTATGGCTTTAGCATACTATTTCCATTTAAAAGGCATGAAAAACCGAACAATCTTTTGGATGAGTATATTTTATATGGTGAGTGGTGGTTTTGTCAGTTTCATGGCTTTTCCAGTATTTTTGTCGATTATCTTTTATCTTCCGGTTGGATTGGTTGTAATTCACTATTTCTTTCATAAAAAGCGATTCATCGTTCCAATTTATGCATTTCTAATTGTTTTCTATGATTTCTATCTTGCATATATGATTTTAGCTTTTATTGCTTTTGCCTATTTGATTGAAAGTTTTAAAAGAGAAGACTTCAAACTGTGGGGTTTTTTGAAAAACGGAGTTATATTCTTAGGTTTATTGATATTAGGAGTTTTAATGGCTTCAGTAATACTCTTACCATCAATTACCTTTATATTAGAAGAAACCTACCGAACAACAGCTAACTTTAATGCTTGGATTATAAAAATTGGAACTTATGAGTTAAAACTCTTTCAACCTGAAATCTACATTAGATATCTAGCAAAGATTTTTACTGAACAAAAACCAATTGGTTTTTATGGCTTTGAGAACGATTATGGATTAGAGCATGTTTCACTATATATCACTATAATTGGTTTCGTTTATATGTGTAATATATTCTTTATGAAAGATCGAATTAGCAGAGTATACAAAATATCTTTATTGATAGCTTTAATATTTATGATTTTTCCGATTTTTTCTTATGTGTTCTCAGGTACTCTTGACAAACCATATACAAGATGGATTAATATGTTGCCAATGTTTCAAGTTATCATTTTAGCACATGTTTTTGATCGATTTGGTTTTGAAAATGTCAAAATGAAAAACCAGACAATAATCATTTCTATCCTTTTGGGCTTGGTAGCTTTTTTGATATATTATTATCAAAAGAAACTAGCAATTGACACTCATTACGCGGGAAGAGATGTAATGAGAGCTGATCAAATATTGATGGGAGTAAGTATTTTATATTTATTAGTTTTACTTATTTTTGGATGGTTGAAAAAATATACTGTAATTAAATGGTTTATTTGGATTGAAGTTATTGTTGCGATAGGTTATTTATATTCAGGGCCATTTTCAATCAAAAATAAACTCGATACTTTCAACACTATGCATGAGATAAATCATTTTCTCAAGGATAATTTAGAAAAGGATGAGTTTTATCGTGTTTATGTAGATATGAGTCGTTTGGATGTTGAAAAAACAAACTTCAACAGAATGACAGTTTTTGCGACCAACACGCAGATTTTTCATTCATGGACAGATGCGGAAACAAATGCTATCAGTAAAATGTTGTTCAATAGTAATGAATATCAATCAAAGAGTAAGATGAACTATTTTGGATTCTATATAAATCATTTCTTGGGATATAAGTACATTCTTGTTGATACTCAAGATATGTATGTTTTTGATGAAACATACTTTGAATTACTGGCTACAAGTGAGAAATATACAATTTTTGAAATAAAAAAATTAGAAAATTTCCGTGTATTTGATACAGTATTTAATGCAAGTGATAGCGATTCAATTCCATTTAATAGTTTGAATGAACTAAATTCTAGTTTGTTAAGACAAAAAGTTTTTTTGATGGCAGCAATTATCGACCCAGATAAAAACTATGATTTTTCTGAGTATGATTTTAAGTATCTTGAAGATATTGAAAATCAAAATTCCCTCTCTCTAGACTCATATCGCCGACTAGTATCATTAAAGACAGAAAGAGTCTCTGGAATTACTGATTCACAAGAAAGAGATTTTTATGTTTACGAAGAACAAAATTTAGATGTGATTTTTTCAGTAGGAGCAATTTATATTAAAGCTGAGAATAGAGATGTATCCCTTAACGCTTATAAGGAGGTATATGTTGAGTTTACTGATGGAACTAGACAATCGTGTCAAATATATTCATTAGGACAGGATGAAGATCCCTCAGGAATTCCTTTTCAAATCAAATGCGAATTTTGGAAACAACCAAGAAAACTGTTTATTGAAAAAAGCGAACAATTGCAAGCAGCTCCAATTCTCAGAATGAGAGCTGAAAGAGCAATTGATATGGCAGCTTATTTGGAATATGATTTATCAAAAATCAATCTTCCCGAAGAAAATGGAATTATCTTTTTTGACATGAGTTTGGAAAAAGCATTTGAGAGAGTCTTTGTTGTAGACGAGTTTGGAGATAACTACGAATGTTTAGATGGGTTTTTGTATTACAGTACTAAACCTAATAAAATATATATATATAAGACCGGAGCAATGTATAGTCATAGTGATTTATTCAGTCTAAGACTAAGATACTTTACACAAGGAAGTCAAGATTTGGAAGGAATCTTAACGCAAAACCATATTTCTAATCATTTCTTGCAAATCAAAAATGGTAGAATAAGATTAAGATATGATAATGTATCGATTTCTGAAAACGACCAAATTGTTGTAGTACCAGTTGTATACTCAGATGATTGGAGGTTTGTTTCTAATCATCAATATGAAACGATTAGTGTCAGCGGTGGTTTTTTAGGTATTATTATTCCTAAAGGTGAATCTTCGATTGATTTAACTTTGAAGTTTTCTCCTAAATATTTAGATTTAGGTTTTTATATCAGTTTAGGAGCATCCGCAATTTATCTTTCGATATTTGTTTTACCAATACTGATTAAGAAATATAAAAGAGGTTGATAATTATGAAATATGCAAGATTAATTGTACCGACTTATAATGAGGAAAAAAATATTCCTTTGTTTTATGAAGAAGCAATTAAATACTTAAACTATGAAGATATTGATTTTGATATCCTTTTTGTCAATGATGGTTCTAAGGATAACAGCCTTTCAGAAATCAAGAAATTGATGAGCTTAGATAAAAGAGTAAAGTATATCTCTTTGTCTAGAAACTTCGGTAAAGAAGCAGCAATGCATGCTGGTTTAGAAAGTTCTAAAGATAAAGATTTCATAATAATAATTGATTGCGACTTACAACAGCCACCTCACCTAATCAATGAAATGATAGAGTATCACAATCAAGGATATAAGATTGTCTATACGCGCTCAAAATCAAGAAAAGGAGAACCAAAGCTAAGAACTTTATTTGCTAATCTTTTCTATAAAATCTATAATGCTTATACCGAAAGGCCTTTGGATAACGGAGCTAAAGATTATCAATTGATGGATAAGATAGTTGTGGATGCATTTTTGAAAATCAAAGACAATTATCGGTTTGTCAAAGGGATATTTTCTTGGATTGGTTATCCAAGAAAGTGTATAGAATACGATTTTATTCCTAGAAAGTATGGAAAGAGTTCATGGAGCTTCCGTTCTTTAGTTAAATATGCTTTTAATGGAATGAACCAATTCTCATCAATTCTTCTAGTTTTACCAGTGATGTTTTTCTTTTTAGGGCTAGGTCTTATCGCTTTAGATTTGGTTCTTTATTTCACAGGAATAATTGCTTTAACAGGATTGATTTTAGCATTGCATCTGGCTTTATTGGTTTTAGTATTAAGCGCTTTGACTTACGTAATAATTTATTTGCTCTATTCTAATCGTAAACAGGTGATGAATCGTCCAATTTACTTAGTTGAAGAGACATCGGAGGATATAGGAATTGAATAGAATCTGGCATTTTATCAAGAAAAATTTCTTAACTAAGAAATTTTTAACCTTTGGAATTATTGGTGTTATCAACACCTTGATACACATGTTGGTTTACGGAGTATTTTATAATTCATTAGCGATGATCGCTTTTGTATCTAATGCTATCGCTTTTGTAACAGCATCTACATTCTCATACTTTGCTAATGCATATTTAACATTTAAGCCTAAAAACAAATCAACAATGCAGTTTTCTGTAGTGTTTATTGTCTTTTTAGTTAGATTGATAATTAGTAGTATTTCAGCACAGTTGTTTGATTACATGGTAATCAACTGGTTTAGTATAGATTATGAAATCTACCCATTAGCAACATATATTGCACCTTTCTTTGCTTCAGCATTATTGATTCCTATAGCATATTTTGCTTTAGATATTGTATTCAAGAAAACAGATATAAAGAAAAACAACTAGTTAGTCTTTTTATTATGTACTATAATTGAATTGGGGGAAAATTTATGGAAGAATACGGGTTATTAATAACAATAACGTATTTGCATGCGATTTTTGTTTTGGTTTCTAAATCAAAAAATATCGAATTAAAATACGGAATATCAAAAGTGATCTTTGTTTTACTTACTGGTGTAAGTCTTTACTTCATGTTCGTAAAAGAAGATGATTTACTTTGGGCAAAAATAGTAATTTTTCTTCCAGTAATATATTTCTTTGCAGTTTTGTATTTTGATGAGATAGCTCAATTGTTAAAAAAACTGAAAATAGTTAGAGTCAAAAACAAAGCTTATGTAGTAGATAATGAGTTAGCTGAACAGTTGATTGATGCAGTAGATTATTTATCAAAAAGAAGAATAGGAGCTTTGATTACAATAGAAAGAAAAGTTGATTTATCCAAGATAATCAACAAAGCATTAATTATTAATGCAGATGTATCAAAAGAATTATTAACATCGATTTTTATACCAAATGCACCTATGCATGATGGGGCGGTTATTATCAGAGGAAATAAAATTTTATGTGCAAAAGCATATTATCCAGCGTCAAACCGAACAGATTTACCGATGCATTTTGGAACAAGACATAGAGCGGCTATAGGTATTAGTGAAGTTAGCGATGCCTTTACGATTATCGTTTCTGAAGAAACAGGGAATGTAAGTATTACGATAAATAAAGCTATAGAATACAATATCAGTAAAGAAACGTTAAGTTTATATTTTGAGAAGTTTTTGCAGGTATTTTAAAAAGCGTCGTTTTAAACCAAACTCATAAAAGTAGACACAAAATAAAAAAGTGTCTACTTTTCTATATTTATGGGTAGACATTATTTATAGATATTTGAGAGAGTATTTGCAATGTTTTTATTTTAAAGATTTTTTACTTTAAAAAAATTACAGTCTTAAAAATGACAAATAGCTTTGAAAAATAGTATTTTTTTTGAGATTATGATATAATCTTTTGTGAGTATGAAGGTGGTGAAATCTTGAAAGAATTTGATTGTGTTGTTATTGGGCAGGATCTGTATTCTCTGATAATCGCATTGTTTTTATCAAGAAAAATGCGAAAGGTTTTATTGATACAGGATAGAAATGTCGTTCAAGCAGAATATGAAAAAATCAATTTGAAAACAGAAGATAAAAGCTATCATATTTCATATAATAGAAATAATATAGTTGCAGGACTTGATTCGTCAGGATTACTCTATGCATACCTTGATAACTTAGGGTTGGAAAGCACTCTTAAATATGAAAAAATGCATTATGAAATGGTTGTTGATAAAACTGGAAGAATCAGAAAAAGAATGAACTCTTTAGAACAATTCCGAGTTTATTTAGTTAGGTATTATCCGAAACATCGCAATGAAATTCATGATTTTTTCACCGATTTAGAAAAACATTATAAAAATTACATCGTACAATATTCAAATATGCTTAAGAATACTGATTATACATTGACTTCTTTAATGATTGAGTGGGGAGATTATTCTTTAAAGGAATTACTAAACAAGTATTTTTCTTCAGAAGAATTAGTCTTGGAGTTTGCCACTAACAATTTTATTAACGGATTAGAAATGGATAAAGTTGATGCATATGCGTTTTTTATAAACTTTTTCTCGGGGCTTAAAAATGGTTTTTATATTATGGAGAACTCAGAGAAAGATATCTGTGATAAGATTATCGAAAAAATAAAACTCCTTAATCCTAACGCTATTTTAAAAACAAAGATCAAGAAGTTCATATTAAAGGATAATTCAGAAATTGATTATTTAATCGACCAAGAAGGTAATGAGATTTTAGCGAAGTATTTCTTTATTAGTGATAATCCAGTCAATGTATACAAGAAATACTTCAAAGAGATTCCCGGAATTGATGATGATATTGAGATAATCAAAGAATACTATCCATACCTTGATTCTTCTGGTAGAATTAATACACTTTATTGTGTTATTGAAGGCGCTCCAATTGACTTTGGGCTTAATGAGTTAAACTACTACTTCAAAAATGATTTGTCAGATCAAATAAAGTTGATAAGGCTATATAATTATACCTATGCTTCTAAGCGAAACATTAAATCTAATGAAGTTTTGTTATGTCTCGATTTTACTTATGATGATTCAGATAATATAACTGCGGAATTAGTCTTAGAAAAGTTAAAGGAATTTATGCCAAAAATCGCTAAAGCAGTCGTCACAAAAGATCTAGGTAAACCAAAGCAATATTTCCCAATGCTAAGAACTGAGAAGTTTCGAAAGAATTTAACCATCAACGAAATGATTGATATTGAGGCGTTGGAAAACACGCAGGTTTTGGATAATTTTTTTGTTGGAGGTAGTTTTATCAGGCCTGAAGCAGGATTCTTTGGTGTGATAAAACAAGGAGTGGTATTTGGAGATAAAATTGAAGATCATCTTTATTATGGAGATAATGAAGATGAAACATTTGAGTATTTTTCTAATGATGAAATAATGATGATGATTAGACATAACTATGATTATACCCAATTTGGAAAAACCGAAGTCCATGTCAATTTCCATATTGGTAAAAGCAGTTACTTCATAAGATGTAAGGGTAAAAACATAGTTATCCATCACGGAAAATATGGTAATGCAGATCTATCTATATATACAACGAATGATAAGTTAAGTAACTTATTGTTGAAAAAGAACGCATTTAATGAAGTTCTTGATTCTGGATTTTTAAAATATCGTGGAGATGCTGATCAATTATTCAAAGTAGTTAGAGCATTTCAATTGGATGATTACCAAGAATATAGCCCTGAAGAATATCGAGTTTCAAAGTACAAATTTTTGGGAGTAAAGTTCTTATTTGTTCATATATTTATTTATGCAACAGCAACATTCTTGAGCAATTACTTTAATAATATCTATCTCTTCCCGGCTGCTTTTGGACTGGCTTTCTTAGTTAGTTTTATTAAGTTCAAGATATATAAGAAAATAAACTGGTTTGAGATAGTAGTTGATTCAAGTTTATTTATCTACGCAATACTCTCAATATTTTGGCAAGACTTCAATATTATGAAAGATGATAATATTTTTCTAGCCTTGATGACGATAACTTTTTTAGTTTCTGTATTTGTAAATCAACCAATTGTATATTTGTATCATCAATATGATATGAATATTGATTATCGAAATACCAAACTTTTTAAAATCATTACTAATGGGTTAACATTTATCTGGGGTTTTATTTTTCTAGCAATTTTAGGTGGCACGTATATAACAGGAGAAAGATATTTTTCAGCTTTATACGCGATGCTTTTCCTAGGAGTTTTCATGACATATTATTATCCAGTAATCTATGTCAAAACTAGCATTAAAAAGAAATAGAGGTTTACTATGAGTGATTGGCTATTTTATGCTTCGGTGATTATATTGATGCTTCTGTTAGTTTTTAGTTCAATTATCTACCGTAAGCTAAGATTATGGAAATTGTTTTTGTTATTATCAACATACGCATTTTTAGTTATAGCAAGATATTTTTCAGATTTGATTATTTTTATTGATAAAGATAGTTT
This sequence comes from uncultured Candidatus Izemoplasmatales bacterium, assembly GCA_964610325.1. Lineage (GTDB taxonomy): Bacteria > Bacillota_I > Bacilli_A > Izemoplasmatales > Hujiaoplasmataceae > UBA2289. Next base: position 139,782 of record CAZSVO010000002.1, read on the forward strand.
GATGGAGTATAGCGAGTATTTTTTATATTTCGCAATAATAGTTTTAGCAATAAATTTTAAAAGTAAGATCAGGATTACTCAAAATCTGACTGATTATGATTTTTTTGAGTTAGAAAAAGAGTTAGACAGTATAAAAGATGCTTCAGAATTACTTAGAAAGAGGTTTATCTATACGATTGGACTGCTTGAAGAAGGGTTAATCTTTTATGATGAAACAATGGAGAATTTGTTTTTAACAGAGGAAGTAGTTAAGATAACTGGATTCAAAAAGCCTGAAATTACCCTTGATGAGTATAAGGGAATGATTCATAAAGATGACCAAAATGCCTATCTTCACAATATCAAAAAAATCAACAAAAAAGTTCCTGAGTTAACACATAAATATCGCTTAACTATCAATGACTCATATACTTGGATTGAAGAAAAAGGAAGAATGTTTAGTCATGGAAAAAACAGTTATCTAATTTCAACTGTTAAGAAGCTTGATATCCGTTTATTTCCTTCTACTTCAATAGAGATTATTGATTCTTTGCCAAGTGAAGATGATTTAATTAAAGTATTATCACAATATCGTAAAGACAAAAGAACTTTTTATTTGACAATGATGCATCTCACTAATATTCCTGATATCAACAAACGCTTTGGAAGAGATGTTGGAAATTTGATGATTGCTGAATACATTAAGCAGATGAAATACCATTTTGCTAGAGAGAATAATACTGTTTTTAGAATTTCAGGAATACAATTTGCTATTATTATTGAAGAGGAACAAAAATACAATAACCTTCATAGAGCTTTAGTAAGTGGTGGAGACCTTATTAATGTGAGAATTAATATTGGGGGTATTTTACAAGTTGTTTATCCAAATATCGGCATTCTTAAGAATAATCCTTGGGATAATACAGATGTTAGTGAACTTATTAGTTTAAGCAATAAAGCTTTAGAAGAAGCTATTAGAAACAACAAACAGAATTATTCAATATTTGGAGGATAACATGTATTCGGTTTTGATAACAGCTGCAGGAAGAGGAGAAAGACTTGATTTAGGCTATAATAAGGTATTATTTGAAATCAAAGGAAAGACAATACTCGCTTATAGCGTGGAATTCTTTTTGAAGGACAAAGAAGTCGATGAAATTATTTTAGTAATCAATCAAAACGATGAAGAAAAAATCAGAGATTTATTTAATGAAGAAAAAATCAAGTACGTCTACGGAGGAATTACTAGGCAAGAAAGCGTATTAAATGGATTGAAGGCTGTTAGAAATCCATATGTTTTTATCCATGATGGAGCTAGACCCTATTTAGAGAACTCTGATATAAAAAAAATCAAGGAAAAACTCAAAACCACCGCATGTGTTTTAGGCGCCAAAGTAAAAGAATCACTAGCTCGAATGTCTTTTAGTAAGTTAAAGAATTATGTTAATCGAGATGAGTATATATTATTGAAAACACCTCAGGCATTCAAAACAGAAGAAATACTACAAGCTCACCTACAAGCAAATGAAAAGAATAATAGTTACACAGACGATGCTAGCCTTTATATAGAAGAAATGAATAAAGATGTAGAAGTCATTGAAGTTAATGAAATGAATATAAAAATGACTACTAAGCTAGATATAATGATTTTGGAGGAAATATTATGATAAGAATTGGTTTTTCAAAGGATGTACATCCTTTAGCTGAAAATGAAAAATTGATATTAGGCGGAATTGAAATACCCCATTACAAAGGAACCATCGGTTATTCAGATGGAGATTGCTTGATGCATGCGGTAGCTGAAGCGATATTAGGAGCTTTGGCTTTAGGAGACTTAGGAAAGTTTTTCCCCGATACCGATCCAAAATACGAGAACTATAATTCAGAATTAATCTTAAAAGAAGTATATGATTTTATCAGTAAAAAAGGTTATGAGATATCTAATCTCGACTGCATGATTTCTTTAGAAAAACCTAAAATCGAGCCTTATGTAAAATCTATTCGTCAAAATCTAGCGAGAATTATTAATTGTAGTTATAAACAAGTTTCTGTAAAAGCTACAACATTTGAAGGGTTAGGTTTTGTCGGTAACGAAGAAGGAATTATTTGCGAAGCGATTGTTTTGCTTGAAAAAGGTGATTATTTGTTCGACGATTTAGACTAAGGGCATTAACCCTTAGTTTTTTTTCAGTTGATTTTCCTTGGAAATATCCAAAGTTATGATAAAATAGTAATGCTAGAGGTGATATTTATGATTGAATCTATTCATGGAGAATTTGAAATGATAAAGAATTTTCGCGATGCTTTTGTTTTAGCTGACTTTAACAATCGCTATCTCGATTATTTTGATATCTATCATTATATTGTTGGCGATTACTCAGGAGGACTTTTAAGACTTAAAGGGTTCAATGATTCTAACTACCAAACAATTCCTGATTATCTAATAGAGTCTTGCGCACCTAATTGTGCGTATTATATATTAAGAAATCCTCATTTCAACATAAATAAAGTAATAGCAGACTAGAGGTGATTCATATGCAATATGAAGAGATAATTGAAGAGATTAAAGGTGTTATCAATATGATAAGGCCTTATATAAACCGTGATGGTGGAGACATTGAGTTTGTTAAGTTTGAAGATGGAATAGTCTATGTTAGATTACAGGGAGCTTGTATAGGTTGTGCTGGATTTGAATCGACAATGTCAGAGTTGATTGAAGATACGTTATTAGAAAGAGTTCCCGGAGTGATTGGAGTTGAACACATATGGTAGAAAACCAAAAGAAAATGAAAGAAATCTGTATTAAGTTGATGGAAGAAAGAGGGGTTTCTATTGACCAAATAGCAGATATAGTTTATGATTTGCAAATAAAATATGTCAAGACTTTGACTATGGAACATTGTAAATATGCAATAGGAAGAGTTTTAGATAAAAGAGAAGTTCAAAATGCAATAATTACAGGTTTAGAACTCGATATATTAGCTGAGAAGAAACTTTTGTCTGAACCTCTTCAAACATTGGTATTTGAAGATAATCCATTGTATGGCATTGATGAAATACTTGTTTTGTCAATTACTAATGTATATGGGTCTATTGGACTAACTAATTTTGGATATGTAGATAAGGTAAAACCAGGGATTATTGGTGAATTAGATGAGATTGGAAAAAACACTGATAAATGTCATACATTCATGGATGATATCATCGGAGCTATAGCTGCAGCAGCAGCAAGTTCAATCGCACATAACGCAGTTGGAGATAAGGAGTAGCCAAAAGGCATGCTCCTTTATTTTTGTTATTTATTTGAAAAAAATTATATATATGATATAATAGTTACAGTTTCTTTGAGGGGTGTTAAATATGAAACAAGGTGACATCGTCAAAGGTCGGATTACTAACATAAAACCTTATGGTGCTTTTGTAAAAATTAATGATGAAATTGATGGATTAATTCATATATCAGAAGTTAGCGATGGCTATGTTAGAAATATAGAAGACTATCTTAGTGTGGGAGATGAAGTAACTTTAGAAGTGATAAAAGTTGAAAATAAAAAAATCAGTTTGAGTTATAAATCCCAAAATAAGAAAAGACGTAAAAAGAAGGAGTCCACTGAAGTTACAGCCGGATTTAAACCATTCGAAACTATGCTCAAAGCTTGGGTGGATAAGTATCAAAAAGACAATAAATAGTCTAAGAGAAGCAATTCAAATCCAAATATGATTTGAGTTGTTTTTTTGATTATAAAGATGATAGAAATTATAACTGTTTTGGCTTCTATTTTATGGTGATATTTGATAGTTTATGAAGTTTTTCAGATAAACCCTCTTAAAAGCAAAACATTATAAGTAAAAATATAGTAAAAAATTGACGTTATTTGATAAAAACTATGGTTATTGACTAGTTTTATGATATAATATTTTAAGTTATTGGAGGATTTAGTAATGAGTAAATATGTTAGCTTAGATTATCGCTATGCTCTTCCTTTTATTAATGAAGAAGAAATAGCGAAAATCAATAAGGAGATCAAATACGCAAGAAAGATACTAGATAAGAAGAGTGGATTAGGAAATGATTATCTCGGATGGATGGATTTGCCAGAAGAGTACGACAAAAATGAAATTGAGAGAGTGGTTGAAGCGGGAAGAAGAATAAGACATCAAGCAAATGTCTTAGTTGTAATTGGTATTGGTGGTTCATATCTAGGAGCTAAAGCAGCTTTAGATTATATGAAACAATATTTCCCTAAAAGAAGAAATATCGAAGTTGTTTTCGCAGGGCACCAAATGTCTGGCACCTATCTCAATGAACTTTTAAACTATCTTGATAATAAGGAATTTGTGATCAATGTGATTTCCAAATCAGGAACAACCACAGAACCAGCGATTGCATTTAGAGTATTAAAAGAAGCGTTAGAAAACAAGTATGGAACAGTTGAGTCAAAAAAAAGAATATATGTTACTACTGATTCCTCTAAAGGTGCTTTGAGAGAACTAGCTAATCGTAATGGTTATGAAAGTTTTATTATTCCTGATGACATAGGCGGAAGATTTTCAGTGTTGACTCCAGTAGGGCTTTTACCAATCGCTGCAGCGGGAATAAATGTTAAGCAAATGCTTGCAGGTGCTGCTTGCGCTAGACGGGAATATCAGAAGTACAATATATTTAAGAATGATGTCCATATGTACGTTGCTTTAAGAAACCTTTTCTATCGACAGGGATATAAAGTTGAGATGATGGTTAATTATGAAGAAAAACTTAACTCATTCTCAGAGTGGTGGAAACAGTTGTTTGGAGAAAGCGAAGGGAAAGATAATAAGGGTATTTTTGTATCTAGCGCATCTTTCTCGACAGATTTACATTCTTTGGGGCAATATATTCAAGAGGGAGAAAGAATCCTTTTTGAAACAGTTTTAAATATTGAAAAAAGTAGTAAAGATATAGTTATTAGAAAAGACAAAGAGAATCTTGATGGGCTCAATTATCTATCAGGAAAATCTTTGGATTATATCAATAAAAAAGCTTTGCAAGGAACTTTGTTGGCACATAAAGAGGGAAATGTTCCTAATATCTTGATAAACATAAGTAGATTGACACCTTATACTTTTGGATATTTAGTGTATTTCTTTGAATTAGCGGTAGCTGTTAGTGGGTATTTACTAGGAGTAAATCCATTCAATCAACCGGGAGTAGAAGCTTACAAGAAGAATATGTTTGCTTTGTTGGATAAACCAGGCTATGAAGAGTTAAAACAGAGTTTAGCGAACAAATCTTAAAAATTATCGAAGTATCAAAAACCCAAACCCTTGGGTTTTTTAAATAAAAGAAGAAACTTCTCGCAAGTTTCTTCTTTTCAACAAGAGATTATAATCTTTGTTCTTCCAACAATTCTTTTTTTATCAACCAAAGTTTTTTAGATAAGTCTACATAATACTTATGAGGATAATCAAATCTTCTCACCTCATCCCATAGAGTATCAAGTTCTTTCGCAGCATAAGCTTTTACTTCGTCGATTGAGGGTAATTCATATACTCTAATTCCTTTTTTGAAAATCTGAGTATGAAGTTTTTTGATTGTGAAATTCTCAAATGTTTTTGTCTTCCATGTGTTGTGCTCATCAAAGATAGTTAATGGGTTGGACGAATCGATAATTTCATCATAAAGAGTAATTAAATCCGCTTCAGACTTATTGTTTTCTGTATAAATTCGGTAAACTTGTTTGAAATGAGGAGTTGTGACTTTTTCAGGGTTGTCACTTATCTTAATTTTTGGCACTATTTCTCCAGACACCTCTAAAGCAACAAGTTTATATACTGAACCAAAAACCGGATCACTTTTTGCAGTAATCAATCTTTCACCAACACCAAAAATATCAATCGGGGCTTCTTGATTTATGAGAGTTTCAATCAATCTTTCATCCAAAGAGTTGCTGACAATGATTTTGCATTCATTCAAACCTGCTTCGTCTAGCATCAATCTTGCTTTTTTCGCAAGGTATGTCAGATCTCCTGAATCAATTCTAATTGCATAGTTCTTAGCATCTAAAGGAATAAGAATCTCTTTAATAACCTTTATGGCATTAATAACACCGCTTTTCAATGTATCATATGTATCGACAAGAAAAGTTGAATTATTTGGATATATTTTTGCATAAGATTGAAAAGCTTCATACTCATTATCAAATAATTGGACAAAAGAATGAGCCATAGTTCCACTAGAAGGGATATGATATGCTTGATCAGATAAAATATTGCTTGACCCATCCACACCGCCAATATAAGCTGCTCTTGCGCCTAAGATTGAACTGGTTAATCCATGGGCTCGTCTTGCTCCCATTTCAAGAATAATCCTGTTTTTAGCAGCATATTTCATTCTGGAAGCTTTTGTTGCGATTAAGCTTTGATGATTAATAGATTGTAGAAGATATGTTTCAATAATTTGAGCCTCAATAATTTTTGCTTTTACAGTAATAATTGGTTCATTAGGGAAGATTACACTACCCTCTTTAAAGGCAAAAATATCTCCAGTAAACTTAAAGTTTTCAAGATACTTCAAAAAACCTTTATCAAAAAGGTTCTTGCTTTCTAAAAACTCAATTTCATCTTTTGTAAAGTTTATGTTTTCGATATAATTGACAATAGACTCCAAACCTACGAATATAGCATATCCACCATGATCAGGATTATTCCGATAGTACAGATCGAAATAGACAATTTCTTCACTTCTATTTTCTAAAAAATAAGCATTTGCCATGGTCAACTCATAAAAGTCAATCATCATGGACTCATTATAGCAAATCATCGGTTCAATATTTCGATATGCAATCCTTGCATTAAATCAAGGCTTTTTTCATGTAATACTTTATCAAATGAATCAGTTGCTAAAGCGTCTACCAAAATATGAGCATCTGGTAATGCGCTTTTCGCAATCACGGCATTAGAAAGAACGCAGATATTAGAAACTAATCCGCATAACTCAATCTCTTTGTAATTTTTGGTTTTAAGATATCTTCCTAATTCCAAAGAAGGAAACGTATGTTTCTCAAAAATCAAATCTTCAGGATTCTTTTTTGAGAATACATCGCTTTGAATCTCATGGCCTATAGTTCCTTTGATGCAGTGAGCTATCGGAAGGTTTTTACCTTCTTCGCTTTGAAGATAATCTGGCTCATGAGTGTCCATTGTAAAGATAACTTCATCATTGTTTCTATGATATTCTTCTATCTTTTCAATTATTTTGTCTTTAATTTCAATTGCCGACTTAAAACCGAGACTACCATCAATAAAATCATTTTGATAATCTACGACGATTAAACATCTATTCAATTCTATCACTCCTTTTACCCAATGTTATTATAACAAATTCTTTTTCATAAATCTAATTGGCAAGAAAAAACGCCTTTTAGGCGTTTGATTAATTATTTTGCAGAAAGAAAATTTCTTGAAACTTTTTCCCAATCAACTACATTCCAAAAATTATTAATGTAGTCAGGTCTTTTGTTTTGGTACTTTAAATAGTAAGCATGTTCCCAAACGTCTAAACCTAAAATTGGAGTGCCCTGAGCGAATGGTGTATCTTGGTTTGCAGAAGAAACTACCTTTAGTTTCTTGTTTTCATCGACCAATAACCAAGCCCAACCACTTCCGAATCTTGTTGTGGCAGCTTTGTTAAAAACCTCTTTAAACTTTTCAAAAGAGTCGAATTTTTCTTCGATAGCTTGTTTCAAATCTTGACTCATCTCAGTTTTTAGTGGGGTTAAAATGTCAAAGAACAATCGATGATTAAAGTATCCACCACCGTTATTAATAACAGTTTGTTTTATTCTTTCTGGAACCATATCTAGATTTCTAAGAACTTCTTCAACATCTTTCTCAAGTAAATCATTCATGCCCTCTAACGCATTCAAGTAATTGTTTATGTAAGCTTGATGATGTCTAGTGTGATGAATTTCCATTGTTAAAGCATCGATATAAGGTTCTAAAGCATTATATTTATAAGTTAATTCTGGTAAAGTATGTTTCATATAAATCACTCCTTAATGTGTTTTCTTAATTATATTATCTCACATATTCATTTTAACTTCAAAGCATATGCTCAAGCAAAAATATTAAAAAGCAAATGAAATCTTGAAAAATGCATAAGATTTCATTTGCTATACAAATAAGGTTAAATAGGTTGATTTTAAATAATTATACTATGTTTTCTTAATTAGTTTGAATTACATAAGTATAACCTGACCAGGCATCAATCAATTCACTCAGTAGATATTGTCTCGTAACTGCTTCATCTGTGTATTCTGCGGGATCGTTGACTATAGCATACCAAACGCCATCAGAAAAAGAAAGGCCAATTAAAACGACAAGGTGTCCACTTGGATATGCCATTATACTATTTTCTAAATCGCTTTTGTCTGTGGTTCTAATAGATAGAATCAAAGGAATACCGTTCACAAGATAATTATTTAGAATATTTAAATCATCGATGTATTCAACTCTTGATTGTAAATCATCAAAACCACCAGCATAACTGGCATTAAAACTCCAGTTTCCGTATATTGCAGCGCCTTGATCGTAGGTTTTTCCAGCGGTTTCAGAAGGAGAAACTATGTGATTGTAGTAGTTTAAAACCATTGAAAGTGATGTAGGCGAGCAAATTCTATTACCAAAGACAGGAATGCTAAGTTGTTGAAAAGCCAAAACATCAATATATGACTCATTAAACTGGTAGTTGTTGATTGAAACGCTTCTCTTTGATGTTTTAGTGGTTAAACTGATATTCTTTATGGATGTATTATTGTTAATATCTGATTTAATTAAGATCTTAAACTTAATCTGAGATGTTTCAAACTTTGGCTTGAGTACGTCTATTAAAACTTTTCCGAAGTCATCTTCTTGATTTTTGAAAGATGATTTATAGTTTTCAGTCCAATAACCCATGATAAAGAAATCACTGAAGTTAGCTTCATCACCGATAGAAATGAAAAAGGTAATCTTTGAAAATTCATCAATTCGAGCATTCCATGTTAAGACTAACTCCATAAATGGATCAATATCCATTGCTTTAGAAATATATACGCCATCAAGTGATGGATTAACCAATTTGATTGAGTTTTCAGTATAATGAAGATTTTCTAAAACATCAGCATTTTCAAAGAGTTCTTTAGCTTTTAATGTAGTGGTATTTTGCAGTTTAATTTTTTCAATTTGATAATTTGTTGTTGGCATGATGGTTTCCTTTGTATCGATAGTTGTCAAACTATCTGTTGAAGTTATCAAGTTCGTTATTAGGGATTCATTGGTAGTTGTGATTTGAAAACTACAACTCGTCAATATAAAAAACATGCTAAGAATAAATAGTTTTCTCATATATTACCTCGATATTTTTTGTTACATTTATTATATCATTGATTGTCGATAAATCAAAAGTGACGTTGTAATTTGAAGAATGGTTAACTTCTTTCTTTCAAAGGCCTTTGTGAAGACCAATATATCATTTGTTACATTTATTTATGATACGGCTCCTTGTAACGCTTTTAGTTGCAACTTATTATAATTCTTTGATATAATCCTTTTTTGCATAGATAACTCTAACAATATTAATTATGTCTTTCTCTTCATCAAATAAATAAACAATTACAAAATTATCAACAACTGATTTTCTCAAATGATTAATATCCAACTCAGAAATATCTAAAAACGGATATGCTTTTGGAAACATACATATATCATTGAACTTTTCATGAAATTTGTCTATTAATACTAATGCATATTCAGGATTTACTAATTCTATAGATATATATCGAAATATATTCTCTAAATCTAATCTAGCTTTTGGTAAAAGTTTATAACTTCTTTCCATACTTTGATTTCATTTCACTGATAAACATTGGACCATCTGTTTTTAATTCATCTTTATTTATGTCTTTTAAAGAATCGTTAATCAATTTAACAACTTGGTTTCTGGCTATTTCTCTCTCATAGACATCTATACTCATTAAGACCATAGATCCATAACCATTTTTTGTTACAAAGACAGGTTCATCACTTTCTTCTACAAACTTAGATATATTTGCTGTATTCTTTAATTCATTGATTGGTATAATCTTTGGCATGTTAATAACCTCTCTTATTATGGTATAATTATACCATAATAAGATTTTTTTGTACATTTATTATATTACTTAATGGTTATTTCATAGTATATTTGATTTAATCATTGTTTTTGGCAAGTAAACGAATTCATCAACTATATCAAATATCTCTTCATTATGACTTATCAAGATGATGATCGCATTAGTTTTTTGTTTAATTAATTCTTCTTTCAAAACACTTACGCTATTAGAATCCAAAGCTGAAACGGGTTCATCCAATATAATAAGTGAAGATTTCTTTAATAGTCCTCTTACTATTGCTACTTTTTGTTTCTCACCCCCAGATAAAGAAAGAGCTTCTTCTAATTCAATTATTTCTTGTAATCCAAATATATTAACCAACTTATTTAATGATTCTTCTGAATATTCTTTTATACCTCTAGTAATATTATCCTTAACAGGTAATCTCTGCAACCTAGGTTCTTGAACAATAACTGATATTTGGTTTTTTCTAATATCTATCATGTCTAGTTTTCTAATATTCGAGATATTATATTCAATAGAACCCTCAAAGTTAAAATCAAGACCTAGCAATAAATCGATAAATGTTGATTTTCCTTCTCCGTTTTTTCCCTTCAAACAATAGATTTTTCCTTTTTCGAATTCATAACTAAAATCACTGAATAAAATATCAGAATCCGGATAAGCAAACTCTAGTTCTTCAACTCTTATTTTATTAATTATATCAACATTTATTTCTCCATTTTTTTCATCTTCAATCCCGAATATTTCTTATATTCTGTCATAACTTATTTTTGCATGCTGATATTCCTGCCCCAATTTCAAGAAATATTCAGAATAAGATAAACACATATTAGTATAAAATGTTATGAGTATAAATTCACCGATGGTAATTGTTTGATTAATAATTAAGACTCCTCCCAATAACATTGTAAGTACTAAAGTAAAATTTTTTGAGAATGTACCTATATTATTTAAAGCCGCCAAAACTTTATTTAAACTAATACTTGTTTTTAAAAGTTTTTTAAAAGAGAATTTAACTCTATCAGTTGAGATGTCATACCATAAATGGATCTTTGTGTCTTTTATCTGGTTTATAAGATCGTTATTATCAGAGATGTATTGGCTATTCTGTTCTCTATAAAGATATCCTCTTTTATAAAATATTTTATTTAAAAGTATTATGCCTATAATATTTATCATCATAGCAATAAATGGGATAAGAACGAGTAATATATTAATCTTGATTATTAATATAAAGACTACTATAGTACTAAAAAACATTATAATAGCGACTATAAAATTATTTATGAAAAAACCTAAAGTGGTTAGAATATCGTTGAACATTCGATTGTTTAGATAAGCTGGGTTGTATTTTTCAGTTTTTCTTAAAGGGACATGTTCTAATTTATAGTCAACATCTATAAGAAACTTAAAAGCGGTTTTTGATATAAAAACCTCAGAGATTATATGATGGATATATGAAATAATCATTAATAAAATAGTTAGTAATAGAATAAACACAATCGGCTCAACGGTTATGGTCGTTGAAGGGGTTTTTGTTATTGTATCAATGAAGCCACTGAAAATATATGGTATTAACAACTGACACAAATAAATTGAGATTAAAAGTACACTTATTAAGAAAAATATTCTCTTAGATTCCATGACTCTATTGTAAATAGCTTTTAACATTATAAATCCCCCTCATAATACAAACTTTGATTCTATTATAAAGTTTAAAAAAGAAATTACTAGACTATTATTTTTGGAAAATGTGTGATATAATAATGACAGATAAAAACAGCAATCCCAGTCGGGATTGCTGTTTTTTTTCGTTACACTTAAAATTTTTTCATAAAAATAGAAAAGAAATTTGAAAAATCTTTATTCTAAGAAGGCAACTTTATCCAGCTACCATCTTATAATAGGAGTTTAGTTAAATTATGCTTAAAATAAATTCCATATATATGTAAATAATAAGACTAATAATAATGAAGGAATGGTATTTATAACCTTGATGCCTTTTACATTTAGCAATTGTAAACCTAGAACCAGAACGATGATGCCGCCTACTGCTTGAAAATTATCAATAGTTGAATCAATCATCATCGGTTTTAAGAATTGGGCAAGAAAAAAAAGAGCCATGTAAATAAATAGTTGAGGTATTGAGATTAAAGTAATTACAAAACCTACGGAAGCTGCGAAAATCATTGCTGTAAAAAAGTCTAAAAATGATTTGGCAAGGAGTATTGAATAATCGCCATTGATGCCTTCTAGCATCGCACCGTAGATTCCAGTGCCACTAAAACAAAAAATTGTGATTGCAAGAGCTATATCTAGGACAACCACATCTGGGATACGCCCATTTTTATTAAAGTGTTTATCCAAAATATGTCTTATACCTTTTTGAATTTTTGTTTCTAATCCTAATAGTTCGCCAACGATAGTTCCCAAGATGAAAGAAAGTACTACAATAGTAACATTGTTAACTTTTAATGATGAGGTAATTCCAAGAAATATTGCAACAATAGCAAAGATACGAAGTAGTGATTTTTTTCTTTCTAGTGAAATCTTACTACTTAAGAATGTTCCAATAAGTCCTCCAATTACAACGCTTAGTACATTGATAATAACTCCTATTGGCATTTTATTTTAACACCCGTTTTAAAAAACTAAATACTCTTTCCATATTTTTTTGGGTTATGAAACCGCTGTCCGCATGATCTTGGCCTTTTAAAATATCAAAAGTTACATCTGCATTTGAAACTGAGCGTTTAATTTCATCATATAAAAGTTGACTTTGTTGGTAGGGCACCAAATGGTCTTTGTCACCATGTTGGATAAGTATTGGTGGAAACTGATTAGTAATATAGGTTATCGGGTTAGACTGTTTTACATATGAATAATCTAGTTTTGTAATTTGACCCCCTAGATACTCTGATTCCGGTGAATCTATATTATTATGATCAAGTGGCCCCAATCCATTTTCTTCTAATTGTTTATCCATTAGTAGAAAATCCATCGGTCCATACCAATCCACACAGCCATGAATCTCGCTAGAGTAATCTGACCAACCTAAGTTCAAATCTTCTAAATCAGCGATATGAGGTGTTGCGGCCAGCATGACAGATAAATGTCCACCCGCAGAACCACCTACAGCTGCAATTTTGTCCTTATCTAAATTGTATTTTGCAGCATTCGCTTTTATAAATCTAACAGCACATTTACAATCAAATACTGCAGCAGGGAAAATTTCTTCGCCACTCATTCTATAGTTAATGCTAACAACAGCATATCCTCGTGATAGTCCATCTAAGAATGGTTCTACTTGAATATCTCGCTTATCGCACATCTTAAATGCTCCACCATGAACATGAAGAATAACAGGAAAAGGTCCTTCGCCTTTTGAAGGCAAATAGATGTCCATAGTTTGAGAAGGGCTTGTTTCAGCATAATGGATATCTAAATACTTATTTTCAATATGACTGATACTCACTTCAGATAATGGCTTATGAACGATAATCAATTTCTTTTCGATACTCATTTTCATACTCCTTTGGTATTATTTTGCTTTTTGTTTGGATAGTTTTTGATAAGTATCAAATCCAACTGCAGATAAGAAAACAATTCCCTTAACGATGTATTGAGCATACGTACCCATCCCGATTAATTGCATTCCATTTCCCAACACAGCAAGAATCATAACCCCGGTAAATAATCCAATCATTTTTCCTTCTCCACCTTTGAAACTAATTCCTCCAAGTACAAGTGCTGTAATCGCAGTAAATTCAGTTCCCGGTCCTGTTGTAGACGCAGCCGATCCTGAACGAGCAAAAAGAACCATTGCAGCTATCGATACAAAGAATCCAGTTAAGGCAAATACAATAAGTTTAACCCGATTCACATTGATTCCGGCGAGTCTAGCAGCTTCTTCATTTCCGCCTATAGCAAATACATGTCGTCCAAAGTATGTCTTTGTTAAAATGAAGTTTGCACTCAGAATTACAACAACCATCAAAATAACACTAAATGGGATGTAATTAAAAACATAACCTTGGCCAATAAACTTAAAGGCTGGGTCTAGATTTAATATCACACTTTGCTTTGATACAATATAAGATGCCCCTTGAAATACGGTCATAGTTCCTAGAGTAATAATTAGAGGATGAACTTTTAAAGTTATTGAAGCAAATCCATTAATTAACCCCAACCCTATTCCTAATAAGATTCCAATGATAATAGCAAGCGGTATTGGTACTCCATACCATTTCATCAAGGCAGCTGTGGTCACACCAATTAGAGACATTTGAAAACCGATTGATAAATCCATGCCACCACTAATCATGACAAAAGATAATCCAACAGCAGCAATAATTATATACGATTGTTGAACGAAAACATTAGTTAAATTTGATACCGTGAAAAAATACGGCGATAGGATAGAGAATAAAATAATCAATCCTACCAAAACTATTATGGTAGCGTATTTTTTAGCGAAGTCAAGGATTTGACCTCTTAATTGGGCTGTTTTTTGCATATACATTCCTCCTGTTACAATTCGCTAGATGCGAGTTCTAATACTAGGTTTTGACTAAAGTTTTTTGATTGAATCTCACCTGCAAGTCTACCTTCGCTAAGGACAATAATACGATTAGACATCCCAAGCAATTCTTCCATGTCTGAAGTAATCATAATTATTGCATTTCCTTCGGTTGCAAGTTCCACCATCAACTTGTATATTTCTTGTTTAGCTCCAACATCAATACCTCTTGTGGGTTCGTCGAAAATCAAAATGTTGGAGTTTGTTGCAAGAGTTTTTGCAACAACAACTTTTTGCTGGTTTCCACCACTTAAGTTATTAACTTTTTGTTCTAATGACGGGGTTTTTATTTGCAATCTATCTTGATATTTTTTCGAAAGTTCATCTTCTTTTTTTCTGTTAACAATAAAATGTTTTGATAGTGCTTTGATAGATGCTATTGAGATATTCCATTTAATCGTGTTATCAAGGAAACAACCTTGTGCTTTACGATCTTCAGGAATTAAACCAATACCATATTTGATAGCTTGTTTAGGCGATTTAATATTAACTTCTTTACCATATATAAATACTTGTCCCTTTTCTATTTGTTCTACGCCGTATAACAATCGAGCAAGTTCAGTTCGACCGGCTCCAACAAGGCCTGCTACGCCAAGAATTTCACCCTTATGAATATGGAATGAAATATCTTCATCTCCATTTCCATACAAACCTTTTGCTTCTAATGCAATTTCATTAGTAACATTATTGTTCTTAGGATAATTTTCAGACAAGGAACGTCCAACCATTAATGATATCAGTTCTTTTCGTGATGTAGATAAAGTTTGTAATGTGTCGACATACTTTCCGTCTCTCATAACACTTACTTTATCGGCTATTCGGAATATTTCATCAATTCTATGTGAAATATAGATAACTGTTACTCCTTCTTTTTTAAAAGAGTTAATAATCGTGAATAGACTATCAACTTCTGATACTGATAAAGGAGCTGTCGGTTCATCCATAATTAATATCTTAGCTTGACGTGATACAGCCTTTGCAATCTCAACAATTTGTTGATGGGAAGTGGATATATTACGAACTAATTCATTGGGATCTATAGCAATATTAAACTTATTAAAAATAGATAAAGAGCGATTATACATTTTCTTATAATCGACAAAGCGTCCAAATGTTTCTCCTAAACAAATATTTTCTGCAACACTAACGCAATCTATCAAATTGAACTCTTGATAAATAACTTCAATCCCTAACTCTTTCGATATATGAGGTGTCATATGGTTGTATTCTTGATCAAAAACAACAATCGAACCTTCATTTGGTTTAATTGCTCCAGATATGATTTTTATTAAAGTTGATTTGCCTGCCCCATTTTCTCCAAGTAACGCATGTACTTCTCCAGGATAAAAATCAATTGAGAAGTCTTTTAAGTCAACGACACCAGGGTATCTTTTAGTGATATTTTTAAGTGATAGGATTGGTTTCATTTTGTTCTTCCTCCAAAAAGGAAGGAGAGGATATACCTCCCCTTTTATTAAATATTATTCTTCAGCTGTGACACCATATGCTTTAGCAATTGCGTCTTCTACAAATGTAGCTCCGGTGTAGTTATCTTCTGATAAAGCCTTAAGAATAGAATAAGTAGCTTGTTCTAATGGTGTTTGAACGCCATTAATTTGCGGTCCAACAATTTGCATTGTTCCACGGAATACAGATAAATTTGTTAAAGAGTTGTTTAACACTTCTTGAATCGGTGGAGACCAGTCTCCTGAGAAAATACCAAACTCCGCTTTGTTTACATTTGATAATCCCATGATATATTCATTAACACCAAGCGCTCCATCTGCATTATAGGTTAAAACACCAACTGCATCAGAGTTTTGTTGCCACATGTTCTCCATTACTGCTGTTGCAGCTGCGGTTGATCTTGCTTCAGCTGTTGCTATAACCACTTCGATATTATCATATGAATTGATTTTATCAACGATTCCATTCGAACGATTTGTCATATCAACAGTTTCTGTACATTTCATAACAATAACTTTAACTTGAGCTTCTTCTCCAAATGTTTCAACTTTCCAAGTATAGAACATTTCCGCAATTTGCTCACCAGCATTGTATTGGTCCATATTCATCATAACATCATAATAAGTAGTATCTGTTCCTGCAACCAAAACTTTGATTCCAGCAGCTTGTGCTTTTTGAATAACTGCTTGCACGTTGTTAGGATCTATCGGCATAATAGCTAGAACTTTAACTTTCATTGCGATGAAGTTCTCAATTTGTTCAATTTGAGTAACCGAACTGTTTCCTGCATCAGCAATTTGAATTGTTAAACCATCTGCTTCAGCTTGTTCTTTTACAGCTGATGTCAACCAACCCAAAAATGGATTTGTGGTATCCGGAACACTGTAACCGATGTCAACAGTCTCTTTATTTCCACAACCTAAAAAAGTAAACATAAGTACTGTTGTAAATAAAACTAGTAATAATTTTTTCATTAAATTTCCTCCCTAATTTTGTTTCTATATGCATATGATAGCACTTACATCTATTGACTTGCAATTCCATTTACTATATAATATATTCCATAACAGAATAATTTAAGGGGGTAGTTTAAATTGAAAATCCATTATCTTGCTGAATTCCTCGCAGTAGTAAATCTAAAAAACTTCTCCGATGCAGCGGATGAATTATATATATCTCAATCAGCTCTATCTAAACATATAGCTTCACTTGAACAAGAATTTGGATACAAACTTTTTGATAGAACCACAAGAAATATTGAATTAACACCCCATGGTGAAGAGTTAGTTCCTTACGCAAAACAAATTATGGATATATATTACTTATCTATATTATCTATAAAAGACGTAGTTAAAAATAAAAATGAGATAGTTAAAATCGCTTCTATTCCAGTTATGCCTCATTATGATATTACGAAACTGATAGTTTTATTTAAATCAAACTATCCAAACGTTCCTTATAACATTACCGAACATGATTCTTCGAATATATCTAATCTATTTCGGAATAAGTCTATTGATTTGGCTTTTACAAGAACTAGGAATCTTGATCAATCATTTGAGTGTATTACCTATAATATTGATGAATTAGTCCTTGTTGTACCAGAGAACCATCAATACGCTAATAATAAAACTATTCATATCTCCATGTTGAAGAATGAAGATTTTTTGTTATTACATGAAAACACTTCAATTTATGATCTTTCAATTGAAGCCTGTAATAAAGCTAATTTCACACCTAAAGTCACCTACACTGGGCATCGTATTGAAAACATAATTGATATGATAGAAAGAGGTGTAGGTGTTTCTTTGTTAATGAAAAAACATGTTGAATATTACAAGAATAACAAAGTTAAAATTATTAAACTTCATCCAACAACTACAAGCAACATTAGTTTATGTAAATTAAATTATACTACCTTATCTCATAATGCTCAATTATTTTGGGATTTTGTTTCAAATTATCTAAAAGAAATAAAATAATAAAGACTGTATTTGCTTTAACCATTAGATTTAGACTCTTTTTCTTTGTCTTTTCACTATGTGGTTTCGATAAATATAGAGCTTTTAACATTATAAATCCCCCTCATAATACTAACTTTGATTCTATTATAAAGTTTAAAAAAGAAATTACTAGACTATTATCTTTGGAAAATGTGTGATATAATAATGACAGATAAGAACAGCAATCCCTTTATGGGTTTGCTGTTTTTTTTATATATTACAACTTAATATTATATGCGTATGATTAGTTTGAATCACGTTGTATAGTTCCAGTTAAACAGAAGTTCTGTCTTTTGTCCAACAAATTTAAACCCACATTTTTCATACATATATTTAGCGGTTGCATCATGGTATGTAATCAAATAGATACCTTCAGCACCAGATGCTCTAACTTTGTCAATCATAAATTTAATTAGGCTAGATCCATGTCCTTTTTGTTGGTATGGCTCATAGATATCAAAGTCTTCAATTTTTATCAGTGTACCATGAGCCAGATACTCCACATTTCCAATGACTTCATTTTTATAATATATCACATATAAATCAATCAATGCTTTTGGGTCTTTATAAACCTCAGCTTTTCTGTTTATTCTTCTTATACAAAATTCCTCTCCCATAATGTCTTTGTTAGCTAAGATGTCAATTCTTTTACCATCTTCTAGTATTTCTTGGTTAGAGGTTTTTTTAATGACTGTTTCTGGATTATATTTGAAATCAACTTCTTCTGAAACATCCAAATAGTAGTAATCTAGAGTAGATATTTCAGGTTGTAATTCGTGATTATAATCAGAAGAGAGTACCCCTTCATAAACAATCTTTAAATAATCTTTATTTTGTGATTTTCTATATAACAGTTCAGCTTCAATAATTTTTGTAACGGCACTCATTGGCACTTCTGGCTTTATGTATGTATAATTATGTGAATACATATCTTTGATTTTCATCAAAATATCTTATGTATAATCCGAAATCAGTACACACAGAAAATTCGCGAAAATAAATTTTTTCCATTTCTATTAACTTATTTTTCAGTCTCATTTTCTATCTCCTTAAAAAAACAGCCCTCAAAAGAGGACTGTATAGTTTTTCCCTTATGGTTTCTCTCTTATATTATAACATAGTCAATTATAAATAACAGATCATATATAACCCGAATGAAAAATTCCGAAATGGCATTGTTATGTTATACAAATCATTAGTTGCAATTACTTGTGATACGGCTCCTTGTAACGCTTTAAGTTGAAACATGTTAATCATTCCCTATCTAATCCATAAGGACCACTATTTCTTTTTCTAGTTCCCTTAAATCATGATTTACTACTTGATTCAAATGAATACTATCATAGTCATAAACAATACAATTTCTCAAACCATATATTTGTAGCTAAGGTATACAGTTTTGTTTATCATAAAATCATCAATATTAATACACATCATTTTTCATAAGAAAATCTATAATATTTAAATGTTTAATTCCGTTTTTTGAAAAATCAAAATCATCATTAGAAATAACTATTTTTTCAAAATTATCATCAATCGACTCTAATCCTCTAAACTCTCTATTAATAATTTCATCATTAGCCAACAAATAGGCAACTTGAATATATACTCTCTTATTGTTCTTTTGAGCAATAAAGTCAACTTCATAATCACCGATTTTTCCTATATTCACTTCAAAACCATTCGCAATTAGTTGGTTGTATACAATTGTTTCAAAACATGCGTCATAATCTATTTTCTCTAAATTTAGAGTATGATTTCTTAGTCCTAAATCAGCTACATAATATTTTTCTTGTCTTTTAAGAACTTTCTTTCCCTTTATATCATATCGGTAACATTTTCTTACAATCATACTATTTAAAATTGCATCTATATATGAGTAAATTGTATCTGGTGTAGTATTAATTCTTTCTGACTTTAAATACCTAACAATTGATTGAGCATTAAAATCTAAACTCGTTGAATGCAACACATAATCTATAAATCTTTTTATGGTTTCAATATTTTTAGCTGATAAACTCATCAAAATATCTTTATAAACAATTGAATCTAATATATCTATTAGTAAAGCTTCTTTCTCTTTGGGATTAGAAAAATTAAATGTTTGAGGCATGCCACCGAATATTAGATAGTCATTAAATACTTTCTTATCTTTTGGATTCAAATCCAAATTAGTAACATATTCTTTATAAGTAAATGGGAATATATCAAATTTTACATATCTACCAGATAATAAGGTTGCTAATTCACCTGAAAGTAAATTAGCATTGGAACCTGTAATGAAAACAGAAACATTATAATCAACTCTTAATGAATTTAAGACTCTTTCAAATTCATTAACTATTTGAATCTCATCAAAAAAGAGATAGTATTTATTATTAATATCTAACTTTTTGGTTAAATATGAATAAAGAGTTTCAGCTTTGTAAAGTTCTTTATACTTAAATGATTCAAAGTTAATGAACACTACCTGTTCAGCGCTTATTCCATCTGATAATATCTTATCCTTAATTTGATTTAATAAAACAGATTTACCAGATCTTCTCATACCCGTGATTACCTTTATCCGGTCCGAATCAATAAATGGCTCAATTTGTTTTAAATATTTCTCTCTTAAATACATTTACAATCACCTCTAAATTTAGCATATCACACAAACACACAAAATATAACGAAAACATTATTAACTCTTTATGATATGCACTGCTATGAAAAAGCAGGACATATATCCCCCCTCTATGTCATAAAAAAGAGGATATGCTTTTGGAAATATGCATATATCATTATACTTTTCTTGAAATTTATCTATTACTACCGATGCAGATTCGGAGTTTGCTAATTCTACAGATATATATCGAAATATATTCTCCAAATCTAATCTAGCTTTTGGTAAAAGTTTATAACTTCTTTCCATACTTTGATTTCATTTCACTGATAAACATTGGACCATCTGTTTTTAATTCATCTTTATTTATGTCTTTTAAAGAATCGTTAATCAATTTAACAACTTGGTTTCTGGCTATTTCTCTCTCATAGACATCTATACTCATTAAGACCATAGATCCATAACCATTTTTTGTTACAAAGACAGGTTCATCACTTTCTTCTACAAACTTAGATATATTTGCTGTATTCTTTAATTCATTGATCGGAATAATCTTTGGCATATTATATTTCTCCTTTATTATGGTATAATATTGCGATAATTATATAAAGCCTACAAGCCAACTATAAATATATAAGCAAAAAAATTGATAGTATGAAAACATATGCTTTCATAACGTCAATGTATTAAATAAACTTTATTAAAAAATTATGTGTATTAACGAAGTATAAATAGAATTAATGAAACAAAAGAACTAGAAAAACACATTATATTGAAAAAGATAATATTTTTATTAGAAATTCGGGTACTATACCTCGACTATAAACTAGTGGCAATCCAAAAATTACTAAGGATAATATGCATTCAAGTAAATATTATGGCAAATAGAATTATAAACTTAATATTGTAATTGTGAAGAGTATTATACCATTCAAAACTAGCCTATGTCTTTTTTCAGTTTTAACTTGGTTAAGCGAGAAAATTGATAGCAATGCATTTACCACATATATTAAAACACCTAATATCATTGTTTTAATACTCCTCACTTATAATATTATATTTTCACTATGTCGTAAAAAAAGTTGACGTTATTCAACGAAGATAAAATGTATTTTACTATCACTTTCTAGTAATGTTTGGTATAATAATATTGTAGTGGGGAGTATCTGCCTATATAGGCGGTGAAATCAACAGCCGACTTGTTAATTCTAGTCTTTTTTTTGAGAAAAGAGGTCACATATGGTATACGTTTATCTTATTATTGGTTTCTTAATTCTAATAAAGGGAGGGAGTTTGTTCGTAGATGGAGCAGCTTCTTTAGCTAGAAACCTTCGTGTCTCATTGCTTGTTATTGGACTTACTGTTGTAGCTTTTGGAACGAGTGCCCCAGAAGCTGTAGTGAGTATTATAGCAGCTAGCAATAACCATTCGGATATTGCCTTTGGTAATGTCATTGGCAGTAATCTTATCAATATTTCATTGATTATTGGAATAGCTGCTTTTATAGCACCTATAAAAGTAAACAAACAAGCGATAGTCAAAGAAATACCCTTAGCGTTGGTCGGGGCAATAGTTTTGTTAATTATGATTTCTGATGTAAGTTTATTCAACAGAACTAGTAATTCTATCTCAAGAGTTGACGGTTTGATTCTATTTGGAATCTTCTTAGTTTTTTTAATTTACATTATTAATATAGGTGTTAAGAATAAAGATAGCATCAATGAAGAAGAATCAGTGATTAAAATGATGACATTGAAGAAAAGTATAATATTGACTATTTTAGGACTTTCATTAATTATTTTTGGTGGAGAATTAGTGCTTAGAAATAGTATAGTAATAGCTGAAAACTTAGGAATGAGCGAAACTTTGGTTGGATTGACTATTGTTGCGATGGGAACATCGTTGCCCGAGTTAGTTACAGCAATTACTGCAGCAATAAAAAAACAGAGTGAGATTGCCTTTGGAAATGTTATTGGCAGCAATATTTTTAATACATTCTTTGTTGTTGGTATTTCTGGAATTATCAGCCCTATTCAAGTTGAGGTGAGTTTGATCCCGGATTTAATATTCATGATTCTATTAAGTCTTTTTCTTTTAGTATTTGCGATAACTCAATTTAAGACAATTACTAGCAAGGAAGGAATGTCACTAATTGCAATCTATTTAATCTATTTAACATTTTTAATATTTAGATAAGCCTTAGAATAAGCCTTGATTATTTTCATAAAATCAAGGCTTATTCTTTGGCAAATTTATTTCTAAATGGGTTATTAAAAGGCTATGATTATGATATAATATTTACTGGTGGTAACATGAATAATCCTATACTTGAAAATCTGAATAATCAACAAAAATTAGCGGTCCAATCCTTAGATGGTCCAATTATGGCTGTGGCTGGAGCTGGGTCTGGAAAGACAAGAGTTTTGACACGAAGAATTGCTTATCTAATTCAAAAGGAAGGAATATTTCCAAGCAATATATTAGCAATTACATTCACTAACAAAGCAGCTGAAGAAATGCGAAAAAGAGTGATGAATCTAATAGATTCATCAACACAAGGATTATGGATTTCAACCTTCCATGCAATGGGCGCAAAAATATTGAGAAGCGAAATTCATCATTTGGGATATAAAAGTGATTTTCAAATAATTGATGATGATGATTCACAGATAATCATTAAGAATTTGTTGAAAGATAATAATTATGACATCAAAGACTTTTCACCAAAAATAACTAATAATCTTATTTCTTCAATCAAAGGAAAGCATAGTTCAATTAATTACCTTCCAGAACCGATTAAATCAATGATTATTCAAATCTACCCTTTATACAACAAGTACTTAAAAGCTAATAATCTAGTTGATTTTCAAGATTTGATAATTCTAATTTTGGAACTGTTTTCTAACTTCCCAAAAGTTCTAGAGAGATACCAAGAAAAGTTCAACTATGTTTTGGTTGATGAATTCCAAGACACCAATGATTTACAATATGAAATTGTCAGAATGTTATCAATCAAGCATAGAAATCTATTTATTGTAGGAGACGAAGATCAGAGCATTTATGCTTTTAGAGGATCGAACATTGAGAATATCAAGAAGTTTATGAGTGATTTTCCTGAACACAAAAAAATTGTTCTTAATCAAAATTATCGCTCTAAAGATACTATTCTAAAAGCAGCTAACTCAGTGATAAAGAAAAACAAGAATCGAATTGAAAAAGATTTATTTTCTACTTTAGGGCAAGGAAGTAATGTTATTCACTACAAGGCTGGTACAGATGAAGAAGAAGCTTACTATGTGTATAATCAAGTTAAAAGATTTTGGCAAGATGGTGTTAAATTAAGC
Source organism: uncultured Candidatus Izemoplasmatales bacterium (assembly GCA_964610325.1). Lineage (GTDB taxonomy): Bacteria > Bacillota_I > Bacilli_A > Izemoplasmatales > Hujiaoplasmataceae > UBA2289. The sequence continues at coordinate 163,892 of CAZSVO010000002.1, forward strand.
GATATTGCTATTTTATATAGAAACAACGCTATGAGTAGAAGATTTGAAGATATCTTTTTGAAGTATAATGTGCCTTATAAAATAATAGGAAACATTTCCTTTTACAAAAGAAAAGAGATAAAGGATATTATCGCTTATCTTCATCTTTTGGTTAATATGGGAGATGATTATGCTTTTAGTAGAATCTATAATGTTCCAAAACGAGGTGTAGGTTTGGCAACGTTTGCAAAAATGGTTGAAGAAGCAAATCATAATGTTTTAAAACTATTTGACGTGGTTGATGAATCAAGTGATATTTTGAAAGGTAAAGCCAAAGAAGCTTTATTAAAATTAAAAGAAGTAATTCTAAGCCTAAAAGCAAATATTAACCATCAATCTCTATTGGATACATATGACCAATTAATCTCAAGAACAGGTTATAAGGCTATGCTTGAGGCTGATGATCAAAGTTATGACAAAAGTTTTGAATCTGAGAAAAGGCTTGACAATCTCAATGAGTTCAAAAGTTTGATGATAGAAAAAATTAGGGATTATGATACTAGTTTCACAAATTATGAGATACTCGTAAATTTGCTCAATGATATAGCGCTTCATGAACAGGCACAAGAGATAGATCAATCGAGTGAATATGTATCTTTGATGACAGTCCATTCAGCTAAAGGGCTTGAGTTCAAGGTGGTTTTTGTTACTTGCCTTGAACAGACACTTTTTCCATCAAGCCAAAGTTTAATGGAATCAATAAATGTTGATGAAGAACGAAGATTATTCTATGTTGCTTTAACAAGGGCTAAAGATTACGTATATTTAACTAATTGCAAGACAAGATTTATGTATGGTCGATATATGGAAAATCTTGATTCACAGTTTATTGATGAAATTGAAGAGGATTACTTAGAAAAAAAAGGCATGTATCAACCCAAGAAAGAGTATTTTGAGAAGCCTAAAATAAGAAGAAAGAAAGAATATTCTGATGAAGAATTTGATTATGAACTAATTGAAAAGCAAGTAAGTGTTGGAGATAAGATAGATCACAAGACGTTTGGAAAAGGTGTTATTGTCGCGGTTTTAGAGGATAAAATTAAAGTAGCATTCAAAGAACCAAATGGAATTAAAATCTTATTAAAGGATCATCCTAGTTATGAGGTGATAAACAAATGAGTGAAATAAAAAAGAGAATTGAAGTATTAAGAGACTTAATCAATAAGTATAGTTATGAATATTATATTTTAGATAATCCTAGCATTACAGATGCTGAATTTGATAGTTTGTTAAAAGAATTAATTAAATATGAATTGGATTATCCAGAGTATATGACAATTGATTCACCAACCCAAAGAGTAGGTGGATATGTTAGTGATAAATTTGAGAAAGTTAAACATGATTTACCGATGTTATCGCTTGACAATGTGTTTAGCGAAGCAGAATTAAGAAGTTTTGATCAAAGAGTAAGAAAAACAGTTAAAGATTTTACATATACCGCTGACTTAAAGATTGATGGTTTATCAGTTTCTATTAAATATCTTGATGGTTATTTCAAACAAGCCGCAACACGAGGTAATGGTCTTATCGGAGAAGATATCACTGAGAATGTAAAAACAATTCGTTCAATTCCGTTGAAAATCGATTATTTTAAACCCTTAGAAGTAAGAGGGGAAATATATCTTGGTAAAAAGAGTTTTGAAAGAATTAATCAAGAAAAATTAGCCAATGGAGAAGAACTCTTTAAAAATCCTAGGAACGCCGCTGCTGGAAGTATTAGACAACTCGACTCGAAAATAGTAGCAAAAAGAAATCTCGATGCTTTTACTTATTTCGTTTATGGCACAGGAATTGAATCTCAATATGATAATCTGATGTTTCTTAAAAAAATGGGTTTCAAAGTCAATGATTACACAAAGCATTGTAAGAATATTGATGAAGTCATCAGTTTTATTGAAGAGATTAAAAACATTAAACATGAACTGCCTTATGAAATTGATGGAATAGTAATCAAAGTTAATGAGTTAAACCTATATGAGAACATAGGATATACTTCAAAGTTTCCTAAATGGGCAATTGCCTATAAATTCCCAGCAGAAGAAGTAGAAACCATTTTAGAATCTATTAGTTTTCAAGTAGGACGAACAGGTGTTATTAAGCCTGTTGCTAACTTGAAACCAGTTATGGTAAGTCAGACTTTAGTTTCAAGAGCTACACTTCATAATGAAGATTTTGTTAAATCAAGAGATATTCATGTTTTTGATCATGTTGTAATTAGAAAAGCTGGAGAAATCATTCCAGAAGTTCTAAGGGTAGTTAAGGAAAAAAGAAGTGGAAATGAAATAGAATTTGAAATGATAGAAAATTGTCCTATTTGTAATTCTTCTTTAAAGAGAAAATCAGGAGAGGCGGATTACTATTGCACAAATAGCGATTGTAACGCTAAAAAAATCGAAGGTTTGATTCATTTTGCCTCAAGAGAAGCATATAACATTGATGGGCTAGGAGAAGCTATCATAACTGAACTATTCAATGATGGTTATATAAAAACAATCGCAGATATTTTTAAACTTTTCAAATATCAAGATGAATTAATGAATAAAGAAAGGTTTGGGGAAAAAAGTGTTTTAAATCTTATGCAAGCCATTGAAGTCTCAAAGAGTAATAACTTAGATAAGTTGTTATTTGGTTTGGGTATAAGGCATGTTGGAGCTAAAACAGCTAAGGTTTTGGCTATGAATCATCAAGATATTTTTGACTTCACATCATTGACGATTGAGGATTTATCAAGCATTAAGGATATTGGTATGACAACTGCTGATAGTGTATATCAATATTTTCATAATCAAGATAATATTGATATGTTAGAAGAAATAAAATCTTTAGGTGTTAATGTTAATTATATTGACGATAGGGTAAAAGGTATCAGTCAGTTTACTGACAAGACTGTTGTCTTAACGGGGAATCTAGATAATTATACAAGGAAAGAGGCACAAAAAATAATCGAGGATCTAGGTGGTGTTGTCACATCATCGGTATCGGTTAAGACTGATTATGTCTTAGTTGGAGATAAACCAGGTTCTAAATATGATAAAGCTTTGGCTTTAGGGGTTAAGATAATAACAGAAACAGATTTTTTAGATATGATTAAGAATGGGTGATAGATTTGAGTGACTTAATAGTAATTAAAGGAGCTAGAGAAAACAATTTAAAATCAATAAACCTTGAGTTCAAGAAGAATCAATTGGTTGTAATGACAGGTCTTTCCGGTTCGGGAAAGACTTCTTTGGCTTTTGACACTTTATATGAAGAAGGTAGACGAAGATATGTCGAATCTTTGAGTTCATATGCTAGACAATTTTTAGGGAATATGGAAAAACCTGATGTTGATTCAATTGAGGGATTATCACCAGCGATATCAATCGACCAAAAAACAACTTCACATAATCCGAGATCAACAGTGGGAACTGTTACAGAAATCTATGATTATGTTAGGTTGTTATATGCGAGGATTGGTAGAGTATACTGTCCGACACACCACATTGAAATTAAGTCTCAAACAATACAAGAGATGACTAATAGAGCTTTAGAATTTTTAGATAAAAAAATGATAATTTTAGCTCCTGTTGTCAGAGGAAAAAAAGGGACTCATCAAAAGACAATCGATCTATTAAGGAAAGATGGATACACAAGAATTAGAATCAACTCAGAGGATTTTGAGTTAGATCAAGAGGTTAAATTAGAGAAAAACTTAAGATATGATATTGATGTTGTTATAGATAGAATCATAGTTAAAGAAGAGATTACTTCAAGGTTATATGATTCTCTAGAGGTTGCTGCTAAATTAGGAAATGGCCATGTAAAGGTATTAGTCGATAATCAAGAGCATTTGTTTAGCGAACATTTCTCATGTCCTATTTGTGGTTTCACTGTTCCTGAACTAGAGCCAAGACTCTTCTCATTTAACTCGCCATATGGAGCTTGTGAGTCTTGTGCTGGTTTGGGTTTTAAAAGAAAAGTTGATCCAGAGTTATTGTTACCAGATCAAAAATTGAGTATTAATGAAGGATTATTTAGAAAATATTCAGGTAAAGATTCGATTTATCACCAACAGATTGAACAGACAGCTATTGCATTAGATATAGATTTAGATAAACCTTTTTCTGATTTTTCTGAAGTTGAGAAAAAAACTTTACTTTTTGGTTCAAAAGAAGCTATCAATTTTAAGTACATGTCTAAAACTGGGAATATGTTTCATAATTCAAAACGACCTTTTGAAGGCGTTATTACTAGTCTTGAACGCAGATATTTAACTTCAACATCAAGACAGGTAAGAAACTGGATTGAAACCATGATGAATGATATCGAATGTGATATATGCCATGGCAAGAAGTTAAATAATGAAGCACTAGCAGTATATGTGGATGGATTAAATATAGATGAGTTTTCAAAGTTGAGTGTATTACATCTTTTTGATTTCTTAGAAAAGTTAAGCATTACTGATAAAGAATATGAGATAGCTAGGCCGATAATTAAAGAAGTAAAAGCAAGATTGAGTTTTTTGATAAATGTGGGACTTGACTATCTTTCATTATCGAGATTAGCTGGAACACTATCTGGAGGAGAGGCGCAAAGAATTAGACTAGCTACCCAAATAGGTTCAAGATTAACAGGGGTAATGTATGTTTTAGACGAGCCTTCAATTGGTTTGCATCAAAGAGACAATCAAAGATTGATAAAGACATTAAAAGATATGCGTGATTTAGGAAACACTATGATCGTTGTCGAACACGATACAGAAATGATTTTGGAAAGTGATTTGGTAGTCGATATTGGACCAGGAGCCGGTGATCACGGTGGTGAAGTTGTTTTTGTTGGGTCGCCAAAAGAATTAATGCAGAATAGCGATTCGATTACTGCTAAATATCTTCGAAATGAATTATCGATTCCAATTCCAAAAAAGAGAAGAATGCATAGCAATGGTTTTTTAAACATAATCAATGCATCTCAAAATAATCTTAAGAATATTTCTGTGGACATTCCTGTTGGCTGTTTTACAGTTGTAACTGGAGTTTCTGGTTCTGGAAAATCATCTTTAGTAAATGATGTTTTATATAAAAATTTAGTTAATCTAATCACTAAAAGAAATGAAGTGGCGGGTAGGGTTCAATTTATCAATAACTATAATGTTTTTGATAAGATAATTGATATAAATCAATCAGCAATCGGAAGGACTCCAAGATCAAATCCTGCTACATATACAGGTGTATTTGATCATATTAGAGATTTATTCGCAAAAACAAAAGAGGCAAAGCTTAGAGGATATGATAAGGGTAGATTTTCTTTTAATGTTAAAGGCGGAAGATGTGAGCATTGCCAAGGAGATGGCGTTATTAAAATCGAAATGCATTTCATGCCCGATTTATATGTAGAGTGTGAAGAATGTCATGGTCAAAGATACAATCAAGAAACACTGCAAGTAAAATACAAAGGAAATACAATAGCTGATGTTTTGAATATGAGGGTTGAAGATAGTCTGGATTTTTTTACAAACTTACCAAAAATATATGATCGCTTAAAAACTATCAATGATGTTGGACTAGGGTATATTAAGTTAGGTCAATCATCAACAACCCTATCTGGAGGAGAAGCTCAAAGAGTAAAACTAGCAAGTGAACTATATAAAAGAATATCTGAAAAATCAATATATATTTTAGATGAACCTACTACAGGTTTACACACACATGACATTAAAAAGTTAGTTGAAGTTTTGAATGATATTGTTGATAAAGGCGCTACGGTAATTGTAATCGAACATAATCTAGATGTGATTAAAGTCGCAGACTATATTGTTGACTTAGGACCAGAAGGTGGAGATAGAGGTGGAGAAGTCATTGCTTGCGGAACACCAGAAGAGGTCGCAAGGAATGAATTATCTTATACAGGTATGTTTTTAAGTAAAATATTAAGGCCTGAGGGTAAAAACTTCTAATTTTGCGATTTTTATGTTATTATAATTTTAGTTTTAAATGAAGAGTTGGTTAATATGGACAAAAATGATAAGGATATTAGAAAAGAAATAGAAGAGTTAGAAAAGCTAATCGAGCAAGTAAAAAAGCAAAACGAAGAGGAAAAGAAAAAACATAAGAAGAATTTAGGACCAAATAAGCAGATGGTTGTGAAGATAAATTTGGCAATGGAGTATTCAGCTAATTTTTATGTAAATTTGATTGTGAGTTTTCTTGTTAACTTTCTCGTTATTTTTGGGTTGTTTAGAGTCTTTGATTTTGCAGATATTTTTAACGATATATATATAATACTATCTGCATTAATCTTAACCTTCTATGAAGAATTACATCGTAAATACTTACTCAAGAAATATATGGCTTTAGTTGTTTTTTCATCTGGTGTGATATATTTTTTGATGAATCTTATTTTATTCTATTTCCTTGATTTAGCAGTTTTTGGGAACAGGTTTTCTTTCAACAGTTATTTGCATCCAATTGTGTTTGTCTTACTATTACATTTTGTAAGATTAATTATTAGAAGTTTTTATATGCAAATTATCAGGAGATTTAATTTAAAGAAAATTAAAAATAGAAGGTGATATATTTGGCAACAATTTCAATAAAGGAAATAATGGAAGGTTTAAAACTTGAACTATTGGCTGGACACGGAGGCTTATCAAGAAAAGTTAAAGTGCCTGCTTTATCAAAGCCGGGTCTGGAATTTGCTGGTATGATGGAGTTTTATGAAAACGACAGAATCCAAATTATTGGTTCAAAAGAAGCTGCTTTTTTTCATAGTTTAAGTGAAGAAGTTCAAGAAGAAAGAGTTAAAGGTCTTTTTGAGAAAGATGCTCCAGCGTATATTTTTTCAAAGAATGTTGATATTCCTGACTTGTTTTTACATTATGGAGACATATATAATATTCCAATTCTAAAAAGTTTTTACAAGACTAGTTCCTTGTTTAGCGAACTTTATGCTTTCTTGCAGGCAGCTCTAGCAGAACGGACTTCAATGCATGGAGTACTATTAGATATCAATGGTGTTGGAGTTTTGGTTACAGGAAAAAGTGGACTTGGTAAAAGTGAAGTGGCTTTGGAGTTAATTAGAAGAGGGTATATCTTGGTAGCTGATGATGTTGTTGAAGTATATCAAATAGAAAAAGGGTTATTGATAGGAGAAGCTCCTGAAGTTTTAAAACAGTATCTAGAGATTAGAGGAGTGGGAATAGTCAATGTAGTATATCTATATGGAGTAAAGGCATATCGCGAAAAGAAGAGAATTTCTCTGATAGTTGAGTTACAGATGTGGGAAGATAATAGTCAAAAATATGATCGTTTGGGTTTAAAAACCGATAAACGAAAAATATTTGATACCTATGTTTCTTATGCCGCTTTACCAATTACTGAAGCAAGGAATGCAGCTACCTTAGTAGAAGCAGCTGCTTATGACTTTAAATCAAAATCAATGGGATATAATTCTGCAAATGAGTTTGAGAATAAACTTAACAAAGAAATTAAGAAGAATCAGGAGAATGGTCATGATGAAGAAGATAACTAAAGCATTAATGCTTATTTTGATATTATTTATGGGTGTTATGTTAACTAGTTGCAACAACACTCAAGAAGAAACAGGTCCATATAAGATAACTTTCGTTGGTTTAAGAGGAGATATTTTGAAAGAAATAGATTGTCAAGACCCAGCAAGTTGCGTGATTCAAGCTCCTGAAAATCCAGGAAAGATTGACGGAAGGTATTTTACTAGATGGTCGGTTTGGCCAAGTGATTACAGTGAGATATCTACTGATACAACAATCAAAGCAATTTATACTTTAGACAATCGTTTGATTAGCATTGGACAAAGATCTGTGTATTTTTATTCTTTCTTTATTATAACAGGGATATTTACTGCTTTAGGGTTGGCGGTTAGAGAAAGCAAAAGAGTTGGAGTAGTCAAAGAAGACCTAATTGATGGATTTATCTATATTGTACCAATTGCTATTTTAGGTTCGAGATTATGGTATGTCATCTTTGAGTTAGACCAGTTTGTTTATGGAGGATTTTTTCCTTCTTTATTAAGAATTATTGGGTTTTCAAGTGGTACACTTGATTTTTCTCAATTTGGTTTAGCAGGACTTGCTATTCATGGGGCTTTTGTCATAGCTGTAATTTCAGCAATTATTTATACTCGAAAGAGAAAAATGGATATCTTTAAGGTTTTAGATATGGTAGCTATTGGGTTTATCATCGCTCAAGCTTTTGGGAGATGGGGAAATTTCTTTAATCAGGAAGCGCATGGAGGCATTGTTGGAGGAGTTACTAATGGTGTAATGAATCTTTCTACTCAAGAGCAATTTAATTTTTTGAGATATACCTTGCATATACCTGAGTTCATTGTTAATAATATGTATATAACTAGAGGGTTACACTCATTAGCTGTTGAACCTTACACCGGGTATTATCATCCGACTTTCTTTTATGAGTCAAGTTTGAATATTCTTGGATTTATGATTATGCTTGTACTGAGAAGATGGAAGAAGATTCATTTTGGCGAATTATTGTCTTTCTATTTAATTTGGTATGGAGGAGTTAGAATATTTATCGAAACAATGAGAACAGATCCTTTAACCTTTGAGTTTTTAGGAATGACGTTGAAGTCTGCAATAGTCACTTCAGTTATTATGATTCTTCTAGGTGTAGGCAACTCATTATTTGTCAGATTAAAAAGAAAAGGGATGGACTACTCAACAGCAACTAATCCTTGGTTTTAAGGAGTGATAAGTATGTCTTTTTCACAAGAAATAAAGACAGAATTACAAGGTCTTAAACACTTAAATTGTTGTAATAAAGCAGAAGTTTCTGCGATGTTGCACATAAATGGATCTATTGAGAAAAACGCAGAGGGATTATCATTGGTTTTTCAATCAACCAATAATGCAGTAGTAAGAAGATATATGTCTTTGATAAAACAACTTTATCAAATTGATATTACTCTTGTTCAAAAGCAGATTAATCGTTTAAATAAACATGATTTATTTATGGTTAAAATTGGTGATAAGGTAGATTTCCTATTAAATGATTTATCTTTGATTAATCAAGATTCTGTGCTTTTTCAGGATGTTGATCAACATTTGATTGCACAGGATTGTTGCAAGAGAGCATATCTTCGAGGAGCTTTTTTGGCATCAGGATCAATTAACTCACCCAAAACAAGCGCTTATCATCTAGAGTTGCAAACTTATTCTTTTAAGCAAGCAAAAATAATAGAAGGTTTAGCTGGTGAATTTGATTTAAAATCAAAAGTTACTAATAATAAGAGAGGTTATATTGTTTATATTAAAGAAGCAGAAAAAATTGCAGACTTTTTGAGAGTTATTGGTGCTAGCAATTCGCTATTTGAGTTTGAAGATTCAAGGATTAAGAGAGATTTTAAGAACTCAATTAATCGAGTTATCAATTGCGATATCGCCAATGAAAAGAAAGCAATGGATGCAGCTAGGAAACAGTTAGAACAAATTGAGATTATCGAAAGAAATTATCGAAATAGGATTTCACGCAGTATGCAAGAAGCTATTTTTCTGAGAAAAAAATATCCGGAAGCTTCTCTTTTGGAGTTATCATATGTTTCAAAAGAACATTTTGACAATCAGATATCTAAATCAGCTCTCAATCATCGTTTTAGAGCAATTAAAGATTTAGCAAATGAAATTTCGATATTTGAGGGAAAATCATGATTTTAGGAGTTGGCGTTGATATAGTCGAAAATCGTAGGATTAAACTGGAATTAGCAAGAAGAATCTTGAGTGAAGCGGAGAATGAAGTACTCATTAGTTTTAACCTTGATAATAGAAAAATTGAGTATTTAGCAGGAAGATTTGCCGCAAAAGAGGCTATTTATAAAGCTTTATCTCAAGTTGATATTGAGGTTTTAATAAGAGATATCATTATTCTAGACGATGATTCAGGAAGACCAAAGTGCATAAGTCCAAAGTATATTGGAAAGCGGATAAATATCTCAATATCGCATGAAAGAGAGTATAGTGTAGCTTTTGCTGTAGTTGAAGGTGAATAAAGTAAATTGTTCTTGCAAAACAAGACAAAATTATGTAAAATTATAATACTGAGGTGAAGATATGGCAACTTATAAAAAAGGTTTCAAAAAACAAAATTCAGAGATGTTATTATTAAAAACAATTGTCGCAATTATCTTAGCTGTAGTCGCTATGGTGATGATTGCTTTTATTTATGATTCAGTAACCAAATGGAAGAACTATAACAACTATACAGATATCGGTAAATATGAAGATGTGTTTAACCTTAAGGATGAGGAAGAACAAGCAATTGGGAATTATGTAGTATATGTTTACTCGGATACATGTGAAGCTTGTGCAACAATTAGAAATGACTTATTGCGTTTAGCAAATAGAATGAATAAACAATCAGAAGTTTTCTTCTTATTAAATACTTCTAAGGCTACTGGAGAATCTGATGATTTATTAGAAACAATTGAACGAACTCAAATTTTAACTCCGATGCTTATTGTAGTTGTTGATGGAGAATTTGAAGAAGTTTTTGTTAGTTCTACTAATGTCTTGAATGCAATAGAATCAATTGAGAAAGGTACCTATGAACCATTCAATTGACATAATCTATATGATATGCAAGTGTGAATTGATTTTTGTTTTTTGATGATTATTTGAAAAGATAATCATCTTTTCTTTTATGATTCAAGAGTTGATTAGAAATATGTAAAATAGTGTTTTGTATTAGATAAATAAGAAAATTTTTACTAATTCTGGTGGTTTTTCTAGTCTGTTAAATATTTTCTGTTTAATTTTTAGTAAAAGATAAGATAATCAAGTAATTAGTCGTTTCAAATATAGTTTTTGAAAGAAAAAATCGTCAAAATTATTTTTTTCTGTTAAAATATTAGAGAAGAGGAGATATATTTATGAATTATATAAATGAAGAATTGATTAAGCAGGTTGCTCAAAGTCAAGGTATATCAACAAAACAAGTTGAAACTGTTTTAGAATTGCTAGAGGAAGGCAATACAGTACCTTTTATTGCAAGATATAGAAAGGAAAAAACAGATTCTTTGGATGAAGAGCAAATAAGAGCAATTCAAAAAGAGTATGAATATGGGAAGAATTTGCAGACTAGAAAAGATGATATCATTCGTTTGATCGATGAAAAGGGTATGTTAACAGATGATTTAGTTAAATCTATCAATGCTTGTGATAAATTAGTGGATTTGGAAGATATCTATAGACCATATAAAGAAAAGAAGAAGACAAAAGCTACTGAAGCTATAAAATTAGGTTTAGAACCACTAGCAAATCAAATTCTCATGTTTCCAGATACGAATGATTTAGAAGGCCTAGCTTTGCCATATTTAACAGAAGAAGTAAAGACTGTCAATGAAGCTTTTCAAGGCGCAAAATATATAATTGCCGAAATGATTTCAGATAATGCGGATTATCGAAAATGGATTAGAGAATATACCATGAAAAAGGGTATGATAGTAACAAAGATTAAAAAAGATGCAGAAGATAAATATCAAACATACCAAAATTTCTATGATTATGAAGAGTCTTTGACCACAATAAAACTATATCGCATATTAGCAATTAATCGCGCTGAAAAAGAAAAAATAATCAACACCAAAATAGATGTTGATACTGATGAGATATTCGTATATCTAAAAGGAAAAACCATTGGAGATAGAGAGTCAATAGTAAACCCTTTAATCGTCGAATCTTACGAAGATGCATATAAGCGTTTGATAAGTCCTTCAATTGCTAGAGAAATACGTAGTGATTTCACGGAAAGAGCTGAAAATCAAGCTATTCATATATTTTCAGAAAACCTTAGAGCACTATTGTTACAACCACCTTTAAAAGGACAAATGGTTCTAGGTGTTGATCCGGCTTATCGAACTGGATGTAAATTAGCCGTTATTGATAAGTTTGGAAAGTTCATCGCAAAAGATGTTATTTATCCTCATGAAGCATATGTAGGACAAAGAGTTGATGATAGAAAGATAGAAATATCTAAAAGAACAGTTAAAGATTTGATAAAAAAGTATGATATTGATATCATTGCTATTGGTAATGGAACAGCTTCAAGAGAAACAGAAGCCTTTATTGTAAAGATTATCAAAGAAATAGAAAGACCAGTAAAGTATGTGATTGTCAATGAAGCAGGTGCTTCAGTATACAGCGCTTCTGAATTAGCTAGGCAAGAATTCCCTGAGTTCCAGGTTGAAGAGCGTTCAGCTGTATCAATCGCAAGAAGAATGCAAGATCCGTTATCAGAACTAGTTAAAATAGATCCTAAATCGATAGGTGTTGGACAGTATCAACATGATGTAACTCAATCTAAGTTATCAGAATCTCTTGATTTCGTTGTAACAACAGCGGTTAATCAAATCGGTGTCAACGTCAATACGGCTTCATCTTCATTATTGCAATACGTTTCAGGTTTATCTGCAAAGGTAGCTAAAAATATCGTTGATAAAAGAGAAGAAAAAGGTCCTTATAAAAACAGAAAAGAGCTATTGAAAGTACCTAGTTTTGGAGAAAAAACGTTTGAACAAGCGATAGGGTTTTTAAGAATATTTAATTCGGAGAACCCCTTGGATAAAACTCCGATTCATCCTGAAAGCTATGATTTAGCTTATCAAATACTAGAGTTTTTAGAATTAAAAGCTGATGAAATTGGAACAGATAAATGTAAAAACGCCGTAGTAAATGTTAACAAAGTAAAACTATCTGATTACTTCTCACAAAGCATAATTTTGATTGAGGATATCCTTGATGCTTTTGTATCTCCAACAAGAGATATAAGAGATGATTTTCCACAACCGATATTGAAGAGCGAACTATTAAGTCTAGAAGATTTAAAAGTAGATATGGAATTACAAGGTACAGTAAGGAATGTTGTTGATTTTGGAGCATTTATAGATGTAGGCATCAAAGAGGCTGGGTTAGTTCACATTTCTAAATTATCTAAATCCTATGTAAAGCATCCTTTAGATGTAGTAAGCGTAGGGGATATTGTTAAGGTTTGGGTAGTGAATGTTGATTTAGATAGGAAGAGATTGCAACTTACGATGATAAACCCTAAAGAGAAACCTAGTTTTATTAATTGATGTAGATATGTTGCAAAATATTCAATTAATTATATAATTAAAGTAGATAACATTTTAAAAGGAGGTTTTAAAATGGCAAAATTCAAATATGGTTATGGATGGTTGTTAAAGTTAATTTTAGCAGCAATTCTACTAGGTGTTGGTATTTACATGGTCTTTGCTGATCAAGTAGTCTATACCATTACTGGGATAGCAATTGTCGTGTATTCTTTGGTTAGAGTTGTACCTTTGTTAAAGACTCTAGAGAAAGAAGTTCTTCGAACTATCAACTTGATTGAAATCATTTTTGATGTAATTCTTGGTGGAGTAATGATATATGCTGGAATTACTAAACCAGGAACTACTTCTTGGGATACTTGGCTTGCGATTTATAAGTATATGTTAGCTTTCTTCTTCTATGCTAGAGGTCTTATATTTTTCAGTTCAGTTGCATTTTTCGAAGAGAAAACAGAAGTACCTAAATTTTGGTTTCATATTGTTGCAATAACACTAGGGCCTGTTATTCTATTATGGCAAAATTTCAGTCCTAGCACATTAGGATGGATATTCTTGTTCATCTCAGTAGCTGGTTCTGCTTATCTTGGTGTTGATGGATATGGAGGATACAAGAAATATCGAGAATATTCCAAATCTATAAATACGAAAAAGGAAGTTCAAAAGGACTCTAAAATTGAAAAAGAGATCCCACAACCTATCAAAGATGAGAAAGAACAAAATGAGACATATGTAAGTTAAAAAACAGTTGACAGTTACCATAAAATCTAGTAATATAAAATGGCTAACTGTTAAACGGAGTAATACTCAAGAGGCCGAAGAGGCGCCCCTGCTAAGGGTGTAGGTCGGGAAACCGGCGCGAGAGTTCGAATCTCTCTTACTCCGCCAGATTAATAAATTGTAGGCTAAACTTAGCCTACTTTTTTTTACTTATGAACGGAGTTTTTTATTTTACGATATTAACACTAAAGTAAGCGTCAAATATTAACACTGAATCAAAAGAAAACCACTTAGAGGATAGCTCTAGGTGGTATTTTTGTATGGGGAGTTGAAATCTCACCTGGTGGAAATTGGCGGATTTTTATATGTTTCTAAGTGACATATCAAGTTTTGACGTTTACACACTAGAGAAAAAAATCTAGAGTATAAAGAAATATTCGCTGAATCTTTAGATGCAGATTCAATGATTATTATTATGTAAGCATTGGGTTTGGGACCTTTTATAGAAAAGGAATGTCTGATTCTTTTGATGAAATCCAATCTTGCCCAAAAGTTAGAACTGTAATCAAATTTTTAGTGCAAGAAGTGTTTGACTCGATACCAGAACAATTAAACAAAAAAAATAAAAGACATTTCTTGTCAATGCTATCTAAAGAACCTAAAATGAGAACATATGAGGATTCAATAATGTGGTTGATAGAGTCTTACAATCTGCTTTTTAAAGTCATCTGTAAATCGTTGGCCTTTAGACATTTTAACCCTCTCTTTTCTTTAAACCTAGTTTAACATGTCTATTATAATTCTGTCCAACTTTGTAGAACCTGTTCACATAGTTTTTGATATAATCAAAACAACTAAAAATAGAGATAAATAATGTTAATGTTAAAATGCTTTTTATTCAAACATTTAGACTACTTAATATTTAATATCTAATTTTATTGAAAACCAGCGTTGCTTACAATATTCACAGATCTTATAAAAAACTTAGTTTGATCAGCCTAATAAATTGAGAATTTTAATACGATAAAGCACTAATCCAAAGAATAAAGGTGTGCTTGATGATTTGAATATTAAATCAATTTGATTATTGCAAACACAGGATAATGATCGGAAAGATAAATATTATTGTATTTTTCGCGAGAGATAGTGACATTCTCAAATTTAAATTTTGAATCAGTAAAAATATAATCTATTGGTAAACCATAAATACTATCGGTGAAGTTATGAAAAGTCTTAGTTTCTTCAAAATAATAATTCCAACAAGAGTTAAAGTAAGGAGATAGTATTTTATCTAAACCTTCATTGGGATAAGCATTAAAATCACCCATTAAGACAAAAGGCACTTTATCAACTCGATATAGGTAATAATCTACTAATTGAAATAAACTATCAAGTCTTGCTTTATGAGAAACGTGTGATAGGTGAGTATTAACAACTTCATACATTTTATCCTCTAATAACAATTTAACAGTTGTAAATATTCTAGGAAAAAACGCTTCAGGGTGTTTGGTCGAAGGGATATTAGGAGTTTTACCATACCAATAAGTTTCTGTTGAGATCAATTGGAATTTTTTAAGATAAAATATGGGATTGTACTCATCGTTTCCATCTCTTGATTTACCCTCATAGTGATAATCATTCAGTTGATTATGTAAAGATAGAAGCATGTTATGATTTACTTCTTGAAAACCAATTACATCGGGTTTCTGTTTATTTATGAAATCAATAATACCTCTTAATCGATATTTAAATTGATTCTCACCATCGATAGGCACATCAATTCTTACATTGAATGTCATTATTTTCATATGTTTAAATCTCCTTAAACTTTTAGATAATTATATCATTTTCTTAAACAGAAAGATTGGAAATCTAAAACATTCTCTATCTATCCTTGATTTCTTTTAAAAGTTTTTTAGATAATTGTGGTACACCTAGAAAAACCGAGCATTTTATTGTAAAATATTAACTACAAGAAAATAATATGAAGGATTGTCTAAATGAAGAAAATACTGTATTTACCTCTAGATGAAAGACCATGCAATTATGATTTTCCATTTAAAATATTTAATAAGAGTGATTTTCAAGTTGAAAGATTACAAAAATCTAATTTTGGTTTCAAAAAAACTCCGGCTGACATCGATATGATTTGTGAATGGCTTTTAGAGAAATCTATTGATGCTTATGGTTTAGTTATCTCGATTGATATGTTGGTATACGGAGGATTAGTACAAGGGAGAATTCATGACTTTAGTTTAGATAACTTGAAAAAGAGACTTGATATATTAAAGCAAATAAAAAGAAATAATCCTAAAATAATAATTTACGCATTTCAACTGATTATGAGATGCCCGAGCTATAGCAGTTCTGATGCAGAACCGGATTATTACGAAGATTTTGGTAAGGAGATATATAGGTTCGGATACTTAAAACACAAAATAGCTATGAATTTAGCTTCACCAGATGAGATCAATGAGTTTAGCAACATATGTATACCTAAAGTATACATAAGTGATTTTATTAAACGCAGAGAAATCAATAGAGAGATAAACCTTGCGAGTTTAGATTTGGTTTCATCAGAAGTAATTGATTTTTTGGTGATTCCACAAGATGATTCATCAGAGTATGGCTTTACTTCAATCGATCAAGAAATTATAATTCAAGAAATAAGTAATATGGATTTAATGACAAAAGTATATTTATACCCAGGTGCTGATGAAGTGGGAATGATTCTAATCGCGAGAATGAACAATTTTTTTCTTGGTAAACGACCAAAGTTCTATATAAAATATCCATCGATTACATCAGGACAGATTATTCCAAATATTGAAGATAGATATTTAGATTCAACAGTTAAATATCAGATAATTGCTTCATATGGTTTGGTTGCTACAAGTTTAGATGATGCAGATGCTGTTTTATTGGTTAATGCTCCTGCGGATTTGATGCTATCATCATTATCAAATAACAAAGAAGGTAGAGGGATGATAGCTAATAGAAATATAGTTGAAGCAATTGAGTTTGTTGAATATGCATGGAAGCATATGAGAAAACCCATTGTTATTGCTGATGTAACCTATGGCAATGGAAGTACAATCGAAATTTATAATTACATAAAACTTAAGAACATGATTTTTGATTTAGCAGGATATGCAGGATGGAATACTGCATCAAATTCTATTGGTAGCGCAATTGCTCAAGGTGTTTCATATCTTAATTATGGAAAAACTTTAGAACATATGAATTTTTTAATTCTAAGGTATATCGAAGATATCGCTTACGGAGGATACATTCGGCAATATATTAGAGACAATGTCTTGAAAAATTATCCTAATTGCAGCATCTATGATATAAAACCAAACAAAGCAGAATTAACTATAATAATTTTGCATGAGTTAAATAAATTTATTACTGAAAGAATGTCAGATATAAAGCAAAATTGGCTGCTTAAAGAAGTATGGTTACCTTGGAACCGATTGTATGAAGTAGGTATAAAGATTGAATGTATAGATAAAATATGAAAAACACAAGATATTTGATTTAATTTAAATGATGAAAGGGGTTAAATATGTTATATTTTTTGTTAATTCTATTCTTATTGGTATGGGGAATATTTATTTATCATGTAATAAGAAATAAGAGATTAGAAGGATTCTTCTATAAGGGTTTTTCCAGTTTGCTATTTATATTGATATATAGTTATGGCTTATATGATTATGTTATCAATAAAGATAATGACTTGCAGTTATTACTTCTAGAGTACAAATACATTAGGTTATTTGTTTTTTTAGGATTAGGTTTGGTTTGTGGGTTGATAGGAGATTTGTTTTTAGAAGTTCAATATTTCTATAATAAAAAGAAATTTTATCAGATAAATCAAGGTATGATTGTTTTTTTATTGGGGCATATCTTCTATATTTTAGGAATGAGTTTTTTTATGAGTTTTAGTTATTGGTCATTGTTGGTTGGAGCAATCATGACTGGAGTAGTATACCTTGGCAGCAAATTAATGAAAATCCAATTTGGAAAGCTTGCTTCGATGAGTTATATCTATACTTTCGTAATTTTTACTATGGTAGGATTGGCAGTTATAAAAGCATTTGAACTTAACTTTTCTGGCTTTAGCTTAAGCTTTATGTTAGGAGCAATATTTTTTGGTATTTCTGATTTAGTATTGGCTCCAATCTATTTTCAAGAAAAGAGTAATCCTGTGTTTGCGATTATCAATTTGTCAACTTATTATTTAGGTCAAGTTCTTATTGCCTTGTCGATATCATTTTTATAATGATTGATTAGTTATAGATGTTATATTTAAGAAGGGTTTTGATAAATTGAAATACAACAATCCAAAACGCATTAATTTTGAAGTCTCAGAGATATCATTTGGAGGCTGGCAATTAGGAAATCAGATTGATTATGATTTTTCTGATGAAGATGAAGCGATTAACCTTGTTAAAGCAGCGATAGACGCAGGCATAACATTGTTTGATACAGCACCTAATTATGGTTTAGGTAACAGCGAAAGAATTCTTGGTAAAGCTATTAGAGGTTTGAGAAACAGAGTTTTTATTAACACAAAGTTTGGTCATGATGAGCATGATAATCAAAACTTTGATGTTTCAAGACTCAACAGATCTTTAATCGATTCGCTTAATCGACTTAATACAGATTATGTTGATAGTATCATTTTACATAATCCGAGTAAAGAAATGTTAGATCAAAGACATCCTATATATTTAGAGTTAAATCGATTGAAAAACCTAGGATTGATTCATCATTTTGGCGTTAGCATCGATACAGTCTCAGAACTGGAGTTTTTACTTGAAAATAATGATGTTGATGTAATTGAGTTAATGTTTAATGTAATTCACCAATCTCCCAAGATTTGGTTTGATGAAATTGAAAAAAGAGGTATTCTTTTGATGATTAAAGTACCGCTTGACTCTGGATGGCTAAGCGGAAAGTATAATAAAAGTACAAGATTTAATGGAATACGTACACGGTGGAGTAAAGAAGTAATCAATACAAGACTAAAAATAGTTGAAAAAATCAAGGCTATTGTGGGAGAAGATATTTTGCATGCCAGTCTAAGATTTATTTTGAATTTCAGTGCAGTGACTTGCGTTATTCCCGGAACTAGAACATTGAAACATCTAGAAACTAATATAATGACTTCTGAACATGGGTTAACTAAAGATAAGCAGAAAGCATTAGAAACTCTTTATGAGGATGAAATAAAGCATCTATTCACACCTTGGTAACTTTTACTATAGTAAGAATTGAGGGAAATAAAAATGTTTAAAGAGATGAGAAGACAAGATAAGTTACTATCTAAAGAAAAGACTTTGTCTTTGCTTAGATTAGGAGAAGTTGGAACTTTATCTACAATTGGTGAGAATGGCTATCCTTATATGGTGGTGGTTAACTATGTGTTTTACAATGATAAAATCTATATTCATAGTGCAAAAGAAGGCTATAAGTTAGAAAACATTCAAAACAAAGAATCAGTTTGCTTTTCTGTTTATGACAATGTAAAAATTATCGGGGAAGATTTAAATACAATATATGAAAGCTTGATTGTTTTTGGTAAAGCTAAAGTAATTGATGGAGATTATCAAGTATTATTAGCTTTGATTAAAAAGTATTCCAATATTGATGATTTGATAGCGATGAGTTTGATAGAAAAGGAAATTCATCTAACTTCATTGATTGAAATAGAGATTGAATATATATCTGGTAAACAAGGTAAGTAAGAATACAAATTATTAATGACTTATTCAAGCTATTTTAGACTTATACATTGCAAAACCTAGCAAATAGTAATATTATATTTATGTGTAACAATTTCAAGTGAGGAGACAATTTAATGACGATTATCAACAGAATCAAGGAAATCACTAAAAAGATCTTTTCTAAATCAGAAAAAACTTTAGAAATATCAAATGCAATTTCTGTTGTATCAATGGAGATGAAATTTGAAAACGATGATTTAGTGGGAGCTGCTAAAGAACTAAAAAGTCTTTTAGAAGCGTATGGAAGAAGGAAACGAAAGAATCATCGGTATAAGGGAAGGGAATTTATCTATTTTCTTCTTAGCAACAAACATAAGGATCTCAAAAATATAGGGTATGTTCATTGGCAAAAAATGGATCAGTTAATTAAGCTAAACCCAACAAAAGTATATCCTTATCATAAAACCAATCTAAGAAATGCCATGGATTTTTTCGAAAAACAAATCAAAGGCATATATGAGATTAAAATTGCTAATCAATAATATTTTAAAGAAATTTCAACTTTCGGTGTAATCCGAAAGTTGTTTTTTCTAAAATAAAAGATGTCTTTAGATTATGCTATCTTAAGACACCTTAATTAGGATTTTGTTAAATTATTTTATCCTTGACTAGATTGAAGTATTTTGGTTCAAAGCACCTCATAACGATATTTCCTGCTATATCTTTATAGCGAACTCGGATATTTCCTATATTCTCTAGCAGCAACAATGGATTTTGAAGATATGATATTGATTGAATGCGATTTTTTCTAATATATGTTCTCTTTATAGTATAAGCCCCTTTTTGAAAAATGTAGAAACCTTCAGTAATTTCGATTTGATGGTGTTTAAGTCTAAGGAATAAACCGATAATCAAAACTATCAAGGTTAAAATACTAGTTAGGAAAGCTGTTAGATAGTCAAGAGGATTGTAAGATATGATTAAAAATGGAAAAACCATTAAAAGAATAATAGAAAATATAGGAAGGAAAAGATAGTTTAATTCTTTAAAAATAGTTGGTTTAATAATAGTCTTTTCTTCCTGATTGCATTCAAGATAATCAAGCATCTCAAGTACTTTATCAAATCTCGTAATTGGTAATAGTGATTTGCTTTCAATTTGTTTATTATCGTTATGGATTTGATCTCCAATCCCTAGTACAGACACATTTAATTGATAATACCCAAACAATCGATAAAGCAAGGAACGATTGACTTGGATTGCATTGATTCTTCTTTTTTCTAATTTAAACTCAACTTTATTGAAAAACCCATATTTATATGTGATATTCTCATCTTTAATTATTAGTTGATACTTATAATATTTAAGGAGTTGAAATATCATTAATAAAAAGGCAATCAATAAGATACTAGAGAGATCAAATATTAATATAGTAATAAAGAATGTTTGTCTTTCGATTTCAGGGTCGAGATAAGCAAAAGTCATCAAAAAACCAAAACAGATGACTTGTAAAACAAGAATAGTGATTAAAAAACCCGGTTTTAAGACGCCCATAAAGAATAACTCAAACCATTTCGCTTGATAGCTTTTATCGGGCTTTGTTTCAGTCTGTTTCTCATGTTGATTTGGTGCTGGTAAGATAAGTGTATCATCAGTTTTCTTTGCTTCGATGAAATCTTTAAGAATAGGAGCATATAAGCGATCAACTACAAGACTTGCTTCAGGGAGAATAGAAGCAGTAGTACCGGTATCTATTTGAATGGTTGATAAGCCAAGAATTATATCTGTAAATCTTCTCTTTATTGAAAGTGAATGGATGTTCTTATAAGGTATATCAATTTTTCTTCTGTATATTAAACCTTTTTCAATTACAAATGATTTATCTTGTGAGGAAAACAGATATCTTCTGAGGATAATCCAATAAAGCACTAATTGAGCAATCAAAGTTATTAAGAAAATCATGATTGCTATTAAAGACTCTTCGTTAGTTAAATCAGTAGCAGTTTCTTCTATGTCAAAAATCATAGTAATAATAAATATTGTAAAAAAGAAAGAAAATAGAAAAGACTTTAATATATCATATAGATATTTTCTTTTAGCTATATGGTATTTAGGATTCATCCTTAGTTACCTCGTCAGAATCAAGATAAACCTGAAGTTTTTCACGGATTTTATGAACTAGTTCTGTGACAGTAGCTTCAGATAATCCAATTAGAAAATTGTTTGAACCTGCTGTAAAGATTTGTAAAGCAGTAATTTTGAATAATGATTGAACTGGGCCTTGAATTTTCTCTATATGTTGAATTCTTTTAATGGGAATGTAGTCGTTTACTCTGAAAAGGACACCTTTTTTAATCATTATGTACTCTTCGTGGAGTTCATAACCATAGAGAGAATAGATGAAAAAAGGAAGGACAAAATTAAAAACAATCAAGATAAGAACAATGATTGATAAAAAGCCCACAACAAAGTATTTAACAGCTGGTAAGCCAAAATCATCTTTTGGGATAATTAGTGAAAATATTAAAGAGATATAAAATGGTGAAGCTCCTATAGTTCTGACTGTAAAGTGATATTTGTTGATGTTTTTATTAAGTCTATCCATGTGTTTTGTTCGAATTTTCTAGGTTTTATAATATCTTCCTTGAAAAAACTCTTCCTTTCATTTGTTTTGTATTAATTATAGCATTAAACATAGAAAATCTACAAACAATATTGTTGATCTGTGTTTGTTTTATTTTCTTTTTGAATAAAAAAAATCCTCAAATATGGTTGTGATAATCACCATTCCTAAGGATTTTAGAGTTAAAAGTTTTAAAATTGTTTTCTAGTTGATTGGCGAGTTACTAATAAAGGAACAGTCATGTAAGTTTGAAATTGATAGTTTGGTTTACGAATCTTTTCCATAAGCAATCTAGCTGCTTGTTGTCCTAAGTCATAGACATCAATATTGATTGCTGTTGTGGGTGGATTTGTAATGATTGAATATGGATAGTCATCGAAGGTTATCACAGCAATCTCATCGGGTATTTTGATACCCAAGTCATTCAACGCTTTAATACAACCCAAATCTAAAAGGTTATTTGCACAAATAATTGCATTGGGTCTTGGTTTTTGTTCAAGCAACTTTAAGGTAGCATTATAACCTTCTTCAAATGAAGAATTTGTTTTTATAATATGATTAGCTTCAATTTTCAAATTGTGATGAGATAATTCTTCTTTGATTCCTTCTAACCTTAGTTCACTGATAGAATCATTCGTTTTACCACCTATATAAGCAATTTGTTCTTTTTCAATTGCTAAAATGTGTTTAGCTGCTATTTGTCCAGAGAGGTTGTTATTGTTGTCTACCCAACAAACACCATTTGGGAAATTAGGCATACCAATAACTGAATGAGGTATTTTACTTTTTACTATGTATCTAGCAATTTCTTGAGTTAAAGCTGAAGCATGGACAATCAGACCATCTACATGCTTAGATTCGATTAATTGTTGAATTAGTTCAAGGCTCTTATGTTTTATACCGATGAATTCCATTGAATAATCCTTTTGGGCAAGAGCACTTTGTGCTCCAACCATAATTTCGAATAAATGTGGATTTACAAAAGCCATATCTCTTTTTACCAAGGTAATAAAACTGATGATTTTAGTTGATTTTCTTGCTAGATTTCTAGCTCTTTCATTAGGGGTATAGTTTAAATTTCTTATAGCACTTTCAACTTTCTTTATTGTAGGTTCAGAAATTGTATGATTCTGATTGATAACTTTAGAAACTGTAGAGGGGCTTACACCAGCAATTCTAGCGACATCTTTTATCGTTATTGACATTTTGAAATCACCTTTCTTTTCATTATTAGATAACCATATGGTTTTAGATAAGGCTTCATGTAAGATTCTTCTAAAAGAACAGTATAATCATCAATATCAATCTCAAGTTCAATCGTCAAAGAACTGTTGTTTAGTGCAACAACAATTTCATCCAAGTCATCATATCTAGTGTATACGTATAATCCGCTTTTTTCTTTTGCTTGGATTGTTTTAAAACCACCTACACTGATTGCCTTGTTTTCTCTTCTTATAGACACTAATTTTTTAAACAATTCAAGCAGATTTTCTTCACCAGAAAATCTCATATTTTGGCGATAGTCTAGTTCTTGTATGCCAGTAATTCCTTGTTCATCTCCATAAAATATAGACGGTACACCAATAGACGTGAATAAGAAGATATTAGCTAAGATATAAACTTTCATATTATTGTTTGAGATAGATAGAAATCTTGGGACGTCATGACTATCGAGCAGATTTAGTTGTGAATATATAAAACCTTCTCGATAACGAAGTCTCATATCGCTTACTAGAGCATCAAAACCGTAAGCATCAACTGTTTTGTCGATAAAAAATTCTTTTGCATACTTTAAAAAATCATAGTTCATAACAGAGTCAAACATTGATCCATCCAAGTAATATGAGGCTTTTTGCCAAACTTCTCCAATTAATACGCAATCTTTCTTTGCGGATTTTGCAACTTTTCTGAACTCACGCCAAAAGTCTGTATTTACTTCGTCTGCTACATCTAGTCTCCATCCATCTATATCATATTCTTCAATCCAATAGCGACAAACATCCAAAAAGTAGTTGAGTACTTCAGAATTAGAAGTGTTCAATTTAGGCATATTTCGCTCGTAACCAAAACACTCATAATTCGGAAAATCATTAGAATTATCTGGATAGATTAAAGGAAATTCTAACTCGTAATACCAATCTTTATACAATGATTTTTCTTGTTTTTCTAAGATGTCTTTAAAGGCAAAGAAACTTGAGCCTGAGTGATTGAAAACTCCGTCAATTATAATCTTCATACCTTTTTGATGAATCTTCTTCACTAGATTTTTGAACTCTTCATTTGATCCGAACAAAGGATCGATTTCATAATAGTCAATCACATCATACTTGTGATATTGCCCTGCGGTGAATATAGGATTTAGGTAGATTGTATTGAAACCTAAATCCGCAATATAATCAAGTCTATTCATGATGTTACGAATTTTCCCACCGAGACGATTTTTGATATAATCTTGATTATGTTCAAGAACAGTAGGGTTTTTAAGTGGTTTTTCAGTAAAACTATCAGGAAATATGTTATATACAATCGCATCCTTTAACCAGTTAGGAACAGATACAATATCTTCTTTTCTAATGTATGGGAATTTGTAAAGATCATTTCTCATTACAGAGACTTTATCATAGAATTGATCCGCGTAATAAAAGCAAGCCTCATCTTTGTTGATAAGTTTAAAATAATAGACAGTTCTTTGATAACTATTCTTTATACAAGCCTCATAGTAATCAAAATACTTATCTTGTGCTAAGATACTCATTTCAATTCTTTTAAAATCAACTGGGTTTCCTCTAAATGCCGTATCACCATAGAAGAGAATAACTGAAGATAGATTATTTCTTGCAGTTCTTATTCTAATTTTAAGAGTCTTTTCATCAACGGCAAAAGCATAATTAGATAATGTTTGATGAAAGATTGCTTGTCTGTTAATCATGCCTTTACACCTCCTACGGTTAAGCCTGATATCATGTGTTTTTGTACAGATAAGAAAATTATTAATACTGGTATTGATGTAACAAGTGATGCGGCCGCAAATATAGGCCATGAACCGCTAGTTTCTCCAGCTTGTAAACTATATAGCCCAACTGCTAAAGTAAAATTATCATTTCCAGTCATAAAGGTAATGCTAAAGATGTATTCATTCCAAACATAGATTAAAACCATTAGACCTGTTACGATGATTGCTGGTTTTGCTAAAGGCAAAAGAATCATCCATATTGTTTGAAAATCATTCGCTCCATCAATTCTTGCGGCTTCTTCAATTTCGATTGGTATAGAATCAAAATATCCTTTCATATTCATGATTCCAAATATCGTCATTGTGCCAGCATAGATAATGATTAGACCGAATTTTGTATTGACAAGATTTATTGAATCATTGCTCATCAATCTCCATAGGGCAAACATAGAAAGTATTGCTGGGAAGGTATTAAGCAATATCAAACCTTGGAAAATAGATTTTTTAAAAAGAAACTTCATCCGGGAAAAGCCGTAGGCAGCGGGAATTGAAACGCTCAGAGAAAGAACTAATGTTAAAACCGCAAGAATTACTGAATTCCTAAACCATAGTAACATCGGATAGTCTTTAAATAAGATTAAGTAATTGTTTAGTGTCGCTTTTTTGGGGATAAAGGAGAAGTCTACAGACACTAAAGAATTGCTAGAACTAAGCGAAATACTAATAGCATATAATATTGGTATTAGCGTAACAAAAACTAAAGATATAAAAAAGGAGTGTAGCATAATCTTGATGATTAAGTTTTTTCTTTTTTTCTTTTTACTCATATGCCAATCCCCGTTTCCTACGGCCCCAGACGAGTGTTGTAGAGACCAAAATGATAAAGATTATCGTTGAAACTGCCGATGAGTAGCCATAGTTGCTCGTAATAAAAGCATTTTCATAAGCATAGGTAATAATTGTGTGTAAAGTTGAACCGGTTTGTGCTCCTGGTTGAAGAGTCAGCAAAAAGATTATATCGAATTGCTTGAATGTTGTAAAAATAGTAATAATAACAGCTGGAGCGATTACGGGTTTAATCAAAGGTATAGTTATTTTAAAAGCTTTATCAATGATTGTAGCAGATTCTATATCTGCGGCTTCATAATATGACTTATCAATACTTTGTAAAGCGCCATCAATTATGACAATCATAAACGGTAAAGCTAACCAAAGATTAACGACTGTTAAAGACATAAAAGCCAAAGCATTAGAACTTAGCCATAGTTTTCCTTCAAAACCTAAGGAGACTAGCCACTGATTCAATAAACCGAACTGTGTGTTGAATATCCCTGTTCTCCATAAAAGAATTGATACATAACCAGGTATTGCCCAAGGGATGATTAACAATGTTTTATATAGACCCTTAAATTTCATGAGTTTGTGATTTAATAAGTTTGCAATTATAAAAGCTAAAATCATTTGTAAAACCATGTTAACTACTGTCCATAAAAAAGTGAATAGTATAGCTGAAATAAAACCTGAGTCAAGGATAAAAAGAGCTCTTCGATAATTAGCAAAGCCAATAATCTTAAAATTGAACCAGTGATAGATATTCATGTTAGTAAATGAGATATAAACAGTATAAATAATAGGAAATAACACGATTAATCCAATTAAGATAAGCGCTGGGGTTATAAAATATATAGGCTTTAATAATTTATTTCGCTCTTTCATATTTGACTCCAAAATATTATTGCATTAATGCTATTAACTCTTCAGATTCTCTTTGAGCCTGTTCGAGCATTGTACCAATTGCTTGGCCGTTGAGGTGGATTTGAGTTAACATTTTTGATGTTGTGTTCCACATCACATCCATTTGAGGTAGATTTGGCATAGGAATAGCATCTTCAGCAGCGGCTTTCATAGCCATGACTAAATCATTATTACTGACTAATTCATTCTCATAAGCTAATAGGTTTGCAGGAGCAACACCACTAACTTCTGCTAAATTAACACCAATCTCAACATCAAGTAAACACTCTAAAATTCTACCGATTTTATCAAATCTTTCTTCGTCTTGTCCAGCAACTTTTAGAACATGGATTCCTTGAACACCTGCATAGGGCGAAATAGGTAATCCTGTTTCTTCAATCAAAGGCATTCTCGCAAAACCAAGATTAATACCATTATCTCTAGCCTGTGGAACAAGCCAAGGGCCAGCAATAATACTATTAGCTTTTTTTTCTAGAAAGAGAGTATTAATTGTTGCATATTCCGCTTGACCTTTGGGCATATATTCAATGAACTTTTGATGATATGCTATCGCTTGATTGACTTCAGGAGTATTTAGTGTTGGATTTCCTTGGATATCTAAAATACCACCATTAAAACCATGGATCCATCCAGCACTATAATAGGCATTAGAGTATTGTTCCACAAAGCCATATCTTCTTGCATCAGTGTTCTCGATCATATAGTTATAAAGATCCTCTGTGGTGATAGGAACTTCAGATTCAGCCATTCTATCTTTATTGTACATGAATAACAATGTTTCATAATATAGTGGCAATTGATAGAGTTTTTCTTTATATGTAGCAGCTTCAATAGTCAATTCTACATAGTTATCAAAACTATCAATAGCTATATAATCAGTTATCTCTTGTAAGATACCTATTTCTGCGAACAAACCTACCTTATCATGAGCAAAGATATACATGTCAGGCGCTGATTTAGCACTGTTTCCGACTAGTTTTAAAGTGTCAGTCAAAGATTCTTTTCTTATAAAGTTTACATTGATATCAGGTAGTTTCTCATTCAAAAAACTCTCTAATACTTCAATTAATGCATCTTCTTTATCATGCCAAATTGTTATTTCATCAGTTTTATTGTTGTTGCAGCCGATAAAAAAGAACGTTAAGACAAAGATTAGTAGAGAAAATAATATTTTCTTCATATGATTCTCCTTATAATAAAAGGAGAAGATAAGCATTATTAGATTATCTTCATCCTTTTAATTCATTAGTGTGCTTTTCTTTTAGATAAGAAAATTACAGCACCAGCGGTTAAGATAACAACTCCAAGAACAATGCTATAAATCCAGAAATTGTTTGAGTTAGTTTCATTTTCTTCTATTAAAGGTTCGTTATAGATTAAGATATCAAATTTACCCTCATCATCAGCTTCACCTACATATACATATTGATCGGTTGTCTCGGTAATATCTTTATCAATTGTTTGAGCAGCTCCATCGCCAACGATACCGTTATTGATAATTATTTTGTTTACCCAAGTAGGAATTTCGACAACATAATAACCAGTAGCTTGATCAAAGTTTATTTTTTCACCAGGCCAAGAAGTATAAAGATTAGTTCCATCGGGATGAGACCAAGCCCATAAGCAAGGTTCTGTCCAGTCTTCAGGAACAGTTATATAAAGCTTAAAACCGTCTTCGATAATCACTGGTTTGGTTTCTGAAATAGTTGCTTCATATTTACTAGAATCATTCAAATCAGTTAATCGAATATAAACATCTTCATTGCCAACTGTTAAATCTACAGATTGTTCTCCGTTTGTAGTATCAAAATTATTGATTATGATTCTATTAGCTGTTACTGGTATTTCATACAAGAACCAACCATCATCAAGTAATGTCATCTCTTCACCAGGCCATGTTGTAAACACACCATCACCAGACTCATGATTCCAAGCCCAGATACCTGCTGTGTCCCAATCGATTGGGACATAAGCAAAGATAAGTTTTGTTGCAACATATTCAGGAAGATCTCCGATAGTTGCCTTTACTGTGTTGGTTGTAGCCTCATACTTTGTTGTTTCTCCATCCAAGACTTCTTGAATTGTTACCCAAACGTTTTCTGAACCAATAGTAAATGCTTCGGTTTGAATAGAACCACTGTTTGCATTGACAATGATATTTGTCATACCGCTAGGGACATATAAATAATACCACCCACTATTATCATCGTCAGCAACCATTGCTTTTCCCGGCCAACCTAAATTTGCATAAGCTCCAGTGCCGTCTGCATCCCAAGCCCAGATATGTGGTGATTCCCAATCGTCAGGAAGTTCTACATATATCAAAACAGGGTTTTCACTTTCTTCAGCTTGAGTTAATGGTAATAATGTTATATAACTAAACATAAACATTAAACCAATTAAGATTTTAAAAACTTTCTTCATAATTTCCTCCATATTGAATTATTGAAAGCTATCTGTTAGCGCTTTCTTTAACTCTAGTATAGAATCATGTTTCTTAAAAATCAATATCAATTTAAGAAAACGATTTCACTAATTAAAAACATATAAAGCGCTAATAAAAGGGCAATAAAATAGTGTTTTCTTATCAAAAAAATAAAATTAAGGAAAACGTTTTCTCAAGAAATATTTTATCACAATGTTTAGATTAATTTCAAGTGTAAATGGTATTTATTAATAAAAAAAGAGATTTTTGAGCGTATAGACAGTTCTTTTATCGGATAATCAATTTTCTACAAAAAGATACATTTGATAGAGAATTAGCAATCCTTTGTTGATATAGCTTTAAATATTTAAAATGTATTCTTAGTTTGATTCATTGCATATGCTATAATAAATATACAATAAGAAGAAACACTAATTTGTCATCATTAATATTTATTTAGACAGGATATTTTCATAACAACCAAAACTAGTGAACCGTTAGATATATAGCTTTTTTGAGTATTATCTCGAAAACATGTCAAAGCAACTATATGAAAGGTAAAAGAAATGAAATGAAACATACAATATGGAATCCTTGGAAAGGGTGCATTAAAACTAGCGTTGGCTGTAAAAATTGCTATATCCACCTAGGACAAGAAAAAAGACAAGAAACTGATTTTCCTATAACATTAACTAAAGATTTTGATAAGCCAATTAAGAAGGATAAAAAAGGAAACTATCTAATCAAACCGGATACTTTAGTTTACACGTGCTTTAGCAGTGATTTCCTTTTGGAATCAATGGATCAATATCGACCTTCACTATGGAAAATGATTGATTCAAGAAAAGACTTAAAATTCCTGTTCTTAACAAAAAGAATTGAAAACCTCAAAAAACATCTACCCGATAATTGGGAAGATGGTTATGATAATGTTTATATTGGAGTTTCGATTGAAAATCAAGAAATGGCTGAAAAAAGATTACCGTTACTGAGATCGTCAAAAATAAAGCATCGTTTGATAATTTGTCAACCCTTGATAGAGGAAATAGATATTGAAAAATATCTAGATGAATTGATTGAAGAAGTCGTTGTCGGCGGAGAAGCAGCTAAATATAATGTTGCTAGAATCCTTAATTATGAATGGGTTATAAAGATTAGAGAAGCTTGTATTAAAAAAAATGTTGACTTCACTTTTCGACAAGTTGGTTCAGTATTCATCAAAGATGGAATAGAATACAGAATTCCATGGAAACTCTTATCAAAACAAGCCAAAGAATCAAACATCGACTATAGACCTTGATCCGCAAGGTCTATCAGTATAGATATTTAAATATTTAAAGCGATCACTCATATTCGTGGTCGCTTTTTTACTAAAAATTATTCATTGCAGCATAGTATTTTAAAACGAGTCAAAATCTAGTAAGGTTCAAGAACAATAGATTAGTTATAAAGAAAAATATAAACAATAGTTTTATAACGTATTGACAACGTTTTCATAACGTGATAAAATTATTAGTAATAAACGATGTCCGTATTTATAGACGATTGTGTTTGAACCATTTTTACTTTAATCTATGCTTTTTATTATTTAGATTTTTCGGAAAAGGAGATGTATACTTGATTTTTGAGTATACAAGATTTTATGAAGCAGTTTATTCATGATGATTTTATGTTGCATAATAATGTTGCAAAACGATTGTATCATGATTATGCAAAGAAAATGCCTATAATTGATTATCATTGCCATCTTAATCCTAAAGAAATCTTTGAAAACAAACAATTCAATATTGTTGAAGTTTGGTTAGCTGGTGACCATTATAAATGGAGACTCATGAGAGCAAACGGTGTTGATGAAGAATACATCACAGGAAACAAAGGTCCTTTTGAAAAGTTTCTTAAATGGGCAGAAGTAGTAGAAGTATTGTTCGGAAATCCATTATATCACTGGACTCACTTTGAATTAAAAAGGTTTTTTGGGATTGATAAGTTGTTAAATACGGAATCAGCAAAAGAAATTTATGATGAAGTAAATGAAAAACTTAAAAGAATCAAAGCTCGAGATCTTATTAATCTAAGTAATGTTGAATATATAGGAACTACAGATGATCCCTTGGACAATCTTGAGTGGCATGAACTTATTAAAAATGATGATAGTTTTAACGTGAAGGTTTTACCTGCATTTAGACCAGATAAAGCTGTTGATATCGAGTTGTCATGGTTTTGTGACTGGGTTAAAGATCTAAGCAAGATTGTTGATTATGAAATTTGTGACTTATTAACATTTAAAGAAGCTTTGAGAAATAGAATTAGATACTTTCATAATCACGGTTGTAGATTGGCAGATCATGCTTTAGACATAGTAAAATATGAGGATTCAACAAGCGACGAAGTAAATTATATCTTTTTAAAGGCTTTGAGTAAAGAACAGCTGACAGAAAGTGATGTTAGAAAATATAAAGGGCATTTATTAGTTTTCTTCGGAAGAGAATATAAGAAATTAGATTGGGTTCAGCAATATCACATTGGAGCACTCAGAAATGTTTCAAGAAGAATGTTAAATAAATTGGGACCAGATACTGGATTTGACGCAATAAATGATGGTATTATTGCCGTTCCATTAGCAAGACTGCTTGATGCTTTAGATGCAACTGGAGAGTTACCTAAAACGATTTTATATACTTTAAATCCAAATGACTTTGAGGTTGCTATTACATTGATGCAATCATTCCAAGGCGGAGGTGTTCCAGGTAAAATTCAGTTCGGTTCACCTTGGTGGTTTTTAGATACTATAGATGGTATGAGAAAGCACTTCAAAGCGCTAAGCAGTAACGGATTATTAGCCCGATTCATTGGAATGCTAACAGATTCTAGGAGTTTTCTATCTTATCCTCGACATGAGTACTTTAGAAGAGTTTTGTGCAATTTTATGGGAGAACAGGTAGATTTGGGGTATTTTCCCGAAGATTATCAACTCTTGGGGAAAATGGTTGAAAATATCTGTTATTATAATGCTAAAAACTATTTTAATTTGTAATTTTTTCATAAGGAGCAATTTTTTTGATTCCTCCCATTCTTAATTGCTCCTCCTTCGATGAACTAAGTTCTTTTGAATATTTAGATATTTTTTGAGGAGATTCATAAAAACGATAGACATCTTTCCCCCACAATTCATATCTTTCTGGGTGAAAATTACCTTTGAAATTACAGCAAATGAAGCAAACTGCTCCATGATTTCTCCAAGGTCTAGCCAGATAGACATCAAAGGATTTGGATTGGCTAATTATTTCACAGTCAATGAACACAAAACCGAATTCAAAATCTTTATATGTTGAAGGAGCTACTATATAACCTTTGTCTATAGCAATAATTTTACAATTTCTAAAAATTGCGAAAGCACTACCAAAGATAAAGTCAATTGCGCCGCTTACAATACAAGATTCAAAATTACAGCTAATATCTTTTGTTGACAGATGTGATTTGGGTAAGAAATTTTGATATCGAATAGTTAAATCTTCAGGTAATGGACCACAAAAAATTGTATCTTGATAGCCATGAAAATAGCAATTATTCGCTTGAAAATTGTTTCCATAAACGCTTAATGCGATAGCTTGACCAATATTTTCTTTGCTTCCAGCATCATTTCTTACAGTTAGATTTTTTAGAGTTACATCGTTAGATAGTATATTTACAGTTTGTGTTCTAAAAGTATTATAGATTTGTCCATCTTGATGTATTTTGTAATTGTAATCAGAGTTGACGATAAAAGTAGTCTTTGGACTATGACCCTCAATAGTTACGTAGTCGGTATCAATTGACAATTTTTCATGATATGTTCCAGGACTTAGTTTTATAATCAATTTTTCAATACTAGAATATTGATTTAGGACAGCCTGAATACTATTTGATGGTGTTACTTCAATTATCTTCATGTTTTACCCCCATGTATAGTCTAATTATATTAAGGAGTTAGAAAATTGACAATAGCCAAGTTGCGTATTATTGATTTAGCAGTATTTTCTTTACTAACAATAATCATTGATTTTGTTTTAGGTAGATATGGTTTGTTTGGACTGAGGATGTATCTATCAGTTTCTGTTTGTATGGGATTAATGATGATTATTCGTTGGAGAAAATGGGGGATTTTGACTGTTATAGTTATTGTTATTGGCCATATGATTACTTTTTGGAACAATAATTTATTAGTTTTGATAGCTCATTCATTATCGCTTTTAGGCATTATTTTAGCTATAATTATTGAACCGAAAATTAGAAACAAGACAAATCATTTTGAATTAATCATTTTTTTGTACTCAGGAATATACTTAGTTGTTGTTTTACTAGAATGGATGTTTTTATTTCTATTCGGTCAGGAAATAGCATTAATAAATCATTTGTTCAACCATAGTGTTAATTTCATGTTAGGCCTCTTTATTCTCTTTTTAATTAGTTTACAAAAGGAATTATTGTTAGATATGAATACATACTTAATCGAAAAGTCAAAGGAAAGAAAAAATGAAAAAAGCAATTAAGATGAACGAAGAACAATTAAAAAAACTTAGAGATGAAGAAATCTTAATCGGTTTGGAAAAAACTAGGTGGCAAAGATATTGGAAACTGATAAAAAAGAATTGGCAAGTGTATTTGATGCTTATTCCAGTTTTCTTATTTTTCTACTTATTTCGATATCGTCCAATAGGCGGGATATTAGTAGCCTTCA
Source organism: uncultured Candidatus Izemoplasmatales bacterium (assembly GCA_964610325.1). Lineage (GTDB taxonomy): Bacteria > Bacillota_I > Bacilli_A > Izemoplasmatales > Hujiaoplasmataceae > UBA2289. Next base: position 197,948 of record CAZSVO010000002.1, read on the forward strand.
AAAACTATGAGAATTATGCCGAAACTATTGCAAGTAGTGATTTTTATGGGCTCTATGCTTTTAAATTTATAATGTTTGGTCCTCAAGCAGATCGATTTTGGCAAGCTTTTAGAAATACATTTACTTTGAGCACTTATGGTTTGTTTTTCGGATTTCCTATTCCAATTATTTTAGCATTATTCTTTTCTGAAATTAGAAATGAAAAATACAGGAGTATTACACAAATAATATCATACCTGCCAAGATTTATATCAACTGTAGTTATCACCTCGATTATAGCTTTAATGCTATCGAGTGGGAATATCGCTCAAGCTCCAGGCGTTTTAAATAGTTTCTTTACGAGATTTGGTTGGATTGAAAAAAACACACCGATGTTATCGATGCCTAGATATTTTAGATCAATATATATTATATCTGATATTTGGGAGGGGGCGGGATACGGATCTATTGTGTATTTCGCCGCAATTATGGCGATAAGTCCCACAAATTACGAAGCAGCAAAAATGGATGGAGCTAACAAACTTGACCAGATCAGATATGTAACACTACCTGGAATGGCTCCAACTTTAACTATAATGCTTATTCTAAGGGTAGGGCAAATGTTAAATATCGGTTATGAAAAAGTTATCCTTTTAACAATGGATCGAGGAACTGATATTTATAAAACTTCTGAGGTTTTATCAACATATGTATTGAGTTTAGGTGGACTGACTACTGGAGCTAGTCAGATTAATTTTGCAGCAGCAGCTGATGTATTTAACTCATTTATTGCAATGTTCTTAGTTTTAGGAGCTAACTTTATTAGTAGAAAAGTATCTGATACATCATTATTTTAGGAGATTATGAATGAAACGTCTTGATAGATCTGAACTTATATTCAAGATCATTGCGTATGTGCTTGTCACAGCGTTTGTACTTACAACTTTATATCCATTCATATACAGTATCTCAATGGCTATTAGTGGAGAATTGGCTGTTACACTTGGCAATGTTGTTTTGTGGCCGGTAGATATTCAATTTGATGCAGTCAAAGCTTTGATAATTGGCGATCGAGCAAAGAGCTTTTGGATTTCTTATACTAATACACTATTTTATACTTTTTATGGAACATTTTACAGTATTGTTATCTCTGTGTTTGCTGCTTACGCATTATCAAAAACAAATCTAATCTTTAAAAGGCAAATCAGCTTTCTTATTGTCTTTACAATGTGGTTTAGTGCCGGATTGATACCTACATACATTAATTATCGTAGTTTAATGGTAAACAATCGATGGGGTATAATCTACGCTTTTGGGGTTCAAGCTTTTAATATTTTATTGCTTAGAAATTTCTTTAAAGGAATATCAAAAGAAATAGAAGAAGCAGCTATCGTCGATGGAGCATCCGATTTTCAAATACTTACACAGGTTTATTTGCCAATGTCAAAATCTGCTATGGCAACAGTGACTCTGTTTTATGCATTGAATCGTTGGAATGGATACTTTTGGAATATGCGTTTAGTTCAAGGGACAGAACATCCATTACAGGTAATTTTAAGAGGTATAACCGAAGATGCACAAAATACTGACATTATAACTAATTATCCATATTCTGAGTTTTCTTTGGTATACGCAGCTATTATTTTATCTATTATCCCGGTTATAGTCGTCTATCCGTACTTGCAGAAATATTTTGCAAGAGGCGTTAATATTGGCGGGGTTAAAGAATAGTTTAATTATGAAAAGGAGAAGAAAATGAAAAAATTTGTTGTATTATTTTTAACAATTACTTTTGCAGTTGCAATGTTTGCTTGCGGCGGAGAAACAACAACATCGACAACAACTAATGTTACAACTACTGAAAGTACAACTGAAGTAACAACGGTTTCACAAATTGATTATGATTCAGTAATTGATTTGAAAGTGGCGTTGAACTACACCTCCGGTGGTAACTTGATGAGTATTTCATATCAGAAAGATGCTGCATATGAAGCGCTTAATGGCAAGACTTATACCAAGGGAGATTTACTTCCTGCTTGGGAAAGGATTGGAGAATTACTAAAAGTCAATTTTGTTGACATGGCTACTTCATCTGACTCTAATACAAACGCTCAGTTTTCAAGATTACAGACTGAAAGTTTTGCAGGAGTAGATTTAGTGAACGGAACAGGAGCTTTAATAGGGCCAGAAGGTGTTAAGGGTAATTTTGTCGATATAGGCAAATATCTTAATTACATGCCTAATTTGAAAGCATTTTTGGATGCGAATCCATCAGTAAAGATTTCTATGACTTCAGCTGACGGCGGAATATATTACACACCTTATTTTGATGGATTTGGCGAAATCGAACAAATGTTTTTGGCTAGAATTGACTGGATTGAAGACATCCTTGATGTTCAAAATCCAACATTTGATTCTACAGCTGCAGTTGTACCAACAGCTTATGACAGAAGAGATGTTCAAACTCCAATCGATGTGGATATCACAGTTGCTAACTCTGATGGTTCAACAAGAGTTGTCAATAAAAATTATTCACAAAATATTCTAGATATATTGGCTAATCTTTCAAATCCAACAGGAGCTGATGTAGCAAATGCATTTAGAACTCATATGCAAAACACATATGGGGATCAAGGATATGCTAAACTGTCTGATGTATTTGCAGGAACAGATGCTGCTTATGATACTGATGAATTATTAGCATTAATGTATGTTATTAAATCAAATCCACAATATATCACTCGTCAGCACACTGATGGTGTAAAAACGGATGTTGAGATTTATTTCCCTCGTGAGAGCAGAGGAAATAGAATTAGAAACCTTTTCAGAGGTATGGAAATGTTTGGTTTAAGAGGAGTGTTCTCTCGTAGCGAATGGATTTATTTTGATGAAGATGGTATGGTTCAAGATATTCGTCATTCCCAATCTTTTATTGATGGAGTAAATGATTTAGCAGCAATGTATGCTGATGGATTAATTGTTCAAAATCCTGAGGAAGGAAATACGAATTGGAGATCATTATTGCTTTCTAGTTCTACTGGATTTTTCACTTATGATTATAATGCTTCATCCACAGCAAGTGGAATGATGAATGACGGAAAGAGCATAGATCCAGATTTTAAATTCCAAGCTATTTTACCACCAGTTGTAGATTGGTTAGATAATGGAGATTACTTCCATTTCTCAGAAGGTGTTCGCTCAGTTAAAAATGAAGCATGGGGAATTCCTGCTCATGTTGAGAACAATGAAACAAAATTATTCAGAGCTTTAAAGTTAGTAGATGAGTTATATGATTATAGTACAGATGATTCTATCGGAACAATTCATCTTTATGGTCCACAATTATGGACAGATGGTACTCTAGAATATGGTAGTGATACTGTATATCGTTTGAGTGATGCTGCATTAGCAGAAATGCAAGCTTTAGCTGGTGGAAACCATATTAACTATTTACGTCAGTATGTTGGGGCAACAATGCCAATAGGTCATATTCGTAGTTTAGGACTTGAGTTCCAAACCTTATCTGATCAAGGGGTTGAAGGAATTGAGAGAATTAATACTGCTGTTAGTGCTGGAGTTTTGAAGTTAGCTGGTTTGGTTGATTCAGATAATCCGTGGTTTAATCTATCTCCAACATTCTTCCCGTTAACGAAAAACGAAAGTGATATGATAACAGCTGCTGCTTCATTTAGAACAATTTATCAAGACAATGCTTTAATCACTATGGTTAAATACGGTTTCTCAGGTAACGGTGGCTCAAAAACAGAAGAAGAATACTGGGCTTTATTTGATATGAATGGTGTTGATGTATACGAAGTTATTTACATTAAAGCATATCGTGACGCTTATCAACGTATCCTAGATAGCGAAGAATAAGCAAATTTTTTAGAAATTATTTAAGTTTTTTGACAGGGGGGGTATCTACCCTCCCGGTCACATCAAAAGGAGTTTTTATGAAAAAGATTCAATTCATAGTATTTGTTTCAGCTCTGGTTATTTCGGCAGTATATTTCATATATACTTTAAGTTTTTCAACAGGATGGGCTCTTGGAGAAGATTTTTTTCAAGACTTTTATAGAGAAGCTCAAGTAGCCAATAAAGATATGTATGCATGGTCCTTAAGAACATTGGTCGCTTCGGGGATAATGCTATTATTAAATACTCATAAAAATAGAAAATTTTATATTATGAATTTTGTCGCGGTAATTATCGTAGTCTTTTTGTTTATTTACTCTGCAATCATTACTTTGAATTATATTCCTCATATTCAAGCATTATACTTAGAACTACCAGAAGCTTTTTTACGAATTATTGTAGCGATAAACTATTCAAGTATTAGTACGGATATATTTGATTTAGGAATCTTTCTAGCTTATATTATGTTATTACAAGCGGTGCTTATGATAATTTGTACAATATTAAAAACTCTAGAGCAGATTGAAAGAGATAGACAAATTAAAGAATTGAACTCAGGAGCATACAAATAGATGGATAAAATAAAAGCAGATAAATTGAGATATCAGACAAATTCTAGCGCTTATCTTTTAGTGATGTTAAGCGTTGTATTTTCTGTGATTTCATTGTTCATTTTAATTACTTATGATTCCTATGGAACACTAGACAAACCTTACTTTGTTAAACCAGATTTTAGAATTGGTTTGGAAATAGTTTTAGGTATAGTTATGATGTTGGTAACTTTCTTGGCTGCTGAAAAAGTTAAATTTTATAGTAGAATCTGGGGTTTTTATGGTTTATCTATTCTAGCTTTGATTAATATCGTCAGAATATTCAATATTCCATTCTATGCATTTGAAAAAGTATGGATTACTGAAAGAATTAGGCTTATCAGCATACTTGGCTTTGCAATCAGCGCTATTTGTTTGATAATTGCCGCAATTATAACGACAAGAAAAATAATTGTTTTAACACAACATTTGAAAGAGTTGAACGAATATGGCAAAACTGAATTTAATTGATATCAACAAAGTTTATCCAAATGGAGTACAAGCAGTTTTTGACTTTAATATGGAAATTTATGATGGCGAGTTCATCGTTTTTGTCGGTCCCTCTGGTTGTGGAAAAACAACAACTTTAAGAATGATAGCTGGACTCGAAGAGATTACATCGGGTAATCTCTCATTAGATGATATGGTTATTAATAACCTAGCTCCCAAAGATAGAGATATAGCAATGGTTTTTCAGAATTACGCACTTTATTCTCACATGACAGTTTATCATAATATGGCATTTAGTATGGTCTTAAGAAGAGAAAAGTCAGATTTGATTCACGAAAGAGTTATGTGGGCTGCAGAAATACTAGGTTTAAAACCTGTACTCAATCGAAAACCATCAAGATTATCTGGTGGGCAAAGACAAAGAGTTGCTTTAGGAAGAGCAATTGTTAGAAATCCTAAAGTATTTCTTCTTGATGAGCCATTATCAAATCTTGATGCAAAACTAAGAAGCTCAATGAGAAAAGAACTAAAAGCATTGCATCATCGATTAAAGACAACGATGATTTATGTTACTCATGATCAAATAGAAGCCTTAACACTAGCGGATAGAATAGTCATTATGAACAATGGATATGTTCAACAAATAGGATCACCATTAGATATTTATGATAATCCTAAAAATCTTTTTGTTGCAAATTTCATTGGTACACCGCCAATGAATTTTGTTGAAACAAAAATAAAAGAAGATGGAAAACTTGTTTTTGGAGATAATGAAATAGATATTAGCAATCACAAAGCATTCAAAACTATAAAAGAAAAGAACTTGTTTGGAAAAAGCATTATTATTGGTGTTAGACCAGAGCATATCAAAATAAATACTGTAATTTCAAAAGAAGCTACAATGAAATCAAACGTAGATGTTTACGAGTTGTTAGGTTCAGAAGCTTTAGTACATTTTGATTTGATGAACAAAACATTTATTGCCAAAATTTCACATGAAGGTAATGTCAATCCTCATCAAGAGATCTCGATAACTTTTAATGTTGAAAAGATTTACTTCTTTGATAAGGAAAGTGAGGAATGTATCTATGCGAGACAATAATGCTAATTTTAAGATTCAATCATGGCCAAGAAGATGGTACACATTCAATTTTCAGAAGATTCCAGCAATATTCATCACTATAGGTGTAGTATTCTTTACTGCTTTTCTTGACTTCGAAGTTCAAGGCACTACAATTAAACTCCAATCACATATTGCAGCAATCAGGAAGTTTTTAAATACACCATTGAATAATTTTAGTGCGTTTTTATTATTCCTTATTTATCTTGTTGCAATATTGCAACTATTTAATTCTCTTGGGTATGCAAAGCATCGCTCAGGAAAGTCTTTAATTTTCTTATCATTTCTAACAATTTTACAAACCACAGCTGTTGGGATTTATACTTATATATTCTTTAACGAACAAGCATCAAGACTTGACTATGTGATTGACAATGTTGCAAGATTTTCTTATACTATATTTATTATAGGCACTATATTTTTCCTTATAGGAACTTTTTTTGCTTGGTTATATGTGGATTGGACTTATGTTAAATCAAAAGAATAAGAAAGAGAATGATGAATTAAATCCTTATGATATAGACAAGATGGCTAAAATCCCAGCGTCTTGGAAAATTTCATTTATGAAATTTTGGCTTGCTGGAGCTTGTTTCCTTTTAGCTTTTTATGGGCTTGGAGTGAATTTTTCTTTTTTGGATAGGGTGGTAGTCTTTGGTTTGCTACTGATTTTAGGGATTGAGTATATTACGAATACAATAATCATATGGATGAATCGACCTGAATCAAATACTTTAAAACATCTTCCTCATGAAGTTAATCGAAAATCTGTTCTAAGTTTTTTTGCTACGGCATTATACGTTTTAGTAATGATTTCAAGCATTCACTATTTCATAATTTTTTGGACATGGTTAGGTTTCAAAACAATGGGAGAGGTTGTTTCAGAAGCTACAGCAGACCCAATAACATTTGGATTTTTGTTTCTTATTTTTGATTATATTTGGATTTCTGTTAGAAAGTTCATCAAGAATAGAAAGGTCAAGATAAAACAGTGATAAAGATATTATTTGTTTCTTCAAGAAGTGCTAGTTTTGAGTTGAATAATGATGACATCTATTATGCAAAATCAGCATATAATGTTTTTCTAAATGAAAAAGAGGTTCTTTCTTGTGTTAAGAAAAACGTCTTTTCTATTTATAATTTACAACCAAGAACAAACTATTTACTAAGAATCAATGATTATGTTTTAGAATTTCTAACAGAAGAAGAAAGTTCAACACTTAGAGTTAAAGACTTTGGAGCATATGGAGATGGAACTAACGATGATACTCTATCAATTCAAAAGACAATTCTTGCTTGTCCATCGCAAGGAAGAATTCTTTTTGATAAAGGAACCTATCTTGTTGGACCCTTATTTCTAAAAGATAACATAACTATAGAAATCCCTGAAGGTACTACACTTCTTGGTATTACTGATAGAGAAAAATATCCGATTTTACCTGCACAAATAGTTTGTGATGAAGAGGTCATCGAGTTATCTAGTTGGGAAGGAATGCCTAATCCGACATATTCAAGCATTATAACGGGTCTTTTTTCTGAGAATGTCAATATTATTGGCAAAGGAATTATTGATGAAAATGCACAAAATAGCTTATGGTGGATAAATCACAAAGAGAAATTCAATGGAGCTTATCGAGCAAAAGGAGTTTTTCTTAGTCATTGCAAAAATATAACTCTTCAAGGAATTATTGTTAAGAATACGCCTTCATGGAATATTCATCCTTATTTTTCTGAAAGGATAAAGTTAATAGATGTATTACTATTTAGCCCAAAAGATTCACCTAATACAGATGGTTGCAATCCAGAATCTTCTAGAGATATTGAGATAATTGGTGTTGATTTTTCGGTTGGAGATGATTGCATTGCGATTAAAAGCGGAAAGTATGAAATGGGTATGAAATATCGTAAACCTTCAGAAAACATCACAATCAGAAATTGTCATATGGCATATGGGCATGGTGCAATTGTATTAGGAAGTGAAATGAGTGGAGGGGTAAGGAATTTAGATGTCAGTAGATGTTTATTTGAATCAACAGATCGAGGTCTAAGAATCAAAACCAGAAGAGGTAGAGGTGAATCAGGAATTATTACAGATATCAAATTTGAAAAAATTTATATGAATCATGTGAAGAATCCTTTTGTGATAAATATGTTCTATTTTTGTGATGATGACGGAAAAACAGAATATGTTTATACTAAGGAAGCTTTAAAAATAGATGAAAGAACTCCTTATTTAGGAAACTTTGTATTTAAAGATATAATATGTGAAAATGTTCATCAATCCGCTGGATTTTTCTATGGTTTACCAGAGCAACCCATTGAATCAATAACTTTTGACAATATAAAGATTAGATATGCAGATGAGATAGAAGCAGGATATCCGGCAATGATGTCATATGTTGACAAAATGAGCAGATTTGGTATTTTTTCAAAGAATGTTAATAATTTGATTATTAAAAAACTAGATATACTAGGCTCCTTAGGCGATGATATAGATTCGGATATTAAGAAATTAAACTGAGGTTTTATTATGGATGAAAGAAAAGTAATAAATGAGATTATAGATCGTGGGATTGTAGCTGTAGTAAGAGCTAGTAGCCACGAAAAAGCAGAAAGTATTATTGATGCCTGTATTAAAGGGGGAATAAGTGTAATAGAAATCACTTTTACTGTGCCTAATGTCGAAAGTCTAATCGAGAAAATAGTTAAAAAATATCGCGAAAATGATATACTAATAGGTGCTGGAACAGTAACTGATTTTACACAATGCAAAAATGCATTTCTCTCTGGAGCAGAGTTTATTGTAGGACCTGGATTTGACCAAGATGTTTTGGATTGTTGTACTAATAATAATGTTGTTTACATACCTGGGTGTATGACGATAACTGAAATTATGTCAGCCACTAAAAAAGGTTGTGAATTAATTAAATTATTTCCGGGGTCATTATTTGGACCGGAGTTTATTAAAGCAGTAAAAGGGCCATTACCGGATATAAAGATTATGCCAACAGGTGGAGTCGATCTTGAAAATATTGAAGAATGGATTAATAGTGGAGCTGTTGCTTTGGGGATAGGTTCTCAGTTGACTTATCCATCAAAATCAAATGATTATGATAAAATAGAATCAATTGCAAAAGAGTTTATAGAAAAGTTCAAAAAGTTTAGGAAATAGCCAGGGGGGGAAACAATGGCAAAGATTGTTACTATGGGAGAAATCATGTTAAGGCTTTCTCCACCAAACAATTTGCGTTTTATACAAACTGATAGTTTTGATGTTGTTTATGGAGGTGGAGAGGCTAATGTAGCATCGAGTCTTGCCTGCTATGGACATGAAGTCTATTTTGTATCAAAACTTCCAGATAATGAAATAGGGCAAGCAGCAATTAATAAATTAAGACAGTTTGGTGTTCATACTGAATATGTCAAAAGAGGCGGTAATAGAATTGGAGTTTATTTCCTGGAAACAGGATCTGCTATGCGAGCATCAAAAGTTATCTATGATCGATCAGCAAGTGCAATTTCTGAAGCTAAACCGGAAGAATTCATGCTGGATGAGATTTTTAAAGGCAAGGAATGGTTTCATTTTTCTGGAATTACTCCAGCTTTAAGCGATAAAGCAGCAGAACTTACCAAGCAAGCTTTAATTGCGGCTAAAAGTCATGGGCTGACTGTTTCAGTAGATCTAAATTATCGAAAAAAGCTTTGGTCAGAAGAAAAAGCACAAGAGATTATGAAACCATTAATGAAATATGTTGATATTTGTATAGGAAATGAAGAAGATGCATCACTGGTTTTAGGCTATAAGTTATCAAAGACTAATATCGATGAGGGTAAACTTACCAGAACCGATTATGAATCAATCCTTAGGAAGATGCATGATGACTTTAGTTTTAAGTATGTTATTTCAACATTGAGAGAATCATTTTCTGCTAGTAAAAATGGGTGGAGTGCATTGATGTATGACGGTAAGAATTATTATGAATCAATTAAGTTCATGATTGAACCTATTATTGACAGAGTTGGTGGTGGAGATTCTTTTAGTGCAGGAATTATTCATGGATTACTTAATTTCAATTCTCAAAAAGCGATTGATTTTGCTGCTTCAGCAAGCGCACTAAAACATACAATATTTGGTGATCAAAACTATGTTTCTGAAGCAGAAGTTCTAAAACTAGTTGAAGGAAATAGTTCAGGGAGAGTGGAAAGATGAAAGAAAATAGAACTGTAAATAGAGTATTAGCAATACTAGAATTAATAGCAAAATATGATGAAGGTTTAACTTTAGGACAGATATATCGAGAATTAGATATTCCGAAAGCAACCGCTTATGATTTTCTTCAAACACTTTATAAGGCAGATGCGATATATTATAAGGATCCTAGACTGAAAAATTATGTGATTGGGTCCAAAATGTTTGCTATTGGATCGGTTTATGCTAAAAATTCTAATCTTATTGAAGCTGCACAGTATGACCTAAAGCAATATGCAGATAAACATGGTAGAACGGTCTTTATTACCAAAAGAATTAACGATAAAATTGTCTATGTATACAAATATCAACCTAGTAATTCTAAAGTGATTACTCCACAAGAAATTGGTAGTGTTACTAGAGATTTTAAGGAAGACATAATTGGAAAGTGTTTCTCTGTTTTTGACAAAAAAGTTAGAGATACTTCGATTGCAAATTTTGAAAATATTAGGAAAAATAGATTTATCTTGAGCAATAATCAAGAAGCAACTCATATCTGTACAGTTGCTGTACCTGTGTGGAATTTTGAAAATCGCGTCTGCGGAGTGTTAGTAGCATCAGCTTTGCAAGAAGAGAATACAAACAGAGAGTTGATTACGAATGAGTTAGTTGATATCTCTGAACAAATCTCAAGAAAACTAGGTTATTTAGGCGATTTTAATGATTAAAATCGGTATTAGAGCTCATGATATCGGAAAGATGGATGCATATAGTCTAGCTGAAAAAGTTAAGAGTTATGGATTTTCAGGAGTACAATTAGTTTTAAAAAAAGCTTTGATAGAGTACTCAGATTTGGATATTATCAAAGATGCATTCAAAAATCTTGAAATCATGCTATTGGGCGCTTATTTTAACCCAGTTCATCCTAATGAAGATATCGTTAATGAAGGAATAAAAAACTTCGAAGAACACATAAAAATTGCTTCAAAATTGAACGTGAAATATGTAGGTAGTGAAACGGGATCTTTAATGGGCTCTTTGTGGGGGTATGTAGAAGAAAACCATTCTCAAGAGTCATTAGCTAGAGTAATTGAGATTTTTTATGGTTTAGTAAATCTTGCGAAAGAATATAATGTTAAAGTAGCAATAGAAGGAGCTTATGCTCATGTGGCTTTTTCACCGGAAAGAGTTAAAGAAGTAATAGATGCTATAGACTCAGATAACTTGAAAGTAACAGTGGACTTGTTTAATTTCTTAAACATGAATAATTACTCTAATCACATAGAGATATTAAATCGTTGTTTTGATTTGTTTAAAGATAAGATTGCTGTATTTCATTTGAAGGATTTTATTGTAGTTAATGGTAAACTGATTCAAGTGGGTTTAGGGAAAGGTTTGATGGATTATCCAAGAATAATCAATAGAATAAAAGCAAAGACACCAAACACATTTTTAATTTTTGAAGGTGTTATTAATGAAGACATTATTGACAGTTTAGAGTACATAAATAGTTTGTTAGAAAAGAGGTAAAGATATGAATTTAGATATTAGATATAATAATCATCCAGAAGATACAAAGAGTTATGATACAACGACTTTGAGAAATCGATTTTTAATTGAGAATGTATTTGCAGATGACCAGATTTTATTGACTTATTCTCATCATGATAGAATTATTGCAGGAGGGATCAAACCTGTAAAGTTAAGCCTAGAACTACCTGTAACGAAAGACTTAGGAACAAATTTCTTCTTAGAAAGAAGAGAAATGGGCATTATTAATATTGGAGGTTCAGGGAAAATTATTCTAGATGGAGTAACTTATGAAATGGCTAACCAAGATGGTTTGTACATAGGTGCGATGACTAAAGAAGTAATATTTTCATCAAAGGATATTTTAAATCCAGCAAAGTATTATATAAACAGTGCGCCAGCACATAAAACATACCCAACAACCCACATTCCTTTTGCTAATGCAAATCCAAAGGTATGGGGGTCACCAAAAAATCTTAACCAAAGAACAATTTATCAATATATACACCCAGCTGTTTGTAAATCATGTCAGTTGGCGATGGGGATGACAATCCTTAACCCAGGAAGCGCATGGAATACTATGTCTTGTCATACTCATGAACGAAGAATGGAAGTATATTTTTATTTTAACATGGAAAAGGAAACAAGGGTTTTTCACCTTATGGGGCAGCCGCAAGAAACAAGACATTTGGTAATTAAAAACGAACAGGCAGTAATCTCACCGAGCTGGTCTATTCATTCTGGTGTAGGAACTTCAGATTATACATTCATATGGGGAATGTGTGGAGAGAACAAGACTTTTGATGATATGGATTTTGTAGAAATGGATGAATTAAGGTAGGTAAAATTATGAATATTTTAGATAAATTTAATCTTAAAGGAAAAGTAGCAATCGTTACAGGTGCCTCAACTGGGCTTGGTCAAGGGATGGCTATAGGTATGGCAGAAGCTGGTGCAAATGTCGTAGGTGTTGATTATGTGGAAATGACTGAAACTGGCCAAATAATCAATAGTTTTAACAAGGAGTTTTTTGGAATTGTAGAAAATCTAATTACTATAAAACCCGAGGGATTAGAAGTTATTGTTGAAAGAGCAGTAGAAAGATTTGGACGAGTAGATATTTTGATAAATAACGCAGGAATAATTAGAAGAGAAGATTCGATAGATTTCAGTGAAAAGAATTGGGATGATGTAATGAACATTAACATAAAAACAGTATTTTTCTTCTCTCAAGCAGTTGCAAAATTATTTGTAAAGCAAAATACTGGAGGTAAAATCATCAATATAGCCTCAATGTTGTCTTTTCAAGGAGGAATAAGAGTTCCATCTTATACCGCTTCTAAATCCGCAGTAAAAGGCATTACAATGCTTTTAGCGAATGAATGGGCTAAGTTTAACATTAATGTAAATGCTATTGCTCCAGGATATATGGCAACCAATAATACAGAGGCTTTGAGGAATGATCCTCAAAGATCAAAAGAAATATTAGATCGAATTCCAGCAGGGCGATGGGGATTGCCATCTGATTTAGCTGGTGCTGCAGTATTTTTAGCAAGTGATAACTCTAATTATATAAACGGTTATACTTTAGCAGTTGATGGCGGTTGGTTAGCTAGATAAAAAAATAACACTGAGGATTTAACTTCAGTGTTTTATTTTTCGAGAAATTTTAACTTATCAATCCATAAACCTAGAGCTGGATTAGGAATATAGAATACCTCTTTACCATTTTCAAGAATATTCCATCCGTATTTTAAACGATTTGGATTATAGATTTTTACCATTTCATCATAGTCCGCAGAACAGAAATTGACAGATTCTATTTCTTCTTTAGTGATATTTTTGACGGCATAAGTAATTTTAAAACGATTATCAGAGGAACTGTGAATCAAATGAGCAGCAACTCCCATATTCTCTTGAAGTTCAATGTTATTGTTAAATAGTTTCAATACATTGAGTCTTCCGCAATAGCCGTACTTTCTAATTAACTCATCTATTCTTTTATCTTCACCAAACTTTTTGACTCCAGGTGCAAGAACAATTAGTTCTCCGCCATCTTTAATAGCCATTCTAGTTCGGTAAATTGATTTATTCCCTAACCATGTGCTTTTAAACTCTTCTGGTTCTAAATAGACGACGCAGGTTTCAATTGGCTTTTCTAAAAAATCAATGTTCTTTTTTTGAGAAGCTTTAATTGCCAATTCCAAGGCGTTTCGATTAGGACCGATATATAGACCATGAGTTTTAATCTCTGCTTTTAAAGCTGTAGTTACAGTAAGAACAAACACTAAAGGGATTTTACTTAAGAAATTTGTCATTGCATAATCTAAAACTTTTCTTACAGGTGTATGATCTTTACCCATCATTCTTTCCATTCCATAAACTGCACCAATCATATGACTTTGATTGATTGTTTGCTTGCCTCCACAACCAACAAGGATGTTTTTGGAGTGGTTTGACATACCGATAACCTCATGTGGGACAACTTGACCAATTGATAAAATCAAATCATAAGTTGAGTCGAGTAGAATTTTATTCACTTCACATGTTACTGGTCTATTCCATAAACCCTCAGTAATTTCGTTGACATACTCTTTAGGTACTACACCAACCTCCTCTATATCATTTCGCCAATCGTGATATAAAAAAACATCAAAAGGAATATCGCCATACATTTTCAAGCATTCTTCTTCTGTCATAGCATCATGAGTTCCTAAAGCTGGAAGAATATCAACTTCAATATTATTATTCTTACAGTAGTTATAGTAATAGTTAGTTATTAATCCCGCATTGGAATGATATCTTGTAAAATCAGGTGGAATAAGTAGTACTTTACTTAATTTGCGACTTATTATAGATTGTTCCAAAGCTGAAAAAATTTCTTGATTGCTTAATCCTGCATCTGCAAGATTCTCAATAAATATATCCATTATCTAGACACCTGAGTAAGCAGAGAATCCACCATCAACAGGAACAACTACACCGGTAACAAAGCTAGAAGCCTCATTATCTATGAGCCAAAGCATTGTTCCAATCAACTCCTCTGGTTCTCCATAACGTCCCATCGGAGTGTTGTTAAGTATTTTTTCGGATCTTTTTGTTGGAGTTCCATCAGGATTCCATAAGAGACTTCTGTTTTGAGTGGTTGAAAAAAAGCCAGGAGCAATAGCGTTAACGCGAATTCCACTTTTTGCAAAATGCACAGCCAACCATTGAGTAAAATTTGATATGGCTGCTTTAGCTGCGCTATAAGCAGGAATTTTTGTTAATGGAGTAAAAGCGTTCATTGATGAAATATTAACTATTGAACATTCAGATTTTTTAATCATATCGATACCAAATTCTTGAGTTGGCAGTAAAGTGCCTTTGAAGTTAAGACCAAAAACAAAGTCAACCCCATCAGAATCCAAATCAAAAAAACTAATTTTTTCTGGATTTGTTAAGGTTTCATAGTTGAAAAACTCATCATCAGTTGTAGCTTTTGGACTGTTACCACCAGCGCAGTTAATCAATATATCTGTAGACCCAAGTTCTTCTTTAACAATTCTATGAGCTTCTTTTATGGAATCTTTGCTTAAGACATTTGCTTTAACTGGTATAGCAAAAAAACCTTCAGATTGAATTTCATCTGAAATCTTTTTTGCTTGGTCGTAAGATAGGTCTAGTATTGCTACTTTAGCGTTGCATCGCGCAATTGCCTTAGCAAAATAACTACCAAGAACTCCACCACCTCCAGTAATTACAACAACTTTTTCGGTTAAATCTGGGTATTTCAATTTTTTCATAATAAATAATCCCTTCTTATACATTATAAGTTGAAGAAGAAGTTTTTCCTCCTCTTCCCGTCCAATTTGTGTGGTAAAACTCACCTTCTTGACAATCAATTCTCTCATAAGTGTGTGCACCAAAATAATCCCTTTGAGCTTGGATTAAGTTAGCTGGTGAAGTATCACTTGTATATCCGTGGAAATATGATAGTGCAGAGGAAAGCGCAGGAATTGCAATTCCACTTAATGATGCATGCGCACATACTCTTTGCCAACCAGGCAAAATCTCTTGGATTGTCTTTTTAAAGTAATCATCAAGAAGAAGATTCTCTAATGCTTTATTTCTAGTATAAGCATCTTTTATCTCGTTCAAAAATTTTGAACGGATTATACATCCGCCTCGCCAAATCTCGGCTATTTTTCCATAGTCTAGATTCCAGTTATAGTTATTAGCTGCTGCTCTTAATAAGGAATAACCTTGAGCATAAGAAATTATTTTTGAAGCATATAATGCATCATGTAAATCATTAAGAAACTCAACTTTGTTTCCATCAAATTTTTTAATATCTCGATTATAAAATTTCGATGCTTTAACTCTCTCTGCTTTAATAGCAGATAAGAATCTTGCATAAACTGCTTCAGTTATTAATGTTAGAGGAATATTCTCTTCTAAAGAAGCAATCCCTGTCCATTTCCCTGTGCCTTTCTGGCCAGCTTTATCTAAAATCTTTTCAAGCAAAGGATTGCCGTCTTCATCTAGAAAACCGATAATATCAGCGGTTATCTCAATAAGGTAACTCTCTAATTTGCCTTTATTCCAGTTAGAAAAAGTTGTCTTTATTTCTTCAAAATTCATACCAAGAGATTTTTTCATCAAAAAGTAAGTCTCTGCAATAATCTGCATATCACCATATTCTATTCCATTATGAATCATCTTCACATAATGGCCTGCACCATCGCTTCCAATCCAATCACAACAAGGTTCATTATCAACTTTTGCAGAAATTGATTGCAGGATATCTTTTACCTTTGGCCAAGCTGAGATAGAACCTCCAGGCATTACTGAAGGACCATTCAAAGCACCTTCCTCACCGCCAGAAACTCCTGTTCCGATAAAAAGAAAACCCTTATTCTTGAGATATTTTGTTCTATTTATTGTATCAATGTAATTGGAATTTCCTCCATCAATAATTATATCACCTTGATCTAGATAAGGTAGTAATGCTTCTATGACATCATCTACAGGAGAACCTGCTTTTATCATCATCATAATCTTTCTAGGTTTAGAAAGACTATTAACTAAGGTTTTGATGTCATAAACTCCTTGTAAATTACTACTTCCATATTTGTCAATTACACGATTTACATCTAACTCAAAACGATCATAAACAATTACTTTAAAACCTTTTGAGGATATATTCCTTGCGAGATTCTCACCCATTACAGCAAGACCTATTAAGCCAATGTCACCAAGATTTGTAGTCATAGTTTTTCACCTCTTTACTCTAGCGTTTCCTTGATATATACTCCATATTTGTTCTTCATCAGCTACTAAACCATAGTCATCTAACAAAGTAACTACATAAGCACCACATGCCCAAGCGAACTGCAAACACGATGTGCTATCGAATCCTTTTAGCAGACTATAAAGAAAACCACCGACAAATCCATCGCCTCCACCTATTCTATCAAGTACTTGAATTGGTCTTGGTAAGACAACTTGCCATTCTTCATCAATTAATGCAACTGCTCCCCAAAGATGTTCATTAGCATTATTGACTTCTCTTAAGGTAGTAGCAAAACACTTGGTATTTGGATATATAGCTTTT
Source organism: uncultured Candidatus Izemoplasmatales bacterium (assembly GCA_964610325.1). Classification (GTDB taxonomy): domain Bacteria; phylum Bacillota_I; class Bacilli_A; order Izemoplasmatales; family Hujiaoplasmataceae; genus UBA2289. The sequence goes on from CAZSVO010000002.1 coordinate 215,314, forward strand.
GCATTATTGATTAATGTCTTAAAACTATCGATTTCATCAGAAATGTTTTTACCCCCAGCTTCTGGACCGGGAATGTTTAATGCTAATTGGAAGTCTTCTTCATTGCCAATTAGTATATCTGATACTTCAGCAATACTCTTGAAAACATTCTCAAGTTCATCTCTTCGGTTTTTCCAAAATGAAGCTCGATAATTTAAATCAAAAGAAACTTTAGTCCCTGAAGTTTTAGCTTTTTTAGCTAACTCTACACAAAATTTTGCAGAATTTTCAGATAATGATGCTATCAAACCAGAAATATGAATCAATTTTACCCCATCTTCAAGAAATAACTTGGTTAAGTTAAAGTCTTTGGTATTCAGTGTTTTTCCGACTTCTCCTGAACGATCATTATGTACTCTTGGTCCTCTTAAACCATAACCACTATCGGCGATATTAAACTGATGTCGATAGCCCCATGGCCCGCCTTGTTCAACTTCTATTCCTTCAAACTCAATATTTCTGAACATAAGATCGTTTTTTATGAACTTCGCTATAGGACTATCTTTGACAAAAGTGGTTAATACTTTTGTTCTCATACCTAAACTAGCAGCTATACTCAAAACGTTTGATTCTGCACTGGTTGCTTGCAAGCGATAATCTCTTGCTAAATGAACTGGTTGTCTATCGTGAGGAGTAAGTCTAACCCCCATACTAGTTGGTACTACTAAAGAATATAATGCATTTTCTTTAAATTTCATAAAACCCTCCTTTTAATTGAAGCCTTTATATAGCAAAGCAAGATGATTTCCAATGTGTTTTGATAACTCATCAGCATACAATTTTTCTTCTTTTTTCCATAGTTTGTACAACTCAGTTTTAAAAAGATATTTACCACTCTCATCTTTTTCATTTAGAATATATCCATAAGTAATGTGTATAAGTTGCCTTGCGTCATTATTCTTAAACAAATCAACTAAGCATTCATCAGCTATCAAATCCACATCAGGAATCTTATTTATGTCAGTAGTGACATGATAAAACTTTGTAGCATCATTAAATTTAGATAGCGCATATTTATGAATTCTTCGATACATATTAGGATTGCATATAGAAACAACTTTCATAGCTTCTAGCCAGTTTGTTCCAGCGGTTTTTACATGAAAATGACCTTTTGTATATTTTCCAATGAGTTCAAAAATTGAAAATTTATCAGAACCAGAGTGAATGCTCAATTTGTACCCAAAATGCCTTGCGATTGCTGCATGTAATTTTAGTTCATTTTCAAATTGAAACAAATCGCCGATGTAATCAATGCCTTTCTGAAATTCTCCGCAAAACCTTGGTGCAATAGTGTCTATTTTGACGCCGGCAAGAAGCAACTCATTTGCTACAAAATAGTGTTCTAGAGCTGTTGTTGGTGTGGAAGTTTCATCAATAGATATTTCAAAACCAACTTTAGTTTTGCTTTTGCTTATATATTTATCATAAATCTTCTTTGAATAATCAATCGCATTTTGGTAAACTAACATGGCTCTTCTCAAATCTAACTCAGTAAATTTTAACTCAATACCTTCGATGATAATCTCCTTATTAAGGTATTTACCAATCAATGAACTGTTGATGTTAGTAAGTCTAATTATCTGTTCTACAGACATGTTTAATACATCATCTCTAATATGCTCACTACAATCTAAGGTAATCATAGTGAAGCCTAATGATAAAGCATATTCAATATCACTAGCCGTCTTTAGGTGATCACCATCAGCCCCGAAGCCTTTTTTATAACCTTCGCGAAAAACAGAGAAAGAAGCTTTATCCAAAACATCTTCATAACTCCTGTTTGTCATGTTTAGTTCCCTAATCGATTGCTGAGCTAGTACTGGGTAACAATCATAGTTATTAATAATTTGCAAATGTCCTTTACCGGCTATACCAAGACGATCTCCTAAACCAAAACTGCGTGGTTTATCAAGAACAGATATGGGTTTAGTAAAGGGGAAAAGCAATCTTAATGCATTTGCGTTAGCATGAGTTAGGGGAGCTATTTTGTATGATAAACCATCATCAACAAAAGATTCTCCTTCAAATTCATTTTGGATTCTACCAGAAACTAGCAGTTTATCCTGGTTTTCTTGAACAAATAAAAATACCCAAGAATCTTGAAAAGGATTTATAGAAGCTTTATAGATGTTCAAAGTTTCATAACCTTTTGTCTCGGGGAGTTGTTTGATAAAGTCTTTAAAGGATATCATTCCTTACCTCCATATTACCGTATATAAATACGGACACCGTTTATTAGAATATTATATCATTATTTTGTTCTTGTTGTCAATCCATTGAATTAAATTCAAAAATTAATCATATTAATATGATTAGTTTTTTACGCTTTTATTCTGTCGGATTATTGATTGACATAAAAAAATTATTTTGTTAATATTACAAATAAGAAAAGTAATAATTCATGTTTGTAAAGGAGTGAGTATTGTTGAAGATTTTTTTAGATAGATTTATTAGTCAAATCATTGATGAGTTTAATCCTTATCATCCCAATAAGAGGCTGACATATGAAGATGGATTGTATTTGATTTTATTATTGAAATATTACCAATTAAGAAAAGATGAAAAAGCATTGAGCTATCTTCTTAATTATCTCGATGCATACATTGATGAGGTCGGGGATATTAAAGATTATCAATTAGCAGAATACAATATTGATAATATATTAGCAGGTAATGTGCTATTTTTTGCAAATGATTTGACCAAAAACAAGAAGTATGAACATGCAATAAATAATTTAGTAAATCAGATTAAACATCAACCAAGAACCAGAACAGGCAATTTTTGGCATAAACTAAGATACCCATATCAGATATGGTTGGATGGTATATATATGGGTCAAGTTTTTTACTTGAGATATGCAATTTATAATAATAAAACAGAGTTATTGTCTGATATTATGAATCAAGTGATGAATGCAGATAAGCTATTGTGGGATCAAGATAGAATGCTTCACCTCCATGCTTATGATGAGACAAAGATTATGCAGTGGGCAGATAAAGAGTCTGGACGTTCACCTAATGTTTGGAGTAGATCAGTTGGATGGTTTGCTATGGCATTGGTCGATATTTATGAGCTCCTAGGAAATAATTATGAATCTGAGAGAAAGAATATAAAAGATATCTTGACAAGAATGATTGAAGGATTGAGACCTCATTTAGACAAAGAAATTAAAATGATTTATCAAATTATTGATAAACCTAGTTTGAACGGTAATTATCCTGAGACTAGCGGAAGTGCGATGATTGCTTATGCATTGATTAAAGGCTATAGATTAAAACTTCTAGATATAGATTATTTAATCTTGGGTAAGGAGATTATCAAAGAGATTGATAGATTATACCTAAAAGAAAAACAAGGTCGATTTTTTTTAGGAGGTATATGTAAAGTTGCTGGGCTAGACAATGATTTAAGAGATGGCAGTGAGGGTTATTATCTATCTGAGCCAGTTGTGGATAATGAGATCAAGGGAGTTGCTCCTTACCTTTATGCTTTGATTGAGTTAGCTCTATTACAGTAATAATTAAGAAAATAATTCTAAAATATAACGCTACTAGATAATTAGAAAGAGTAGCGTTTTTTATATGGGAGAAAGAAAAAAAAGTGAAAATCTATGTAAGCGTTGACATTTCTTTTGAGATATTATATAATTATATTATAAACGGTGTACGTATATATAGACGATATACCATTTGTTAAATTATTTTGTTTGCGGAGTCTAAATATGAAGAAGATAAATATTATAGTGATGTTTTTATTTTTAATTTTGGTTTTTATTGGATGTTCCAATAATGAATCAACAAAAACATTAACTGATCAAGAAACCATAAGTTTTTCTTGGTGGGGAACAACTGATCGAAATATAGCTACATTTAAAGCTATAGAACTTTTTGAAGAGATGTATCCTCAGTATACGGTCATTGCTGATCAGTCATCTTGGGATGGTTATCAAACCTCACTATACAATAAACTTGAAAGAGGTAGAGAATCTGATATATTTCAAGTAAATTACAACTGGTTATATTCTATGGACGGTGAGTACTACTTTATGGATTTAAATGATTTGGAGTTTGATTTCTCGAATTGGCCAGAAGATGAACACCGACCTTTAACAATTAATGAAAAAGTACTTGGGTTGTCTTTGTCTGAAACAGGATATGTTTTTTACTTGAATTGGAAAGTATATGAAGATGCTGGAATTGAATCTGTTCCCGAAACATGGGAGGAGTTAATTGTAGCTGGACAAAGAATCGGACAACAAAGCAATGGTACTAAATACGCATTGGGAAGACTGGATGCACAACAGGTTGCTATTTTGATGTTTAGTTGGTTAGCTCAAATTTATGGAAAGAATATTATTAGTGATGAATTTAAACTTAATTATACAAGAGAAGAATTAGCGGAAGGATTTGCTTTTATCAATACGCTTAGAAGCAATAATGTATTAATTTCATCAAATTCCTTTGATACACATACAGTCGGACCTACAAATCCTAATTGGGTAACTTATCAAAATTATGGTGGGATATTACAGTGGAATACAGCTGTATCAGAGTATGAGAATGAATTACCTAATACAGCCAATCTAATAACAGCAGGAATGTTTCAGCAAAACAAAGGTGAAAAATTAGGAATATACAAAAAGGTATCGATGGCTCTTTCTGTATCAAAGCGAGTAGATGAATCCGAATCAAAAAAGCTAGCAGTGAAAACATTTTTAGAGTTTATGGTAAGCAATGAAGAAGCAATCATCGCGTTAGGGGTTGATAGAGGTGTGCCAAACAATGAATTGGCATATAATGTCTTAAGAGAATCAACTAATCCTGTTTTTACAGATACTTTTGAATGGCAAGGACATAGGATTGTTCAAGAGTATTATAATAATCAGGTTTCTTTACAACAAGACCTATATATTCATCCTTACTATGAGCATGATGTATTTAGAAGAATCTATGAAATTCCAATTGAAAAATTTTTATTCAATACTTATACAGCTAATCAAGCTATAAATGATATAATCAATAACTTTGATTCTACGCTTGAATCAGTAACAAGGAGATAAGGTATTTTATGGTCGGTGAAAAGAAGTATTTACCTTATTTACTTTTAATACCTTGGCTAATAGGTTTTTTAGTTTTTAAGTTATATCCTTTTATTAATTCTTTTTATTTGAGTTTATTTGAGAAATTATCTCCACGTGAATCAGAATTTATTGGGTTTGATAATTATAGAAAACTATTTATGCGTTCTGATTTTTTTGGTGGACAATTCATTAACTCCATGAAAGTTACATTTAATTATGTATTTTTTACAGTACCTTTGATTTTAATTGTTTCTTTGTTGGTAGCTTATGTACTGAGTAAAAAAATCAAAGGAATAGGGTTTTTTAGAACTGCTTTTTACGTTCCTACAGTTTTGGGAGCGAATGTAGCTGTAGTTTTATTGTGGAGAGAATTGTTTGAGTCATATGGTTTGATAAATCAAGGTTTAGCTTTGCTAGGAATGAAACAGATTAACTGGTTCGGCTCAAGTGCTGGAGCAATGACTTCGATTATTGCTCTTAGGGTATGGCAGTTTGGATCTACAATGCTGATATTTTTAGCAGCATTGAAGAACATTTCACCATCACTTTATGAAGCGGCAGAAATTGATGGTGCTTCAAAAATAAGGCAATTTAGAGTAATAACAATACCAATGTTGACACCAGTAATTCTTTTCAATGGTGTTATGCGTTTAGTTGAGACATTTCAAACCTTCACTTCAGCAAAGTTAATTACAAACGGTGGCCCTCTTGATTCGACAAGAGTAATTAATCTGTTAATTTATCAGGTAGCTTTTGAAAATCGAAATTTCAACCTTGGCAGCGCGATGTCATGGATTTTGTTTGTTGTTATTATGCTATTTACTATTCTAATTTTTAGAAGTTCTAAATACTGGGTTTATTATCAAGATTAGTATGAATAGTTATAAAATAAATTCAATTTTACGAAGAAATCGCGCCAAACGTAAAATAATCAAAACAGTTCAATATATTTTAATCTCATCAGTAAGTTTTTTTATGCTCTATCCTCTATTATGGTTAATCGGCGCATCATTTAATGATGGGCTTATGACGAATTTCTCCTTCATTCCCGTAGAATTCACTATCCAGGGGTGGCTAGATGGCTTTAAAGCTCCTGGATGGGGGAGTGTGGAAGGTTATTCGATATTAAGAGCTTTGTGGAATACGATGCAATATGTAATTCCTAAAACAATAATTACTACTTTTTCAACTCTTTTAGTTGCTTTTGTTGTAGCGCGTATGCATTTTAAAGGAAAGAAGATTGTTTTTGCTTTAATTATCGGTACTCTCTTAATGCCAGTAACGATATTTAGGATTCCTTTATTTATCTTTTGGACTTCAGAGATTATTTCTCCTTTATGGGAAGGTAGCAAATTACCGTTTATGCCATATCTACCTTTATGGGGAGGCGCTTTTTTTGCTTTAGATTCATTTTCTATTTTCATGTTTATCCAATTTTTCCGCTCGATCCCTAGAGATTTAGATGAAGCGGCATATATAGATGGAGCAAGTAAATTTCAGTTATTACATCATGTTTTAATGCCGATGATACTTCCTGCAGTAGTTACGGTAGCTTTGTTGCAGTTTATAGCAACTTACAATGATTACCAAGGCCCCTTGATTTATAGAGGTGATGTAGATACATATCCTCTTACATTAGTTTTGCCAATGCTAGGAAAGGATTCAACTAACACATACGCACATGTCTTTACTAGATCAATTATTGCAGTGATTATACCCTTAACATTTTTCTTTGTTGCTCAAAAATTTTTTATTGGCAATGATGTTGAATCGGGGATTAAAGGATAAGGAGAGTTTTATGAAAAAATACCTTTTATTATTTGTATCATCGATAGTTGTTTTTTTGTTTGGTTGTGTAATGAACACTACAATAACAATGACTTCAACAGTCAATTCGACTACTTTATATACTGGAGATTTAAGCAATTATGAAGAATCTCCATGCAAAAACAATCCTCTATCTAGTGATTGTTATATACCTTCAGGAGATTTAGATTTCATAACTCCAAATCCAATAGAATATACTATTTTAGAGGATTTTAATAACGAGGTATTGAATCAACAACCTATGAATTGGTTGCTATTTTCAAATTCAGAATACAAAAGAAATGGAGTTTATGCAAAGGTAATAGATGATGGTTTTAACAAATATGTTGAAATGTTTAGTGATGGGCTACAAAGACCTCTCTATCCACAAAGCGCTCCGAATCCAACATTTATATTTTCAACGAAGTTTAATTTAGACCTAGCTAGAAGTGGAATTGCTTATGCAGATGTTATGATTCCTTCTGAAAATGGTAATTCTGTTTCAGTAGGTGTTTCGACAGGGGCTGTTAATGTCATTTCTATTATTATAGATACTGATTTATCATTGTTGGTCAAAGTTGGAGGGCCTTTCTTTTACTATTCACAAAATGGAGACGGAGGAATATATCATTTAACAGAAATAAAATTAGAAAGAGATGCTTGGTATAGTTTCAGATTTGATTGGGATGCAAACACCGATTTTATTTCTGCTGCACTAGTTATTGAAGATGAGATTATACCGCTTTATTCTGGAAAATTTCATGTTAGTAACAGATTTAATGGTCAACAAAACGGCCAAATTTATGTTCCTAATGTTCTCAAGGTGACAATGCCTTATGGTAGAAGCGGAATTGCGTATTTAGATAATGTTATTGTTGAGAGGAGAACTGAACAATCATGAAAAAATTGATTTTAATCTGCATAATGACTTTTGTAGTTATCATCGGTTTGTATACGACAAACAATCTTCAAGCAAAGCCCACTATAGTTTATACAGATGAAGATTATGAAAGGCTTAATGCAGTTATTCATCATGTAGAAAATGTATTGAAGTATGGACATATTTATAATGAAGATACCAAACTATTACCGGATGCGATTAACACTTTAACAGGCGAACCAGCAATGTGGGTTTTTCCAAATAGAGCAAAAGTTCCATATTCCAATTTAGCTAATCAACAGAATTTTTTTAGAACACTTGTAGCTTTGTCACAAGTTACAGGTTCACAAAAATATAAACTAGAAGCTATGGCTTCATTAGGAGAGTTTATGCTCAATTATCAAAATCCCAATGGATTGATGTATTGGGGTGGGCATAGAGTAATCAACCTTGATACTTTAGAGGTGCAATCAACTGAGTCTGATAACGGGCCTCACGAGTTAAAGAACATGCTACCATTCTATGAATTGATGTTAGAAGTTAACGAAGAGGCAACACTGAAATTCATCAAACAATTGTGGACAGCACATTTTGAGTGGGATACAGCGGATTTGAATCGACATGGTTCATATTCTACGGCTTTTAACACAAATGTGTTTGGTCAGAACATCATTCCAGACATAATTCAATTTGATAGCGATGGTTTACCTATCATTCCAGATGATTCACCTGGAAAATTACCTTTTGTAAACTCGGCAACTGATTTGGCTTATGCAGCATTTACCCTTTCAGATTATACAGGAGATCCTGCGCCAAAGATTTGGGCAGAGTATTTGATGAAGCAATATTATCTAGCGAGTAATCCCAACACCAAAATGACGGTATATCAATATAAGTCAACTCTAGTAACAAAATCACCTCAGGAATGCGCAATTCCTACTTATACTAATTCGGGTTGCGGTGACAGGGTTGCTAGACAATTTAGAGATTTTGGTCTAATAGCAAGAGAATCAAATGTTCAGTGGAAAAATACACAAGCTATTTATGTCGATAATATCTTGATGTTGCTTGAAGCGGCGAATAAATATAATATAGATTATTTTGTTGATTGGGCTAAAGACTATATCGAAGGTTATCTTGATTATACATATATAAGAATAAATGGTAAAAACATGATCATACCGATGTTTAATGATGGAACTGTTGTATACGGATATACTACTCCTGAAGCTGGCTACTATGGACCTTCGAATATGAGAATAGGTTACGTTGAAATGCCAACGACATATCTATTGCCAATTCTAAGAACAATTCTGAGTATTGAAGAAAACTCAGAAAAAGAAAAGCTATGGAATTATTTTAGAGAGATTACGGAAACCTTTGGGCTTGGCGATGTTGGGCCTTTGGGAGGAACAGCTCCTAATCTTAATTTAGAAACAGCTATTGATGATCCGTTTGCTATGATGACAATGATTGAGTTATATAATGATACATTAGTTTTAGATTATCTTGAAGTAGCAAGAACAATCGGGAACAATATTGTAAAAGAAAGATACCATAGAGGGTTTTTTGTTGAGTCAGAAATAATGTTATATAGCAGATTAGATCAACCCGAAACACTAGCATTATTGATTCTTGATGGAGTAATTAGAGGGATTTCATCGAATGATATGCCATACTATCTAGCTGATTCAGGTTATATTCACGGATATTTGTTAGCTGATGATGGTGTAACAGAAGATCGTTCATACTCTCATAGATATATTTATAATAAGACTATTTATGATTGGGAGTGATTAATATGAATAGACATTTTATCTTTTTATTAGTATTATTTTTGGTCGGTTTTTCTCTAACTTCATGTGATAAAGGCGATATAACAACAACTACAACAATTAATCAGAGTACAACGACGATAAATACAGGCCCTAGCGAATCAGAAATCTACCAATTGTTAATTGAAACGGAAAAACTTTCAGGAATGAGTAATTTTAATGGAGTATTAATAAGTGAGTCATTGGATCTTGGACTTCCAACCGAGTATAAAGGTGTAATAATTACATATAGTTCAAGAAATCAAGATATCATCAATAACCAAGGAATAGTAACACTTCCTAATAGTTGTTGGATTGAAAGCAGAAAACAAGATGGTATTACTGCTGTCCCAAATTTGAATGATAATTGGCCAGTTGTGGTTGATGTTACTATGGAGTTTATGGGACAGATAAGAACAGCGAAATTAATGTTCCTTGTTGCTCCTGAAATAGGATTTAGTTGTAATAAATATTTAGGATAGATTTAATAATAGGAGGTCGTTATGAGAAAGGGATTAGTATTATTTTTATTAATATTTTTTAGTTTGGCAGTCACTGCTTGTAATGGTAGTACAACTTTAGAAACAACCACTACAACAACTAGCCAAAGCACAAGTCAAACAATAACTTCAACTACAAATACAACATCAGGAAAAACTGATCAAGAACTTGTTGATGAGGTTTATGATTCTTTAGGTTTAGGAGATATCAGCGAATTGACTAATAGTTCTCCAAGGTTGATAATGCCCACTTCAAGAGAAGGAGTAGGTATTTCTTGGAGTATATCTAATACGGAGTTTATTAGTCAAATGGGGGTGATTAGCCAACCTGAAAATGAAGCGGGGGACCAAGTTGTCATAATAACTGCAACTTTAACAAAAGGTATTGTATCAAGACAGAAAGTATTTACCGCAACGGTAATTGCTTTACCACCTTTAGAAGAAACACCACCTTTAATCAATGAAACATTTAGCGCATATCTTGATGGTGATATCATCCAACAGATTAGTTCTGGTCTTTGGGGACCTGTTAGTGGTAAAACTGGCAGTTCACAGTTTTATGTGGTTTCAGAGGTTGAAGGAGAAGCAATTCCAAAAGATTCTAAAGCTTTAAAGATTAATGCTTTTACAGAGTTACAGATTGAAGCAGCTTTAGTTCATAACTATGATTTTTTAGTTGTTGAGGTGGATGTTTATCAAGTAGCTAATGGTTCACCAATCTATTTGCAAACAAGTGCAAGTTCGCCAATAATAGGTTTTGGATTATCTGGTGGTGGGGCTAATGGGGCAAAGATTTTTTACCGAACCGATAATGGGACAATGATTGGTACTGATGTCGCTTTAGATACTTGGTATACAATCAGATTAGAGGTTAATTTTATTGAGAAAACAATTGAGTTATTTTATTATGATGAGTCAGGCAATTTAGTTCCTTGTACTGATGGACCTGTTAGTTTTACAGGTAGTACGTCATTTAATAGTCTTTTCATACGTAGTGGTAGTTCAACAACTACTGAGTTAAATGTTAATTCTGCATATATAACAAATATTATCGCAAACAGGCCTGAGGCTTTACCAAGACCGGTGGATGGTTATAAGATTGGTGATATTTTAGGAATTGATGAACTTGTATCAGTTGAAAACGGGGAAACATTTATACCCCAAAGTCCAATGATTTATAATTTCTATGGAGCTAGAGAACTATTAGTAGAAGATACTGATTATATCTTAGAAGTTACTAATCCAGTAGATACATTAGTTGATGGTGAGTATTCAGTTGTTTATACAATTACAAATATTCATGATATAACTGATATTGTTAGTGTAACGCAAACAGTTACTGTCTATTCTCCGCTTCAACCTAATGTGATAAATTCTGTTACATCAACTTTAGCACCAGCAATGGAAAATACTACAGATTTAACTGTTAGTTTTTTAAGAGCAGAAGGCGTTTTACATTATGTTATCAGTGAGACAGTTTTAACAGCTGAACAAATTGTTGCTTCAACTAATAAAACTTCAGTTACTATTACAGATACAACGATAGTTTTAGATGATCTAGTGGTTTTAGAATCAGAAAAGGTTTATCTTGTAGTAGAACTAAATGGATTTAGTAACGTGATTGAACATGAGGTAACTCATCAAGAAATAGTATCGATAACTACTGCTCAAGAATTTTATGATGCCTTACAGATGTCTGATAGTCAACAGACAGGAAAATATTTCTTGTTAGAAAATAATATTGATTTTTCTGGATTTGTTTGGGCAGTCACTGATAATGAGTTTGTAGCTGTGTTTGATGGACAAGGGTTTACTCTAAGTAATCTAACAATTGATAAAATTGGGATTAAAGGAGGAATCTTTGGTTTCTTAGAAAATGCAACAATAAAAAACTTAGTCTTAGACAATATAACTACTTCGAGTGATCAAAGTGCTTCAGGGTTATTAGCAAGTGAAATTAGAGGTACAACTCTGATTGAAAATATCGTGATTATGAACTCAACAAATGTTGTGAGCAATCAATACGGGGCAATTATTGCTGGTAGAATCAGAAGTACTGGTACTTCAGTTATAATCCGGAATATCTCTGTTTCTAATGTCTTAACTGAAACTAAAGATAATTATGGTGGAGGTTTAATTGCTGGTATGGATACAGGTACTTCAGTGGAGTTTAGTGATATCTATCTTTATGATTTCACAGTCAAAGAAGCAACCAGTGCAACAGCTACTGGACAAATGGTTGGAGGTATTATTGGCAGGATTCAAGGAAACACAGTCATTAACCGCGTTGTTGGACATAATTTGTTAGTGATTGGTTATAAGAATGTCGGTGGTATCATTGGTAAATCTGACGAAGCTGGTGTAGTAGTTAGCCTAGATGATATCTTTATCCAAGGTCAAATTGAGTTTGTTGGCAGTGACCATGCAAATATAATTGTTGGTAATATCGCTGATCAAATACCGGTTTTAACAAATGTCTTTGCTAGTGGCTTTGATACAGTAAGTATTTTAGGTTTGGGTGTTGTAGAAGGTAATTTAGTTGCTTTAAACGATACTACTTTAGAATCATGGTGGACTACGAACATTCCTAATATATTAGCTAGTGATTTATGGCGATTTGAAATTGATTCACCGATACTAGATAATATCTTTACTAATTCATTACCTAAGTTTGCGGTTAGTTTAGTCTACAATATCGATATTGATGATGAAACAATTTATCTTAGACAAGATGAAATCTTTGCTTATATACCTAGTGAAGTGCCAGGGTATGAATTTATAGAATGGTATAGTGATGAACTAATGACTACGCCTTTAGGAGATAGTTTTGTAATATCTCAAGCAGTAACTATCTATGGTAAGTATGATACAGCGCCAGCAAGTACTGTATCATTTGATACAGGGCTTGAGGGGCCTCTAATTGATCCAATCTTAGTCAATTATGATGAACTAGCTACTGAACCAACTGTAGCTGACACGATGATTGAAGGTGTTATGAAAACAGTTGTTGGTTGGACACTTAATGGAGATGCTTTTGATTTTTCAACTCCAATTACGTCTGACTTAACTTTAGTTGCAGTTTGGGAGACTGTTAAGTTAACTGTTAATTTTGAAGGATTGGATTCCTTAATCGTTGATTATGGAGATAATGTTTTAGAACCAATTACTATTCCCGAACATCCAGTTTTTGCTAGTATAGTATTTGATTATTGGTCATTAAATGGTCTGGAGTTTGATTTTTCAGCAATTATAACTGAAAACATTGATTTGAAAATAAGTTGGAATATCCCTGATGTAGTTCAAATAAGCACTATAGATCAGTTTCATTATGTTGCGACTTCGGGTACTGATTATAGTTTTATTTTGCTTAATAATCTAGATTTTGAAGGATATTCATGGATCGATACGGGTGCATCATTTAAAGGTACTTTCGATGGAGATGGATTTACAATCAGCAATTTGATAATCAACTCCACTAACGGTTATGGTGGTATCTTTGCAAGAGCTAATGGAGCAATAATTAATAATCTTATCCTTGATAATATAGAAGTCTCTACTTCAGCTCGGGCAGGTATTCTAATCGGTAGAGTAGAGAATGCACCTGTTCACGTAGAAAACATCATAATAATCAACTCTAGTGTTAGTGGTCAAGACTCCAACGGAACAGGTGGATTAATAGGACAAGCAGCAAATACAACAGTAGTGAGGAATGCTTCTATAATTAATACTATAGTCTTCTCAACTAATAAGAATGTTGGAGGATTGATTGGAAGAGTAGACAAAGCAACCGTTTCAGCAGAAGATATCTTTATTTATGGATTATTAGCTACCTCTACAGTTACTACTTCTACATCAGATATTGCAGTTGGCGGTGTTATAGGATATGTCACTGATAATGCAGCTAGTATCTTCAATGGAACGAGAATTATTGTTTTAAATTCTATCTTGGATGGAATATCAGCAGGTGCTTTTTCAGGCTACTTAAGATATCCAGGTACTGCAACATTGTCTGATTCATACTTTGATATTACTTTCCTTAATGGTTTAAGAACGGGGCTAGTTGGTTATAATCGAGATCAAGTAGATATTTTGGATCAAACAACTATTTTTGGTAATTTGATTGATATTGTATCGCATTCGCAAGTTCTTGATTTGACAAATACAGCTATTCCCGATTCACAGACTTGGTGGAATAACTATATCCCTAATATACTAAATAGTGATTTGTGGACTTACCACTTCTTTATGCCTATACTTAAAAATGCAATTTTAGAAATTCCAGAGATTCATACAGTAATAATTAATTATGATCAAGTAACTACTGATGAAACCATATTTTTATGGAACAACAGTATATTTAATCACACCGCTCCTTTAGTTAATGGTTATATATTCGTTGGATTTTATAGCGATGTTGATAGATTAGTTTCATTACCGGAGAACTATGAAGTCACTGATGACATTACTATTTATGGAAAATATGATGTAATGCCACCAAGTACTGTTTCATTTGATATGGGTAGTTCAGGGTTGCTTGTTTTAGATCAATCAGTTAACTATGAGCAATTGGTTGTTGAACCAGTTGTACCTGACACTGAATTTGGTGGACATATGATGACAGTTGTCGGTTGGACTTTGAATGGTATTGAGTTTGATTTTTTGACTCCAATAGTTCAAGATATTGAACTAGTTGCCATATGGGAGATTAAAACCTACCAAGTTAGTTTCGAAGGTATGGATTCTGTAACTATAGATCATGGAGGATTGGTTTCAAAACCAGAAGTAGATCCAACACATCCGATTTTTAGTAGTATTACTTTTAATTATTGGGTTTTAGAAGGAGTAGAGTTTGATTTCTCTACACCAATAACTTCTGATCTAAGTTTAAGTATTGAATGGTCAGTGCCATTAAGTATATCTGTAAGCACATTGAATGAGTTTCATTTTGTTGCAACGGCAGGAACAGATTACAATTATGTTTTAGAAAATAATCTAGATTATACAGGATATAATTGGATAGACACAGGAGCGTCTTTCCGAGGTAGTTTTAATGGGAATGGTTTTACAATTAGCAACCTAACTATAAATTCAGTAAATGGATATGGAGGGATATTTGCAAGGGTTAACGGAGCTAGCATCAGCAATGTTGTTTTTGATAGTATTACGGTTATTTCAAGTGCTAGAATTGGTTTGTTGATTGGTAGAACAGAAAATACTCCGGTTACAGTAGATGACTTAGTTGTCAAGAATTCTTCTGTTAGTGGAGCTGATTCTAATGGCACTGGAGGTTTGATTGGTCAAGTAGCTGTTTTAACATCCATTAGCAATGTTGCTATTATAGATACAGTTATTTCTACATCGAACAAAAATATTGGTGTGCTAATTGGAAGAGTTGACAAAGCAACAGCTAATGCTGAGGATATCTTTATCAGTCAAGTCAATGCTTCTTCAACAAGTACAGCTAGTTCTGATGTAGGATTAGGTGGGGTGGTCGGTTATGTTACAGACAATATAGCTAGTATTTTTAATGGAACAAGGATTGTCGTTGTGAACACAAATTTGACTGGAAATGCGGCTGGAGCTTTCATCGGTTATCTAAGAGGGCCGGGATTAGCAACACTGACAGATTCATATTTAGAAGTTACTTTTGTTAATGGTTCAAGAACAGGTTTGATTGGCTATAATCGAGATCAAAATCCATCTTTAGATCAAAGTTCAGTTTTTGGTAATTTATCAAGTCCAACTACTCATAGTCAAGTGCTTGATTTAGTAAATCAAGTTAATATCGCAGATGATACATGGTGGCAAGTAAATATCAACACTATATATATTAGCAATATTTGGACTGTCAATACGGATGGGACTGTTGCACTAAATATAATTTTATAATATTAAAAATATAATAACTCATGAAAATGTAAAAACACGATTTACTCAATATTGAGAAATCGTGTTTTTAAATAGTTGCCCTATATTAGTTAGAAGCTATAATCTTCATGAAGTGATCGTGAGTCCCATGAAATATATATATCCTTTTTAAATACATATACTGGTAAACTAGCAACGTTTTTGAATCCTAATGCGTAATAGAATGGTTGATCTCCACCGGTTATGCCATATATATTTGGATATTTTCTTCTAACTCGATTTGACAATTCATGAATTAATGCAGTAGCTAAACCTTGCCTTCTACACCACCATACAACAGCCATGGGTTCTAATTCTGCATAAGGCATTTTCTCGTTAGCCCATCCAATTGCAAAGCCTACAGGTCTTTCTTCAGAATCGAGAATTACTACCTCAAGTTCTGAATCATAATGTTTCATGGTTCTTAAATTCTCAAATGCAGTTGAACCTAACTCTGTTGTTGGATAACCATAATTGAATGATTGTCTATGTGCATTTGATAGATAAAAAGGCTTAACATAATCTTTGGCAAAGTGAAACTCTGGTTTTAATGACACTTCATAGGGTAGGTTATCAAAATGAAGGATGTTGACGTTCTCTTTTGATTCGTTCAATGTGAAGCCATATTTGGTTAACACATCTTTTAGCTCAATATGCCAATCAGGGACAGTCAAGTAAAGTGTGTTAGTAGTTCGGTTATCTTCCACTTTTGCAAGGTGGGTAATCGAAAATCTGACCATTCTTTCCAAAAGTGCTTTATCTTTTGAACGTTCTTTAGAATCGAAAAAGAAAAATGCATCACCATCATATGAACCTTCAGACAAAACACTAGCTACTAATTTTTCGCTTTCAAAATACAGACCCATAGATTCCGTCCAAACCTTATGGCAATTCTTAAAGTCTGGATGTAGACCTTTGCTAAACTCATGGCGAGATAACCCCCAAATGGGAAAATCATATTTGTAACTATTAAGAATTAATTCTTCAATATCATAAAAGTATTTTTCTTCATAGTACTTAAATTTTATCATATAATTACTCCTCATATATTTTTATGATTGTATTTTAACGCAATGCTTAATCATATTTTCAAATATGATTTTATCACATTTTTTAATAAATTTGCTTATGAAAATGATTTTCTTCAAAAATCTATGATCTTATATCTATTCAAGATTTTACTAAGTGGTGTATCAATTCTTTATAGTTTTAGTGAGATTTAAGTTGATTAATCAAGATGATGAAACAATCAGCTTTTAAATAATTAAATAGTAATCAGTGTATCATTGATTAATGATATAATAAATTAAGGAGGTAATATATGCAAAAAAACATTAATATTGCATACATAGGAGGTGGATCAAGGTTATGGGCTAGAAGTCTTATGAATGACCTTGCTATGGAAAAAGATATTAAAGGAACTGTAAGATTATATGACATTGATTATCCTTCGGCAAAAAGAAATGAAGTTTTAGGAAATATATTAATGGAACATAAGGATGCGTCTGGTAATTTTATTTTTAAAGCTGTTGAATCATTGAAGGAAGCTTTAATTGGTGCAGATTTTGTTTTGATTTCCATTTTGCCAGGTACTTTTAAAGAGATGAGCGCTTATGTTCATCTGCCTGATAAATATGGTATTTATCAGACGGTTGGAGACACTGTTGGACCTGCAGGAGTTTTTAGAAGTTTGATTATGATGCCTATGATTAAGACTATTGCAAAAGCTATTCAAGAATACGCTAAAGATGCTTGGGTTATAAATTTTACAAATCCAATGACCATGACTGTACAAACTCTTTATGAGGTTTTTCCAAAGATTAAAGCATTCGGAAATTGTCATGAGGTTTTCTATGTTCAAAAAATACTAGCTAGAGCTTTAAAAGAAAAAACTGGTATAGAAACAGATTATAAAAATATAATAATTAATCCACACGGAATTAATCATTTTACTTGGATTAACTATGCAACATATAAAGATATAGATTTGATGCCTTTGTATGAAGATTTTGTTGAGGATTATTATCATCAAGGCTTATTGATTAATGAGAGTTATGATGATGTCTATCCTTTTGGAAGTGCCGAGAGAGTTAAGTTAGATCTTTTTAAAGAATATAAGGTGATTGCAGCAGCTGGTGATCGTCATTTAGTCGAATTTTTGCCTTCATCTAGGTATCTAAAAGATGAAGAAACGATTAAACATTGGATGTTTCATAGAACTCCTGTGCAACTAAGATTAGACAAGATGAATAAAAATGATGAGGATACATTAGCTATAATTGCTGGAAGCAAAGATATTGATATCTATCCTTCAGGAGAAGAAGGAATAGCCCAAATTAAAGCATTGTTAGGTTTGCAAACCCTAATAACAAATGTCAATCTTCCTAATGTGGGGCAAATTGAAAATCTACCTTTAGGACATATTGTTGAAACAAATGCTAGGTTTACTCTAAATAAAGTCCAGCCTTTGATAAGTGGAAAAATGGATAAAGATGTGGTTAGACTAACAATGCCACATATATGTAATCATCAAAGTCTAATAAAAGCATTTAGAACAAGGAATTTAAATTTTGGATTAGAAGCATTGATAAATGATCCTTTGCTTATAGATTTGTCAAAAGATGAGGTTAAGAGCATGTTTTATGAAATAAAAAAACATATGGGCAGTTATTTGGATTTTTATCATGAGTAATGTGATTGATTGGATTTGTCAAGGGGATGTTTTTATTCATTACTTAGTAAAAAGAGACCTGTTAGATTATCAAGAATCAGATTTATCAAACTTGAGGGATAAAATTCTATATCAAGGATATGGGCTAATCTTGAAAGAGTTGCAAGATAAAAAAACATTTATGTGGGGGAATGGAATTTATTCGCCAAAATATATCTCAACGCATTACACATTATTAGAGTTGTGTCAGTTAGGCGCGAATCTAAAAGAACATAATTATATTGAAGCAGTTAAGTTATTAATTGATAATATGTGGTTTAAATTAGGCAAAGTAAATGCTTATCGCCATCAAGATATCTGCGTTGTAGCTATGATGGTTAGGTTTGCTTGTTATGTGGGCTTAAATGATATCCGTATCAATGAAATGATTGATTACATTTTATCTAATCAGATGATAGATGGAGGGTACAATTGTGCCTACGAGAGAAAACCGGCTCCAAAACAATCATCTTTACATACTACTGTGAACGTATTAGAAGCCTTCTCCACATACATAAAAATGGGATATATCTATCGCAGCAAAGAAATAGAGTTAAAAGCATCGGAAGGGATTGAGTATATTCTTTCAAAAAGACTATTTCGTTCGGTTAGAACTGGAGAAGTTATTCATAAATCCATGCTTGAGTTCACATTTCCTTATAATTGGAGATATGATATCTTAAGAGCATTAGAAGTGATGTGTGAACTTAAACATGAATATGATGAAAGAATGAAAGATGCAATAGATACAATCATTGATAGACTAGATGAGTTTGGAAGGATTAAGGCTGATGGAAAATCTCCAGGACCTATTAATATTAGATATACTAAGAAGAATCAATTATGTCCCTATAATACCTATAGAGTCTTGAAGGTTTTAAAGTATTATAGTGAAGATTTATATTTAAAATATGTTGAAAAAGTTATGTAGTTTGGATAACTTTAAGATTTAAGCACTAGAGTAAGGCGGTACAAAAGCTTTCGAGCAAATCCCTCAACCTAGGGATTACTCATAACATTGATATAAATGTATAGTAATTATAAATAAATTATGGTATAATAAATTGATTGTTTTTATCAGAAAAGTGAGGTTAAGATATGTGGGATAGTATGAGTCAGTTTCAACAAGTGTTCTTTGTTTTGGCTTTGACTTCAACTGCGATTATGGTTATTTTAATAATCATGATGTTTATTGGTATGGATGAAGCAGACGGATTTGACGGCGATATCGATGTCGATGCAGGTATTGATATTTTCAATGATGAGCCAATAAGCGGAATTGCTGGATTAAAAATCCTTAGTATTAGAGGTGTTTTAGCTTTTTTCAGTATTGGTAGTTGGACGGTATATCTTCTATCTGATGTTTGGCCAGTTTGGGCAGCAATTCTTCTGGGGATGGTATCGGGTTCAATAGCTAGCATATTGTTAGCTTATGCTTTTAGAGCAGCTATGAAATTAGAATCAGTAGGAAATCTAGATTATCGTAGTGCAATTGGTAAGCCAGCAATGGTCTATATAAAAATTCCCAAAGAAAAAACTGGTAGAGGTAAGGTAATCATGAATCATCAAGGTCGAATGCTTGAAGTAGATGCTCTTTCAAATGAGAGTGAAGATTTGTTAAGGAATACAAAGGTGTTAGTCGAATCATTAGAAGATGACTCTACCTTAGTAGTCAAGAAAATATAATAGGAGGAGATTAAGAGTATGTTTTATTTTGCCGCTACAGGCGGGTGGGTAGGATTGATTTTCGCAATAGTTGTAATTGTTTTTATGGTTCTTGCGTTTATCGTATCGAGAATTAAGAAGTGTCCTTCGGACAAAATTATGGTAATTTATGGTAAAGTAGGTCAGAACTTGGATGGGACAAGTAGATCAGCTACTTGTATTCATGGGGGAGCTAAATTTATTTATCCATTTATCCAAGCCTATGAGTATTTGGACTTAACTCCACTATCAATTAGTGTTGATTTGACTAAAGCTCTTTCAAGACAGAATATCAGAATAGATGTTCCTTCAAGATTTACTGTAGGTATCTCAACAGAGCCATATGTAATGCAAAATGCTGCTGAACGTTTATTAGGTCTTCAATTAAATGAGATTCAAGAACTTGCTAAAGATATTATTTTTGGTCAGTTACGTTTGGTTATTGCGACTATGGATATTGAAGAAATCAATACAAACAGAGATAAATTCTTAGAGGCTGTCAGTGACAATGTCGAAACTGAACTTAAAAAAATCGGTTTACGACTAATAAATGTTAATGTTACTGATATCAATGACGAATCGGGATACATTGAAGCATTGGGTAAAGAGGCAGCAGCAAAAGCTATTAATGATGCTAAAAAGAGTGTTGCTGAAAAGAATAGAGATGGATCTATTGGGGAAGCCGAAGCTTTGAGAGACCAAAGAATTCGAGTAGCAACTGCAGATGCTTTAGCAATTGAAGGGGAAAATAATTCCTTGGGAGACATCTCTAAATCAAATGCAACTCGTCGCGAGATTGAAGCAGAAGCTCTAAGAAGAGCTACAGCTGCTGAAAAGATTGCACAAGCAAAAGCACTTGAAGAATCTTATACTGCTGAAAAAGAAGCAGAACTTGCAAGAGCAAGTAGAGAAAAGGCATCTTTAGAAGCAGATATCATTGTTAAATCTGAAATAGATAAACTGAAAAAAGTGATTGAAGCAGAAGCTATTGCTGAAGAAACTAGAAGAAAAGCTAGAGGGGAAGCAGATGCGATATTTGCTAAAATGGAAGCTGAAGGAAAAGGTCTTTTTGAGGTTTTGAGCAAACAAGCTGAAGGTTTCACTTCTTTGGTTAAAGCAGCTAACAATAATCCGGATGCAGCAATCAAGTTGTTAATTGCAGATAAATTGGAAACTTTAGTAGGTATCCAAGTAGAGGCGATTAAAAATCTTAAGTTTGATAAGATTACAGTTTGGGATAGTGGAAATACAAAAGATGGATCAACTCAAACAGCTAACTTTGCATCTAATTTAATGAAATCAATCCCACCGATGAAAGATTTATTTTCTATGGCAGGAATGGAACTTCCTGAATATTTAGGAAAAGAGATTCAAGAAAAACAAACAGAGGAAAAATCAGAGTTAAAGAAAGAACCAGAAAAGAAAGAAAGCAAAAAAGCTTAAATTAATTTTTAAATAAAGAATCCGAGTCGAAACAATGACTTCGGATTTTTTTTAAATATCTATTGACAAACGTTATCAAAAATGATAACATTATCAATATAGATAATATAAAACGAGATTAAGGGAGGGATAAATTGAAAAAGGATATAATAAGCGCGTTAATGCATCCCATAAGAATTAGAATAATCCAAGAGTTGGGAATAAAAGGAGATGCAACTACTAAAGAACTACAAGCCGCTTGTGGAGATTATGGTCAAGCTACCATATATAGGCATCTTAAAGAAATGTTGGAATACGAATTGATTAAAGTAGTCAATGAGAACAATATCAATGGAATAATTGAGAAAGTATACGGATTAAATGAAGATTTAGGTTCATTAATCTTGGGCAATCCAGAAGAACTAAAAAAAGATGATTACTTAATATTATTCACACAGTATATTATGTCTATTATGAGTGATTTTTCAGCTTATTTCGAACAAGATAATGCACTACAAGAAGTTACTGAGAATATAGGATTTACAAGTAGTTCAATATTTCTAAGTGATGAAGAACTAAAGGAAATGATGTTAGAAATGGCTGAATCGATGATGAAAAGAATTATCAACGAACCAAAAGAAGGAAGAAAACTTAGAAAAATTTCAAGCATTACAACTACAGTTTTAAATAAAGATAAAGAGTAATAATATGAAAAGAAAAGAGGGATGGATATGTTTGATGATAATTTAGTTTATTTTTTACCAATCATTGTTTTACAACTTGGCTTGCAAATTTTTGCATTAGTAAATTTATCAAAACGTAACAAAGTCAAGTTCAACAACAAAAAAATATGGGTCGCTATAATTATATTTGGCAGTTTGTTTGGACCGATAATTTATTTTTTGTACAGAGGAGAAGATGATGACTACAGCAGTGAAGATTAGTGGCTTAGTAAAGAATTATCAAGGGTTATTGGCTGTCAATAATCTAGATTTGTCTGTTCCAGAAGGTTCAATTTATGGTTTTTTAGGACCAAACGGAGCAGGGAAAACAACAACTTTAAAAATGATCATCGGTATGGTTGAACCCACTGCCGGGGAAATTCTAGTTATGGGGAAGAAAGTTGAATTTGGTAAGAGTGAAAATCGTGAAGTCATCGGCTATTTACCTGATGTGCCAGGCTTTTATGATTGGATGACTCCTAAAGAATTTCTACATTTTTCTGGTGGTTTATATGATATACCAAAAGAAGTTCTTAAAGAACGGACTAAAGAGTTATTAAAACTGGTTAATCTTACAAAATCACAAAATAGAAAAATAGGAAACTTTTCAAGAGGGATGAAGCAAAGACTAGGAATTGCACAAGCACTAATCAATAACCCCAAAGTTGTTCTATTAGATGAACCAGTATCTGCCTTAGATCCTATCGGACGAAAAGAAGTTATGGATATTATTGCTTCTTTAGCTGGGAAAGTTACGGTGTTCTTTTCAACTCATATTTTAGCTGATGTTGAGCGTATATGTGACAGAATCATTATTATCAACGAAGGAAAGAAACTACTTGAAGATTCAATTGAAAATATTAAGGAAGTTCCTGATATTAGAGAATTAGAGATTGAACTTGAGAATGAATCTGATTTAGAAAAGTTATTAAAACTAAAAGATGATTCAAAAGTAGAAGATATCATATTCGATAAAAACAAAGTTTTGATTAAAACTAAAGATATCAATAATCTAAGACATATGATAAATAAATACTTATATGAAAATAGCATTCTTGTAAAAAAAATCAATCTCAAAGAAGTATCTTTAGAAGATATCTTTATTAAGGTGGTGAATAATAATGATTAAGTTTGAGTTAATCAAAAAAGAGATAAAAGAGTATTTGAAAACTCCAAAAGGACTTATTCTATTAGTATTATTTTTATTCTTTGCATTCTCTTCGCCATTACTAGCAAAGTATATCAATGAGATATTGGCTTCAGTAGCTACAGATGTTGAAATCATCTTCCCTGAACCAACGCTAAAGGATTCTTGGATGCAATATTTTAAGAATATGAATTCGATATGTATCATAGTGTATTTGATTGTAATGACTGGTACGATATCACAAGAGAAGAATAAGGGTTCAATAATCTTAGTTCTAACCAAGAAAGTTTCTCGATTCAGTTTAATTTTTAGCAAATTTTTGGTTGGATCTTTAGTTTTTACAGTATTATTCTTATTATCAACATTGGTTAATGGGTGGTATACAAACATATTGTTCGATGAGTTCAATTATAATGGTTTGATTATTTCACTTTTATTGCAATGGCTTATGGGTATCTTTTTTACAGCTTTAGCGATTTTTACAAGCGTCATTGGCAAAACGCCAACCACTTCAGCTTTACTTGGTTTTTTTGCTTTTGCTATATTGCAAATTTTCAATATTTCATCAGAGCTTGCTTTATATAACCCCTCAGGTGCATCAGCAATAGTTAACAGCATTCTAGCTAATACGGTTGATAACTCTAAACTTTGGATTCCAATTATATCGTCGATTTTATTTACTGTATTTTTATTAGCTGGAAGCCAAATTATATTTAAAAGACAAGAATTATAGATTATTCTTCTAATTGATTAGAATCATTTCATATAAATGTATTTTTTTCTTATCTCATATTGTTTATAGGATGAAATAGCATTATAATTGATTAGAGGGACATGTTATGAAAATTAAAGATAAGATTTTTAAAGCCAGAAGCAAATTAAGCATTAAAACCTATAAAAGACCACAACTTTTTGTGATTGTTATGATGGTTTTGTTAAACATTTTCATATTGATAATCTCAGCTTTTCTAGCATTAGTTATCGATGATAGTTTCAATAACTTCTTCGATGCTTTTGCTAATGGAAGTTTAAAGTGGATGTTAACCCCAAATGCAATTCTATTAATAGAAAATCCGAATACATTATTGTTAGCAGTATTTGTATTGGTAATTGGTATGGTGCTTTTTACTGGCACCATAATTGCTTTAACTACTAATGCAATAAAGGATTATTTTAATAAAAAACAATCAGGTTCTGGTAGATTGATTTTAGATAATCAAATAGTTGTTTTAAACTGGAATAATAAGGTTCCTGAGTTTGTCGCAGACCTTATCCATCTTGATTTTGTCGATATTTCTTTAGTAATTTTAGCTGATGTAGATAAAGATGAAGCTGAGAAAATGATTAAAAATTCGATAAGGAAAACAGTACAAAAAAAGGATTTGAAAAATTTAAATCTTCTTGTCAAAAAAGGCAGTCCATTGATTAAGTCTGATCTATATGATATTTCAATCGAGAAATGTCGATCAATTCTCATCATGAACTCAGATCAGGTATCTATTGATGAATCGTTATCTAAGGGAGATTTGAATATTATCAAAGTCATATTGAACCTTGGTGATATTAAATTCCAAAACAATCCACCGATTGTTGCAGAAATTAAAAACATAGAAACCAAAGATAAGGTTTTGATGGCTGCTGAAGTAGTCAAATCACTAAAAGGCAATAATATCATTCCGGTTTGTTATGATCGTAAATTAGGACATGTTATTGCACAAACAATTATTAATCCTTTGATTAAAGATGTCTATTTAACAATGTTTTCTTTCGAAGGTTCTGAAGTTTATGTAATGAGAAATATTGATTTTGATGAAGCTTTGATGGAATATTCTCATGTTATCCCTTTAGCTAAGACAGATGATGTAATCTTTGTTTTGGCTGAACAAGAAAAAGACATTTCAATTAAAGATAGTTATCGAGGAGAGATATTGACTTTAAAAACAAAAGAGTTCAATTTTCAGACGGATATGCAGGTTTATATAATTGGCAATAATAATAAGTTAGGCTTCATTAAACAGTCATTTGATGAGTATGAAAAGTTGTATGACAGTCATTTTACAGCACATTACATCAATGAGAGTGAACTTAAAGATTTTGTGCAAAAATATAATCAAAGCAGTGAGGATAGTACAATCTTGTTACTGAGTGATGAAGGTGCGGCTATAGAGAGTTTGGACGCTAATATTATTGATAATCTTATTTATCTTCAAAGTAATATCAAGAGGGATCGCAATATTATTGTTGAAGTTCTTGATCCAGTTAATGACAGGATAATTAAGGATTTTAATATAAATAACACAATTATTTCAAATAGAATAATCTCTTTACTCCTAACCAAGGTAGCTTTCTATAAAGAAACAGCGGCTTTTTATGATAATTTGTTGACTATTAAATCGGATTCTAGCAATGATGATAGTCAAAATATATATATACTTAAAGCTAATGAGATGTTAGATGAAGTATTTCCAATTAAATTCACAAGCCAAAAACAATTATTGCTATCATTTTATGAATCATTTTCAAAGAAATATATGTTGTTTGGCTACTTCAGAAACGGCAATTTAGCTTGCTTTAGCAAAGATCTTAATACAAATGATGATTTTTACATATATAACGACGATTTACTGGTATTTATCAAGATATAAAAAAAGGACACATCGAGTGTCCTTATAAGATTGTTAACAAAGCACCTTAGGAATAGGGTGCTTTTTTGGTAAGTAATCATTTTAAAGGAGTAATCGTTTAAATTACTATTGTTCTATTAATCAATCGACTCCAGGCGTTTTGATGTTTAAAAACGACATCTTTTCCTCTTTGTTTGCTCTAATTGACATGAGAGTGAAAGGTTTGCATAGAACAATATCGTCTTTTTTTACTTGATAGGTTTCATTGCCTATGGTTATTTCGCCGCTACCTTCTAGAATAATAAAAGTTACATCGACAGTTGCTTCGTGAGGCGGTATTGATTCAAAGCTATCTAACATTATGTTTCTAATTGTAATATGCTTGTGACTGACTACGGTTTTTGCTAGAAACCCCCTTTTATTGATAAAAGGTTTAAGTTCAGAGAGATTATAGTGGTTCATTTTCAATTTCCTTTCTGTTAATATGTAATATTATAACAAAACATCTCAAATAGATATGTGATTTGAATCACATAAGAAATAGGAGAAATCTAGTAAATGAATTAATCAAATATTTAAAGTAGTTCTAGCAAAGCGATGTGATTATGCTTTTCTTTGGCTAAGTCTAGTTTGTTGGTTTTATATGCAACAACTTTTAGTTCATCAAATAATTTAAGAAAATCGTTTATTTTAGACAAGACATTGAATCCAAAAGTCTCACTACGATAATGCATAGGGATTATTATTTTAGGATTTAAGGTCTTGCATATCTGCTTAGCAATTAATGGGCCGATGGTATAATGACCACCGATAGGTATCATGATGGCATCTAGATTTTTCAGTCTTTCAATTTGATTATCATCGAGCATAGTTCCCAAATCTCCTAGATGAACAATTTTGATATGTTTGTTTTCAATTACAGTAATCAGGTTCTTTCCTCTTTTTGTTCCATGCTCATTATCATGGTAAGACTCAATAAAAGATATATTTAACCCCTTAGGAAGTGGTTTATCGATTATCTTTACAGCTTTTCTGTAATTGTGATCAGCATGTTCATGCGAGCACAGTACAAGATTAGCGGATACATCGAGTTTATCTATTCCGGGAATCATTTCAGGATTAAAGGGGTCAAGACAAATAGAAAAATCCTCAATTGAGATTTTGAAACAAGAGTGACCATACCATTCTATTATCATAACTATTCCTCCTAATTATTAATTATTATACTAAGAAACATAAAAGAAAAAAAGGACATATCAGTTAAAATCATTGTCCTTTTTTAGTTTAATATGTATTATTCAAGATTTCTTGAACTTCATCTATTTCGTTGTCTTCATTTGAATCAATGGAGAGATTTTCATCAACGATAGGATTTAAAGTATTATTGTTTATTTCATTGTTGTAATTATCAACTATAGCTATTGTTGATACATGGTGTTCTTCTACAAGATTGATAATCTTAACGCCTTGAGTTGCTCGTTTAGTTACAGATATTTGATTAATCGGTGTTCTAATTATGATGCCTTTATCAGAAACAACCAAAACATCTTCGTTTCCAACAACGGCTATAAGTTTTGCTAAAGCGCCATTTTTTTCAGTCACATGGATTGTTTTTACACCTTTTCCACCGCGTGATTGCAAACGGTATTCATCGACGTCTGTTCTTTTACCATAACCGTTTTTAGTAATGGCTAGAATTTGATTTCTTTCTTCAGTGACTGTACATACTCCCACAACTTCTTCGTCAACTGCTAAATCAATTCCTTTAACACCAGCTGCTGTTCTACCCATATTTCTTACATCTGTTTCATGAAAACGAATAGCTTTTCCATTAGATGCTCCGATAATAATCTCCCTTAAGCCATCAGTTAGCTTAACAGAGTGTAAGCAATCATCTTCCCTTAAAGAAATAGCTCTAATCCCATTAACTCTAATGTTTTGGAAATCTTTGACAAAAGTCCTTTTGACAACACCTTTTCTAGTTGTAAAGAAGAGGTACCCTGATTCAAAATCCTTTAATGGCATGACGGTTGCTAATTCTTCATTTTCATTTAAATCGAGCAAATTTACAATTGGAAGCCCTTTTGAATTACGTCCATAATTTGGGATTCGATAACCTTTGATTTTATATACTCTTCCTTCAGTGGTAAAGAACAAGAGATAATCATGAGTTTTTGTGAAGATGATTGAATCAATAACATCATCTTCATTGAGATTCATTCCCGTTTTACCTCTACCGCCTCTATTTTGTGCACGGTAGACATCTAAATTCATTCTTTTTACATAACCATTGGTTGTAATTGCAATAATCACATCTTCAATTGGGATTAAATCCTCATCTTCAATGTCATAATCCCCCAACAAATCGATGTCAGTACGACGATTGTCGCCATATTTATCCATGATTTCTTTTGCTTCATCAATTAGGATTTGATCTTGTTTGGTTTTGTCAATTAAAGTTTCTTGAAGGTCTGCTATTGTGTTTTCTAGCATGATAGTTTCTTCATTTATTTTTTCTCTTTCAAGACCAGAAAGACGTCTCAGTTGCATCTGTAATATTGCTTTAGTTTGGATATCTGAAAGAGAGAATGTGTTGATTAGTTGTTCTTCAGTATCATCATAGGATTCTCTGATTATTTTGATTACTTGATCAATATTATCTAAAGCAATGATAAAACCTTCTAGGAGATGAAGCCTTTGTTTGGCTTTGTCTAAATCGAAATTAGTTTTTCTGATTAGAACTTCAACTTGGTGATTATAGTAATATCTAATCATGTCTACTAGATTCAGTACAACTGGCTTATCATCTACTAAGGCTAACATATTTGCTCCAAAAGTAGATTGTAATTGAGAATTTTTGTATAAGTTGTTTAGAACTACCTCTGCATTTGCATCTCTTTTAAGTTCGATGACAATTCTCATTCCTTTGCGACTTGATTCGTCTCTTAAATCGGTAATTCCCTCAACTTTTTGTTCCTTAGCTAATTCAGCTATTCTATCAATCAATGTTGATTTATTTACTTGATAAGGAATCTCAGTAACTATGATATGCTTCTTGCCGTTTGGTAATTCCTTAATCTCTGTTTTTGCCTTTATTCTGATTGAACCTTTGCCTGTTTTATAAGCAGAAAGAATACCTGATTGTCCTAGAATAACGCCTCCTGTAGGGAAATCCGGACCCTTGATATACTCCATCATCTCATCCACATCAATCTCTTTATTTTGAACATAGGCGATATATCCATTAATAACTTCATTTAAGTTGTGAGGAGGAATATTTGTTGCCATCGCAACTGCGATACCATTCGAACCATTGATGAGTAGATTAGGGATTCTTGTTGGTAATACTTTCGGTTCTCTTTCAGAGCCGTCATAATTGTCGACAAAATCAACAGTGTCTTTTTTTAAGTCTCTTAAAATTTCTGTTGTAATTTTTTCCATTTTAGCTTCAGTGTAACGCATTGCAGCTGGTGGATCTCCATCAATTGAACCAAAGTTTCCATGTCCATTAACTAAAGGATATCTTATTGAAAAATCTTGAGCCATTCTTACTAGCGCGTCATAGATTGATGAATCACCATGAGGATGGTATTTACCCATAACATCTCCGACAATTCTTGCGGATTTCTTGTATGATTTGTCGGGATAGACACCTAGTTCATCCATTCCATAAAGAATCCTTCTATGTACAGGTTTCAATCCATCCCTAACATCTGGCAAAGCTCTAGCGACAATTACACTCATCGCGTAAGACAAGAAGGAGTTTTTCATTTCACTGGATAGATTTATGTCTAGTATTTTATCTGTAGTTGGTATTTGATCATTTTGATTTGATTTAATATCTTCCATTTCTCTCTCCTTCTATATATCTAAATTTTTGACATATTCAGCATTTTCTTGGATAAATACTTTTCTACTTTCGGTGTCATCACCCATAAGCATAGTAAAAACTCTATCAGCATCTATTGCGTCATCTAAAGTTACAAGTAATAATGTCCTAGTTGCAGGATCCATTGTTGTTTCCCATAATTGTTCGGGATTCATTTCTCCTAGACCTTTATATCTTTGGATAGTAGGCTTAGAATTTATATTGCTAAGTATTGCTTCAAGTTCTCTTTCTTGGTAAGCATATTGAATGCTTTTTCCAGATTGAATTTTGTATAGAGGAGGTTGAGCTATGTATACTGATCCATGTTCTATCAAAGGTTTTAAGTATCTAAAAAGGAATGTCAGTAATAGCGTTCTGATATGTGCTCCATCTACATCAGCATCGGTCATAATGATTATTTTTTTATATCTGAGGTTTTCTATATTAAACTCATCGCCGATTCCAGTTCCAAATGCTTGAATCATCGAGAGGATTTCTTTGTTTTGTAAAGCTTTGTCTAAACGGGCTTTTTCAACATTCAATACCTTTCCTCTTAAAGGCAAAATAGCTTGAAACTCTGAATCTCTGCCTTGTTTAGCAGAACCTCCAGCAGAATCTCCCTCAACTATATATATCTCAGATCTTGTAGAGTCTTTTGTTCGGCAATCTGCTAGTTTTGATGCAAAACCAAGGTTATCAAGTGGTGATTTTCTTCTAGTGGCTTCTCTAGCTTTTTTTGCTGCTATTCGTGCTCTTTGCGCCATCAACGCTTTTTCAATGATAGTCTTAGCTGCACTTGGGTTTTCTAATAAAAATCTCTCTAAGCCCTCAGACATGATGATAGAAACGGCTTTTCTAGCATCACTAGAACCTAATTTTGATTTTGTTTGACCTTCAAATTGTGGGTCAGGATGTTTGACTGAAATGATTGCTTCTAAGCCTTCACGAGTATCTTCTCCTGCCAAAGATTCATCTTTTTTAAAGAGGTTATTATTACGGCCATAGTTGTTTAGGATTCTTGTGAGGGTTGTTTTGAAGCCTTCTACATGAGTTCCACCTTCAGGATTAGTAATGTTATTTGTGAATGGATAGATGTTTTCAGCATAACCATTGTTATATTGCATAGCAATTTCAACAATTATAAAGTCCTGTTCACCTTCAAAATAAGCCACTTGAGGGTGGGTTGTATCTTTTCCAGCATTCAAAAATTCAACATATTCTTTAACTCCACCTTCATAAAGATAGTCTTTTTGAATAAGTTTTAGTTCATTTCTTTGATCAGAAATTGAGAATTGGATACCTTTATTGAGAAAGGCCAATTGTTGGATTCTATTTCTGAGAATTTCGAACTCATAAACTTGACTTTCAACAAAAATGTTAGGGTCAGCTAAGAAAGTTACTATTGTTCCGGTTCTGTCTGTATCCCCGATACAAGTTAGTTCTTTCCTTAAAAAACCGTGATCAAATTCAATTACGTATTTTTTTGCATCTTTATGGATTTCGACAACCATAAATTCGCTAAGTGCGTTAACAACTGAAGCTCCTACGCCATGCAATCCACCAGAAACTTTATATGAATTGTGATCGAACTTTCCTCCAGCATGTAGAGTGGTGTATACTGTTTCAACCGAAGGTCTTCCAGTTTTTGGGTGAGTATCAACAGGAATTCCTCTACCATTATCTGTTACTCTGATAATATTTCCTGGAAGAATTTCGACTTGAATTTTATCGCAAAAGCCAGCTAGTGCCTCATCAACGGCATTATCGACTATTTCCCAAACCAGATGATGCAATCCTCTAGGACCAGTTGTACCTATATACATTCCAGGGCGTTTTTTTACTGCTTCAAGTCCTTCGAGGATTTGAATGTTACTAGAATCATACTTGTTGTCCATTAGTTTTGTCCTCCTTAACAAAATGATTACTGACATTAAAAATCTTTGAGTTTTTAAGAAAAGCACTATTGATTTCTTTAATGTTTGTTGTGGTTATTATTGTTTGAATTTTCACTGAATCAAGGTATTTTATAAGTTGATTCTGTCTTAAATAATCAAGTTCTGAGAAAACGTCATCAAGAAGAAGAATAGGCATAATCTGCTTTTGTTCGTAAATGATGTTAGCTATTGATAGTAGTAGTGAAAGGATTATGATTCTTTGCTCGCCTTGAGAAGCATAATCTTTCGCATAGATATCATCGATAAGAAAATCATAGTCATCGCGATGCGGACCGATACCAGTCGTTTTAAATAATAAATCCTTTTCATATCTTTTCTTAAAATTATTCAAGAAATCATCTTCTAAGGTTGGTTTATACTCAAGAAGAATTTTTTTGTTGTTAGCAGATAAGTAGTGATACATCTTAACTATTTCCTTGTTAATCCTTGAGATAAAATCTTTTCTCATCTTAAAGATAATCTCTGAGCTTGAGGCTATTTGTTCTGTGTAGATATCTAATAAAGTATAATCTTTAACTCTCTTTTCAGAAACCATTTTTAACAATTCGTTTCTTTGTTTTAGAATATTCTTGTATTGAGTTAATTCGAGTAGATAATTTCGATCCATCTGCCCAATAATCATGTCGAGAAGAAATCTTCGATTTTTTGGCGGACCTTTTAGAAGGTCCATATCTTCAGGCAAAAAGGCCAATATTTTGACTTGGCCGAGAAAATCACTCAGTTTATCAATTTCTTTATTATTGACGATAATTTTTTTACCTATTTTTGTGATAATAATTTTAGGTTCAAAAAGTAATCTATCAATTATTTTTGCTTGTATTCTTGCAAAATCTTTCTCAAACCTAATCACTGAATTATCAGTTGTTTTATAAGATTTAGCTAGAGTCAAAAAATAAATTGCTTCTAGTAAATTGGTTTTACCACTGCCGTTATTACCTACCAAAAAATTTATTCCTTTACCAAAAACAATGTCTTGCTTTTTATAGCCTCGATAATCTGTCAGCGAAAGATGAGATATAATCATTTCTTGCTAATCCGAAAAGACTGTTGATCGATACTTAAAATATCTCCTGGATAAAGTTTTTTCCCTCTTCTATTTTCAAGGTTTTTATTTAGATAAACAGTTGAATTGTCTAAAAAATGTTTTACTTCGCCACCAGAGGATACGATGTTTGCAAATTTAAGAAATTGTCCTAAAGTTATATATTCAGTTGTAATTGCCACATCTTTCATAAGGTTCTCCGTTATTATTATATATATAATATATTATATAATATAAAGGGTTTTTTTTCAATCAATATCTTTGTTTTATAACAAGATAAAAGGCGCATTTTTAAGCGCCTTTTAGGTTGTTGAGTTTTTCTAGAAAATCCACCATGGAATATAACCAATGCTGTTTTAAATTAATGGTATCCAAGATGATTTGGAAGCGATTCTTATCAATCGAAAATCTAAAGTCCTTACTGACATCTAAACTTGTTTCAAAGAGTTTTTTTGCCACAAAACTAGAAGTCATTTCTTCAGATAGAGTTAAGGTTATATGTGCTTTGTTCTCCTTGATTTTTTCGATATCAATTTCTTTAGCGAAATTTTCAAAAAGTTTTTCATAGATGTATATCTCTAATTCAATATTATAGTCACCGAATCGATCTTTTATCTCATCTAGAAGAGATAAGACATCTGCGATTGACTTGACTGCATGTATTTTTTTGTGCATTTCTATTTTGATGTAATCATCTTGAATATAATCTTTTTCGATGAACTTTGAAACATTTGCTTTAATTCGATTAGATTTTTCAGGTTTTTGATTTATGCCTTGAGCTTTAGTAACTTCTTCTTGAAGAATTCTCATATACATATCTATACCTACTGAATCAATAAATCCGCTTTGCTCTTGCCCTAAGACGTCACCGGCACCTCTTATCGCTAAATCTCTTAAAGCAATCTTGAAGCCACTACCAAGTTCTGTAAATTCTTTGATAACTTGAAGTCTCTTGTGAGCTTCTTCAGTAAGACGTTTACTCTTTTTATACATCAAATAGGCATATGCTATTCGGTTTGATCGGCCGACTCTACCTCTGATTTGATAGAGTTGAGATAATCCAAGCATATCTGAGTCGTGAATTATCAGAGTATTTGCATTAGGTATATCAATACCTGTTTCGATGATTGTAGTTGAGATAAGACAATCAATCTCTTTTTCTATAAAATTATCAATGACCCTTTCTAACTCGCTTTTTCTCATCTTACCATGAGCGATATCAATTCTTGCTTCAGGAACTAACTTCTTAAGCCTATCAGCAATAAAATCAATATTGTCTACTCGGTTATATAAGTAAAAAATTTGCCCATTTCTGGCTAATTCCCTCTCTATTGCATCTCTTAAAATAATGTCGTTTCTTTCTAGAACATAGGTTTGAATTGGATAACGATTTTCAGGAGCGCTTTCCAGAAGAGACATATTCTTTACTCCCATGATAGCCATGTTAAGAGTTCTTGGTATAGGAGTAGCTGAAAGAGATAATACATCGATGCTTACTTTATACTCTTTAATCTTTTCTTTGTGCATTACACCAAAACGCTGTTCTTCATCAATAATCAATAATCCGAGATCTTTGAACTTAATATCATTACTTAACACTCTATGTGTGCCTATCAAAATATCAACTGAACCAATAATCAATTCTTTGAGAATTTCTTTTTGTTTAGCTTTGGTTACAAATCTGTTTAATAAAGCAACATTGACGCCAAACTCGGACATTCTGTTTTTGAATGTCTCATAATGTTGTTTTGAAAGAACGGTAGTAGGAGCTAGATAAGCTACTTGTTTATTGTTTAAAACAGCTTTGAATGCCGCTCTCATCGCTACTTCAGTTTTACCAAAGCCAACATCACCACATAATAATCGATCCATAGGCACAGATTTTCTCATGTCTTGAAAGACATCTTCAATCGCCTTTAACTGATCTAAAGTTTCGATATATTCAAAGTTTTCAGCAAACTCTCTTTCTAATTTAGGAAAGTCTTGATATGAAAAGCCATTGGCCTTCTCTCTTTCTGAGTACAATTTGATTAATTTATCAGCAATCTCTTGAACCTGATTTCTAACTCTATCTTTGGTTTTGTTCCAATCACTACCACCAAGCTTTGATAGTTTGGGTTTATATCCTTCACTGCCAGAATACTTGTGAATTTGATCGATACCATCAAGAGTAATATATAACTTATCCCCGCCTTTGTATTCAATATGGATATAATCGTTTTGAACATTGCCAAACTGCATAGTTTTTATTTCTAAAAATTTTCCTATTCCATAATCATAGTGAACTACATAATCACCAGGAGAAAGGTCATTGATGCTTGACAATCTTTCTGAGCGCTTATATACAGAGACGTACTCACCTCTCTTCCTTGAAATATTCTTTCTTGTTAAGGCTTCTTCAGTAATCAGTTTGCATGAAAACGTTCTTGAAACAAAATCAAAAACCTGATTAGATATGATTAGATTGATTCGATCTTTAATTATTGATTTTTCGTTTGCATACTCAAGATTTAGATTATTAAGCTTTTTTGCAAATTCATTAAGATTATTTTGGTTCTCAAAAGCGATAATTTGGGTAATTTTAGTATTTAACCTTTCGATTTCTTTAAACAAATAGGTATAGTTATCATTGAAGGTTATAACTTCTTCGCCAAATATCGAATATGAGTTTTTGAATTGGCTTTTATATGAATAATCTAAATAATCAACCTTTATTCCTGGTTTAATGATGAGCTCATTGAAATCATATAGTATTGTAAATCCCATTTTAGGGTAATCATTAGAAGACATATACCATTCCTTGATCTCTTCAATCAAGATTTCATTTTGCTCGATTAGACGATGATAATCCAAACAAAATATTTTTGAATTCTTAGCTAAATCACTAATTGTATAATGGTTTTTTGTTAAAAAAGGTATATACTTGCTTAATCTTTCAAGTTCTTCGTGATTATCTAGTTTTTCCAAATCGTCGTTTATCATATCTAAGCTCTCTTTTGAAAATTCAGTATTTTCAATTTTAGATTTGATAATTGCTTCTAGATGATTATATTCAATTTCATCATAGAAGAAATCTACGATTGGCATCAAAGTAAAATTATCCGTTTTTTCAATTGATCTTTGCGTCTCAATATCAAATACTTTTATTGTTTCTAACTCATCACCAAAGAAATCCAATCGATAAGGATTCAATGTGTTGATTGGATATATATCAACTATTCCTCCTCTTACAGAAAAATCTCCAATCTTTTCAACTGTATATTCTTGAACATATCCGTAATGCATCAAAGTTTTTTTAAGTGTTTCTAGGTCATATGTTTTACTAACTGTAAGATTAATTAAGGATTTCTCCCATTTTTCAGGAGAAAGTTGAGGTTTTAACATACCGTATAGATTAGAGACAATAATCATTTTTTGATTGTTGATAATTTTATTTATGGTGTTGATTCTTTCTAATCGAAATTCAATTGAACTAACTAATAATTCGTTAGTTAGAAATTCATCTTGCGGATAGAAACTTATCTCTTCGGGTTTTAAAGTTCTGCTTAATTTATCATAAAGAATCTGAGCTTTGTAGAGGTTTGGAGTGACAACGAAAATAGTGTCTTTGCCGTAATAATACATATCTAAAAGCACTAATAAGGAATTGTCCTCATTAGTGTTGTTAATATAAATCTCCTGATTAGTGAAGAATTTTTTTTCAATTGTTCTTAATAACTCGTGTTCTCTCAAATGCTTGATGATATTTTTCATTTTTCCTCCAACACCTTTTAGCGAGTTATCAACTCGCTAGGGCTATATATGGTTTTGATGTTACTTTTTACTTTGGATTTTATAAGCTGACTTTAGTATTAATGAAAGTGGCATAACCTTTAAAAGAATATATAGTATTTTCATTGAGAAACCAGGGATAACCAAGGCTTTTTTTCTTTTTATCCCCTTGATGATTTCATTAACACATTTGTCAACTTTTTGACCTTTCATTTTTTGGGTGGCATTTGCAACCTTTCCAAATTCTGTTTTTACAGGGCCTGGACAAACGGTCATTACATTAATGGGTATCCCCTTCTTTTTCAACTCATATCTTAGTGCAGTGGAGTATGAATATACATAAGCTTTTGTTGCAGCATAACTAGCGAGTAGAGGTGTTGGGAGAAACGCGGCTAAACTACTGATGTTAATCAATTGTCCGTTTTTTATTTTCTTAATTGCATAAGCGCTTAAATAGTGTAGAGATTTAATGTTTAGGTCAATCATAGATAATTCTCTATCTGTTGAAACCTCAAAAGAGTTACCTACTATTCCAAATCCTGCATTGTTGATAAATAAATCGATTTCATATTGATCAAGTTTACTTGTTAGATCTTCCAAGTCAATCTGTTTCTCTAAGTCATAGGTATAAACTTCAATAGAAATCTGATACTGTTCGAGTTGTTTTTTAATTTCTTCAAGACGGGTAGTACGCCTTGCAATCAAGACTAAATCATATTTGTTTTTTGCTAATTGTCTGGCTAATTCTTCGCCTATTCCTGATGAAGCACCGGTAATCACTGCTAACATTACTACCTCCTTGTTTATCTTAGTAAATTATATCATATTTTGATGGATTTGCTCTAATAAAAAAGAGAATTTGTTCTTGCTTTAAGGATAGATATTGACAACGCTTTCATATTTAAGTATAATCTTAGTGAAATTGAATCGATACAGAGGAGCAAGATACTGGTATTAAGTCTTAGATTTTTGTAGTGGACGGACAAGGACTTAAGAAGGAGTGTTTTGCCGAAAGGGTTGATTAGTCTGTAAATCAAAACCTTGGTATTTAAACATACAGGATAAATACTGCCATTTAAATGGAGAGCTGTTATATTTTTGCAAAAAAATATAATGGCTTTTTTAAATTATTTTAGGAGCTAGCTATACAAAAATCAAGTAAAAATGATAAATAATTAAAATTATGATATTTGAACATACTTAAAAAAGGATTAAGAACCCTAAATTTCATATAATGGGTGATTAATTATAAGAGATCATTATAGAAATTATCAGTTTTAAGAATTTTGTAAATAGAATGAACCATGTTTTTAGCTATAGCGAAAATAACGGTTGAATGATGTTTGTTTTCTTTACTCATCATCTTAAGATATTTGCGTCTAAAATTTATTATCCTTGGTCTTTGGATTCACACAAGCAACCCTAGCGGCGCTATAAATGGCGGTACGTAAATACTTACTACCACGTTTAGAAATTCGAGTACGCTTACGTTTGTATTTTCCAGACTCATGGACGATGGGTTCAATACCGAAAAGAGATGTATATTTGTGTTTGTCAGGGAACCTACTAATATCGCCAGTTTCACCTAGAATAGTCGCGCCATTAATAGGGCCGATACCTGGGACTGATGATATCTTTGGATAAAGAGTCATATGTTGAGAAATAAGTTTCTTTAGTTCCATATTTTGACCGCTGAAATGAATAATATTAGAAACACAAAACTTAATAAGATAAGCATTTAAGTTATTTGAATTTCCTATTGAGTTTTTCGCGATATGTTTTATAAGTTTGGCTTGTTCAATACGGTTTGAACGACTACGAATTCTTTGAGCTAAAGATTCAATATGAAGACCTTTATAATCACTTGGTAAAGGGAAATCATAAAGTAGATCTAAAGTCCATTTTGAAAATGGATTAAAGTGTTTAAGAAACTCGGGGAAGAACATTTGAAGTAATCTTTTAAGTTCGCCCTTAGCTTTAGTAAGGATTTGATTATTAGAATTATAGTCTCTAGATAATTGTTTTAACTCAAGTAAATGATATAATGGTGGTGTATAGGGATGGAGCCGA
Organism: uncultured Candidatus Izemoplasmatales bacterium; assembly: GCA_964610325.1. Classification (GTDB taxonomy): domain Bacteria; phylum Bacillota_I; class Bacilli_A; order Izemoplasmatales; family Hujiaoplasmataceae; genus UBA2289. The sequence continues at coordinate 254,375 of CAZSVO010000002.1, forward strand.
TTCAGGTTATGCATAAGGTGCCTACACACTGCTATAGCGTCAATTTTATCAGTCTTGGTCATGCGAGGTGACGCCGACTTACGACTGAGAGAAACTAACATGGGGTTAGTGCAATATACAGTGTAGCCTTTGGATATCAGAAAATCTCGCAGATTATTATGATAGATACCTGTGGCCTCCATTCCTATACGAATATCGTTAACCGACTTCGTACAGGATTGAATAACTGTGTGAAGTTTTTTAAACCCCGAACGATTATTTTGGATAATAAAGTGATCATAAACGATTTCACCCAAATCATTTATGATGATGATATCGTGTTTATCCATTGCGATATCAATGCCAATGAAAATCAAAATAAAAACCTCCTCGTTTGAATTATCCAAACGTCATGAAATCACAAACAAATATAAATGTAACCTTGTAAATACACACTCAAGGTGTAACTAGCTAATTCACATTTATCATATAAGTTGGGTTGTACCCTCCCAAGCACACTCGAAGTGTAAGGAAAGAATGACACACTCCACAACGTTTGTAACTTCATTATAGGAGATTAAATAAATTATTTAAATACATTTTAAGAACAAAAAAAGAAAGGAGAAGTATAGTTAAATTAACTTAATTTAATTATACAAGGTTAATATGAAGAGTTTTACTATTGAAGAGATTAGTTTAGGAGATAATGCCAAAACAAGCAAAAGATTTGAAGAGGCGGATGTTTTGGACTTTGCAAGGATTTCAACGGATAATAATCCAGCACATATAGATAATGATTATGCATCAAAGACGATTTTTAAACAACAAATCGTTCATGGAATGTTGGTTTCTTCGTTGTTTAGTGCTATTTTCGGGACGCAACTACCAGGACTTGGAACAATATATACCAAACAATCATTGAAGTTTACAAAACCGGTATATTTTGGAGATGAGATTACAGCAGAGGTGATAGTCAAAGATATCAACAAGGAAAGAAATCGAGTTGTTTTTGATTGCAAAGCATATAATCAATTAGGGGATATTGTTATTATTGGTGAAGCAGAACTGATGCCGCCTAGGAAGGAATAGATTATGAAAGGATTTATTGATGAAAGTAAGTTTGTTGAGCTTTTAAAGGATGGAATGAGCATATCTGTTGGTGGTTTTTTGACTAACGGTACTCCAGAAAAACTCATTGATTTAGTTGTTAAAAGCAAGGTTAAAGATTTAACGATAATTTGCAATGATGCTGGATATGAAGATAAAGGTGTCGGTAAATTAATAGTTAATAAACAAGTAAAGAAGCTAATAGCATCACATATTGGGACTAATCCTCAGGCTGGGAGTTTGATGCAGTCAGATGATTTAGATGTTGAGTTGGTTCCACAAGGAACATTAGCAGAAAGAATTAGAGCTTTCGGTGCTGGGTTAGGAGGTATTTTAACTCCTACTGGTGTTGATACAATAGTAGAGATTGATAAAGTGAAAATAGAAGTTCAAGGAAAGACATTTTTATTGGAAGAAGCTTTGGGGGCTGATATGGCTTTAATAGGCGGAGCTGTGTGTGATAGATTTGGCAACTTGAAGTATTCGCAAACAATGAGGAATTTTAACCCTGTTATGGCAACTGCTGCCTCGATAGTTGTAGTCGAACCTTTTATGATGGTTGATGAAATTGATCCAGAGAATGTTATTACTCCAAGTCCTTTTGTAGATTATGTTTTGGTAGGTGAAAACAATGAATGATAAAGAGATAATTGCTTCAAGAATTGCTTTGGAGTTAAATGTTGGAGATTTAGTGAATCTAGGAATAGGTATTCCGACTTTAGTTGCAGATTATGTCCCGGAAGATAAACATGTTATTTTTCAAGCTGAAAATGGGATTATTGGATTAGGGCCATTAACTGATGAAGAGACAAACATTGTTAATGCTGGAGGGATGAAAGCCACTATTAAACAAGGGGGAGCTTTTATCGATACATTAACATCATTTACTTTCATTCGCGGAGGACATATTGATGTAACTGTTTTAGGAGCTTTAGAAGTTGATCAAGAGGGATCTTTAGCTTCTTGGATAATTCCCGGTAAAAAGGTTCCGGGCATGGGTGGAGCTATGGATTTAGTTACAGGAGCAAAAAGAGTAATCATCGCGATGAAGCATACTAATAAAGGCGAATCAAAGATCTTGAAGAAGTGTAATCTACCACTTACTGCCTCACATCAAGCTGACTTAATTGTCACCGATATGGCGGTCATGAGTGTTGAACAAGATGGGTTACATCTTTTAGAGGTAAATCCAGCGTATACAATCGAAGAAGTAATAAATGCTACTGAAGCAGATTTGATAGTCAAAGACGTCAAACCTATGAAAGGATTATAGAATGAAAACAATATTAAAGATGAGAATGTCCAATCAAGATGCACATTATGGTGGAAATTTAGTGGATGGAGCAAAGATATTAGCTTTATTTGGTGATGCAGCAACAGAATTATTGATTAGATTAGATGGTGATGAAGGGCTTTTTAGGGCTTATGAATCAGTTGATTTTCTAGCACCTATATATGCTGGTGATTTTGTGGAAGTTGAAGCAGAAATAGTTGAAGCAGGAAATACTTCTAGAAGAATAGAGTTCTTTTGCTATAAAGTTATCCAAGCTAGGCCAGATATTTCTCCAAGCGCTTGTGATGTTTTAGAGGAAAGAGTTTTAACAACAAAGGCGATTGGAACTTGTATAGTTCCTAAAGATTTGCAAAGATATGATGGATAAATTGATAATAACTTGTGCTATAACCGGAGCAGAAGTCACTAAAGAGCAAAATCCGGCTGTTCCCTATACAATAGACGAAATGGTTGAAGCAAGTTATCAAGCATATTTAGCTGGGGCATCAATAATACACTTGCATGCAAGAGAAGATGATGGAACCCCTTCACAAGATAAGTATAGATATCTCCAAATCTATAAAGCGATTAAAGCAAAGATTCCAGATATTATTATTCAGGTTTCTACCGGTGGAGCTTTGGGTATGTCGAGAGAAGAAAGAGCAGATGTGTTGAATATGTTACCTGAAATGGCAACATTAGATTGTGGTAGTGTTAATTTCGGAGGAGATGACGTTTTTATAAATACAGAAAATGATATCATTTATTTTGCAAGCAAAATGAATGATTTCAAGATTATGTATGAGATGGAATGCTTTGAAAAAGGCCATGTTGACCTTACAAAAAGATTGATAAAGAAACAAATAATCAAACCACATTTTCATTACAGTTTTGTTTTGGGTGTTAACGGAGGAATGACTGGTGAAGAACGAGATTTTCTTTTTCTAAAAGATTCTATCCCGCAAGGGTCAACTTTTAGCGTTGCTGGGATAGGCAGATTTGAGTTTTCACTCGCAAGATTATCGATAATTCATGGCGGGCATGTAAGAGTTGGTTTAGAGGATAATCTATATATTGAAAAGGGAAAACTTGCAAAGTCAAATAGAGAATTAGTTGAGAAAGTCTGCGAAATAGCTAAAGAATACAATCGCGAGATTGCTTCTGTAATTGAGACGAGAAAAATACTTAAAATGGAGACTTCAAGATGATGAATTTATGTAGATATGGAACTCACAGGGTAATTGAACCAATTGGTGCTTTGCCTCAATCAGCTACTAAGATTGATAATAAAATGACTTGTCATTCGAATGAAATTTTGGTTGATGTTGATACTTTAAACATCGATTCAGCTTCTTTTACTCAGATAAAAGAAGTTTGTTTTGGCGATGTTTTTCAAATGAAGAAGATGATTTTAGATATAGTAGAAAAACTAGGTAAGATGCAAAACCCTGTAACGGGAAGTGGTGGAATGTTTCTTGGAAGAGTGAATCAAGTAGGTAGTGATTTGTGTTTAGAAATCAAACCAGGAGATAAAATTGCTTCTTTGGTTTCTCTGTCACTTACCCCCCTTGAGATTGAAGAAATAATAAGTATTGATTTAAGTAAGGATCAAGTAAAGATAATTGGTAAAGCAATTTTATTTGAGACAGGAATATATGCTAAAATACCAGATGATTTACCAGAATCATTGGTTCTTTCCGCTTTAGATGTTTGCGGGGCACCTGCGCAAGTAGATGTTTTATGTAAACCGGGAAATAGTGTATTGATTATCGGCGCAGCAGGAAAGTCTGGTATCTTATGCTCTAGTCAAGCTAGAAAAAGTGTAGGAGAAAATGGGTTGGTTATTGGCTTTGTATATTCAAGTAAAGAGAAAAATGATTTAGATAAATTAGGAGTATGTGATTATATAATTCAAGGTGATGCTAGGAATCCGATGGAAGTATATGAGAAAGTCAAGGCAGTATGTCCGGATTTAGTAGATGTTACTTTTAACGTGGTTAATGTTCAAAACACGGAGATGTCTTCAATTCTTCCTACAAAAAATACTGGGACTGTTTATTTCTTCTCGATGGCTACTTCATTTACAAAAGCTGCTTTGGGTGCAGAAGGTATTGCATCAGAAGCTTTAATGATAATTGGAAATGGCTATACTAGGGGACATGCTGATTTTACACTGAATCTATTGAGAGAGTCTAAACCTTTATATGATTTATTCAATAGTAGATATGGAGTTAAAGAGAATGATTAAGATTAATGATAGTTACTTGGATAGAAAAATTAAATATTTTCCTAATGTTTTAGAAACCGAGTGGAATGATTGGCATTGGCAAGTTAGGAATAGAATAAAAAATGTTGATGAACTAGAGAGATATATAAACCTAAGTGAAGATGAGAAAAGGCAAATTTCTACAGTTTTATCTAAGTTTAGGATGGCTATAACACCGTATTATCTCTGTCTTATTGATCCCCAAAACCCTGAATGTCCGATTAAAAAACAAGCTATCCCTTCGATTAATGAAATGCATATCGGAATTAATGATATGTTAGATCCGTTAGCTGAAGATACAGATTCTCCTGTTCCAGGGCTAACACATCGTTATCCAGATAGAGTTTTATTCTTAATTACTGATATGTGTTCAATGTATTGTAGACATTGTACAAGACGTAGATTTGCTGGTCAACACGATTCAAGAATGCCTCAAAACAGAATAGATCAAGCAATTGAATATATTAGAAATACTAAAGAAATCAGAGATGTTTTGCTATCTGGTGGAGATGCGCTTTTGGTTTCTGATGAGATTTTGGAAGATATTATTAGCAGATTAAGAGAGATAGAACATGTTGAAGTAATACGTATTGGTACTAGAACACCAGTAGTTTTACCACAAAGAATTACACCTGAGTTTGTTAATATGTTAAAAAAATATCATCCGATTTGGCTTAATACACATTTTAATCATTATGATGAGATTACTAATGAATCTAAGAAGGCTATTGATTTAATGGCAGATGCAGGTATTCCACTTGGCAACCAATCAGTGCTTTTAAGAGGTGTAAATGATTCTGTTGAAATCATGAAGAAGTTAGTACAACAACTAGTATCGATTAGAGTTAGACCATATTATATTTATCAATGTGATCTATCTTTAGGTATTGAACACTTTAGAACTCCCGTTTCTAAAGGTATAGAGATTATCGAAGGATTAAGAGGTCATACCTCTGGATACTGTGTTCCAACTTTTGTGGTTGATGCACCTGGTGGTGGTGGGAAGATTCCCGTTATGCCAAATTATGTGATTTCACAAGCCCCTGGGAAGATAGTTCTTAGGAATTATGAAGGAGTAATCTCAACATATACCGAACCAACGGATTATCATAATCACCAGGATAATGGTAGCTACTCTGGAGTAAGTGCACTTTTAGCTGGTAATAAAATATCACTTGAACCTAAGGATTTAGAAAGGAAGAAAAGGATATTAAAAGGTTAGTTGAAAACATAAAACCTTATAGAGTTGTTTCTTTTTTTGGCAATTCAAAAAACGCTGGAAAAACAACGGTAATGAATGCTTTTATAAGCAATTTTTTAGGTGTGATTGCAATAACTTCAATAGGTATGGATGGAGAGGAAATAGATCAAGTAACTTTTCTGGAAAAACCAAGAATTCATGTCAAAAAAGGTGATTATGTTGCTACAGCAATTAAAACTCTTGATAGATTCACTTGTGATTATGATGTTGTAGAAGAAACTAAAATAACAACAGCTATTGGTAAAATAGTAATCTGTAGAATAAATTCTTATGGAAATGCATTAATAGCTGGTCCAGCAAAAACCAATGATATGATTGATTTAATCAACAAACTTAATCTTTATAAGGTTGATAAAATTTTAATTGATGGAGCTTTTTCAAGACAGCATTTCGCAAAGATTTCTCAGGCATCTGTTTTTGTTGTTGGAGCTAATTACTCTTTTGATATAGGTAAAGTAGTTAAATCAGCTCAGTTGACATATAAGAAATATAATCTTGAGGAAACGAGGATAGAAAATCAAAAATTTTCCGATTACATTTCTTTAATTAAGAATAATGATGAGGTCATCATTTTGGATTATTCAACTTTAATAGGTAATACTCATAAATTTTTTAAACAATCCTTTGAAGATGTAAAAGCTATTTACCTTCCCAAAACCCTTACAGGTGAGTTTGTAAAACAGTTGATTAAAAACAGAAGAAAGATTAGTTTTGATATTATTATAGATTCAGCCACTAATATACAATTATCAGATGAATTATTGGAACAACTCTTTATGTTGAACATGGAAATTAGTGTAGTAAATCCTATAAAAATAGTTACAGTATGTTATAATCCCTATTCACCAAGGGGATATGAATTCTTGGATTGTGAATTTAAGGAAAAACTAGAAAAAGTATTGGACATTGAAGTAATCAATGTCTTGAAGGAAGTGTGAAATGAATAAATTGAATTTAGATGAAGCCAAGATAAAGGCTTGTAGAGATTATGCAAACATCATTGCGGATGATGTTCAGAAATTTATCGATAAACATACCACAAAAAGTGTTGAAAGAAGTGTTTTAAGATTATTAGGAGTGGATGGAATTGATGAGTTTGGTGTTCCTCTACCCAATCGAATTGTTGATGATGTTGTAGAAAATGGACAGATTCAACTTGGGATTAGCAGATATTTAGCAAGTGCATTGATTGCTACTAAAATGAACTTAGAAGAGTTCTTAAAGTATTATCTAGAAAATGACATATCTATCTGTAATTACTCTCTAATAGGAAAAGAAGAGACTTTTTTGGTGCTAAAAACTTATTATGAAAAAACTTTTACAAGGATTATTGAAAATAAATTAAAACGTCAGAAGTTCTTAGAGATTTATCCACGTAAAAAAACTGACCTTTATGTAATAGTAGCCACAGGAAATATTGACGAGGATGTAATCCAAGCTATTTCAGCTGCAAAAGCAGGAGCTGATATAATTGCGGTAATCCGTTCAACAGGACAAAGTTTACTAGATTATGTTCCTTATGGGAAAACAACTGAAGGTTTTGGTGGAACATATGCAACGCAAGAGAATTTCAAGATAATGCGTAAAGCGCTTGACGAAGTTAGTCAAGAACTTCATAGATATATTTATCTAGTCAATTATGCATCAGGGTTATGTATGCCTGAGATAGCCTCTATGGGCGCACTTGAAAGGCTTGACGTTTTGTTGAATGATAGTATTTATGGTATTATTTTTCGAGATATCAATATGCAAAGAACATTTGTTGACCAATATTTTTCCAGATTAATCAATGCGTTTTCTGGTATTATCATCAATACAGGTGAGGATAATTATTTGACAACAGCTGATGCTGTTGAAGAAGCCCATACTGTCACTGCTTCGCAGTTTATAAATGAGGCATTTGCAAAAAAAGCATATTTGAAGCCAGAGTTGATGGGATTAGGGCATGCTTTTGAGATTAATCCAGAAGTAGAGGATAGTTTTTTATTAGAGCTAGCTCATGCTGAGTTAGCTAGAGAGATTTTTCCAAAGGCAGTGTTAAAGTATATGCCGCCAACAAAACATATAAACGGTAATATTTTTAGAGCTTATCAACAAAACGCTATGTTCAATATGGTTACTACTTTGACAGGTCAATCGATACATCTGCTTGGAATGATGACAGAAGCTATTCATACGCCTTATATGTCAGATCGTTATTTAGCGATTAAAAACGCTGAAATGATACAAAAAACTATGAAGTCTTTGGCTGAAGAAATCAGTTTCAAACCAGGAGGGATAATTCAACAAAGAGCTCATCTTGTATTGGATGAAGCGTTGCTTTTGTTGAAGAAGATTTCCAAGAGAGGGATGTTCAATGCACTTTCCGACGGTGTTTTTGCTCAGACAAAAAGAGGAATATACAATGGCAAGGGGCTAGATGGAGTTTTTAAAAAATCAGAAGATTATGTCAATGTCATTTTGGAGAAAATGGAGGAATTCTTAAATGAGAATTAAACCTTATGGGGATACCCTAAATGACGGAAAAATTCAGATTAGTTTTACATTACCACTTAAAAAGAGTAATCGAGCAATTGCAGCAGCTAAAGAGATTGCGTATGAGATGGGGCTAATTGACCCAAGTGTTGTTCATGCAGAAGATATCAAAGAAGGTTTTTGCTTTTTTGTGGTGTATGGTAGCGTTGGTTTTTCAATTGATTATGATAAAATTAAAATAGAAGAGATATCTTCTAAAACATTATCTAAGGAAGAAATTGAGAGATTAATAACTAGTAATTATGATAGAGAGTTAGTTTTTGTTGGAGCATCGACTGGTACAGACGCACATACAGTTGGAATTGATGCAATAATGAATATGAAGGGTTTTGCAGGACATTATGGTTTGGAAAGATATAGAGGAATTGCTGCTTACAATCTAGGATCTCAAGTACAAAATGAAGAATTCGTTAAGGTAGCAATTGAAAAGCAAGCTGATGTATTATTGATATCACAGACAGTTACTCAAAAAGATGTTCATTTGAAAAATATGATTGAGCTTGTTGAGTTGCTTGAAACCGAACAAATAAGAGATAAGGTTATTCTAATTGCCGGAGGCGCAAGAATAACTCATGAGTTAGCAAAAGAATTAGGTTATGATGCGGGATTTGGACCTGGAAGTTTTGCAGAAGATGTCGCTTCATTCGCTGTAAATGAATTAATAAGAAGAAGAGGTGAAGAAAATGCCGGTTGATAAGTTAAAACATATAGCAACTAAATTTGGTGATTCTGGTTATTCAAAAAACTATGAAAATCAAAAATTTAAGAAAACAGACATTCTATTTGAAACCTTAGGAACTATGGATGAATTGAGTTCTTTTTTAGGGTTGACGTACCAATACTCAAAGAATGAGTTCATCAAAGAAATTCAAAGAAAATTACAAAATATCAATTCTTTGATTGCTTCTAAACCAGATTCAATGCTATATAATAAATTGATTCAAATCATAGAAGCAGATGTTGAGTTGCTTGAGAAACACATTCAAGATTTTCTTGATAAAAAACCTTTGGAAGGCAGATTTTATTTACCCGGAAGTGAAAAGACACAAGCGGGAGCTTATGTTGATGTTTCAAGAACTCTTGCTAGAAAAGCAGAGAGAAGATTGAATGCTTTTGTAGATATTACAGAGAGAACTGATTTGGAAATGTCAAAAAAGTATATCAACAGATTAAGTGATTATCTATTTGTTTTAACCTTCAATACTTGAAATTTGATGTTTGAAAAAACTTTGAATTTTCTTAGATTTTTTCTTTAATTCTAATGATGACTGTGTTATAATGTTTAATGTTATAAAAACGCTTACAAAAATCGGGGAGAATAGTTTGAAAACAATCGTTATTGGCGTTATTGGCGCTGATGTTCATGCAGTTGGAAATAAGATAATCGAGTACACCTTGACTAAGTCTGGATACAAGGTGATTAATATAGGGGTTTTATCTACACAGGAAGATTTTATTAATGCAGCAATAGAAACTAACGCAAATATGATTTTGGTCTCTTCTTTGTATGGTCATGGAGAGATTGATTGTCGTGGAATGAGAGCAAAATGTATTGAATCTGGCATTGAAGATATTTTTTTATATGTTGGCGGGAATATTGTCGTTGGAAAACAAGATTTTTCTGAAGTGAAAAGAAGATTTATGGATATGGGTTTTAATCGTGTTTACCCACCAGGAACATCAATTGATGAAGCATTGCGAGACATAAAATCAGATTTAGGAGAGTAATATGTCTAATTACTTACTGATTGATTTTGGATCAACATTCACGAAATTATGTGCAGTAGATTCAATAAATGAAAGTGTTATTGGGACTGCTTCTTATTCAACAACAGTAGAAACAGATATTACAATTGGTTATCATAAGGCTTTAGAAATGCTTTTTGATAAAATAGGAAAAGTGATAGATTTCGAGCAGGTTATTGCCTGTTCTTCAGCAGCTGGCGGCCTAAAAATGGCCGCTATTGGTCTAGTGAAAGAACTTACTGTAGAAGCAGCTAAAAGAGTTTGTCTTGGCGCAGGAGCTAAAGTCGATTTAGTCTTTTCACATCATCTCAATAAGTCCGAAGTAAATCAAATCGTTGAGAAAAAGATTGATATAATTCTCTTGGCGGGAGGATCAGATGGCGGGAACTTTGAATCGGTTATCTATAATGCAAGACTCTTAGGTAAGGCAGGGATAAAGGTTCCAATTGTTTATGCAGGAAACAAATCTGCTCAAGATGAAATTAAAGAGATTTTTGATGAATATCAAATCAATGGTTATATTTGTGAGAATGTTATGCCTGAAATCAATGTTTTAAATATTGAAAGTGCTAAGGAACAAATTAGGGAAATTTTTCTGAAGCAGATTATTGAGGCAAAAGGCATAAAAAAAATCGAAGAACAAATCAACAAGGTTATACTACCAACACCCCTAGCTGTTTTAGAAGCTGCTAAATTGCTTTCTGAAGGCTATCTTAATGAGAAAGGTTTAGGGGAAATAGTTGTTGTTGACATCGGAGGAGCAACCACAGATATCTACTCAATCTGCACTACTACTAAAAGGTCTGATGTTATAATCCAAGGATTAGAAGAACCTTTTGCAAAAAGGACTGTTGAAGGTGATTTGGGCATGCGCTATTCAGCTTTGGGAATAATTAAATCACTTTCAGAAAGAGAAATTAACTTTATCAAAGAAGACAAAAAGATAGACATTATTGAGGAAGTGAAGAAAAGATATAATAACGTTACTTTTTTACCTGAGAATGAGCATGACGAGTTGGTTGAAAAGTTTTTAGCAGAGATTTGTGCTTATCGAGCAATGCACAGACACTGCGGGAAAATTACTGAAGTATTGACTCCAATGGGTAAAGTTTATAATCAAATAGGTAAAGATTTATCAGAAATAAATTATGTTATTGGAACAGGTGGAATTATAATTAAATCAAAATACAAATATGATATTTTAAAACAAACAACCAATATTTTGAATAACCCAATCGAATTAAGACCAATTGAGCCTGATTACTTAATCGATTCCGAGTATATTATGGCAGCGATGGGCCTTTTGTCTAAGATAGAACCGATGTTGGCCTTGAGGATAATGAAAAAATATTTAGTGAACATTAGAGGTAATACTGATGAACTTAGTGAATAAGAAGTTAACAGAAGAAGAGTTTCTTGAACAAAGAAAAGAAGTTCTTAAAGCATGGCCAACAGGTAATGATGAAGATTTAGATTTTGAAAGAGCTATTGATTACTTAAAAAAGCTTCCAGAGCATAAGAATTTCGCTTTGGTATTGAATCGAGCTAAGGCTGATAATGATACATTGATTCAACCAAGAGCAGGTGTTCCTGTTTTAGAAGAGCATATTAAACTACTCAATTATTTGGAAGATTCTGGAGCTGATTGTCTCCCATCAACGATTGATAGCTATACGAGACAAAATCGTTATAATGAGGCTCAAAAAGGTTTAGAAGAGTCAATAAGTCTTAAAAGGGCACTTCTAAATGGGTTCCCCGTGGTTAATCACGGAGTTCAAAATTGTAAAAAAGTTACTGAATCAGTTAACAGACCACTAGAAGCAAGACATGGCACACCAGATGCAAGGTTATTGTCTGAGATTATTCATGCGGCTGGATGGACATCTAATGAAGGTGGCGGAATTTCATATAATATACCATACGCAAAAAATGTACCGTTGGAAGTATCGATAAGAAATTGGCAATATGTAGACCGTTTGGTTGGTTATTATGAGGATAGAGGTGTTAAGATAAATCGTGAACCTTTTGGTCCTTTGACTGGAACTTTGGTTCCACCATCTATTTCTAACTCAGTCATGATTATCGAAGCATTGTTAGCAGCGGAACAAGGAGTTAAAAATATTACTGTGGGTTATGGAATGGGTGGAAATCTTATTCAAGATGTAGCTGCAGTTCACGCTCTTTATGATCAAACAATAGAATATCTTGAATATTATGGTTATAAGGGTATGGAGATATCTACAGTATTCCATCAATGGATGGGAGGATTTCCAGCGGATGAATCTGAAGCAATGGCTTTGATATCTTATAGTTCTTCAGTAGCTGCTTTATCGAAAGCAACTAAGCTTATCACAAAATCGCCACATGAATCTGTTGGAATTCCGACAATGGAAGCTAATGGATTAGGAGTGAAAGCTTCAAAGTTCATTGTCAATATGTTAAAAGATCAAAGTATTTCAGAAAGTGAAGATCTTTTGTTAGAAATGGAGCAAATTAAAAAAGAAGTTAAATCATTATTGGAGGTTGTTTATCAAGTTGGTGAAGGAGATTTAGCTGTTGGAACAGTTAGAGCTTTTGAACAAGGGTTGTTGGATATCCCATTTGCGCCAAGTAGATATAATGCAGGAAAAGTATTTCCGGCTAGAGATAATGATGGGAGAATCCGAATTCTTGATTTCGGAAATTTAGCTATGGATGAAGATATTAAAGCATTTCATTATGGAAAGATTAAGGCGCGCGCTGATTCAGAGAATCGAGAGGTATCATTTCAGCTAACTGTTGACGATATCTATTCTGTCAGCAAAGGAAAATTAATAGGAAGGCCCCTGAGGAAACAATAGATTATGAGAATAGTAGATGTTGTATTATCAAAGTCATACACTGGATTTTTCTTTGATGATCAAAAAGCAATTAAAAATGGAGCCGTAAATGATGGCTTCTTTTATGTAGGGAAACCTATGATTGATGGTTTTTCAAATATTAGACAAAGAGGAGAAGCGATATCCATTCAATTGATTCTTGAAAATGGAGAAATCGGACTAGGCGATTGCGCTGCAGTTCAGTATTCAGGAACTGGAGGAAGAGATCCTTTGTTTTTGGCAGACGATTATATTCCATTTATCGAAAAACACCTTGTGCCTAAGTTAATTGGATTAGAAACAAGTCGTTTTCGAGTTTTAGCAGAAGAATTTGACAATCTAGAGGTTAATGGCAAGAGACTTCATACAGCAATACGTTATGGTTTAACGCAAGCATTCTTATCAGCAACAGGCAAAACATTGAAGTTGACTATGGCAGAAGTAATCAGGAAAGAGTATAATATAGATGATTTAGAGTTTACAGAAGTTGCAATTTTTACTCAGAGTGGAGATGACCGATATTTAAATGTCGACAAAATGATTATTAAAGAAGCTGATGTTCTACCACACGCTTTGATAAATAATGTTGAGACAAAACTTGGAAGACAAGGTGAAATACTTAAAGACTATGTAAATTGGCTGAGAAATAGAATAATCAGACATCGAAGTCGTGAAGACTACAATCCGATTATGCATATTGATGTTTATGGCACAATTGGAATAGCTTTTAACAATGATTTAGAAAAAATTGTTGATTATCTTCTTGTTTTGGAACAAACAGCACAGCCTTTTAAAATCAGGATTGAAGGCCCTATTGATGGCGGAAATAAAAAAGACACGATCGAGTATTTAAAGAAGTTGACTTCAATGCTTGATGAAAGAAATTCTAGTTTGGAGATTGTTGCGGATGAATGGTGTAATACTTTGGAAGATATCATTGATTTTGCAGATCACCGAGCTGGACATATGCTTCAAATCAAAACTCCAGATTTAGGAGGAGTAAATAATATTTGTGAAGCTATTATCTATTGTAATCAAGCTGGTATTGGTAGTTATTGCGGTGGGACATGTAATGAGACTAATATTTCCGCAGAAGTATCGACAAATATTGCAATAGCTTGCAAAGCTAATCAATGTCTTGCAAAACCAGGAATGGGAGTAGATGCAGGATATATGATTGTAAAAAATGAGATGAATCGAGTATTAGCATTAGCAAATAGGAGGTAAATCAATGAAGGGAATTGCCGGCAGCAAAGAATCTAATGATTGTTTGATAACAGTCGAGCCAGCAAAGAAAACTAAAATTGAAGTAAACAGTATCGTTGGACCTTTCTTTTATCAACAAATCTACAATTTAGTTGAGAAAACATTGAAAGAAATGAATGTTTCTGATGTTTATGTTTTAATTGAAGATAAAGGAGCTTTGGATTATACAATCAAATCGCGCTTGATTACTGCATTAGAGAGGATGAAAAATCATGTTTAGAAGTCTTCTGTTTATTCCGGGAAATAATCCTTCCATGATTCAAAATGCAGATGTATTTATGGCTGATGCTGTTATTTTTGATTTGGAAGATTCAGTAAGCATAAACGAAAAGGTCAATGCAAGAAATTTAGTAAAAAATTATCTTGACACTTCTAATACATTACCAAAAAAGGTTATATTAAGAGTTAATCCAATCGATACAGAATTTTTTTCAACTGATTTGGATTTACTCAAAACAAAGAAGATCGATTATTTATTGATTCCTAAAGCAAACATTTTAACATTAACAGAGTTAACTTTTGTTTTAAGTGATTTTGAAATGGAGAATCAGTTGAACTCAACAAAATTGATAATTTTAATTGAAACTGCACAAGGCATCAACGAAGTAAATGACTTGGCAGAATTTTCTAGAGTTGAAGCTTTATTTCTTGGCGCAGAGGATTTAGCGAATGATTTGGGTATCAAGAGAAATGAAGATAATCATGAAATCCTTTATTCGAGATCAAGAGTTATTTTTTCTGCTGTTGCAAACCAAATAGTTCCGATAGATACACCTTATACAAGCATTGATAACTATGAGGGGTTGCTTGCAGATTGTCTTCAAGCTAAATCATTGGGAATGCAAGCTAAGGCTTGTATTCATCCCAATCAATTAGAAATTATTAATGAAGTTTTTTCACCAGAAAAATCAGAAATAGATTGGGCATTAAAAGTTATAGAACTATCAATTAGTTTGCCAGAAAAAGGTGCTTTTAAGTTTGATGGGAAAATGATTGATAAACCAGTTATAGAACGAGCGAAGAAAATCCTTGAAAAAGCTAAGATGTATAAGTTATTGTAGGTGAATGTGATGTTAAACGGAGTAAACAGGCTGATACCCGATGAATTAGAGGGATATACTACAAGTGACGCTTTTAAGAATAAGAAGCGAGTTTTAATTGAAAAGAAACCGTTTGTTGAAAAGAAACGGTTTTTTGATAATTTGACGCAGGTTTTTGACGAACTTAGAATTGATTCTGGGATGACCATATCTTTTCATCATCATCTAAGGAATGGAGATTACATAATAGGCCAAGTAGCATTAGAAATCAAAAGTAGAAATTTAAGAAATATTCATTTAGCTCCGAGTTCTATTTTTCCTAGCTATAATAGTTTAGTAGAATTAATTAGGGATAAGAATATTACTGATATTCATACAAATTATCTTAATGGTGAAGTCGCAAAAATTATCTCGAATGGTGAATTAGCTGGCAATTTAGTGATGAATACACATGGTGGAAGAGCTAGAGCAATTGAGAGCGGAGATTTAAAGATTGATGTTGCATTTATCGCATGTCCTACAGTTGATAAGTTTGGTAATGGTTCAGGAGCTATAGGGAAAAGTGCTTGTGGCACATTAGGATATGCAATTAGCGATCTTGAATATGCTAGAAAAGTCATCCTTGTCACGGATAATTTGATTGAAATTTTGGATAATTATCAACTAGATGGAAGATATGTTGATGGAATACTTGTTGTAGACTCAATCGGAGATGCTAAAGGGATAGTCTCTGGTACAACAGAGATAACTAAAGATCCTATTGGTCTGAAAATCGCTAAAGATACAGCAACTTTATTAGATTATCTAGGAGTAATTAAAAAAGGTTTTTCAATGCAAACAGGGGCTGGAAAGACATCTTTAGCAGTCGTAAAATATATTGAAGAAATAATGAAAAGAAAAGAAATAACCGGAAGATTTGCATCGGGTGGAATAACTAAAGCATATGTAGATATGCTTGAAAATGGTTTGTTTGATAAGCTCTATGATGTTCAATGTTTTGATTTGCATGCAGTAAACTCTTATAATAAGAATAATAATCACTTGGCTATGTCCGCTAGTGAATATGGTAATCCTTTTGAAAATAATCCTATTTGTAATGAGTTAGATTTTGTTATCTTAGGGGCTACAGAGATTGACTTGAGTTTTAATGTCAATGTTACTACAGACTCTTTGGGAAATATTATCGGAGGAAGTGGAGGACATGCAGATATTGCTTATGGCTCAGGGATAACAATAATTATTTCACCGTTGGTAAAATCAAGAATACCGATAGTTAAGGAAGAAGTCATGACAGTCACAACTCCAGGAAGTGATGTTGATATTTTAGTTACAGAAAGAGGAATAGCGATAAATCCAAAACGTATAGATTTGCTTGAAAAGCTGAAAAATAGCGCTTTTCCAGTTTATACCATCAAGGAGTTATTAGATTTAGCTCATAGCATTACAGGAGTGCCGAACAAGATAAAAACAAAAGATAAGATAATTGGTTATGTTGAGTATCGTGATGGCACAATAATTGATTGTATCAGACAGGTAGAGTATGTCTAAAACTGATTTTGTTTTAAGAGATAGAGAAAACAGAAGTAGATTCATCGAGAAACTATGTTCGGTGTATAATACTATAGTGGTTGTAAAAGCAAATATACCAGGAAGTGAAAAAAATAGTTATCTTTCTTATCTTTTGGTAAATGTTTTTTTAGGAGTATTAAAGAAACATAATTTTAAATTATTAAGGAAGATAAGAAGTCTAGATGGGCCTTATTCTATTTTTACTACAAATCAGGATAGTTCTATTGTCAAGGAAGAAATGATTAGAACAGAGGATTGCCATCCTTTAGGAAGATTTATCGATATAGATGTATATTCTAAAGACTATAGACATAATCGAAGTATTCAACGTAAATGCTTTATCTGTGATAGGGATGCTTTCTTATGTATAAAAGAACAAAAGCACAGTATCCAGGAATTAAAGTGTTTTGTAGAGTTAAAGGTACTAGACTATTATGAACATATTGTTTTTGCTATGATTGATAAAAGCATAATGAATGAACTAAACCTTGAACCGAAGTTTGGATTGGTTACACCTTCAAGTCAAGGAACACATCCTGATATGTCTTACGACCTTATGGTAAAAGCAAAAAACGTCATTAAACCATACTTCTTAAGGATGTTTTATAAATCTATTAAGGCTGATGAAGATTTTAAAGATGTTGTTTTAGACTTGAAAAAACTTGGTATCGAAGCTGAAAAAGCTATGCTTTTAGCCACAAACAACATAAATGCTTATAAGGGATTGATTTTTAACTTAGGTTTGTTTGTTTGTGCTTTTGCAAAGAAACTTACTAGCTTTTCCGATGAGAATATTTTTGACTATACTAAGATTTTAGCAAAACTGATTCTTGAGGATGGTAACCACGAGTTTGATACTTTTGGAGATTTTGCATATTCAAAGTATGGTGTTAAGGGTGCAAAAGGTGAAGCTTTAAGCGGATTTAATACTGTGCAAAACAGTCTAAAGATTGATTTGCATAATTCGCATTTTAGTAAATTACAGGTTTTGATATACTTTATAGTCAATGTGGAAGATACTAATTTTCTTAAAAGATCGATCAGTTTCGATAATTACTTAAATGTAAAAAAGATGTTCGCGAATGTAAATATCTTAAATCAAAATGATATTAGAGAATTAGACAGTTATTGTATTAAAAACAACCTTACTTTTGGAGGTAGCGCAGATTTACTTGTCGTCAGGTTTTTTCTTGAAGAAATTAAAGAGTTTTTCTGGATAATAGACTAAAATTTATGCTAATTACTTTTTTTGTTTTTATCAAAGTTTTTTCTTGACAATAAGATTAATAAATAGTAAAATCTTTATGCGAGTAAATTTTGGAGGTTTAGCTCAGCTGGGAGAGCATCTGCCTTACAAGCAGAGGGTCGGCGGTTCGAGCCCGTCAATCTCCACCATTGCCGAAATAGCTCAATCTGGTAGAGCAACTGACTTGTAATCAGTAGGTTGCGGGTTCAATTCCTGCTTTCGGCACCACTCACTAAAATTATGCTTTAGCATAAAATAGTGGCGTACAAAGATGTACGCCACATTTTTATTAAGGAGATTATGAATAGAGAAGTTGACAGAAAAACAAAGATAATTCTATATGAGAAACCAATCTGGAAAGGCTTATTATACCTTAGTTTTCCAGTATTTTTAGTAAACATTCTTAAAACCGTTCATGACGTTATTGATGGAATATTCTTGGGTCAATTTCCCGGTGATGAAATAGCAACATCTATGCAAAGTGCAGTGTCTTTAACATGGCCGATATTCTTTGTTTTTATTTCTTTTGGAATGGGGTTAAGTATTGCAGGAAATGCTTTAATAGGACAGTATGTAGGAAAAGGAGATTATGAATTAGCTAAGAAGTATTCTAATAACACTGTTTTTATTGCTTTGGTTCTAGGGCTGTTATTTACTGTTTTAGCATATGTTTTTGCTCCTGCGATTTTAACTATGATGGGGGCTAAGGGAACGGATAAGGATTTTGCAATTACTTACTTAAGGATAAGAAGTTTTGAGATGCCGATATTATTCTTGACTTTTGCCTTTGAGGCGGTAAGGAGGTCAACTGGTGATACGATTACTCCAGTAATAATCAGTGCTTTTGGAATAATTGTCAATATAATTTTGACTCCAATATTAGTTCTTTATTTGCGCTTAGGTATTACTGGGGCAGCTTTATCAACTCTGTTTGCGCATTTGACCATTCTACCACCAACAATCTATTATTTGATGAAATCAAGAAATGGCATTAATGTCAAATTGAACCTTAATACCCTTAACAAAACTGTGGTTAAAGATATATTCAAAATTGGTATTCCTGCATCCGCTGGACAGAGTATACAAGCTGTTGGATTTGTAATTCTCAATGCTTTGATATATGCATATGGAACTAGTGTTTCTGCGGCTTTCTTCATTGGAAATAGAATTAATTCTCTCGTAATGTTTCCCGTCTCAGCAGTTGCCTCAATTGTAGCAATTTACATTGCTCAAAATATAGGAGCGCAGAATGTTGCTCGCGCTAAAGAATCTGTAAAGCAAGGGATTATTCTTTCTGTGGTTATGATGATTATTGGTGTTAGTATATTATTACCTTTTAGATACTTTATAGTTCAACTTTTCAGTAATAACGAACCAACGATTGCTTTTGCAGCAGAATACACATTATATATTGGTATTGGATTGCCTTTAATGGCTTTATTTCAGTGCTTTCTCTCTACTTATCAAGGAAGTGGAGACACACATTTTTCTTTCATATTAGCTGTGTTTAGACTATGGGTGCTTAGGTTGCCTTTGATTTTACTCGCAAATAGATTTACGGATTTAGGCCCTACAGGCATTTGGTATGCAATGCTACTAAGTAATCTGTTTGCAGCTGTATTAGGATTTTATCTTTATAAAAAAGTCAAATTTACGCCTAAAACAAGGAAGGTGTTGTAGATGATTCCATTAGTTTTTCCTGATTATAATAATTCTTTGCTAAATCTTGTAAACTCAATATTGAAATACTATAATGTTGATTTGGGATATAATGGTTTAAAATCTTTGAACAATATATTGAAGAAAGATTATAAGAATGTTATTTTTTTCCTAATCGATGGATTAGGATTGGAAATAATCAAAAATCATCATGAAACATGTATATTTTTGAATGAATCTATTACCGATGAAATAACTTCAGTATTCCCTTCAACTACCGTAGCAGCAACTACAACAGCGATAACTGGGTTACCACCGATTACGACTGGTTGGATAGGTTGGCAACAATACTTTAAAGAAGAGAATAGAAATGTTGTTCTTTTTCTTAATAAAGATTATTATGATGAAGAATACGAGTTTAATTATAATATTTCTGAAAAGTATATTAAAACAACGAATATTTATGAACTGATTAGCAGAGCTAATCCCCAAATAAGAACGCATGAGGTGTTCCCTGAGTTTAAAACAAAAGAGCATGACTCAATCGATTCACAAGTAAACTCAATAAAGAAAATCTGTGATAGTTGTGAAGAAAACTTCATCTATGCTTATTGGGATAAACTTGATGTTCTTTTGCATGAACATGGTGTTGGTTCTTTAGAAGTAAAAAATCATCTTTTTGAGATTGAGGAAGCGATTAAAAAATTAAAAGACGATCTTGATGAAGATTCATTAATTATTTTAACTGCAGACCACGGTCAAATAGATATAGAAGGCATTGAGTTATGGAATTACGATGATATAATATCTTTGCTAAAACAAAAACCAGCAATCGAATCAAGAGCTACAGCCTTTTATATAAAAGATGGTTTTGATGAACTCTTTGAAGAAACTTTTAACAAACATTTCTATGGCAAGTTCATCTTATATAAGACTGAAGATTTAATTAAAACTGGATTATTTGGAAAAGGAGAAATTCATCCAAAAGTGAGTGAATTTTTAGGAGATTATTTTGCAATAGCAATTGACAAGTATAGCTTTAGATTGCAAGAGGCGAAACACACACATAAAGCTACTCATGCTGGCTTGACAAAATCAGAAATGATGATTCCTCTGATTACATTTACTGGACGTAATAAATAGAAAAATAAAAGACCTAGAGAAATGAGCAATCATTTATCTAGGTCGTTTTAATCAAGAGCATGAACAATCAGTTCAGCGGTTGAAAGGTTTGTGGCTAG
Source organism: uncultured Candidatus Izemoplasmatales bacterium (assembly GCA_964610325.1). GTDB lineage: Bacteria > Bacillota_I > Bacilli_A > Izemoplasmatales > Hujiaoplasmataceae > UBA2289. The sequence goes on from CAZSVO010000002.1 coordinate 275,421, forward strand.
TGGAATCTTGTATACATCAGACAATCTTAGTAATGCACTTACATCAGGTTCGTGAGGTTGAGCTGTCAAAGGATCGCGTAAGAAAAAAATTAAATCAATCTCTCCATTTGCAACGCGAGCACCAATTTCTTGGTCACCACCTAATGGACCGGATCGAAAACAAGTAATGTTTAAACCGGTATTTTCGATAATCTTATGGCCTGTTGTGCCGGTTGCATATAGCTTGTGTTTTTTTAAAACGGAAGTATATTTTTTTGCAAATTCAATTATTTCAGGTTTCATTTTGTCATGAGCAATCAATGCAATTTTCATAATAGAAGTCTCCTTAATTATTTATTCCGTTTCAATTATACCATAATGATTTTGTTTATTGGAGTTTTAAAAAGAAAATCGTCTATAAAAAATTATAAAATTACAAAAGGTAAATAGGAAAAATACTGCTTGCTTTTTAAATATTGATTTGTTATAATGTAATAGCGAAAATAATCTGGAGGGGTAGCGAAGTGGCTAAACGCGGCAGACTGTAAATCTGCTCCCATCGGGTTCGGCGGTTCGAAACCGTCCCCCTCCACCATTTAAGATCAGCTTATTGCTGATTTTTTTTTATTTCTTAAGAAATTGTATTTACATAGTTATATAGTAATAACAAATATATAATACATAGGGTTTAATAAAGTTTTATAAAAATTTTACAATTTAAGTAATAAATTACAGAAGGAAAGGAGGAAAAATCTTGAAGTATAAAGCGATTAAATCCAAGTTGTATCTAACAAAGAATCAACGAACATTCCTGTTAATGTTAATGCATACAGCTAAGAACTTATATAATGAAGCATTAAATAATGTTAGACAACATTATTTTGAAACTAATAGTTATTTAAATTATTCTGAAAACTACAAATTATTAAGTAGAAATAGTGATAACTACCGAATTCTAAATACCCAACAAGCTCAAGCTGTTATTCGAAAAGTGGATGAAGCAATGAAAGCATTCTTTGGTTCCTTAAGAAGTAAAGCTAATAACAAAGTAAGACTACCAAGATATCTTGAAAAAGATGGTTATTACTCCATAGTTGACAGAGTGGTTTATAAACCGAATGAAGATTATTATGTGTTACCAAGAAGTAATTTTATTAAAAGAGTAAGTACATACTTTGAAGAAACAAAGAAAGGATTAGAGAAAGAAGTTTTAGCATTAGATATAATAGATTCATTAACATTAAAGATTGAAACACCGAGATGTATAACAAATAAAAAGATAAAAGAAATAACCATCAAAACAAAATATGATGGCAAATACATGGAAGTGATTCATACATATATGGATGAAGAAGTAAAAGAAACAAAAGAAAATAAAAGAACAGAAACAATGGGAATTGATTTTGGTTATAATAACTTAGCTACATGTGCAGTTAGTAATGGGAATAATCTTTTAATAGATGGGTTGAAGTTAAAGAGTTTCAATCAATATTATCATAAATGCATAAGTAGCTTAGCTAGTAAAAGATCAAATCAAAAGGTTTTAACCAAAAAGATGATATGTTTGATAGAAAAAAGAAATAACCAGATGACTTATGCGATAACCAAAGCAGCTAAACTAATAATAGAACATGCAATAAATTGTGATGTTGGAAAGATTATTATCGGATATAATGAAGGATTTAAAGATGTCGTCTTAAATGATCAATATAATCAATGGTCAAAGTCCATACCTTTAGCTAGATTAAGAGACCGAATCATCTATTTAGCAGCATATGAAGAAATAGAGACAGAAGTAATCAATGAAGCATATACGTCTAAAGCATCCTATATAGATAAAGATGAATTCCGTTATCAAGAAAGCTTTAGTGGTAGAAGGATTAAAAGAGGATTATATAGAAGTAAAGATCATGTGTTAATCAATGCTGATTTAAATGCAGCATTGAATATATTAAGAAAAGGTAAGCCCGAAGCCGGTTGGACATTTGTCTAGAGGTTGGAACACGCCTAAACGTACTTACTTATTTAGTAAGTAATCGTTTTAAAAGAGTAATCGTTAGATTACTTTTGTTCTGTTTTGATTTTTCATATAAAAAATGAACATCTGTATATTAATTGTCTAAAAAAAAGAAGTAAGGAGATTGACACGAGATATATTAAGTACTATAATTAAAGTAATTTGATGAGGGGGATTATGAATATGAAAACAGTACATATTAAGGGTATTTGTTGTAAAGGCTGTGCTAAAGAACTTGAAAATATATTTAGCAATATATATGGAGTGTCAAATGTAGAAGTTTCTGTTGATACTTGTACTGTTACGTATGAGGGATATGTATCGAATAGAGTAATAATCGAAGCTCTTGAAAACACCGATTACGAAGTCGAAAAAATTGATTAAACCAAAAGCTCTTGAAGAGCTTTTTTTATTGAAAAGAGTTGAAGGGATTTGCCTATGAGAATAAAATCACCTTTTTTTTAAAAAGTTAGTCTTGTATGAAATACAAATCATAATTTGACATAAAAATGAGTTTTCGTATCAAATTTAATGATTTACTTGCAATATATATTTTTAGAGTTATAATATAATAGGTTTTTAATAAAGAGGTGTTTCTTTTGGATAATTTAATTAGAAATGTTGTTGAACTTGATAAGCAAAAGAGATTAGAGATTGACAAACTCGAATCAGAAAAGGCTGAATTAAGTGCTTTTTTTCGTGAAGAAAAGAAGAGATTAGAAAAAGATTATAAGGATAGGGCAAAAGAAGTCTTTAACAATCGTAAAGAAGAACTAGAAAAAGATTTGAGTCAAGCCAAAAGTAATTCATTAAAAGACTATAAAAAGAAACTAGATAGTCTTGAGGAAAAGTACTCTAAAAATAAAGATAGTTGGTTAAATTCGATTTATAGTTATTGTATCGATGACTTTAAGAAGGAATAGTATGCCGAATTTTGCGGGAAATGCAGTAATTGCCAAAGCTAAAAGTATGTTTAGTAACAGATTAAAAGCTGAGGATTATGAAGAGTTGTTAAAATTTAATAGCATTCCGGAGATAGTAACCTACCTGAAAAAAGCAGATAAGTACTCAAATACCCTTGACAAAGTTATGGATTATCAAATGCACCGAGGGCAATTAGAGGATTTAATCAAGAAAAGTTACTTTAATAACATAACTAAAATTGTTAACTTTGTAAGTACTAAGGAAAGAAAATTCTATGAGCTTGATATGGTTAAACGGGAAATTGAAATAGTTTTGTCAGGTTTAAGATCAATTATTTCGGGAAATATGGAAACCACCCTCAGAGATTTACCATTATTCTTCATAAAGCACGCCAGTTTTAATGTTGAAGAGGTTACAAAGTCTCTGAATTTTCGTGATTTATTGTTTGCTCTTAAAGATTCTAGGTACTATGATATACTAAGACCTTTTTATGCTAATGATCCAATTGATATTCGTTATACTGATATCGAACAACATATGTTTCTAGCTTATCATAATTTAGTTATCCAAAGAATAGGTAAATATTTTAAAGGCAAGAATAGAACCAATCTAATGGATATTTATCAAACAAAGGTTGAAATTGAGAATATTATAAAGATTTATCGATTAAAGAAATTTTATGATGCTTCAGAAAATGAAATAAAAAAAGCTTTGATTATGGAGAACGTAAGAATGAAGCAATCTGATTTAGAGAAGTTGATTGCTTTAGATAATCCTGATGATATTCTAAGCAATCTGTCCTCATCTCAATATTCAGAATACATTGATGAAGATGAATATATTTATATCGAATATCGAGCTGAAAGGATAAAGTACAATCTTTCAAAAAGATATATGTATTTCTCTACGGTTCCGGCTATAGTCTATACTGTTTTTATTTTCTTAAATGAAATTGAACAAAAAAATATCTTCAATATCATCGAAGGTGTAAGATACGAAATTAAAAAAGATGATATTAAGAGAATGCTTATTTATTGAGGTGAATTATGGGTATTGCTAAACTAAAACTATTCAGTATATCTACCAATAACAATAATCTAGAACAAGTCTTATCAAGGTTTATTGAGATGGAATATATTCATCCCGTAATTGCTAATGAAATTATTGATACTGTTCATGGTCTAAAATCGTTTTCAACGGATAACTCTTGCAGCATCATATTAAAAGAAATCCTTGATATTGAGAAAGAAAGTAATTTCACTATACCTAAGAAAGAGGTATGCTCACTTGATTATTCTCTAGATAATATGAGAGACTATGTTCATTCTACACATGAGGTTCTTCAACAACTTCTAGCAAACAAAAGAGATACTGAAGATTTGATAAAGAAGTACTCAGATGCTTTAACACAAGTCAATCATATAGATAACCTAAAGATTTCACTAGATGATTTGTTTTCATGTGATTATATCAGCGCTAGAGTTGGTAGGTTGCCACTAGATAGTATAGAGAAATTGAACTATTATAATGGAAAACCTTTTATATTTCAAACCTTTCAGATTGAAAAGAGTTATGCTTGGTGTATCTATTTGACCACAAATAATAACGAACGTGAAATTGATAATATCTTTTCATCTTTATTCTTTGATAGAATCCATATTCCTGAATTTGTTCATGGAACACCAATGAGTGCACAAAATACTCTTAAAGCAGAAATCGATGTGGCGAGAGTTTCACTCGAAGAGATTGACATGGATATCCAAAAAACTATTGAAATCAATCTTGAAAGAATGATTGAAGTTAAGAATGAACTGGTATTTTTGACAAGATTATATGAGGCTAAAAGATTTGTTATCGGTATGGGAGATAAAATCATTATTAATGGTTTTATAGAAGAAAAAAATCTTGATAGGCTTGAGGAAAACTTCAATGATATAAAAGATGTTGAGATAGAAGTTAGACCACCAGATTATGATAAACGTTTAAAACCACCAACAAAACTTCAAAACAACTGGTTCACAGAACCGTTTGGTATGTTTGTTGAGATGTATGGAGTACCTAGTTATCACGATATGGATCCAACTCCAATTGTTGCTTTGACATATAGTTTGCTTTTTGGAATAATGTTTGGTGATTTAGGACAAGGACTTTTATTAGCTTTAATAAGTTTCTTGCTTTTTAAATACAAAGGGATGAAACTAGGGGCAATTGGAATGAGAATAGGAATTGTTTCAGCTTTCTTTGGCTTTCTTTATGGGTCGGTTTTTGGGAACGAGGAAATTTTGATTCCAGTATTCAAAAATGTATTTGGAATGATTGATAAGCCAATTCATGTTATGGATCCGAATTTCACAATGACTCTTCTAATAGCTACAATTGGGTTAGGATCGATTTTTATTGTTACTTCAATGGTACTCAATGTCATTACTTCGTTCAAACGAAAGCATTATGCAGAAGCATTTTTTTCACATAATGGCATAAGTGGTTTAGTTTTTTATCTTTATATTATAGCTAGCGTTGTTTTGATGTCTACAACAGAGATTAATCTATTGGTTCCAATATTTATTCTTTTACTGGCTATTCTTCCACTTGTGTTGATTATGATGAAGGAACCTTTGGAAAGATTAATGCATGGACACAAGATGTTTCCAAGCGGGATCGGTGGGTTTTTAACTGAAGGATTTTTCGAAGTCTTCGAAGTTGTACTTTCATATATTACTAATACAATGTCTTTTTTGCGAGTCGGAGGATTCGTGTTGTCTCATGCAGGGATGATGTTGGTTGTTTTCTCGATAATGGGAATGTCAAGTGGTATTGGCGGTCAAATGGCAGCGTTTATCATCGGTAATTTATTTGTTATGGGACTTGAAGGTTTAATTGTTGGAATTCAGGTTTTAAGATTAGAGTTTTATGAAATGTTTTCAAGGTACTTTGAAGGAAATGGAATTCCTTTCAAATATAACGTAAATTAGGAGGAAATGAATATGTTAACAAAATTGGAAATAATTGTACCATTAGTTTTAATAGTTTTAATTACTTTACCACTGATAAAGGTTTTTATGGGTAAGACTACAAAGCAATCTGCAAAAAACAGATTATACACACACATCTCGTTGTTTTTTGGTTTGATTTTGCTTGTATTTATCTGGCAAGTAGTTGGAATAAATGTTTTTGCTGCTGAAGGAACTGAAGAGACCATTCAAGGTTTTGCTGGCTCTATAGCTCAAGGTTTAGGTTTTATAGGAGCTGCTTTGACTACTGGAATGTCAGCTCTTGGAGCTGGAGTAGCTGTTGCTGCAGCTGCACCAGCAGCAATTGGAGCTTTCTCGGAAAATGAGAAAAATTTTGGTAAATCTTTGATTTTCGTTGCTCTTGGAGAAGGTGTAGCTATTTACGGGCTTTTGATTTCAATTTTGATAATCAACAAGCTATAAGATTATTGGATTATGAAGTTTTATTTAATCACTGATAATATTGATACTTTAATGGGAATGCGCCTTGTTGGAATCGAAGGCGTTGTTGTGCATGATAGAAAAAAAGTATTGGCTGAGATTGAAAAAACACTTCATGATGAAACAATAGGGATTTTATTGATTACTACCAAGCTCGTTAATCTTTGTCCTCAGATAATATCTGAACTTAAATTGAAACGATCAAGACCGTTGATAGTTGAGATTCCAGATAGACATGGCAAAAAAGAAATAGGAGCTAGTATCGATGAGTATGTATCCGAAGCCATTGGCGTTAAATTGTGAGGTGAGTTATGCCATATTTTAATAAAGATGATATCTATCGTCAATTTGCCAAAGAGATAAATCAAAAAGCAGATACAACAATTGAGAATCTGAAAAATGAGATAGAAGGAATCAAGGATGCTAACTATCAAAGAATTCATCAAGAACTCAAAGCTACAGTAAATAGATCTTTAGAAATGGAATTGAGTGAGTTAAACTCACAATACATTTCACAGGTTAATCGTTTGAAGACAGATTACTCTAAAAATTTGATGAAAAGAAGAAGAGAACTTCTTGATTCAATCATACTAGAAGTAAGAGAGAAACTTGCAGAATTCATAAATAGTGAAGAATATCGAGTTTTTATAGATGGCAAAATTATGAAGATAAATAATGAAATCTGTGATAATTCTATCGAGTTCTTAGTGAAGAAAAATGATAAAGTTGTAATTGATGCTATTAAGGATAACTTTAAAGGTGATTTCAAGATAAAAGAAATAACTGAGATAGAAATCGGAGGTTTCTCTGTGATTTGTCATGATTTAGGGATTCTAATAGATGAGACAATTGATAAAAAGCTTAAAGAAAGAGAATTATGGTTCTACGAGCATTCAGATTTGGCAGCTTCAAGGTGATGAGGTGATTATTAGTGAATAAAGTCTATTCAATAAATGGGCCGGTTATAAAGGTAAAAGATGCAAAAGATTTCAAGATTATGGAAAAAGTTTTTGTAGGAAAAAAACGATTGTTAGGAGAAGTTATTTCGATTAGTGATCGATATACAGTAATTCAAGTCTATGAGTCAACTGCAACTTTACAGCCGGGAGAAGAAGTCATAAGAACTAAAGAGTCTATTTGCGCTGTATTAGGTCCTGGATTACTTACAAATATATTTGATGGAATCCAAAGGCCATTAAATACAATTTATGAACAAGAGGGAACTTTTATTGCTCCTGGAGTTAATGTACCTTGTTTAGATATGAAAAAGACATGGAAAGTAGAGTTTGTTGTTAAAAAAGGTGACTTTGTTAGTTTTGGTCAGATTTTTGGTTTAGTACAAGAGACTTCTTTAATCGAACATAGATTAATGATACCTAAGGGTGTTAGTGGTGAAATTATCGAAATCAAAACAGATGGAGTATATGATTTAGAAGAGGTCTTGGTTAAGATAAGAGATAAGTTTGATGTTATAACTGAACTGACTATGGTTCAAAAATGGCCAATCAAGGAATCAAGGCCAACAAAAGAGAGGTTAGCACTCCTTACACCGCTAATTACAGGCCAAAGAGTTATCGATACTTTATTTCCAATAGCTAAAGGAGGATCTGCTGCTGTGCCAGGAGGTTTTGGTACTGGAAAAACAATGATGCAACATCAATTTGCAAAATGGTGTGATGCGGATATAATTGTCTACATTGGTTGTGGAGAGCGCGGAAATGAAATGACTCAAACTTTGGAGGAATTTAAAGAGTTGATAGATCCAAAGTCTAATAAACCCTTGATAGAAAGAACAGTTCTCATTGCCAATACCTCTAATATGCCTGTAGCAGCTAGAGAAGCAAGCATATATACGGGAGTCACAATAGCTGAATATTACAAAGATATGGGTTATCATGTAGCTTTAATGGCAGATTCAACGTCAAGATGGGCTGAAGCTTTGAGAGAAATCAGCGGAAGGTTAGAAGAAATGCCAGCAGAAGAAGGTTTTCCTGCATATTTACCTAGTCGAATCTCTCAATTCTATGAGCGAGCAGGATACTTCAACAATATCAATGACACTAAAGGGTCGGTTACTATAATTGGAGCTATTTCTCCTCAAGGTGCAGATTTTTCTGAACCAGTAACTCAGAATACTAAAAGATTCGTCAGATGTTTTTGGGCTTTAGATAAAGAACTTGCATATGCAAGACATTATGCTGCGATTAATTGGACTTTGAGTTATTCAGAGTATGTTTTTGATTTATCAAAATGGTATAACAGGAATATCGGAATTGAGTTTTTAGAAACAAGACAAAAGTTTATTTCTATTCTAGCTGAAGAGAATAGGTTAATGGAGATTGTAAAACTAATTGGCAAGGATGTCTTGCCTGATGATCAGAAACTGGTTCTTGAAATAGCTAGAGTTATTAGGGTAGGGTATCTTCAACAGAATGCTTTTCATAAAGAAGACACTTTTGTTTCACTCGAGAAACAATTGAAAATGATGCAGATTATCCTTTATCTTTACAGGGTTGCTACAGGGGTTTTAAAAGAAGGAAAGGCTTTTAGTCTTCTAGAACATACAAATGTATTCGAAAGAATAATTAAAATAAAATATGAGATTCCAAATGACAATTTGGGTTTGTTTGATAAATATTATAGGTTGATAGACCAAGCATTAAGCGCTATCAAATAGGAGGGTAATCCATGGATTTTCAATACATAGGATTAAAAGAGATAAATGGACCGTTGGTTTTCCTTGACAATGTTAAGAATGTCGGGTTTGAAGAGATGGTTGAGATTTTACTTGAAGATGGCAGCACAAGACATGGGAGAGTTGTAGAAATTCAAGGCGATATGGTAGCTGTTTTAGTTTTTGAGGGTACAAAAGATCTCTCTTTAAACAATACAGTTATAAAATTTATTGGAGAACCGATGAAACTCGGAATGTCAAAGGATATTCTAGGAAGAGTATTTAATGGTATTGGTAGACCTATAGATGAGTTGGGACCTGTTTATGTTGAAAAATATCTAGATATTAACGGTGCACCTTTAAACCCAGTTTCAAGAGTATACCCAAAGAACTACATAAATACAGGAATATCGAGTATAGATGGGTTAACAACATTAATCCGTGGTCAAAAACTACCGATTTTTTCTGGTTCAGGCATGCCTCACAATGAGTTAGCTGTGCAAATTGTTAAACAATCTAAAATCAGCGATAATTTTCAAGAAGGATTTGGAATTGTTTTTGCTGCTATGGGTGTAACGAATGATGTAGCGAGTTATTTTAGAAGATCGTTTGAAGAAGCTGGTGTTTTAGATAATGTAGTCATGTATCTAAACCTTTCCAATGACCCTATAATCGAGAGATTGTTAACTCCCAGATGCGCTTTGACTACAGCGGAGTTTCTTGCATATGAGAAAGATATGCATATATTAGTTGTTATGACAGATATGACAGCTTATTGTGAAGCTTTAAGAGAGTTTTCCTCATCAAAGGGAGAAATCCCAGGTAGAAAAGGGTATCCAGGTTATCTGTATTCTGATTTAGCATCTTTATTTGAAAGAGCAGGAATAATCAGAGATTCTTTAGGTTCAGTTACACAAATACCAATATTATCAATGCCAAATGATGATATTACTCACCCTATTCCAGATTTAACGGGTTATATTACTGAAGGGCAGATTGTTTTAGATAGAGAATTACATCAAAAAGGCTATTTTCCGCCGATTGGGGTATTGCCTTCCCTTTCGAGATTAATGAAAGATGGAATTGGAACTGGATATACAAGAAGTGACCATCAAGCGCTTATGAATCAATTATATGCATCATATGCAAAGGTTATGGATGCTAGAAGTCTGGCTTCGGTGATTGGAGAAGATGAGTTGAGTCCTGCAGATAAGAATTATATAAGATTTGGGATGATGTTCGAAAATCATTTTATCAATCAAGGATACGAGAATCGTAGTATCATCAAAACATTGGACTTGGGTTGGAAACTTTTGTCAATATTGCCAAGAGATGAACTTGATAGAACAGATGAAGAAATCTTAGATGAAAATTATAATCATAAAGTAGCCATGAATGAATTTGGATTAGATCAAGAAATATACATAAATGAGCTAAATAGAGAAGGTAGATAGAATGGCTTATAAACAGGTATATCCAACCAAAGGCAATCTACTAGCTCTTAACAAATCAGTGAAACTTGCCGAACTAGGATATGAATTAATGGATAGAAAACGCAATATTCTGATTAGAGAAATGATGAGTCAAATTGCTAAAGTTAGAAATTTAAGAAATGAAATATCGTTAGTTTATAAGAAAGCTTATTTCACTTTACAAGAGGCAAACATTACATTAGGAGTAATAAATGATATCGCTAAGGCTATACCTTTAGATAATAATTTAGAAATTACTTATCGTTCAATAATGGGTGTTGAAATTCCTAAGGTAATCTATGAAGAAGATGAAGTTAAAATTCGATATGGTATCTCAAGCACTAATACTAAGTTTGATTATGCATATAAGAGTTTTCTTAAAGTAAGGGATTTGACATTAATCTTAGCTGAGGTTGATAATAGTTTATATAGATTAGCAAATGCAATAAGAAAAACAAGAAAAAGGGCCAATGCGCTTAAGAATGTAGTAATTCCAGATTATAAAGCAAAGATAAAATATATCGGTGATACTCTGGAAGAAAAGGAAAGAGAAGAGTTTTCTAGAAGAAAAATAATCAAAGCAAATCACGAAAAAAATATTTCTTAACATAATATATTACTTGACTATTCAAACAAAATATATCATAATAATATGTGACTATTTTTTAGGGGTGTGGTGTCAACGGTAGCACGACAGTCTCCAAAACTGTTTGTACGGGTTCAAATCCTGTCACCCCTGCCATAGTCAATATTAAATCATTTGTAAAACATTTGTTAAAACAGATGTTTTTTTCTTTTGATACTTTATTTATGTAAACGTTTTTAGTATAATAGAAAACAACAAATAAGATAAAGGAGCTATTAAAAATGAAAACTTCTCATCGTCTGAAAGGGTTAAAAGGTATCAACGAGATGCAAGATAAAGTAGTTGATGAAATTTTGGAAGCGTATTATCATTTCCGCGGAGATGACGAAAACGAAACAATCAACTCAACTTTAGCTATCATTGAAGAGTATAAAGACATGACCAGCGTTTATTGTGCTCATTGTATTAAACCTTATTTTTGCGAAAACTGTATGCCAATGAAAAAAAGGAAAGCTTTTGAATTAGTCGAAGACACTTTAAGAGATCAAAAAGAGAATTTACCTGATATCTATAAGTAAATAATCTACTGTCAATAAGTATAAATGGTTGGTTTATTGTTAAACTGACCTTTTTCTTTTTTTGATTTTTTTGCTCGCAAAAAAAACGATTTTAAAATCTTTTCTTTTTTAGCAATTATGATATAATGTAATAGACTGAAAGCGTTTCAAACGGAAGGAGATTTATTTATGAATGAGTATAAAGCAGATGCTTTAAAGAACGTTATTTTGCTGGGTCATCTCGGCTGTGGAAAAACATCCTTGGCTGAATCTCTAGCATTTATATCAGGCACAATTGAAAAAAAGGGTAGTGTAGAGAAAAAAACAACAATATCGGACTATACTCCAGAAGAACAAGCAAGACAGGGTTCGTTATCAACAGGTTTGTTGCCAATAGAATTCAAAGATGTCAAAATCAATTTTTTAGATGCACCTGGTGCAGACGAGTTGATTGGAGATATTACGCATTCATTATCAGTTGCAGATGCAGCTGTTTTAGTGATTGATGCTGCTAGTGGTATTCAAGTAGGAACCGAAAGAATGTGGTTAGAAATTCAAAAGCGTAATTTGCCTACTATCGTTTTCTTGAACAAGATGGATAAGGAAAACATTAAGTTCGATGAATTGTTAGAAAGTATTAGAACAAGATTTGGAAAACAAGCAGTTCCTTTCTGTTTGCCATTAGGTAAGAGTGAGGAGTTCAATGGTTTCGCGGATATAGTTGATTTAAAAGCGAGAATCTATGATGGAAATAAGTGCGTAGATGGAGAAATCTATGAAGATAAAATGGACCGCGTTGAGGAATTAAGACAGGAATTGATTGAAGTAGTTGCAGGTTCGGATGAAGAATTGCTTGAAAAATATTTTGAAGGCGAAGAACTTACAATAGAAGAAATAAAAAGAGGATTGTATGCTAGTGTGATTTCTGGAGAAGCAGTTCCAGTTATGGTCGGTTCAGCAACAAAAGATATAGGTTCTTTAACTCTATTACATATGATTAACCAGTATTTTCCAACTGTTGCTCAAAGAGGAGAAATAATTGGCAAAAATGAAAAAGGCGAAGATGTAAAAAGAAAATATACTGATAATGAACCTTTTTCAGCTCAAGTTTTTAAAACTCTAATTGATCCATTTATTGGGACAATCAATATCATGCAGATCAAATCTGGAACCCTTCAAAAAGACCAAGAAATCTATGTTTCTAATAAAAATAGCACAGATAAAGCAGCTCAACCTTTCACTTTATTAGGTAAAAACCAAATAAACATGGAAGTTTTTCACGCTGGGGATATTTGTGCAATGGCTAAGGTTGCTGAAGTAAAAACCGGCACAAGTTTATCTGAAAAGAAGAATATAGTTATTTATCCTGAAGTTGTTACTCCAACACCAACTATGTATTTAGCAATTAGGCCGGAAAATAAGAAAGATGAAGACAAGTTGTCTAATGCATTAGCAAAACTTCAACTTGAAGATAACACTTTCCAAGTTGTTAGAAATAAAGAGACTTCACAATTACTTATTGGTGGACAAGGTGTAATCCATATTGGATATATTATCGATAAAATGAGAAATATGTTTAAAGTAGCATTGGTAAATGAAGAGCAAAGAATCGTTTATCGTGAGACTATAAAACAAGTTGCTACAGCTGATGGAAGATACATCAAACAATCTGGTGGATCTGGTTATTATGGAGTGGTTGTAATGAGATTTGAACCTCTACCTGATAAAGATTATGAATTTGCTGAAGAAGTTTTTGGTGGAGCTGTTCCAAGAGGATATTTCCCAGCTGTGGATAAAGGCCTTCAGGAAACACTGGAACATGGCGTTTTAGCAGGCTTCCCTGTAATAGGCGTTAAAGGTATTTTAACAGATGGAAAGTATCATGCAGTAGACTCAAATGAGTTAGCATTCAAGATGGCTGCTTCAATAGCTTTTAAAGAAGCTTGTAAATCAGCTAAACCAACAATATTAGAACCTATTCATAAACTAGAAATAACTATTAAAGATGAATATCTTGGAGATGTATTAGGGGATGTTAATAAACGAAGAGGAAGAGTTTTGGGTATGGAACCGGCTATAGAAGGTTATCAAAAAGTTGTAGCTGAAGTACCAGAGGCTGAAATTACTAAGTATACCATCGACTTAAAAGCTATGACTCAAGGTTCAGGTACTTTCTCCAGAGAGTTCATCCGTTATGAAGAAGTTCCTGGCAATTTAATTGATAAGATTATTGAAGAGCACAAACGTTATCTAGAAGAACACAAATAGATATTTATGGCAGCCTATAAAAATGGCTGCTATTTTATTAGTCTAGTCTTGACACTAAGATATAATAATGATAAAGTATTATGTGTGATAGAGTAATATTAAAAAGAGGTAAATTATGGAAAAAATAGGATTATTAATTGACAGCACATCATATACTAGAAAAGAACTATATAAGTATGATTTTATTAAAGCGGCATATTTAAAAGTAATAATCGATCAAAAAGAGTACTTAGAAAGTCAACTGAGCAAGGAAGAAATGGAAAAGGTTTTAGATGAGAACCATAAATTATTAACTTCCCAGCCTGCACCGATGGATTTTTATAATCTTTACAAAGAGTATGAGTCAGAAGGCTATACTCATGTTTTAGTTGTTGTTCTGTCAGAAAAAATTAGCGGAACTTATCAATCAGCTTTAATAGCAAAAACAATGTTAGAAGAAACAAGTTTAGAAATAAGTATCCATTCACCACAAGCAGCTTCGTTTAGTGTAGCTAATGGATTGACTGTTTTAGCAGATGAGATTAAGTTGAAGAAGAGTTTCAAAGATGTATTAGATTTATATTATAAGTTGTTTAAAGAACCATTAGTATCTTTTACATTGAGTGACCTAAAACACCTTTTTAAAGGTGGAAGATTAAATAGAATCCAAGCTTTGATTGGCACTGTTTTGAGAATTAAGCCAATTATTCAAATGATTGATGGTAAACTTGATTTGGTAAAAAAGACAAGAACACATGGAGCGTGTCTTGAGTTTTTCTACGAAAAAATAGATTACTATTGCGAGAAATATGAAAATGTTTACTTAGATGTTATTGATTTAAATATGGAGGAGTTTTCAGCTAAAATTGTCGATTATGCAAAGTCAAAAAATAAAATAATTAAGATTGTACAAACAAAATATGTCAGCCCTGTTTTCTATGTTCACCTTGGCAATTCAGGGTATGGGATTGGGATAGTAGCTTATTAGTTTGATTCGAATTTTTTCGAATCTTTCTTTTTTGTATTTACGATGAGATATTTCTTGACAAATAGTGATTGATTTAGTAAACTAGTAAGTGCGAAAAAATTCATGGCGGCTGTGGCGAAGGGGTAAACGCATCGGATTGTGGCTCCGACACTCGTGGGTTCGATTCCCATCAGTCGCCCCAAAGAGAAAAAGATGGGCTATGGCCAAGCGGTTAAGGCATCGGACTTTGACTCCGAGATCGGTAGTTCAAATCTACCTAGCCCAGCCATTTTTTTTGACCCGCTAGCTCAGTAGGTAGAGCATTTGACTTTTAATCAAAGGGTCCGGCGTTCGAATCGCCGGCGGGTCACCACTTTTTTTGCGGGTGTGGCGAAATTGGCAGACGCGCTAGACTTAGGATCTAGTTCCCACGGAGTGCAGGTTCAAGTCCTGTCACCCGCACCATGTGTAGATGAAATAGCTTCCAAAAGTTGGAGATATGGTATAACAACCATAC
>CAZSVO010000003.1:0-123287 GCA_964610325.1 uncultured Candidatus Izemoplasmatales bacterium
AACAAAAATTATAAAAATTATAATCATAACAACTATATTTGCAACTATGAATACCAATGCTAAGTTCAATATACCACCAAAATCAAAACTGAAACTTTCCCTTAAACTAAATACCAAAGTAACTAAAACAGATAAAAATATCTGAATAAGAAATATCATTTCATTCTATCCTTTCATAAATACAAAATGTTAAATCCTCATTATCATCTGCTTTTATCAACTTAAAATTTGATAAGTCTAAATCTAAATATGTATCACCTTCAAAAACCTTCTTAATATGAGTAATATACAATCTCTTTGCATATGGGAATGCCAACTCATATATAGTCTTTCCACCAATCACAAATATTTCTTCTTCATGTTTTTTCTTTAAAAAAGAGTCCAAATCATGGATAACTTCTACTCCAGGATAAGAATAATCATTAAGTGATGCAACGATTGACTTTCGATTCGGTAGAGGTTTATTCAATCTTGAGATTATTGATTCAAATGTAGTTACTCCCATCAACACAGTTTTGTTTAATGTAACATATTTGAAGTATTGTAAGTCTTCTGGATAATACCAAGGTAAATCATTTTCTTTACCGATTAAACCTGTAGGATCTATTGCAAAAATCATGCTAATCATCTTAAACAGCAACCTTTCCTTTAATGACTGGATGAGGATTGTAATCAACTAAAACTATGTCTTCAAACGTGAAATCCTCAATATCTGTTTTATCTGCCAAAACTATCTTTGGTAATCGTTTTGGTTCTCTTTGCATTTGTGTCTTTACCTGTTCTAAGTGGTTAAGATAAATATGAGCATCACCAATAGTATGGATAAACTCATGTGCTAAAAGACCAGTGACCTTAGCGACTAGCAACAATAAAAGCGCATAAGAAGCAATATTAAACGGAACTCCTAGAAAAGCATCTGCACTCCTTTGATATAATTGTAATGATAGTTGATTGTCACTAACATAGAATTGAAACATCATATGACAAGGTGGCAAAGCCATGTCTTTAATAAATGGTGGATTCCAAGCAGAGACTATTAATCTTCTACTCTGAGGATTATTCTTTATATCTTCAATGACTTTAGCTAATTGGTCAAAACCTCCAAAATCTCGCCATTGTTTCCCATAGACAGGGCCTAAGTTACCATGTTTTAAAGCAAAATCATCATCATTTTTGACTTTTTCAACAAATTCTTCTAACGATTCACCTTGATAATCTAGATGGCTTCTAAACTTCTCATATGGCCATTCATTCCATATTCTTACATTATTCTTTACTAGATACTTTATATTAGTGTCCCCTCTAATAAACCATAATAACTCGTGAACAATCGATTTAAAATGAACTTTTTTAGTGGTTAACAAAGGAAAACCTTCTTTAAGGTTAAAGCGCATTTGATATCCAAAAGTCGAGATTATTCCTACATCTGTCCGATCAGGTTTTTTATTTCCATTATCAAGGATATGTTGTAAAAAATCTAAATATTGTCTCATAATATCTGTTTATTAATCTAGATAGATTATTTCTCCCTCCAAGTAATATCTTAATAAAAATTATAACATATTTTTCAAAATTAAAAAGCCAATTAAAAAGAAAAAACGAACACCCTTAGGTGTTCATTCAGATTCTGATGAAGTTTTACTGATAAAATTAATCTTTTCAACTACAATCTCTGGATAGGATAATAAATTCTTACCATCTTGAACAAAATGCTTTTGTTGTAGTCTTCCTTTAATTCCAACAGTATAACCTTTCTTACAATAATTAACAGTAGCTTCTGCAATCCCACTCCATAAGGTACATCTAAAAAAATCTGTCTCGTATTGATTGCTGTCACCACTTTTGAAAGGCCTTTTTACAGCTACTGATACCGTTGAAACTTTCATGCCATTATCTAGACATACAAGGTCAGGGTCGCTTGTTAATCTGCCGACAAGAATTACTTGATTCATAACATCCTCCTTTTGATAAATTATACCAATTAAATCTTCGTATTACTAAATTGATATCTACAAAAAATCCTTTAAAAAGAATCACTTTTTTTTATTTTTTTATAAAAAAAAATAAAAGTGAAGCTAATGCTCCACTAATTATTCTTATTTGATTAAATTGATATCAAAAATGTACTTTTATTAAAACTCGAAGTTCACATCTTGACGTTTTTGCTCTTCTGCTTCAAAATATGGTTTTTTAGCCATTTTGATTGCATTAGCTACAATACTTTGTGGGAAAGTAACAATAATTGTATTGATACTAGTTACATTTGCATTATATAATCTTCTTGCTGCTTGTAGGTGTTCTTCTGTATTTGCAACTGCTGATTGCAATTCTAAAAATACTGTGTTTGCTTTCAAGTCTGGATACTTTTCCACTACAACATTAATTCCTTGCGCAACTTGGTTCATTTGGTTAAAGAATTCTTCTTTGTCTTTTAAAGTCGCATCCTTAGGAATTCCAGAACGCCATTTAACTACTTTCTCCAAGGTTTCTGCTTCATGTTTTGCGTAACCTTTGGTAGTTTGCAACATTTTTGTAAGCATGTCAAATCTCTTTGTCAATGCTACGTCAATTCCAGATTCTGCCTCATTAACCTTTAGTTCCAATTGTCTTAAACGGTTCATTACACCTATATACCAAAATGCAATGATTAAAATGAGTCCTACAATTACAATTGCAATAATTCCACCTGTTTGTAATAAAGTTAACATATTTTCCTCCTAATCTTTCTTAAATAATTTATTATTAAGTTTTAAAGACACAATGAAGTCTTTAATAACCAATAAATCTTTTTCAAATTCTTTGATTACCGATTCATCTAATTTTTTAAATAATTGCAACTCAAACGTATCCTTATTATTATTTATAGCTACATATAGATAATCACCAAGGAATGACATACTGATATTACCGGGATGTCTTTTTTCCAGTAGAAAGATTGCTTCCATAATATCTGGTGTTAAAATGTAAAATGCAGTGAGATCTTCTTCAGCAAAAATTCTAAATTTTTTATTAAAGTCAATTGATTCTAACTTAACTCTCTCAAACTTTCTTCTTGATAAGGGCGAACCTGACTCTAATACCTGCAGACTTCCAACAAAATCTTTGTTGAACTTAAACCTGAATACTCTACCCACGAAATAAGGAACATAATATACTCTGGTTCCATTTTTCGTTCTCTCAACTCTTCTTTCTTCAAGTTTTACGTCACTAGAAACAAAATCAACGTCTCCAACTTTACCAGCAATATAATCTTCAGAGTGATACCTATCTGCTCTTCTCAAAAACTCAGAAGCATAAGCTTCATGTTCTGATAGACCTCGATAAGGCTCGTATATAACATCTGGAATTAATTCTTTAAACATATTTCTTAATACTTTATCTTTAAACTCTTTCTTCATCTTGGTAAACTCTGAAAAACCAATAGCCAAGAATATCAAACCTGGTAACCCAAAAACAAAGGTTAAAATAACAAATATACTGGTTTGACTTGAATAAAATGCTAAATAGTTAAGTCCAGCTATTGCTGCTAAAACAATACCGATAATTACATTTTTTTCTGATTTTTTCTTCTTTATTGCAAAATCATGTAAATCATATTTCTTTTCCATACTGCCTCCTTAATAATTATCCATATTTGCAAAGGCAACACAAGCTTTCAAAGCTCTTTGCCAGTTGTAATAAAGAGTCGTTCTTTCCTTTTCTGTCATTTCAGAGAAAAAAGCTTTGTCAACTCTCCATTTTTTCTCTATATCAGCTTTTTTCCACAAACCTACTCCAATACCTGCTAAATATGCTGAACCTAAAGCAGTGGTTTCAAAAATACTAGGACGGTAAATCTCACAATCTAAAATATCTGATTGAAACTGCATTAAAAAATCATTCACAGAAGCTCCACCATCAACCTTCAAACTTTTAAGTTTAATATTCGATTCTTCTTGCATCAGCTCAACGACATCTTTTGTTTGATAGGCAATAGCTTCTAGAGCAGACCTAACAATATGATTTTTTGAAGTTCCCCTTGTTAAACCAAAGAAACTTCCTCTTGCATCTTCCTCCCAATAAGGTGTTCCTAATCCCACAAAAGCAGGTACAAAATATACTCCCATATTATCTTCTGTTTGTTCAGCTAAATATTGTGATTGTTGAGCATTATCGATAATCTTTAATTCATCTCTTAACCATTGAATCGCACTTCCTGCAACAAAAATTGAACCTTCTAAAGCATATTCAACTTTGCCATCAATACTCCAAGCAATCGTTGTTAGCAATCCCTTTTTGGATTGTTTTGCAACATTGCCAGTATTCATCAATAAGAAACAACCAGTTCCGTAGGTATTTTTTACATCCCCAGCGCTAAAACAAGTTTGACCAAAAAGTGCTGCTTGTTGATCGCCAGCAATACCTGAAATAGGAATTTTTTTTCCAACAACACTCTCTTTAGTATAAGCACAAATACCGGATGAATCAACTACTTTTGGTAAAATATTCCTAGGAATGTTCAAAATATCTAATAATTCATCATCCCATCTCAAATCATAGATATTAAAAATTAAAGTTCTAGATGCGTTTGAATAATCTGTAACATGACTTTCTCCACCAGTTAGCTTCCATACCAACCAACTATCAATAGTCCCAAAAGCCAAATCACCTTTTTGTGCAAGAGTTCTTGCTTCTGAGACATTGTCAAGTATCCATTTAATTTTTGTCCCAGAGAAGTAAGGATTGATTATCAATCCTGTCTTTTTGTTGAATAACTCTAAATATCCAGCTTTAATCAACTCATCACAGATCTCTTTTGTCTGTGATGATTGCCACACTATTGCTTTAGAAATTGGTTTAGATGTGGTTTTATCCCACATAACAGTAGTTTCTCTTTGGTTAGTAATACCGATTGCATCAATATCATCAATAGAAATTTCAGCTTTTTTAAGAGCTTGTTTCATACAGTTCAACACACTTTCCCAAATCTCTTCAGGATCATGTAAAACAAAACCTGGTTTAGGAAAATATTGAGTGAACTCTTGAGCATGATTAGATACTACTAAACCATCTTCATCAAAGATTATAACTCTTGAAGATGTTGTACCTTGATCGATTGATAAGATATATTTTCGCATAAAATCCTCCGTATTAATTATATCAAATCCTGTTTAAAATTAAAATGAATAATGTTATAATTAAAGTATATTTTAATGGAGGTTTAATAATGAAACAATTTACATTGGAAGATTATCAAGATAATAAAATACATTTATACCTATATGAACCAGAAAAAAAACCAAAAGCTATAGTTCAAATAATACATGGTGCATCCGAGCATTTCTTAAGATATGGTGATTTTTCAGAGTTTTTAATAAATCAAGGTTACCTTGTAATAGGCTGTGATATCTTAGGTCATGGTCTGTCTACAGATAATTATGATTACGTACATTTTGCCGATAAAAATGGTGATTTATTAGCTTATGAGTCAGTTCTTTTAGTAAAAGAGTATATTGAAAAAACCTATCCAAAACAAGAAGTATTTCTTATTGGCCACTCCATGGGATCTTTTTTAGCTAGAAAACTCTTAATCGATTTTCCTGATTTTTATTCAAAAGGTGTGATATCTGGAACTGCTTACCCCAGCAAGTTATTGATAAAGAGTGGAATGATGTTAACAAGAATCATCAAATGCTTTAAAGGCCCAAAGACTGTTTCAAAACTCATTCAAGATATGTCGATCGATGCTAATCCAAATAAAATGCGAAAAGATAAAATTATAACTGGTATTAATGAAGAATGGTTAACAAGAGATAAGTTAATACAACAGTACTATCACGATTCTCAAATGTGCGGACAACCATTTTCTTTGGCTGCTAATCTTGATATGTTCAAATGGTTGAACTTTGTATCCAAAACAAAAAACTTGAAATCAGGTAATTATGAGCTACCTATGTTATTAATCTCTGGCGGTCATGATGCATTATCCGATTATGGTAAACAGATTCACACACTCTTTAACAAAATGGAATCATTAGGATATAAAAACATCAAGATGAAGATTTATCCTGAAGCTAGACATGAAGTTCTAAATGAGTTGAATAAAGCTGAAGTATATCAAGATATTATAGAATTTTTATCCTAAAAAAAAGAGAGTATCGTTTAAATCGATACCCTCATTTTTTTTTATTTAAGCTTTCTTTTCTTTGATAATCGACAATTGAAAGAAATGAATCATTGCCAATAATAATATGATCTAAAACCTTTATTTGTAGCATTTCACCCGCTTCAATAAAAAGCTTAGTAATCTTTAAATCATTACTAGATGGACTCGGATCCCCTGAGGGATGATTATGAACTAACACAATTTGATATGCCGAGTATTTCACAGCATATTTGAAGACTTCTCTTGGATGAACCAAAGACATATTCAAACTACCTTTAAAGATTTGCTTTTTCGCAATCAAGCTGTTTTTTAAATCCAAAAACAGTACAATCATAACCTCTTGTTTTATCAAAGATATTTCGTATCTAAGCAAATCAAATACATCATTAGGTGAATTAATTCTAATTCGCTCTTTTTGAGGTTGATTAACTCTTTGGCCTAACTCTATCGCTGCTAAAAGTGTAATAGCTTTAGCTTGACCTATACCTCTGATTTTTGATAACTCATCGATAGTCATATCTTTCAAATCAGAAAGGTCATTCAAATCATTTACCAATGATTTTGATAAATCGATAACTGACTTGTTCTTCGCTCCTACTCTAAGCAAAATTGCGATTAGCTCATAAGAGCTTAGACTGTTAGGCCCAAGCATCAACAATCTTTCTCTCGGTCTTTCAACTTTTGGCATATCCCTTATCATATACATATTTATCACCCGAGAAAATAATACTTACATGAACTTAGAATTCTTTTTCTGTTAAAAGTTTTCTTATTTCTGAGATAAAATATAAAGACCCTGTAACAATCAACACTTCTTGTTCTTTGAGGTTGATAAGTTGTTTAAAAATCTGTTTATAGTCTTTATGAAAGGATTTATGATAATGAGAACTTTCCATAAACAGATTCTGTGCATCTTCTCTTCTAGCATACTCAAACTCTGTAAAATAAAGTTCATCGCAAAAGTTATCCAACTCCTCTATCATTTTTTTATGCTCTTTATCGCTCATTACAGAAAACAAACACTTGATATATTTACCTGAAAAGACTGTTTTTGCACTCTTGATAAGTGCTGTTATACCACCAATATTATGTGCGCCGTCTAAAACTATATTTCCGTTGAAGATCTCAAATCTCCCAGGCCAAAAAGATTTCTCTAAACCTCTTTTAATATGCTCTTCTTTAATACTTTGATGATTAATAATCCTTAACAAGCGAATTACTTCAATCGCTAGAATCGAGTTTCTTACTTGATGATATCCAGTCAACTTTAAACTATAATAATCATTTTGATACTTAAAACTGGTTTTTTCACCTACAGAAATATCACTTACTAGGTCAAAATTTATTATTTTTAATCTGCTGTTTTTTTCCGCAGTAATCTCTGCAAACAAAGGAAACAAGTTTATATCTTCAATTGCAGTAACTAAAGGCACTCCTTCTTTAACTATTCCCAATTTATTTAGTGCTATAGACTCCAAAGTGTTTCCTAACTGTTTCATATGATCATAAGAGATATTAGTGATAACAGATATTTCTGGTATTATCACATTAGTTGCATCCAATAATCCACCCAACCCTACTTCAACAACTGCATAATCTACTTCTTTATCACGAAAATACAAAAAAGCCATTAAAGTTAAAACTTCAAAAAAAGTTACAGTTTCATCCTCTTTAAGCATCTTCTCTGTCAAAGGATAAAGTTGATTTGCATAATAAACCAAATCATCATCTGAAATGTAATCATTGTTCAAACCAATTCTCTCATTAAACTTAACAACATAAGGTGATGTATAAATTCCTACATTAAAACCTGCTTCAATTAAAATATTTTTTAAAAATGTTGATGTTGAACCTTTTCCATTTGTTCCGGCAACATGTATTGACTTAAACTCCTTTTCAGGATGACCAAGGTATTCAACACATTTCTTCATTCTTGTCAAATCTAGTTTGGAACCAAACCTTTTAATATTTTCAATCCAATCTTTTGCTTCATTTAAGGTTTTAAACATTTTAACTCTCTAACTCCCTTATTCTCGATATAACTTCTTTATAGTTTTCCTGATATTTAACTAGCTTATCTTTCTCTTCGTTTATCTTTGATTCGGGAGCTTTCATAATAAAACTACTATTTGACAGCATTCTTTCACAACGACTAATCTCGTTTTCTAAATCAGATTTCTTCTTCTTCAATTTCACAATTTCTTCTGAGATATTAACCAAAGAACCAAGCGGAATAAATACCTGTACTTCTGCTAAAATTATCGAAATTGCATCCTCACTAGCGACGACTTTTTCATTAGCAACAAACCTTCCAGGATTTAAAAATTTCTCCAAATACTTTTGATTTGTTTTGATAAAATTCAAATTCAATTCATTCGTTTGTAAAAACAGATCTATCGGTTTTGACAAAGGTACTTGATACTCATTTCTAATTACTCTAACTTCTTTAATCAAATCAAAGAACCAATCTTTATGTAAAGAATCATCAAAGTTCCAAGCATTGCTTTGAGGCCATTTACTTATCATAATTGACTTTTCGCTATAACCTAATTTTTGATAAATCTCCTCTGTTACAAAAGGCATAAAGGGGTGAAGCAATTGTAATATCTTTGTTAAAACATAAACTAAAACTTTCTTAGTTGTTATACTATCAGATAATTTTGTCATTTCAACATACCAAGACGCAAAGTCATTCCAAGTAAAGTTATAAATAATTCTAGCTACCTCACCAAACTCATAATTATCATAGAAGTGATTAACTGTATCGATTGTCTTATTGAGTTTACCAATAATCCATTCTTCCGCAAAAGTCAATTCTTCTTGTGAAATCATGATATCTTTACCTAGGATATCTGAAGTATTCATTATTACATAGCGGCTGATATTCCAAATTTTATTGATGTAGTTCCAACTAGATAAAACTTTTTCTTCATCATATCTTAAATCCTGACCTGGACTAGAATTGGTCGTGATAAAATACCTTAAAGCATCAGCTCCATATTTTTCAACTACTTCAAGTGGATCAACACCATTACCTAAAGATTTAGACATTTTTCTGCCATCTTTATCTCTGATCAATCCATGAATCAAACACTCCTTAAAAGGTGACTCGTCAGTAAATTCTAAAGCTTGAAAAACCATTCTAGCCACCCAAAAAAAGATAATGTCATAACCTGTTACCATTACATCATTTGGATAATATCTCTTAAAATCCTCAGTTTTATCAGGCCATCCTAAAGTAGAAAAAGGCCATAAAGCTGAAGAAAACCATGTATCTAAAACATCTTCATCTTGAATAAACCCTTCACCATCAGGTTTATCCATGCCACAATATATTTCATCATTTCGATAATAAACTGGTATTCGATGTCCCCACCATAGCTGACGTGAAATACACCAATCTTCAATACCTTCTAGCCAATTCTTAAATATCTTTTCGAATCTTTCTGGTACAAATTTAACTTTTGACTTCTCTAATGAATTCTTTGCAAGTTTATCCATTTTGACAAACCACTGTTTTGAAAGTCTCGGTTCGACAATTACCCCAGTTCTTTCACTATGGCCAACACTATGAACAATTGGTTCAATTTTTTGAAGTAGATTCAATTTCTTTAAATCTTCAACTAACTTCTTTCTACATGCAAATCTTTCCATTCCTTGATATTCAAACGCTAGATGATTCATAGTTCCATCTTCATTCATACAAAGAGGCATTGCTAAATCATGTCTTCTTCCAACTAAAAAATCATTTGGATCATGCGCAGGTGTTACTTTAACAATGCCTGTTCCAAAATCCTTATCTACAAACTCATCAGTAATAATCCTGATTTTTGTTTTTGTTGTTGGAATATATACTTCCTTACCTTGTATTTCTAAAAACCTCTCATCATCTGGGTGTACCATAATTGCACTATCTCCAAACATGGTCTCTGGTCTAGTAGTCGCAACTGTTACACCACCACTACCTTCAGCAAATGGATAGGTGATATAATACAATGCTCCATTGGTTTCAATATGTTCTATTTCAATATTTGAAAGAGCTGTTTTTGCTTCAACATCCCAATTTATTATTCTCTCCCCGCGATAAATATATCCCTTTTTATACAGCTCTACAAAGACTTTTTTTACTGCCTCAGACAAGCCCTCATCAAGAGTAAAGCGTTCTTTCGAGTAATCCAAAGACAAACCCATGAGTTTCCATTGCTCTCTAATATACTCGGCATATTCTTCCTTCCAACTCCAAGCGACATTAAGATACTCTTCTCTAGACATCTCATAACGACTTTTACCTTCTTCTTTAAGTTTTGCATCTACTTTTGCCTGAGTTGCAATCCCAGCATGATCCATTCCTGGAAGATACAATGCATCAAATCCTTGCATTCTTTTTCTTCTGATAATAATATCTTGTAAAGTATTATCCCAAGTATGACCAAGATGTAATTTTCCAGTTACATTTGGTGGGGGAATCACAATTGTAAAAGGCTTTTTATTTAAATCTCCACTAGCAAACAGCTTATTCTCCAACCAAAATTCATACTTATTCATTTCAACCTGTTTTGGATTATATAGTTTTTCCATTATAAAACACTCCCTCTACTAAACATTCTTTATTTTGATAATATGCATCGATAATCTCTAGATTATCGATTGAATGAATTTCCGGTAAATTCTCATAGTGAAAATACTCCATCGCTAATGATTCATCATCATTCACCTTCAACTCACCACTTACTACTTCTGCTAAGAAAGCAAAAGAATAAACTTTAGCTAAATCTTTTTCTCTCCATCTCATAAATGGGTTGCAAAAAACACCTAAAAATCTTTTTATCTTTACATTTAAATTGGTCTCTTCGAAAACTTCTCGAATAGCACCCTCTTCAATGGTTTCATCTAGTTCTAACAAACCACCAGGCAAACCCCACAAACCATTATCTGAACGTTTTTGCAGAAGAATCCTCTTCTGCTCGTCCACAATAACAATAGCAGTAGCATTTAAAATCAGGAATGCATCTTTAACTAAACTACGAATTTCCTTGATATAACTCATAATATCACCTCAAAAAAAATAAACCGCCCTAAAAAGGACGGTTCAATCACCGTGGTACCACCTTTGTTCTGGATAAACCAGCACTCTAACACTTTAACGCAGCTAAACGGAACAAACTACTACTATTTCATCTGTTCTACTCCGTGGCTACCTTCACCAATGCAGAAGTAAACTTACACCGACCGTTTACTCGCTTTTTTTCTGCGGTTGACTACTCTTCCACTTCACTGTATTTGACTTGTATTTTACCAAACAATCCTCAATATGTAAAGAACTTTCATACTTTTTCTCGATAATAAGAATTCCTGTGAAATCATTAATTTCCATAAAACTTGGTTTTAAAGAAGTATTAACTCTCTTAACAATCCTATCATAAGTATGGAAATATAGACCTGTAATCATGTTGTCAGGAAACTTATTAAAATATCTAACTTTTTTGATTCCGTCATGAAACATTAAATCACTGATGATAATTTTGCCAAAGGAACCTAGTCTTAATACCAAAGATTCGATTGCTGATACTAAAAACTCAAAATCAAAATGATTTACTGTAAAGTTCAGCACAATATAATCAAAAAATAGACCATCCAACTCTTCTGGTAAACCATTTTGAAAATCATGATTGAGAAGTGTTGCTTCTGGTAACCTAAGCTTAGCTACCTCTAACATTTCTTGACAGTTATCGATGCCATATACCGTTACTGAACTAGGTTTAAATCTTTCATATAAATAACCAGTTCCAATCCCAATATCTAGAATATTCAATTGTTTTTCTTCTGTGAAACAGAAGATATCTTCAGAAATCAACTCCATTACAACATCATATCCAGCGTAAGGAAATTGATTCTTCTCAATATCATCTTTAATCAGCAAATCATAATTCTTGGCTATTTCACTATAGAATTTAATCTTCATTTTCTAAACCAACTGCCTTTTCCAAATAAGTCCATATCTCATCGTGATTAATTCTTGATTTTGTAGAATAGGGAATAATCACATCTTCTTTGAATAACTTGTTTTTAATCATATTAACTTGTTTTACTCTTTGATTGTTTGAAAGTTTATCAGCTTTAGTTAGCACTATTAACAGTTTTATATTAAGAGATTTAAAATACTCATACATTAACAAATCATCTTCATTTGGTACTCTTCTAATATCTAATAAAAGAATCGCCATTTTGATTAAAGGATTCTTTAAATACTCATCTATCATACTGGCAAAACGCAGTATTTCTGCCTTAGATACATTTGCATATCCATAACCTGGGATATCTACAAAATAGAAAAGTTTATTAATTAAAAAGAAATTTATAAGTCTGGTTTTGCCAGGGGTTTGTGATACTCTAGCTATATTTTTACTTAAAAGTAGAGAATTAATGAAAGAAGATTTTCCTACATTGGATCGACCAGAAAAAACAATTTGCCCTAAACCATCATCGGGATATTGAGATTTAGACACTGCTGACCCAACGAATTCAATTGTCTTGATTTTCATAAATAACACCCCTTTAATTATAGCATTTTTTCTTTAAAAACGAAATATTTACTTTTGATACTCAACTATGAAAATATTATCTTTTATAAAGAAATTTTGATAAAAAGCAATATCTTTAATACTTATATTAGTTGATGCACTCATAAAATCGCTGATTTCAATTGCATTGATAAGTAGTTTTTTAACAAATGAATGCGAACTTCTAACATCATCAAAGACCTTGATAGCACGTCCTACCTCAGCTCTTTTATATGCATTGAAAACTCTTGGATTAATCAGTTCATCTTTGATGTTCAACAGCGCTTTAATCATGTACTCAATAAACTGTTTAGATTTGTTTGTCTCAATTGATATATTGAAAAAGCCATAATCATCTTCGATGATCGGTGTTGTTGAAAAAGTAAAATTATACAGATTCTTCTTCTTTAACTCGCGATAGATCTTCGATGTCGGTCCAAAGAAAATATTAGTGAAGGGATTTGAGTATAAAAGGTGCATATAGTTGAGATTTTTAAAATACTCATCAGGAATCTTAATTCCTATTTCTACAATCGATGTATCCAAATCTTTGTCCAGTTTAGTTTTCTTATGACTTCTAGGAGATCTTCTTGGATGATTTCTTTGAATAGAGATAAAATCACCGAAGTCAGTATTGCTGAAATTATGCTTCCTTAAGAAAGCGATAGTATTCTCTACATCAATATCACCAGTAAGAACTAAACTCATGTTTTTCGGATGATAAAAGTGCTTAACAGCTTGACAAAGCATATCCTTATCTATTGCTTTTATCGATGTTTTTGTTCCACCGATATCGTGATGAATCGATTTATCTTGATACATCATCGCTGATAATGTTTTATATGCTTTATAAGCCTTTGAGTCATCATTCATCGACAGCTCTTCAGTTATGATTTTCCTTTCTTTCTCAATAGATTTATCTGTAAAATCATAACTGACAAAGTTCTCAAGCAATGCATCTAGCAACATTAAAAAATCATTTTGGCATGAAAAATAATAAGAGGTTATCCTTCTTGAGGTATAGGCATTAATTTCAGCATTACTTTTTACGAAGATTTCACTTAAGGGTTGATCATTGTTCTCGAACAACATATGTTCTAAAAAGTGCGCTGTTCCTTCCGGTAAGTCATACTTTAATCCATTCAAGTAATAACAAAAATCTCGACCACCAAAATCGACCTGCAAAGATGCGTAGGACTGCACAAAATTATTCTTAGGATGGATGTAAACATTCAGACCATTTTGCATCTGTTCATGATAGACAAATTCATCTGAAAGCAGTTTGATAACTCTCATAATTTATTCCTCATTGGTATAGATATATACTGTATCAAGACTAATTCTTCTAATTACAGATAATACATCATCAATTGATATAATTTCTAAATCTCTAAGCATTTCATCTTCGCTATATTCGCTTCCATATTTAAGAAAATTTACGATACTTTGAATCAAACCAGCTGTTTGGGAATCTTTCTTTGCTTCAATTCGCTTTATGATATTAGTCTTTGCCTGCAAAAATAATTCTTCAGATATCTCGCCTTGTTGACACTTCTTAAGTTCGGAATCTATCTCAGAAATCGCTTTTTTTGCATTGTTTTTACTGGTTTCTAAGCCAACAAAAAAGAGATTATTATCTTCATTATATCTTGAATAAACATAATATGATAACTGTAGCTTTTCTCGGATATTTACAAATAATCTCGAATACTCAAACCCACCAAAGAGTTCATCAAAGATCTTCATAGCTATCACATTATTTTTTTTTGGTAAAAAATCTAAATAGTACCCTAGATATATTCTTGTCTGTCCATTTGAAGATCTTTCCAAAACCTCATATAAATCTCTTCTTTTTCCATAATTCTTCAAATATTCAAAACCTTCTAAAACATTGGTTTTAAGTTGATGTTTCTTAAAGAACTCATCCATCTTTTCAAAATCAAAATCACCACTGACAAATATCTGTAATCGATCTTCTTTAATCATTTTCTCATATACTTTAGTAACAGTTAAATTGTCAACTTTTGATAGATGATTTAATCTAGGGAAGATACCGACTTTATCCTCAAAATCTTTAGTGAAGTGTTTCATAAACTCATAATATGCATAAGCTGTTTTGTTTTGTTTAATACTTAAGATAAATTGTTCTGTCTGGTTTTTTTGATCTTTAACAGCTGCTAAAGGAATCAATCCCTTATTTTTTTTAGGGTTATATATCATCTCGATTAACAGATTCAAAGCTTTATCAGTTATTCCTTCTTCATCAAGATACTTCTCATTAATACAACGCAATAAAACTGTAGTTATCCCAACATCACCGCTAAGATTATAACTACAGGCTTTATCAATCCCATAAAGATTATCACAAACTAGACTCATCTGTTCTGAGTTTCGATACTTTTGAGTTGACTCTGTCAATATTTCAGTTAAAAACTGCCTTTCGTTTAACTCTTCGTCAACGAACTTATTTGTGAAAACAAATGCAAAATCAATCGTCTTGAATTTCTTATTAGGTAAGTAAAACAATTCGATTCCGGGAATATCTCTTTTGTGAATCTTCATAACCACCTCAAAAAAAAGGTCTTTCAACCTTTTATTCTGCCATCTCCAATGCAATCTTCATCATATTGGTAAACGCAGTTTCTCTTTCTTTAGCTGTAGTCGCCTCATTTGTTACCAAAGAGTCTGATACCGTCAACAAACAAGCAGCTGCTTTATTGGTAATTTTTGCATTGTGAAATAGAGCAAAGGATTCCATCTCGACACCCAATAGATTTTCTTTTATTGCATAGTTCAATATTTCATCTGAGTGTTCTCGATAGAAGACATCACTAGAGTGAATCTTGCCTCGTTTTATCTCAATACCAATTTCATTGGCTATCTTTGCCAACTTATCGTTTAATTCTTTTGTTGCTTCTAAAATTGGTGAATCACATTTATTTTGTGTTTTTGCATACGTCGATTCAGAAAATGCTGAATCTACTAAAATTGTGTCATAGAGTTTTAAACTTTTTTGATAAGCGCCACAAGAGCCAATTCTAATGATAGTATCTACATCATAAAACTTATATAGTTCATATGAGTATATTCCAATTGAAGGCATACCCATACCAGATCCCATCACCGATATTCTTCTCCCTTTGTAATAACCTGTAAAACCAAACATATTCCTAATCGAGTTAAACAAAGTAACATTCTCTAAGAAAGTATCAGCTATATATTTAGCTCTTAAAGGGTCTCCGGGCATTAATACTGTTTTTGCTATGTTGCTAACGCTAGCTTCGATATGTGGTGTTGACATATTATAATTCTCCCTTCACTCTTTTATTAATCTTTTCGATGATTTTATCATTCTTTATTAAAGAGAACTGGTAATTTGTTTCCATTAGAAAACTCTCGAACATCACTACCCTTCCATCTTTATCTGGGTAATTATGAGTTATTGAAAAGTCTTTTCCATATCTAACTGTTATGCTTTCTGTATTCTTAGCCTTAGATTTTTCTTGTCTAAAAGCTTCAAGATAAAGCTCGTCGTTTTTAAAATAAAGCGCTGCTTTTTTCAAAAAGTAACCTTGAATGTTTTTCTCAAGTATTGGTATATATATTTCCATTTCAGGTTCTTTATTTGATAGGTAGTCGTAAAACTTATCCAATTGCTTATTTGAGTAATTTGCGATTGTCAAATCTCTAAAAAAACTATAAATCACACCTAGTCCAATAACAAATGAAATATTATAGATATCTAAAGGAATTCCTACTATCACCAAAACCAAAAAAACAGCACCTATAGAAACAGCCATATATATAGCAATTCTAAATAAATTCAGTTTTTTAATCAAAGCCTTACTTTCATCAATCAAAATTTTCTGCAGTTCTCTCATCAGTATCCTTGTCCTTCTTGATTATTTACCAAAGCAACACCGTTGCTTGTACCAATTCTAGTTGCACCAGCTTCAATCATCATAAGCAAATCTGCTTTGGTTTTAACTCCCCCTGCAGCTTTCACTTCTTTTGAACCAACATTTTTCTTCATTAGTTCAACTGCTTCTTTTGTTGCTCCTGAAGTACCAAAACCAGTTGATGTCTTAATGAAATGAGCTTGAGATTTTGCAACAATCTCACTAACTTTCTTTATCTCATCATTCTCAAGATAACAAATCTCAACAATAACTTTTACTGTTTTATCTATTGCTGCTTTAGAAACTTGATTAATCTCATTTAAGATATAATCATAATCTTTTTCTTTTAGTTTTGCGATATTGATTACCATATCAATCTCATCAGCTCCGTTGCTAATAGCATTCAAGGTTTCAAAAACTTTAGTTTCAACAGTATTTGCTCCCAAAGGAAACCCTACAACAGTACAGACTAAAACTTCACTATTTTCAAGTTTATTTGCGCAATACTTTACCCATGTTGGATTGACACAAACTGACATAAAGTTATTTTCCTTTGCTTCTTCAATAAGTTTATCTATCTCTTTTTTAGTACCAAAAGCTTTTAAGTATGTATGGTCAATTAGTTTATTAATCTTCATTTTAAATCCTCCTTAAAAATCATAGGTTAATTATACAATTAAAAATCTTTGCTGTCAATTAGCCAAGATGTTAAGAAAAGCCGTTTTACGGCTTTATCTTATCTATTCTTCAACAACACTTCTACATCGAGTGCATAAACCTTCTTCATCCAATTTATCAACTATTTGCCAGCATCTATCACAGGTATGCCCATCAGCTTTTAATACATCAATTGACAAATCTTGACTTTTATAAGTACCAAAGCCTTCTTTTAGCACCTCAAGTTTTGAAACAATGAAGACCTGAGCTAAATTGATATCTAAACGGTCAAGCATTTTTTCGACTTTACCCTTAGGATATAATATTACATGTGCATTTAAACTCTTACCAATAATCTTTTCGTTCCTGGCATTTTCCAAAGCCTTTAAAACATCTTCTCTCATCTCTAAGAATTGATCGTACAGTTCTTCAACTGAATTGTCTAACTCTAAAACTTGAGGAAAATCTAGAAGGTAAACATCTTCTACTTGAGGATTTGGCATATATGAGTATGCTTCAGAAGTAGTATGTGGTAAAAGTGGAGATAGAATTCTCAACAAAGTATCAAGCATTGTATAAATTACTGTTTGCATCTGTCTTCTTTGTAAGGAGTCGGCTTTCTCGATATACAAAACATCTTTAGCAAAATCAAGATAGAACGATGATGCAAAGGTAACAAAATTCGTAATTTTACGATAGACAACATCAAATCTAAAGTCATCATAAGCACTGATAACTTCTTTAACAAGATTATTGTTCTTAATCATCATGTATTTATCAACATCGGTTAATCTATCAAAAGGTACTCTATTCACATCATCAACATAATCGAATACGTTACCTAGTAAAAACTTGATTGTATTTCTTATTTTTCGATAAGACTCAGATACTTGCTTGATTAGGTTTTCAGATAACCTAACATCAGCTTGATAATCGACACTAGCTACCCATAATCTGAATATATCTGCTCCAATCGTATTAGCTATCTTATTAGGATCAACTACATTTCCCATTGATTTTGACATCTTTTTTCCTTCACCATCAAGGATAAAACCGTGGGAAACCAAAGTTCTATACGGTGCTCTTCCCTCTGTTGCAACACCAGTAATCAAACTTGAGTTAAACCATCCACGGTATTGGTCAGAACCCTCCAAATATAAATCTGCTGGATAACCAAGACCTAAATCCTTCATCGCTCCATGATGAGATGAGCCAGAATCAAACCAAACATCCATAATATCCGTTTCTTTTCTAAATATTCCGTTAGGAGAATCTTTATGAGTATAGCCTTTAGGTAATAATTCCGAAGCTTCTTTTTTAAACCAAGCATTAGATCCTTCTTTTGCAAAAATCTGTGCAATATGCTCGATTACCTCAGAATCTAAAATAGCTGTATCTTTCTCAGTATAAAAAGCTGGGATTGGTACTCCCCAAGTTCTTTGACGCGAAATACACCAAGAACCGCGGTCCTTAATCATATTGCTTAGTCTGACATCTCCCCAAGAAGGATACCACTTGATTGTCTGAATTTCCTTTAGAATATCATCTTTAATGTCTTCAATTGAAGCAAACCATTGACTTGTTGCGCGGAAAATTACTGGTTTTTGAGTACGCCAATCATGTGGATATGAGTGAACAAAATCAAAATTAGCTAATAAACATCCAGCTTCTTCCAAAGCTAAAATAACCTCTTTATTACAATCATCAACATAAAGCCCAGCAAATCTCTTGCCTGCTTCTTCCATCATCAAACCTCTTGAATCAACTGGACAATAAACATCTAGGTTGTATTTTTGACCAACGATAAAATCTTCTTCAC
Source organism: uncultured Candidatus Izemoplasmatales bacterium (assembly GCA_964610325.1). GTDB lineage: Bacteria > Bacillota_I > Bacilli_A > Izemoplasmatales > Hujiaoplasmataceae > UBA2289. The sequence goes on from CAZSVO010000003.1 coordinate 19,081, forward strand.
CGTGACCTGGTGCAATATGTACTAAACCTGTCCCATCCTCTACTGTTACATGATCAGATATAATAATCGGAGAAATCCTCTCATATAATGGGTGTCGATAAGACATTCCTTCAAGTTCCCAACCAAAAATATTTTGAATCTGTGTGACATTTTCAAGTTTAAGTAACTCTATTAATTTTGGTAATAAACTCTTGGCGACAATATAGTGAGAACTCTTATTCTTTACTAAGATGTACTCAACATCAGCCCCAACAGCTATAGCTAAATTAGCAGGTATAGTCCAAGGAGTCGTAGTCCAAATCAAGAAACAAGTGTTTTTTGGCAGTTTATTTAAAGTATCAACTGCAGGCATAGCAACATATATTGATGGAGAAACGATATCATGATACTCAATCTCAGCTTCAGCCAAAGCAGTTTCTGATGATGGAGACCAATATACTGGTTTTAACCCTTTATAAATCAATCCCTTTTTTACCATTTCATTAAAGACTCTAACTTGAGATGCTTCAAACTGATTTTCAAGAGTAATATAAGGTTTTTCCCATTCACCCAATACGCCTAATCTTTTGAACTGCGTTCTTTGAATATCAATTTGCTCTAAAGCATAGTTTTTGCACATCTCTCTAAAATCAGATAGTTCCATGGCTTTTCTATTGACTTTTTTATTCTTTGTCAAAGCATTTTCAATTGGTAATCCATGTGTGTCCCAACCCGGAAGATAAGGAGCAAGAAATCCTGTCATATTCTTATAACGGATTACAAAATCTTTCAAAATCTTATTCAAAGCATGCCCGGCATGGATAGAGCCATTAGCATAAGGTGGACCATCATGCAATAAATACTTGGGCTTGCTAGCATTTTTCTCCATAACTAAATCATAGAGTTTAGATTTCTCCCAACTAGCTTGTATTTCTGGTTCTTTATTTCCTAAATTCCCCCGCATTGGAAACTCCGTTTGCGGCATTAATAATGTCTCTTTAAAACTCTTTTTTTCCATAATTTTAACCTCCAAAAAAAAATAAAAAGTCCTTAACAAAGAAAATTAAGGACGAAATGTTATCGCGGTACCACCTTAGTTCTAATATATCAAAATACTAGCTCTTAAATCGTTAACGCCGAAATACGTAATTACCTACTTATCGGTAATTCTCTCTTGGGTGATAACAAAATATCTCAACTACCTATTCTCACCATCCATAGGCTCTCTTATAGTTTAAAGATAATTCATCTAGTCCCAATCACAGATTATATCTTATTGAATTATACACAATAATCAATATTTTTTCAAGTAAAATTTCCTAAATAGCTCTTGAGATAATCATTAGCAATATCTGGTATAAAATCAATCCGAGCATCGGCGTAAAATCAATGTTAGAAATAACGAGCCATCCTCGAAAAAAATCCAAATAAGGAGCAGTTATTTTCTTTAATAATCTATGAAATTGTCCATCACGTAATGGTGTCCAACTCAGCAAAATATAAACTATCATAAAATAAAAATATATTGTAAGAACTATATAAGCATACTGTAAAAAAATTGTCATATTATCTACCTACTGTTTTTTGTAATCATTGATGAACTTCGTCAATGTTGTTCCTAAAAGGTCACTTTTTTGTGCCATGAGATAAATCTTATCTTGAATTTTAACTATTTCTCCATCACAAGCATACAATACACCTGAGAGAAACATCAAAACTTCATTTGCTTCAGAGATTAAACAATCAGAAAAATTTAGCACCAAAGGCATGCGATGCATAATAATTTCTGCATATTTATAAACATCTTTATTATCATTAACTCTGACAAAAGTCAAATCATCAAAATCAACATTTGTTGGTGAAATTTTTCTCTTTTTACTGAAAAGACCCATACTAATCCTCTTTCTTAAAAAATACCGAACCTAGACGCAGATGAGTAGCATTCATTTCTAATGCTATTCGGTAATCATTTGACATTCCCATCGATAAATATAAAATACTTTCTTTTAAAACATTTTCTAACTGTATTTTTAAAGCTACCAACTTTGAAAACTGCGACTTAATAACTTCTTCATCATCAGTCAAACTTGCCATACCCATTAATCCTACTATTCTTATTTTATCATACTCTTTAGTTTTTTGATAGAAATCTAAAACTTCTTCAGGTTTTAAACCATATTTTGATGTTTCATCACTAATGTTTACTTCTAAAAAACAATCAAGAGGTAGACTTCTAGACTCTTGAATAGCATCTAATAAAGAAATTCTATCCAAGGAATGAAGAAAATCAATTTTATTAATCATCTTTTTAACCTTTTTTGATTGAAGATGACCAATGAAATGCCATACTATATCTAAATCATGTAAGGTTTCATATTTTTCTAAAAAATTATTGACCCGATTCTCACCAATATTTCTTATTCCTAAATCATATAACTTTTTAATGTCTGTTATATCACCATATTTAGTAGCCGCAATAATTATTGCGTCTTTGACTTCTCTTTTAATACTCTTTACTGCTAAAACATCTATCACATGATCACTTCCTTATTTTCTCTTGCGACTTACAAATGAAAAAACCGAAGAAAATATAATTAAATATATTCCTAATAGAATTTTCAAGAATATGTTTTCCAGAACAAAACCGATTAAAATTATCACTATGACAAGATTAATCAAGTAAATCAATAAAAATCCTAAAGTACTTCTAGACAATGTTGCTCACCTTTTTTCTTAATTCCATCAAACCTCGTTCAGTTTGATTAGCAAACTTCAAAGGAGTAATCGATATATATCCCTGGTTAACAGCAAAAAGATCAGTTTCCGGCAAAAACTCAAATTCTTGGAATTTTCTCTTAGTAGTGAAGTATTCACCATCTTTTACATAGTAATGCTGGGTCGGGCGAAAACCTAAGTCAGTGATGATAATCCCTTTTGATTTAGAGAAATTTCGCGAAGGAAAATTAATGTTCAAAAGGTACTTATCTGATAACAAATCTCTATCAAAAACAAAATCCATCACTTTTAACAAATCTTTTTTTGCAGTCTTTAGATTTCCATAATCTGCAGAAAGAGCAATTGCTTTAAACCCTGCTTTAAGTGCTTCCATACATGCTCCAACAGTACCTGAATAAACCGTATCTGCACCTATGTTCAAGCCATCGTTAATACCTGAAACAACGACATCCGGTCTAAAATTTAGGCCATGCAAAGCCAAAGAAACAGCATCTGCTGGAGTTCCTTCTAGCGAGTAGATTGTTTTTTCATGTTGGTATACTTTTACTTTATTCCAAAAAACCCTTGATACTGAAGCGCCTGACATATGGCTATGTGGAGCAACCAATAAAACATCACCATATTTTTGCAATGTATTATATAGCACTTGAATACCTTCTGAATTATATCCATCATCATTAGTCAAAAGAATCTTCATCATTATAGTCTTATCCTGTCCTTCAATCTAAGATTTTCTTTATACAACAATAATACTCTTCCAATACGATAGACTACATAAACTCCAATTTCGCTTAAAATGCCTATGATGTCATCAATCTCTTGCTGGCAATTTTTGAGAACATTAATCCTGCCAACTTCATGTTTTTCAAGATTATCAAGGATATTCTTAATAATGTTATCTGTCAAACCATCACGTCCAATCTGAAACATAATTGGTTTTTCATTGGCGTATCTTCTCAATAACGCCTTTTGTTTTCCTGTTAAATCCATGTTTAGCTCCTTTATTGAAATAGTGGTAATAACAAAAGCATAGCTATAGTATAGTAAATCGATAAGGTTATTATATCAGATATTGTAGTAATAAAAGGTCCAGATGCAACTGCGGGATCAATTTTTAACTTATTCATTACCAAAGGAACAAAAGCTCCTAGAGTTGTCGAAACAATTAAAGCAACAAGAATAGAAAAAGCTGTGACAATCGCATAGAGATTATCCTTTCTTGTTATCAGATCTAAAGACAATTGGTTTGTAATCGTAATCATAAGAAAAATGCTTGTTCCTATAAACAAACCTTGAAGCAAACCTGTTCTAAACTCTCGGTAGATGTGTTTCTTGATTTTAGCAGAATCAACTTCAGGATTTTTAGTTAGATATCTAATCATTACCGCTAGACTCTGAGTTCCTGTATTACCACTCATATCTAAAATCAATGGTAAATATATCGCTAATCTTGTAGCCAACAATCTCGCACCATCGCTCCCACTCAAACTGCCTTCAAAAAACGAGAGAATAATCGATGTAACCATACTAAGGAGGAGTAGAATCGATAACCAAGGTAATCTAGCACTGATAGATTTTCTCAAAGTGCTAGTATCCAATCTAATCTCACCTTCACCCAACCCTGCAAACCTTGTATAATCTTCTTCTTGAGCTAAAGAGATGATATCAATTAAATCATCATGGGTAATGATTCCTTCCAAACGACCGTCTTCATTAATAATTGGAATTGAGGATTCTGAAGTCTGCTGCATCAAAGATGCAACATACTCTTTGTCATCTGTCGGGTATACTCTAGGAAACCTTTCTTTCATAATCTCAAAAATCATTTCATTAGCTCTAGCGACAATCAAATCTTTCAATTTAATATAACCAATTAATAATTCATGTTCATCAACAACATAGATAATTGAGATATAATCGACATCATGAGCTAAACTAGTAATTTGTTTCATCGCTTCTTTAACACTTATATCTGATTTAATACTCAAGAAACTATCAGTTAAATAAGCACCAATCTCATCTTCTTCATATAGCATGAGTTTAAGTATCTCTTTTCGCTTCTCCTGATTGATTCTCTTAAGAATTCTCATGCCTGTTTTCTTAAGATATTTTAAAAGGTCAACTGCATCATCAAGATCCATTTCTGTGATAATCTTTGCGCCAGTTTCTTCTTTAATTATTTTCAAAAAATACTTAGCTTCATCCTGTTCTAAATACTCAAAAATTTCTGCAGCAAATTCTAAACTAACTGTATTAAAAAAAGTTACTATCTCTTTATCTTCAAAATCGATGATAACTCTAGAGATATCATAGAGATGATATTCTTCAAGTAATGTTTCTAAATTATTACTATTAATATTTTCTGATATAAGACTGATAATCTCATTCTTAAAATCATAATTCTTTTCTAAGAATTCTTCCATGATTTACCTCCCTTACATCAGATTGGCAATCATAAGGCTTGCCAATGAGAAATAGATCAATAACGACAGGATATCATTAATTGTCGTTATGAAAGGCCCTGATGCTACAGCAGGGTCAATTTTAATAAAATTGATAAACAAAGGTACTAGCGTACCAGATAAGGTCGAAACTATTAGAGCAATACAAATTGAAATAGCAACTACAAAAGCTAGATTAAACCCAACCATAAAATCTTGCCCCTTGATTAAGTTAAATAAAATCACCATTATGAAAAGGCCAATTCCTATCATCACTCCATTAGTCAAACCAGTGAAAAACTCATTAAGCACATGTTTAAATATTGAACTTCTTTGTTTTAACTGATTTGTTGCGAACAATCTAATGATAATTCCTAGACTTTGTGTTCCTGAATTTCCTGCCATATTTAATATCAAAGGCATAAAAACAGCTAATGTCGGCAATATCATTAATTCTGCCTCAAAGCCAGATATTATCGTACTTGTTATCAAGTTTATAAACAGCAAAACTACTAGCCATGGCAACCTTTTCTTGATAGACATGAATACAGTTTCCTTTTCATCAATAGAAACATCTGTCAAGGCAGCTAAACGAGAATAGTCAGTTTCTGACTCAACATTTAAAGCTTCAATAACATCATCAAAGGAAATAATTCCAATAAGTTTTCTATCTTTATCAATAACTGGTAGCAACAAGAAATCATAGTTTTTCATGATTTCAATTGCATCTTCTATTTTTGATGTTGGTGTAACAAAAATCAAGTTAACTGACATTATATCTTCAATAAATTGTGTTTTATCATAACCAGCGCTAATCAACTCTTTTAAAGACAAAGCTCCTTGTAAAACATTCATATCATCTATAACATAGATATTATGAATAAACTCTACTTCTGGGGCTTTTCTAACAACTTCATTAATTGCTGATTTAACTGTAAAATCCCTCTTTATAGAAATAAAACTATTGTTCATAATCGAACCTACTAAAGATTGATCAAACTTCAGAAGTGATTTAATTGATATTCTTTTCTCAACTTCTACTAAAGATAGATAAATAGCTCTGTCTTCTTCATCTTCAATCACACCAATAATGTCAACTAAATCATCGGTTTCCATCGTTTTAAATATCTTAGTGACAAACTCTAGATTTGCATCTCTTAAAATTAAATAAGCTACTTCAGGTGCTAATTCTTCGAAGACTTCAGTTAATCTTGATATAGACAACAGTTCAAACAATCTCTTTTTTTCAACAGGACCTAGAACCATCAGAGCTTGGCCGATTTCGTAGTCGTAATACTTATCTAATTCTTCTCTTAAAATTGAGTCATCCGATTGTGACACTAAAAGCAAAGCTATTTCTTTTGCTACATTGATTTCTTCAATAAAGTCTTCCATGAAAAACACCCCCTTTTCTTAAAAATTTTACCATTTTTAGGAGAAAAAAACAATTGATAAAAGATAACTAAAAAGAAAAGCTGGTTTCCCAGCTTATTTATTAAATTTATCTTTTAACCACGAAGGAATCTTGATTTCATCAGGTTCATCTTCATTGGCTTGTTGCCTTTCAATAGTTTCTTTCTTGAGAAGCTTTTTACTTTTCCTTTTTTCTTTCTTCTTATTAGTAACTTCAAGATTGAAATCTGTTTTGGGTTTATCAACTAAGTCTTTTGGTCTTTGAATATTATCATCCTTAAATATAGGATCTTGGCTAAAACCTGTAGCAATAACTGTTACAACTAGTTCATCTCCCAAATCAGAATTTATTGCTGAACCATAAATAATATTAATATCAGTGGTTGATGATTTATGAATTTCGGCGATTACTTCTTCAATCTCATAAAGTGAAGCTTGATAATTAGATGTAATATTAACAATCGCATCTGATGCTCCATTTATCGATGTTTCTAACAAAGGCGATCGAATTGCTTCTCTTGCAGCTTCAATTGCTCTATTAGGGCCTTCTGCTACACCTATGCCCATTAAGGCTGTACCTTTATCCTTCATTACTGTTTTTACATCAGCAAAGTCAACATTAACAACACCTGGCATAGCAATTATTTCAGTAATTCCTTGGACACCTTGTCTTAATACCTTGTCAGCTTCACGGAAAGCATCTAAATAAGAGGTGTTGCGATCAACAATATAGAACAGTTTATCATTGGGAATAACGATTAGTGTATCTACAAACGGTTTTAATTGTTCAAGTCCTTCAAGCGCAACGCTTGCTCTTTTCTTTCCTTCGAAACCAAATGGTTTAGTGACAATACCAATTGTTAAACAACCCATTTCTCTCGCAATTTTAGCGATTACTGGCGCTGCTCCTGTTCCAGTTCCTCCACCCATACCAGCTGTAATGAAAACCATGTCTGTGTCCGCTAACAAGTCTCTTATCTCATCTTCTGACTCCATAGCTGCTTGTCTGCCCACATCAGGATTAGCCCCTGCTCCTAGTCCTCTTGTAAGAGTTTTACCAAGTTGAAGTCTTATATCAGCTTTAGATAGTCTCAGTACTTGTGCATCGGTATTCATCGCAACAAACTCAACACCTAAAAGATCGTTTTCAATCATTCTATTAACCGCAGATCCTCCGCCTCCACCGATACCAATAACCTTAATCTTTGGTTTTTGATTAAATTTATCGTCAACATTAAACATATTGTTCCTCCAATTAATGGCTTAATATAATCATATCATAATTTAGTAAAATAATAAATATATCTAATAAAAGATTTGTAAATCTTATTGATAATAATTTTTGATGAACTCATCTTTGAACTCTGTAAATCTATCATTTATAATCGCATCCCTTATCTTCTTCATCAGATTTTTTAAGAAGTAAAGATTATGATAAGAGATTAATCTCAGTCCTAAAATCTCCTTAGCCTTTAGTAGATGTCTTAGATAACTTCTAGTGTATTGCTGGCAAACCTTACAATCACAGTTTACATCAAGCGGCATCATATCTGACTCGTAGGTTTTATTTTTAATAACAATTTTTCCTAAAGATGTCATTGCTGTGCCATGTCTTGCTATTCTTGTTGGCAGAACACAATCAAACATATCCATACCATTCAAAACTCCCATTAATATATCATCAGGAGAACCGACACCCATAAGATATCTGGGTTTATCATTAGGCATTTTGTCTTTTAGGAAATCAAGGATTTCATACATCTCAGCTTTTGTCTCCCCTACGCTGAGTCCTCCAATTGAATAGCCAGGAAAATCTATTTTTATCAGTTCATTAATCGATTTAAGGCGCAAATCTTTAAATGGACCTCCCTGAACAATTCCAAACAAAGCTTGTTTATCAGGAAATCGATGAACTGCCTTACCTCTTGTTGCCCACCTTAAGGTTCTTTCTAATGATTCTTGGTGATACTCATAACTCGAATGAAATGGCGGACACTCGTCGAAACTCATAATAATATCTGCTCCAAGATTATTTTGAACCCTGATACTATCTTCAGGAGACATATGAAGTAAAGAACCATTTAGATGATGCCTAAATGTGACTCCTTCTTCAGTAATTTTCCTAATCTTTGCCAAAGAAAAGACTTGAAAGCCTCCTGAATCTGTCAACAAAGCGCCGTCCCAATTCATAAAACCACGGATACCTCCATGGTCTTTAACAATCTGATCTCCTGGTTGCAACCATAGATGATAGGTATTTCCCAGTATCAAACCTTGACTGACTTCTTTAATCTCTTCACTATCCAAAGTTTTTACTGTAGCTTGAGTTCCTACAGGCATAAAAATTGGTGTTTCAAAACTGCCATGTGGTGTATGAAGAATACCATATCTTGCTTTGGTCAATTTATCTTCATGAATCAACTCATATCTTATACTCATCTTAAAGAATTATCCCGTAAGTTTCTCCTGTTATTCCAACAGCATTTCCCTCGTCAGTATCGATATGCATTGCTGAAGCAAAATCTTCTCTGATTCTAATTACTACATCACCTAAAATGCTAGAACGATTTTCTGTTTCAATTTTCACAGAGACAATTTGTTTATCCACAAGATTGTACTTTTCAGCGTCTTTTGGTGTTAGATGGATATGTCTTTTAGCGATGATTACTCCTTCATTAAGTTCTACAGAACCCTTTGGTCCAATCAGAGTACAAGCTGCACTCTGTAATGTATCTCCTGATTCTCTAATTGGTGCAACAACACCGATTGAGCGCGCATCAGTCAAGGACAATTCAACTTGAGTTGAAGCTCTTGTTGGACCTAGAATAGTCACATTCTTGAGCTCCTTTTTAGGCCCTACTACCGTAACTCTTTCTTCAGCTGCATATTGACCTGGTTGTGATAAGTACTTTTTGATTTTTAACTCGTAACCTTTTCCAAATAGTATCTCCAAATGTTCTTTTGATACATGTACATGTCTAGCAGATACTTCTACCAAAACTGATTTTTCCATATATTCCTCCTTGAAATTCATATCTATTTTACTAAATTTTTCGATTATTGGCAAACTAAATATTGTTTTTTTGGGATAATTTGATATAATAAAAAAGATTCGCAGTTCGTGACCATCCTGCGTTAACAAAACTAGGAGGATTTTAAATGTCAAATGAAATTTTATGGGTAATTTTCGCTTTGGTGAACTTTACTCTATTTTTATCGATTTACAAAGTCTTTGGAAAAACGGGAATTATTATCTGGATTGTTCTTGCGACTATTCTCGCTAATATACAAGTAACTAAGCTGATTTTTCTCTTTGGAATTGAAGCAAATCTTGGTAATATCTTATATGGAACCATCTTCTTAGGAACTGATGTGTTAAATGAAATCTATGGCAAAAAGGAAGCAAAAAAGGCTGTTTTCATCGGGTTCTTCGTCATGATTGTCACAGTTTTATTAATGACTTTAGCCTTGTGGTTTAAACCTCATCCTGAAGATTTTGCTAATGATTCATTAACTACAATATTTGGCTACTTACCAAGAATTTTGCTTGCTAGTTTAATAGCTTTTATTGTATCACAATTAATTGATGTCAATCTCTTCATGAAAATCAAAGAAAAACTTCCTGACAACAAATACTTATGGATTAGGAATAACCTCTCTACCATGCTCTCTCAACTTGTAGACTCGATTATCTTTGTTCCTATTGCATTTTTAGGACAAGTTACTACTGAAGTGTTGTTTGGATTGATAATTTCAACTTACCTGATTAAATTAATGGTCGCAATCCTTGATACTCCTTTCATTTATCTAATTAAGAAAGTTAAACCTTTAGAAAAATTTAACGGCTAATCTTATTGATTGGCCGTTATTTTTTTATAAGCATCGAATCTCCAAAAGAGAAAAACCGATATTTGTGCTTAATCGCTTCACTATAAGCGTTCATGATAATATCTTTAGAGCTAAAAGCAGAAACCAACATCATCAAGGTAGATTGTGGTAGGTGGAAATTAGTAATTAGATTATCAACTGCCTTAAACTCAAAACCTGGATAGATAAAAATATCAGTTGAACCAGCACAAGCTTTAAAACTCCCATACTTTTCAAATACCGTTTCTAAAGTTCTAACTGAAGTAGTTCCAACCGCAAATATTGGTCTTTTTTGAGCTTTTGCTAAGTTAAGTGCATTCGCAGTATCTTCAGATACCGAGTAATACTCTGAATGCATTTTATGTTCAAAAACATCATCTACTGAAACAGGTCTAAATGTTCCTAATCCAACATGTAAAGTAATATACTTAATAATAACTCCCATATCTTCAAGTTCTCTAAGTAATTCTTGGGTGAAATGCAAACCTGCAGTTGGGCTAGCTGCACTACCTTTGACTTTTGAGTAAACTGTTTGATATCTATCCTGATCAATGAGTTTTTCGTGTATGTAAGGAGGAAGAGGCATTTCTCCAAGCTCTTCTAATATTTCCTCTAGATTACCATGATAATCGAGATCAAAATGCCTAATTCCTTCATCAAAAACCTCATTACAAGTAAGAACTAACTTTCCATCACCTATCGATATTTTTGTTCCTAACCTAACTCTTTTTGCCGGTTTTACTAAAGCTTCCCATTGATTTAATCCATATGAATTTAATAATAAAACTTCAATCAAAGCCAAAGTGTCTTCCTTCACTCCGTGGATTCTTGCGGGAATAACTCTTGTATTGTTTAAAACCAATACATCTCCGCTTTGCAAATAAGAGCTTATATTGCTAAACTTATCATGCTTCAAACTCATATTATTTCGATGAGCTACAAGGAGTCTTGAATCAGAACGATTCTTCAACGGTTTTTGTGCAATTAAATCCTCGGGCAATACATAGTTGAAATCGCTAGTTCTCATTAAAACAAACTCCTTTGGTAAGATTTTTTTAGATGACGGTAAGCTTTTTCAGTAACTACTCTCCCTCTTGGAGTTCTATTGATGAATCCTTTCTGAATTAAAAACGGTTCATAAACATCTTCCAAGGTTCCTGCATCTTCACTGATAGATGTAGCGATAGTCTCAAGACCTACTGGACCACCATGATACTTATCAATAATTCCTAATAAATATTCTCTATCTTTATTATCAAGCCCTAACTCATCAATTTTAAGTTTTGCTAAAGCAATCTTAGTAATATCTAAACTGATTACTCCATCAGTTAAAATATCGGCATAATCCCTAACTCTTCTAAATAATCTATTCACTATTCTAGGAGTTCCTCTACTCCTTTTTGCCATCTCTTTGATAGCCATATCTTCAAATTCACAATCATATATTTTTGCTGTCCGACGACAAATAACTTCCAAATCATCGTCATTATAAAACTCTAACTTATGAATAATCCCAAACCTATCTCTTAAAGGTCCGGTTAAATCTCCAAATCTAGTTGTTGCTCCAATCAAGGTAAATGGCGCTAAATCGACCCGTATTGACTTTGCTCCTGAATCTTTTCCAACAACTATATCGATAACATAATCTTCCATGGAAGAATACAAAATCTCCTCTACAATCTTTGGCAAACGATGAATCTCATCAATAAATAGCACATCACCAGGCTCTAATGAAGTGAGAATTGCAGCTAAATCTCCTGTTCTTTCTATTGTTGGACCAGATAAAGATTTAATATTGACTCCTAACTCATTTGCAATAACTTGAGCTAAGGTCGTTTTTCCTAACCCTGGAGGTCCATATAACAGTACATGGTCTAGTGATTCATTTCTCATTTTCGCTGCTTTAACTGAAATTTCTACCATTTCTTTAACATCAGCTTGTCCGATATACTCAACAAAACTCTTAGGTCTCAGCGTAACATCGACCTCATCGTCGATCAACAAATTATTACTGATAATTCTTTCATCCATAATTACACCTCAACTAATATTATACCAAATTTCATACAAAAATCACTTTTTATTTATTCGGATGTGTTGAATTAAACATTTTATTATATTATAATAATAAATGTAGTATATTATGGAGAAGATAAATGGCAAAAAAACGCGATATTTTATCAAATTACTTCAACACCTACAAACAGTTTACAGATTACTATAAGACCCGTTTGCAACAACTTGAACGGGATTTTATTGATGAGAAGAATGATTTTGCTTCACTAAATAAAAACATTAACAAAAGTTACACAAAAAAAGAAAACCAATTGTATTCACAATATCTTACTGTTGAACATATCCATACCCAACGCAAACAGATAATAATTAATGATTATAAAGAACGATTCACCGAAGTGCTCAAAGAAATTGAAGCCAATCAATTTTCTACCTCCCAACAAATTGAAGCTGAAAACGAAATCTATCAAGATATTCTTAACCAATTTGAAGAGAGAAGACAAGAAGCTTTAAACAAGTACTTACAGTTAACTCAAGAAAACAATCGTAAAATTAATGAATCAATGAAGGTTCATCACGATTTCATTGCTATGCATAATCAAAGAATCATTGATCTTAAAAATGATTATAATGACATCAATTCTTCACTAGCAAATGAGTTGCTATCTACTATTGAAAAAGCAAAGAATTCCTTAAACGAGTTAAAAGTTTCACTAGATGATATCAACACCAATGACTTAAAAGACCTAAACCAAACATTATTGAAATCAATCGAACATTTAAGAGGAACACAAAACGGTGTAAACGCGCTCTTTAAGACAACAACCAACAATCTTTCTGAATTGAAAGATAACATATCCACAATGTCAAAGACAAAACAGAAACCTCACTCACTACTAAACCAAGAAATAATTCAAGTATATGTTAAGCAAATCCGTGAAATTAATCAAGCTAAAGTACAATTCGAAGAAAAGGTTAAGCAAGATTTAAGGACTTCACTGCAAGTAATATATCCTAGAATTATTAAAGCGGCTGATGAAAAAAATCAAGCGGATTTAGAAAAGCACATTTTACAAAAAGAAATCATTGAGAAAAAAGCAGAATATTTACTTCATCGCAACAAAACTTTAGCCGACTACTCTATTAGTAAATATCAATCAGAAATCAAAAAAATTAAGATTGACTCATTTAAAAGAAGCGAAGAAGTTAAATTGGCCTACTCATTACCAATTACTTTCTTGCAAAACTCAGTAAATATCTACTCAAATTTTGCATTTTATCTCAATCAAGGTTTCGATGAGCTAGATCAATTACTGTCTGGACTTTTAGAGTATAATCAAAACTATGTAAATACAAAGTCAGACTATATACATTCTGTCGCTAAGAATTATGAAGAATACAAAGTAGCTCTTTTTGGCAGAGTGAGTGAAGCAACCCAAAACATGTCAAATTTAATCACGAAAATTGATGAGACATCTTATAAAATCATAACCTTAGAATCTCAAAATAGACTTGAGATTGCTGAGATAAAGAAAAAAATGGAGAATCTTGAGATTCTTGGTGATTATCAAAAGTATCTAGCATCATTAGAAAATGATGAGTTTTTTGCTATGTATCAACATAATAAAAACATTGAGAAAATTCAGATCGAGTCTAGATATAAAGCTAGTTTACTAGAGATAAACTATGAAGTTCTTGAACTAAACTTCAATAAAGAAAAACTTCTTGAGCTCCAAGAGTATATGCTAAAACTAAACCACGAAGAAGAGTCAATCCACAAATTGAGTTACGATAGATTCTTGTCAGAATTTGAAGCATTCTACCTTCAACAAACAAAACTATCTGACACCATGAATCAAATCGCAAAACTAAAGATTATTGAAAGCGTAAAATCAACTAACTTCAAATATGCTTATGGATATCACAAAACCGATAAGTTAGAAAGTTTAAAAAACAAAAGTGCTTCTGAAAACGTAATCGGTTTTATTCATAACATCCAAAAACTTATCGATACTAACAACTCTACTACTGCTACTTTTAAAGAGTATTTATCGCAATCAAATAAGCAATATTCTTACCTTACTTTTATTGAAAAAAACCGATATCTCATTAAAAAACAAATCAATGAACAAACAAACAAAAAAACATCTGTTTGTCAAGAAGCAATTAAAATATATTACCAAGAAGAAAAGAAACTTAAAGGGAACATAAACCTCTTGATATCTAATTATCAAAAAACATTTAAGCAACTCCTAGTCTTTATTGAATCAGAGATTATTGATAAATGTAATAATGTATTGCGAAGTGATGGTTATGTTCAAGAGGTATCAGCCCTATTGAATTACATATATGGATTAGCATCAGATTATGCATTTAAATATCAAGTCCCTGAGCAAATTCGCTTAATCGATGATTACTTTGAAGATTCTCTATCAAGATATTCAATTCTTTCAACAAGAATTTTTTCAAAGATATCTAAAATAAAGAAATCAAAGAAATATTACCCCTATCTTCAAGAATACTTTATTGAAACATTAGCTATTTTAAAAGTATTCAAAGAAAAAATTAACTCCTCTTTAGATCTTATCTGCAACAGAGTAATGGAAAATGACATTCTCTTTATAGCAAAAGCTAGAATCAACAGCAATAAAACTTTAAATATCATCGATACAGAGTATAATCGGATATCACAAAAAGCAATGCGATTATCCAATAAACGCAAGAGACAGATATATCACCTAAGTGATAGCAGTCAAAAGCTTAATGATGTATTCAAAAGACAAGTTAAAGATATTAACGATAACTACCTTGCCTCTACTAAAGATTCGGAAAATCTATTGTCACATCTTAAGAGTAAATTAACAAGAATTGTTTCTAAAAATGATAAAGATTTATTAAGAATCCTTAAGATGATTCAAAAGGATTCATTAAAAGAGCGCATTACTTTCGACAAACAATATCTTGCTTATCAAAAAACTATTTTAAATTTAAAGAACAATATTACTACAGTTTTTGATAACGAATCAAAATATGTCAGTAAGATATACAACAATCGAATGTTAGATTTAGATAAAACTATTTCGATCCTTGAATCAAAGATAAGTGAGTTACCAGTTATTAAAGAGCAATCACTCCAACTAATAACAACTCAAAAAAATCAACTGGTCACAAGCAAAAGAAGTCAACTATTAGTCGATTATCAAGAAATTGAAAAGAATAAATTTATTTCAAGACCACAAATGCTTAAAGATATTGAGAAAGTTAGAAATCGTTTGCCTGAAGATTATCTCGAACTATATAAGCAAATCCAAAATCTAGAGAAAGATTATTTGAATCAATATACACTTATTAATGAAGACTATCTTCAAAGTTATCAAAACTATGTTTTTAAGCAAATCAAAAACAAGGCTTTAATCAATGATTTTGATACAATTAAGAAACCTTTCGATAAGTTATCCGACTACTATAATAACCTCCTTAATTTCTCAAGCTTAAATTACAAAGAAACACTTCAAAAAAGCATTGAGACAAGATCTATAATTAAAGAAGATAAACAGAAATCTAAGGATAAACAAAACAGAATCATAAATGCATAGGAGACAAAATGTCTAAAAACAACTTGCAAAAAGACTTTGATAATTTCAAAGATTATAAATCGAAAATAACCGATTCTCACAATGATGAATTGGCTCTTTTTGAACGGTTTCATCAAGTTATCAAATCAAGAGCAAACAGCCATTTCCAAGTTTCTTTAAACAATCTCGAGTCAAGTCTAGAATCACTTCAAGAGTTAAAGCTAAAAGCTAAGCAAATTAAAGACAGCCTCTTCTATCATGAAGAAACAGCTGTTATTGACCGCCAAGAGATTATTACTGAAACAGAGTCTCAAGTTCACATTGAAAATAAGAATATCTTACAGTATGAATACAAAAGCACCTTAAATAATATTAAAAGTCATGATTACTTAAACAAAGCATTAATTCAAAAAATCTACGATTTCTTCGCTGAATTTAAAATAAAATATGCTAGTAACTTAGTTGAATTGGATGATGTGTATAAATTCTTTTCCGACAAAAACAAAACTTATGACAAAATTTTAAAGAAATACCAAAACGAAACGTTAGATTTATTTTTAAGCCTTGATAATGAAATCAATGAAATGGATAACGCAATCTCATATCTTATCAAACAAAAGAACGCTAAACTGAATACCCTAAACGATTTCTATAGCAAAGAAACTAAGTCATATCTTGATAATCAACTTAATTTTTCAGTAGAGACAAATATCAAATCAGAAGAAATAAAAAGCCTAGTTCAAGATAAACTAGAACAGTTCCATATTTTCAAAAAACATCTTTTATCCCAAGAACAAAAGGTCAGAGAAATCCTTCATGATGAGTATCAAGATATCTTTTCTAAAGTATTTGATAAGTTACTTCAAATTAAGGGTAACCTACTCATTGAGGATCCAGATTTTTTTAAACATGTAGATGAAAGTATTTTGAAATTAAAAGAAGAGATTGTTTTTGCCAAAGAACAAAAGCTTGCTTCTATCCACGATCTGATTAAAACCTATAACAAAGCAATCAAGTATAAGACAATTTATAATAAAGCAAAGAGTAAAGCAAGAAAACTTACGAATAAATACTTAAAAACTAAAAAAATCATCTTTTTCGAGTATCAAAAAGAGTCAAGAAATTTGATATATAAAATCGAAAAGTATTATAAGTTATATTTAGATCTTTTGAGAGTTGATCCATTTCTTGCTCAAATCATTGGTGATAATTCAACAAAAATCATCAAGGATGAAATCAACTATCTATCAACCTCTAAGATTAATAAAGAACATAAGATAAACCTAAATTTCGACCTAAAAACATTGAAAATAAAGCAAGAAATCAATGGCATTGAAGCTAAGCTTATCTATGAAGTAGAAAGAAAAATATTTCTACAAGATATCGACTTGCAAAGCCATATCTTAGACATGCAGTTATTCTATATCGATGATTTAACAAAAACACTTGTGAATCAAAACCATGTTTTAACAGAGAAACATCAAATTTTTAGACTTGAAAATGCAATCAACTCATATTTGAAATATGACCAATTAATCAACAATGTGAACCGCAAATACTATGCTTTAGTTAGTCAAATGCTTATCGATTATGCAAGAGATAGTGAGACTCATAACATTAAAGTTGTTGAAGCCTTATCTGATATCAAACTAGCACTTAAAGAATATGACATTCAAGCTCTTCATTTTAAAACTCTGTTTGAAAATGAAAAGAGATTTTTAGTAATGCAATCAAATAGAGTTAGTGAAGAAAGCAAGATTCATAATGAATTTATTTTGACAACCTATGAAAATCAAATGCGCTTTGCTAAAGAACAAATCTCTTTAGCCGATAATGAGTTTAGGCTTCGAGTTGAAGCGATAATTACTGCAGTTGATGAAGAAAGAGAATACTACTTTGACATCATAGAAAATCAAAACGATATTTATAAAAAGAAAAAACGAATCGTTGAAGATGAATATCAAGCTAAACTCTATCATGACAGTTATCTTCTATCTGAAGCTACTGATAAGAAGTTTATTAAAGGCTTAGAAAAAGATATCACTAAACAAAAAAACATCTACATAAATATGCTCAAAGAACTTGATAAAGAGTTCGATAATAATCAATCAATCAACGATGCAAAAAGACGTTTAAGAGATTTAGATGGACATTTAGAAGATGCTTTGCTAGAGGCGACTAAATTAAGAGATGATACAATAAATGAGATGCAAGAGCTATATAACGACTCTAAGCAAAAATATGATTATCTGAAGAAATATCTAGAGCAACGTGTATTTCCACTTGAGCCGAGTTTTTATAACGCTTTGGAAAACTCCAAGAAAAGACTTGATTATAAGATTAAAGTTGCTGAGATTGAATTAGAAGATAAAACAAAAGACCTACTAGAAAACTATCTCAATGTATACTTTGAAGATAAACCAACTCTAAACAAAAGAGCAGTTTTGGAAAATATTAATCAAATGATCTCTGAAAAAGAACAATTGCATTTGTCATATCAAAATGATATTGTGATGATTGAGTCAGAATATCAAAACACAGTTGGCTCATTACTTATTGATAAAGAAAATATCATCAAACAAGCACAAATATTAAAAGATAACATCAAAATCAAAGAAGAGACAACTTTAAATCAGAAAAATCATGATTTAAAAAATTTAGAAATTGCTTTTGAGCAACAACAATCGAAAAATCAATTATTATTCAACAAAGAAATTGATGATTTGACTGAAGAATACAATAAAACTCTTACTCAGAGTAAAAAACACATTAACAATCTTTCAAATGCATTCGATGTAATCTTAAAAACATATAAACCATATCTAAGATTGAGCAAAAGTAATCGCAAAGTCAAAAGAATAGTTAAAAGTACAAGTAAACAAATTAAGGTTGAAAAATCAAAAGAAATTAGAGTTTTAAGCAAAGACTTACGCAAGCAAAAACTCTTGATAAACAAATAATTAAGGGACCAACTCAAAGGTCCCTTATATTTATTCTAAAATCTTCAAGAAACTACAACCTACTCCTGTACCAGGAAGATTAAAGTTAGCCGCTATAGTTGTTCCTACATCCGCAAAGCTATCTCTTAATGGTAACATTCTTCCATGAAAGTCATTAGCATAGACAAACAATGGAACATACTCTCTTGTATGGTCAGTTCCTTCATGAGTTGGATCATTACCATGATCAGCTGTTATCATTAATAAGTCATCATTGTTTAGCATTTTAATAAGTTTTCCTAAGTCTTCATCAAACTCTTCCATCGCCATTTTATAGCCAAAAGAATCCCTTCTATGACCATAAAGAGCATCGAAATCAACTAGGTTTGTAAAACACAAACCAGTAAAATCCTTTTCAACTAGATCCATTACTTTAAGCATACCATCATGATTAGATTTAATCCCATAATGTTCAGTAATCCCTGAGCCATTAAATATATCTTTGATTTTACCAACTGAAATCACATCAAACTTTGACTCTTCTAAGATATTTAGTACTGTCTTGGAAGGTGGTGATAATGCATAGTCATGACGATTCGTTGTTCTTTTAAACCCAGTTAATTCATCACCTAAGTAAGGTCTTGCAATTATCCTACCGACTCTCCATTTATCAACCAGAGTAATTTCTCTAATCTTTTCGCAAATATCATATAACTCATCAAGTTTTATTACTTCTTCGTGTGCAGCAATCTGTAAGACACTGTCTGCACTGGTATAAACAATTAAATCACCGGTTTTTACTTGGTGGGGACCTAAATCTTTAATGATTTCCGTTCCTGATGCTGAGATGTTCCCAACAACTTTTCGCCCAGATAATGTCTCAATTTCATCAATCAAGTCTTTGGGGAAACCAGTATCAGTAAAAGTCTTAAAGGGAACCATAGTCTTAATACCCATTAATTCCCAATGACCTGTCATAGTATCTTTACCATTTGATAGTTCTGCCATTTTTGTAGTATTAGCTATCGGATGCTCAACAGGTTTTACCCCTAGGATTTCCGTTAGATTACCATAGCCAAAAGACTCTAAAACAGGCAAACTAATTCCCCCGACAGCTTTAGCTAGATTTCCTATTGTATTTGCTCCTTGATCTGAAAATTCATGAGCGTCAGGCATTTCTCCTACGCCTACAGAATCAATAACTATTAGAAAAACACGTTTAAATTTCATTTTTTTCCTCTCTTTCTTCTGCACGAGGATGTGCTTGATTATAAATTTTCTTCAAATGTGATTTTGACACATGTGTATAGTTTTCAGTTGTTAGGATATCCTCATGACCCAATAGCTCTTGAACTGTTTTTAAACTCGCACCATTCTCTAAAAGATGGGTCGCAAATGAGTGCCTTAGGGTGTGTGGTGATATCTTTTTTTCGATTTTTGCTTTTTTTGCTAGAGTTTCGATGGTTTTATAAAAACCTACTCTACTCAACCCGGTACCAAATTTGTTTAGAAACAACATGTTACCTTTTTTAGGATTTAACAATGGTCTACCTTCAACAATATACTTCCTAAGAGCAACTATAGCCACTTCACTCAAAGGGATTATTCTTTCTTTATTTCCTTTACCGACAACATTGATTAGTCCTTTGTTCAAATGTAGATCTTCTATCTTTAACTGTATCAGTTCTGAGACTCTTAATCCACTTCCATATGCTAACTCTAAAAGTGCTGCATTTCTTTGATCTAGAGGCTGATTTCCTTGATAAGTCAATGCAATCAAAGCATCTATCTCTGACATATTCAAAACTGTTGGTAGAGTTTTTTTTGTTTTTGGTTTGCTTATTTTCTCACTGACATCATTATCCACTAGATTCTCATTATGTAGATATTTATGATATGAATGTATTGATGAAATCTTTCTGGTTATTGAAGAAGAATTTATTCCTCTTCTTGATAAAGATTTCATATAGTTTGTTATATGAGTTTTCTCAATTTGGTTATAGTCTTTAATCTGATAGTTCTTTACTAAAAAATTTAGATAATCAGTTAAATCTGTCTCATAAGAGTAAATTGTATTCTTTGCTAAATTCTTCGTTATCTTCAGATAATAAAGATATTCCTTAAGGTAGTTTTTTATCATAAAAACAACCTAAACCAAGTCTAGATAAACTTGGTTGGAAAGATATGCTCCTTGTTTGGTAAAGCGAATGTGACTATTTGTGATTTCCAACAAGCCATTATCTATGTGTTTTGTCAATATCGGATAAACAACTAACAAATCTTGATTAAATTTCAACTTATACTTTTTAAGATCTACTCCTTCAGTTTTTCTAAGGCCCATAAGAATCATCTCCATTTTAGGATTAAACTCTTCTATTTCGTGCATAACTAAAGCATGTTTCTTAGTACCTTCTATATACTCTCTTATCTTCTTTGGGTTTTTTAATCTCGTATTATTATATTGAGAACTAGCATTTAAACCAACTCCTAAATACTCATCCAAATTCCAATATAGTAAATTGTGTTTTGATTTTTTCCCTTCTTTGCAATAATTTGAGAACTCATATTTTTGATAACCCATAGTTTCTAACCTGTCATCAATATATTCACCAAACTCTCTTGCTAAATCTTCAGAAAAATCGGTAATTCTATGTTTGTTGATGAGATAGTTTAAGATTGTCTTATCCTCAACTATTAATGAGTAATACGAGACATGTGCTGGTTGATATTTCTCGATGAAATCTAAATCAAACTCTACGTTCTTTTTTAATTGACATGGAATAGCATATAGAAAATCAAGATTATAAACCAATTTTCTATTCTTAAGCATCTCTACAGCTTTATATATTGTATCATCAGTATGTGTTCTGCCTAGAAATCTCAACAAATCATTGTTTAAGGTTTGAACTCCCATACTAATTCGACTAACATTATATTTAGAAAAAATATCGAGCAACTCTTCACATACGTCATTTGGGTTCACTTCAATTGTAAACTCCTTAACTTTATCTAAAGGAACCAAATTCTTAAGTTCTTCCAAGAAAGCTTCAATAAGATTATTATCTAAAGATGAAGGCGTCCCACCACCGATATAAATGGTTTCAATATTAGCAACTAAATCGCTAAAATATTCAATTTCTTTAACTAAAGCTCGCAAATAATCTACTTTCATTTCTTCAGAAGCTACCATTTTTGCAAAATCACAATAAGTACAGATTTGATCACAAAATGGTATGTGAATATAAAGACCTTTAATCATACCTATCACCCTCTTATTATGTTAACATATTAACTAAACAAATCAAAGCATTAACCATATATTTGAAAATAATAAGCACAATTTCTTGTGCTTATTCATCATCATCTAGTGACAAAACTGACATAAAAGCTTCTTGAGGAATCTCTACTGATCCGACATTCTTCATTCGCTTCTTACCTTCTTTTTGCTTTTCCAAAAGTTTTTTCTTTCTGGTAATATCTCCACCATAACACTTTGCTAAAACATCTTTTCTCATAGCTTTAATATTAGTTCTGGCAATTACCTTTGAACCTATAGCTGCTTGAACAGGTATTTCAAATAGTTGTCTAGGAATTAGATCTTTCAATTTTTGACAGATTCTTAATCCTCTTTGTCTTGCAAAATCTTGATGAACTAGAAATGCTAACGCATCAACAGGCTCAGAATTAAGTAAAATATCAATTTTTACAAGTTTAGATTCCTTGTGACCAACAAGTTCATAATCAAAAGATGCATACCCCTTAGTACTTGATTTTAATCGATTGAAGAAATCATAAATAATCTCTGACAAAGGAAGCTCATATACTATCTCAACTCTCACATCAGAGATATACTTCATATCTTTAAAAACACCTCTTTTAAACTGGCAAAGTTCCATAACATTCCCCACATAATCACTTGGTGTAATGATAGTAGCTAATACATACGGTTCTTCAATCTTACTAACGGTATGATTCTTTGGCATTTTGGCGGGGTTATCTATTTCAATCATATTACCTGAGGCCAAATAAACTTTATAATTAACAGAAGGTGCAGTAGTAATTAGATTTTGTTTAAACTCTCTTTCAAGCCTTTCTTGAAATATCTCCATATGTAGCATCCCCAAAAATCCAACTCTAAAACCAAAGCCTAAAGCGCTAGAAGTTTCTGGTTCATAGATTAATGATGCATCGCTTAACTTCATTTTTTCAATTGCATCTTTTAAGTCTGCATAATCATCAGCATCAACAGGATAAACACCAGAATATACCATTGGCGTTAAACGACGATATCCAGGTAAAGGCTTGTTTGCTGGATTAGTTGAATGAGTAATAGTATCTCCAACATGGATTTTACCAATATCCTTTATAGCAGCAAAAATCCAACCTACATCGCCAGTTGATAATATCTTTCTGTTTACTTCCTTAGGTAAGTAAACACCCAAATCAATAACTTCATACTTGGCGTTTGTCGCCATCATTTTAATCTCATCACCGACTTTAAGCACACCATTCATAACCCGAACTAAAGGTATCACACCGCGATAACTATCATAAAAAGAATCAAATATCAAAGCCTCTAAACGATTAGTTATATCTCCACTTGGTGAAGGTATCCTCTCAACAATTGCTTCTAGAACCAAATCAACTCCTTGACCAGTTTTAGCTGATACTAAAAGACAATCATCTGGATCAATGCCGATTGTTTCTGCCATATCTTTCTTGACACCCTCAACATCTGCATTCTCCAAATCAATCTTATTGATTACAGGAATTATCTCAAGATTGCTGTCAAGAGCAAGATATACATTTGCCAAAGTTTGAGCCTCTATTCCTTGTGTAGCATCAACAACCAAAATCGCTCCTTCGCAAGCAGCAAGTGACCTTGAAACCTCATAGGTAAAGTCAACATGTCCTGGTGTATCAATTAGATGAAAAATATATTCTGTTCCATCCTTGGCAATATACTTTAACTCAACCGAATTCAATTTGATAGTTATTCCTCTTTCACGCTCTAAATCCATTGAATCTAACAATTGGTTCTTCATATCTCTTTGCTCTACAGAATTAGTCATTTCCAAGATTCTATCTGCTAATGTACTTTTTCCATGGTCAATATGGGCAATAATCGAGAAGTTTCTAATTCTCGACTGTCTCTCTTTCAAATCAATATCACTCATATGTCTCCTTGCTCCTTTTTTTAAAAAAAGCATATAAGTAAAATTATATGCTTTTAAAGTCAGATTATTTGTAAGCCATGTTCTGTAGCTAAAAAGCCGGTAATCATTTATCTCCGGTTTTCACCGTCAGTCAAATGGATTCATTTATCCTTCGACCGTGCCCCTACCATAATTTGGGTTTCTAGCTTGAGGGGTTTACCCCGTTTCACCCATGCATGTTCTGCATGATTCGTCACTGTGGCACTTTACAAATACTTTGGCCTTTAAATTCCATTTCTTCGCCGTCACTCTTTAAAAGAGCGCCTAAACTTATTTTTTTGTTTAGCACAAACACTACAGACATCTCAGTCTGTGCTAGCATGGACTTTCCTAACGTACTAATACGCTCGATTACCCAATAATCTGACATCTATATTATATCATTCTTTTACTTCTGATAAAACTGCTTTTCTAGATAAATCTACTCTACCTCTATCATCAATTTTCATAACCTTCACTTCGATAGAATCTCCGACTTTAACTACATCTTCAACATTCTTGATGTGCTTAGTATCAAGATTTGAAATATGGACTAAACCTTCTTGACCAGGCCATAATTCTACAAAGGCACCGAACTTCTCAACTCGCATGACTTTACCAAGATACTTAGCTCCGATTTCCACTTCTCTAATGATGTTTTCAATTAATTTAATTGCTTTATCGATAAAATATGTTTCTTCATGCATCAAAATAATTCTACCATCTTGCTCAATATCGATCTTAATATCTGAACACTGCTCAATGATAGCTGTTATTGTCTTGCCTCCAGCACCGATTATATCACGAATCTTGTCCGGTGATACAAACATCAACTTAACCTTAGGTGCATAACGAGATAACTCTTTACGTGGTGTAGAAATGACAGAATTCATGTTTTCAAGGATTTCTAAACGAGCTTTCTTTGCTTGCATCAATGCTTCTCTTAGAATCTCTTTAGTTATACCTGATATTTTGATATCCATCTGTAAAGAGCAAATACCTTCACCTGTCCCAGCTACTTTAAAATCCATATCGCCAAAATGGTCTTCTAAACCTTGAATATCTGTCAAAACTGTATAGTTGAATCCATCCATAACAAGACCCATAGCAATTCCTGCAACAGCTGATTTTATCGGCACACCAGCAGCCATCAAAGCCAAAGACCCTGCACAGATAGTTGCTTGAGATGATGAACCATTTGACTCTAAAATCTCAGAAACAATTCTAATCGCATAAGGGAACTCTTCTTCATTAGGCAGCACTTGTAACAATGCCTTTTCGCCTAAAGCCCCGTGTCCTACTTCTCTTCTGCCTACAAAACCGTATCTTCCAGTTGAACCTACTGAGAACTGTGGAAAGTTATAATGAAGCATAAATCTCTTACCGTCTTCTACACTTACTCCGTCAATTATCTGTGCTTCACGTAAAGCTCCTAGAGTTACTGTTGCTAAAGCTTGAGTCTGGCCTCTAGTAAATAATGCTGAACCATGTGTTCTTGCTAGAAGATCTATTTCTGAATCTAAATTTCTAAGTTCATCAGTTTTTCTTCCATCCGGTCTAATCTTATCTTCAGTAATCAATCTTCTTACTTCATTTACCTGTATTTCTTCAAGAATCTTCTTGATAAACAATGTCTTCTCTTGAATTTCCTCTTTATCGAATCCTTGTGCTTTGAACTCTGCTTCTAAGTTTTCGATTATCTCATTTTCAATATCCTCTATCGTGTTTTGCCTTGCTAGTTTTTCATGAATTGAAACAGCACTAACAATGCGTCTAGCTTCAAGACTTCTGACTCTTTCAACAAGAGATTGTTCAGGAACAACTAGTTCTACTTCCATTCTTTCTTTAGCGAACTCAGAAATTATCTCTTCTTGGAACGCAACTAACTCCTTGATTCTTTCATGAGCAAAAGCCAAAGCATCTAGCATTACTTCTTCATCAACTTCTTTAGCTCCTGCTTCAACCATATTAATTGCATCACTGGTTCCAGCAACCATCAGTTCTAGTTTTGATTCTAATAACTCTTCAGGAGTTGGATTCAAAATGAACTCATTGTTAATCAAACCAACAGTTACTCCAGCTATAGGTCCATTGAAAGGAATTCCTCCTAGCCCTAATGAAAGTGAAGCTCCAAACATAGCTGTCATTTCAGGAGACTTAGAAGGATCTGCACTTAAAACAGTATTGATAACCTGAACTTCATTTCTAAACCCTTCAGCAAACAATGGTCTTAAAGTCCTATCGATTGCTCTTGAGATTAAAGTTTCATGTTCAGTTGGACGGCCTTCTCTTCTCAAAAATCCGCCTGGTATTTTACCTGCAGAATATAACTTTTCAGTATAGATTACCATCAGCGGAAAGAAATCCGCATTAATTTTCTCTTTACTAACAACAGAAACTGAGAGTACAGCTGTTTCACCATATCTCACCAAACAACTTCCTGTAGCTTGTTTGGCCAGTTGACCAACTTCAACAACTAATTCAGTTCCATAAAAATCTTTCTTAAAAACCTTTTTCATTTATTTACCTCATTTCAAATTAAATACTTGTCCTAATTAAATATTATACCATATTTTTTATTTTTTATTAAGAAAAAATCAAAGAAATAGCACCCGAAATCGGGTGCATATAACTTTATCTTCTTAAACCAAGTTTTTTGATTAAGTCAGCATATCTTTCAGTAGAGACTGCTTTTAAATAATTCAACATACTTCTTCTTTTTCCGACCTTCATCAGTAGTCCCCTACGAGAATGATGATCATGCTTATGAAGTTTAAGATGTTCATTCAAAGTGTTAATCTCTTCTGTCAACAGAGCAACTTGAATCTCAGGTGAACCTGTATCGCCTTCTTTTAAAGCATGTTCACTGATGATTTGTTTTACTCTTTCTTTGCTTAAAGCCATATTTTCCCTCCTTTAACTGTCTTACCATAACCCGAAACAAGCGTCGGAGTGTCGCTAATTCCAGAATTAGGCGCGAGAACATTATATCATACCCGACTTTTAAATACAAGTTTTTTTTCTAACATATCAACCAACGGCTAAGCTGTTTAGGCCTTTAAGAATTTTATATATCAATAAACTGTTGTTTTGCGAATAGGCAGCTAAATTTTCTTTTACCTTTCTTTGTTCAAATGCAGTTAAATCATTAAGTTCAAGATAGGCTTCAACTGCTTGCTTTTCATTTGAAATCGAAAGTTTATTCTCGCTTGCCTTATCAAAATAGTTGCTGACATCTTCAAGTCTGTATTCACCACCAAAGTCTTGATGATAAAAATTATAAGTTTCCAATTCACTTCCCTCAAAACCAAGAGATTTGAATAGAGATTTATTAGATTTAATTATATCCATTAAATCAAAAACTCGGTTGCTGAAAAGTTCAATACCTTTCCTTTTGGCCGGATACAACTCCTTAAGATCGTTTATAACAGCCCATTCAACAGACCAATCATAGACGATTATCGTACCTGAGAATCGATTAATTTTTGAAATAAAATCATCAATTAATCTCTCCTTGTTTTCTTTACCCGAGTATACAAAATGACTTCTAATCTCCATGTTTTCAATCTTACTATCGATATTAAAGATCGGCAAATAAGATAACAGGAAAAACTCATCAGAAAAAGGCTTTTGGTTTTCATGGATTGGAATTACTCTAGTCAATGTTCTTGCATCTAAACAGATGATTGGAAACTTAATTTTGCTTAACCCAGCCTTCAATTTTGTTTTATGATAAAAGACTGTAGAATTATCAACACAATACCTTTGCATCAAGTGATTTTGATTGCTTAGCCATGATATAGGGACATCTTGCATTGATACATATCCATTATTGATTAACTCATAGGTATCATAATGGATAACGTGATTGTTAATTCGTTCGTCAAAACCTGAGTTTGCCTGAAAGAAATCAAGAATTGAAGTGTTTTTTGGAAGATGTGAATAACAAAAATCAACAAACTTACACTGAGTATTTTTCCCTTTTCTACATGCTTTTCTTACTAGCTCGCAAGGAGTAAAATCCTTCAACTCAAGATGATTTATCATTCTGAATAAGGCAATTTTAACCATTTCTTCTAAGTGATTCAATGATGAAAAATCAAATATATGATAAAGTTTTTCTGTATAAACCATCCCATCATGACAATAATCGTTATTAAGCATAACAAAATACATTTTGAAGTCTTGATTAGGATTTACTGACTTATAAACAAAGTGTTTCATTGCATAAAAAAGCAAAACCCTTCCGATTCTATCATAACTTGAAAATAATTTTTTAAACTCTTCTTTAAAACTTGGGTTGCTTTGAATATTTGGTCTAATCGTATAGATTCCTTGAGAATTCTTAACGAAGACTTGATATTTATGATTGTCGATTTTTATCTTTAAATGTAAGAAATCCTTTGTTGGAACTGGTATCACAATATAAAGCTTATCTTCGATTGCAAAATCATATTCCTCTTGTAATGTTATTCCATGAGAGAACTCATAAGTCAATCGCAAGTTTTTCTTTATTACCTGTGATTTGTCATAAAGGTGACTTAAGAAAATATCTTTAAAGTAAGCCTTATAGTAATCCATATTTTTATTGATTGTGATATCACTAAAAAGCGGATCATTTAAAGCCGCAAATCTTCGACAACGATTGTAATTGTAAAGTGTAGAGGTGTTTACTAACATTTTACTTCCTACTATAATGAATTGATAATTGCCAAGAAATCTCTAGACATTATCTCTGGTGCATCTTTTGAAAAAGTATCATGTGTATCAAACAAATCGAGTGCTTCAACAACATCAAACCACTTCAAAGATACTGAATGTGAATCGTTTGAACTAATAAAATCTTGTATTTTTAGTTCTTTGGTATAATAATAGTCGGTAATCAAGGTGAGATTAGTAGAATATTGCTTTATGGTCAATGTTTTTATCAAATCTTCTTTTAAGACAAAATCTAAGATTTGTTCAGCGGTAATCTTCAAGCAAGGCAGATAGTAATAATCATAATCCTTGTTATATAACACAAGGATTTTTTCCGTGTTTAATAGAATGACTTTTCTGGAATAATCCGTCAAATCATTAATATCTTCTCGCAAAAGATTATCTTGAAATATTTCAATTTCCAATTTTCTCACCCATAATCCAATTTATTGGTTTAGCAAATATATCAACGAATCTTCCGATAAAAATTATCGCCAAAACTGTCGTCCACCCAATATAAAACCATTGACTTTGATGTCTGAATATTAATCCAACGATCACCGTTAAAACTAGAGCGATGACTTCGCCGATTATCTTTCCCTTCCCAAAAGTTATCTTCAATCGTTTTGATAAAGCGAAGCAAAACTGATCGAGAGCTGGCAAAGGATATTTTGATAGCAAAAGGATATTCAGTCCAATACCAACCAATATAAAAGCAGAAAAAATGTATATCAAATTAATGAGTAACCCTTTATTTTCTACATTGGGAACTATCAACAGCAATAAATCTATAACAAACCCAATATAAAAACTGATTAAAATAGGAAATAGCATAATCACATCAGGCTTTTTCTTATCGATGATATAAGCTAATGACACCAAAACAATCGCAACTATTGGGGTTAGATATCTATATTCTAAAGGTATTCCTTCGTAAAAATTTCGGTTTAATGCATCCCAAGGACTCATACCCAAATTAGCACTTTGAATCAAAGTTACACTAAGACCTAAAATAGTCAATCCTAGAATATATAACAAGGGTTTTCTAATCTTCTTCATTTCTTCCTCATTCCATGTCAAAAAAACTGTCGATTGACAGTTTTTATTCAAGCAAAGCAATTTTTATAACATCATCAAGTTTTTTTGCAAAATGAATTTTCAAGACATCTTGTACTTCTTTTGGAATATCATCGATATCCTTCTCGTTACCTTCTGGTATAACAATTTCTTTTAAGCCTGACCTAGCAGCTGCAATAGCCTTTTCTTTCAATCCACCAATCGGAAGAACTCTTCCGTTTAAAGTAATCTCTCCAGTCATACCAACAAACCTATTAACTTTTCGGTTTGTCATTACGGATATCAAAGCAGTAGCCATAGTAACACCAGCTGATGGTCCATCCTTAGGTATTGCTCCTTCGGGAACATGAATATGAAAATCATTCTTTTCTAGTATGTCTTTTTCAATTCCCAGCTTTTCAGCATTTGTTTTCACAAATGACAACGCTGCTAAAGCTGATTCTTTCATTACATCCCCAAGATTACCAGTCAAAACTAAATTATTCTTGCCTTCATAATATGTTGCTTCTACTTCCAAAGTATCACCGCCAGCCATAGTATAAGCTAAACCAGTAACAACACCAACCATATCATTCTTTAAGATTTGATTGTTCTTGAATAGTTTCTTTCCTATATATTTATTGAGGTTATCTTGTTTGATTATTACTGAATCTTGATTCTTTGTCAAGATTTGTTTAATGGCTTTTCTTACAATTGATCCGATTAATCTTTCAAGTTGTCTCACACCAGCTTCTCTTGTATAATCTCGAATTATCGTTTTAATTGCAGCATCAGTAATCTGTAATCTTTCATTATCTAAACCATGACTTTTTGTTTGTTTCTCAACCAAAAACTTCTTAGCTATATAAAACTTTTCTATTTCAGTGTATGAACTAAGTTCAATTACTTCCATTCTATCACGCAATGGAGCAGGAATATTCTGGAGGTAGTTTGCTGTTGTGATAAAGAGAACTTGTGACAAATCATAATCTTCTTCCACATAGTGATCGCTGAAGAATTGGTTTTGTTCAGGATCTAAAACCTCTAGTAAAGCTGAAGAAGGGTCATTTCTTTCATTGACAACCAACTTATCGATTTCATCGATTAAAAAGACTGGATTTACAACCTTTGCTCGAATCATACCATTTATGATTCTACCCGGCAAAGCTCCTACATAGGTCCTTCTATGACCTCTAATCTCTGCTTCATCGTGAACTCCACCTAAACTTGTTTTTACAAACTCTCGATTCAAAGCATTAGCAATTGATTTAGCCAAAGAAGTCTTTCCTACACCAGGAGGTCCTGATAAACATAGAATCGTTTGCGGATTCTTACCTGTCAACATTTTAACAGATAAATATTCGATAATTCTCTCTTTGACTTTTTCTAACCCAAAATGTGAAGATTCCAATCTATCAATTGCTTTATTGATGTCTTCCTCATCCTTTGTTGTCTTAGCCCAAGGAATTGAAATCAAGGTTTCTAAATATGTTCTAACTACATTTGACTCACTCGAGTTAGGTGAAAGATACTCATACCTCTTAAGTTCTTTCAAAGCTTTCTCTCTTACTTTAACAGGCATATCCGAAGAGTTGATTTCATCAAGAAACTTCTGAGCATCGCTTTGCTTAGAATCACCTAATTCTTCTTGAATAGCACGCATTTTCTCTCGTAAATAGTATTCTTTTTGGTTTTGATCTGCTGATTTTCTTACCTTCTCATTAATACTGTTCTCGATCGTTTGGAGAGTTTTCTCTTTTTCGATATCTTCAAGCAAGAACTTAAGTCTAACATTGATTGAACTATTGATTAAGTATTTCACTCTTTCATTCTCAGGAATCCTTAACTCAGCTGCAACTAAATCTGCTAATTGATCTGAGGTAATTCCTGATTTTAAAGCTTCTAGGACTTTCTTTGAATCTCGGAATAAAAACTTTGCGTTTTCTAATACTTCTTTAGTCAACATCTTTAACATAACTTGCTCTTCATCGATATTGCTTTGCTCTAAAACCATCGATGTAAAATCGATTAAGTAGAATGGTTCTTTCGTGACTAAATCATTGAGTTTTACTCTAGTTATTGGTTCAAATTTAATTTTATAATTACCATTTGGTAATTTAATTTTTACACTTATTCTTGCTAGAATTCCAACTTCTACAAAATCAGTAAACTCAGGATCTTCAATTGTTGGATTCTGTTGAAAAACCAATAATACATGACCATCTCGATTACTTTCTGCTTCAAATATAGCATTTTTGGAGAAGTCTCTTCCTATTTCGACTCTGATATCAGAAGCCGGCAAGAAGATAATTCCTCTAACTGCAATCACTGGTAAGTGATCAGAAAAAACTTTGTTAGGATTGTACATAATCTCACCTCACTACATGTTTATGTTCATTAATATTTTACCATATTAAATAAAAAACACCTAATATTTTACTGTTGTTTTTTTTGATAAAATCTTAGGAGTTTTTATGTTTTAATCAAGGGATTAAATTTTTTTAGTTATTGTTTAGCAATTTTGTCTTTAGCTGAGTTAATTATTAAATCTATTGCTTTTGCATATGCGATTTCAGATATAACAGCTGTTTCTGGAATAGCTTGTTTAGCTTGTTCTAAAGTAACATTTTGTGACTTATACTGCTCAACAATTTCGTTATACTTATCAGCAATCTCTTCTTGAGTAGCTGTAAGTTCTTCAACTTTGGCAATCTCATTAATAACTAGTTGTTCTGACAAAGTTCTTTTGGCTTGTCCCTTCAACTCATCAAGATATTGTTCTTCTGATTTGCCCATATATTGCAAGTACATATCAAAATCTAAACCATATTGTTTAATTTGATTGCGTGAATTTTCATCCATTCTTTTTACTTCATCTAAAATCATCTCTTCTGGTATTTCAAACTCAGCATTTTGAGTTGCTTTTTGAATTACTGATTGTCTTAAATGATTTTCATTTTGTTTTTCTTTTCCAGATTGTAATTCATCAAATATATGTTTTTTGTACTCTTCAACTGTATTGATGCCATCGATATTAAGTTCTTTAACAAACTCATCATTCAATTCTGGAACGACTCTTTGTTTGATTTCATGAAGTTTAACATTAAAAACTGCTTCTTTTCCTGCTAAAGATGCCTCATGGTAATCTTTAGGAAATGTTACAACTACATCCTTCTCTTCTTCATTTTTCATTCCAATCATTTGCTCTTCAAATCCAGGAATAAAGCTTCCTGAGCCGATTACTAATTCATGATTTAAAGCTGTACCGCCTTCAAATTTTTCACCATCTATTGATCCTGAAAAATCGAAAACTGCAGTATCGTTATTTTCAAGAACAGCGTTTTCTTTAATAACCATTTCCGCGTTTTTTTCCAATTTGCTATTTATTTCTTGTTCAACTTCAACTTCACTTGGTTCAACCGGCAACAACTCCACATCCAAGTCTTTGTATTCTCCTAGTTTAATCTCTGGTCTCACAGCTACAGTCACTTTATAGGTGAAATCTTGACCTCTTTTGATAGTATTGATATCAAGATCAATCTTAGGTTGTGCAACCACATCAATATTATTTTCAATAACTGTATCATAATATGTCTCTTGCAAAACATGTTGAATTGCTTCTTCATATAATGACTCAATTCCATATTTAGCTTCATACACATTTCTTGGTGCTTTACCTTTTCTAAAACCTTTGATTGTAACTTTCTCGTTTTCTTTCGCAAAAGCATGATCTAAACCATGCTCGAATTGTTCTTTTGTAACTGCGACTTCAAAATGCACTCTTGAGCCACTAATCTTGTCAATAATCATTTATATTCCTCCATAGTCTTTTCGCTTTTACAATTATAACAAATACTAATCAATAAATCAATCTTTTTACAATCTAAAAGATTTTTCCAAAAAGACCCTTTAATCTGCTTGGAAACTTCTTCATCGATTCTGTTAATACTCTTGGTAAAAGTATGACAGCTTCACCAAATGCAAGTTTTCTGATTTGATTTTTCTTAAGGCCTTTGATATTCATAAAAAGATAATTTCGACAGATGATCCCCACTCGTAACGATAACAAAGCGTTTCCTATTCCTTGAGCAAAGGAACCAGTTATTGTTTTGATAATCGGTATCTCTGCTAAAGCGTTTGTTCCTGTGGTTGGAAAAATATCGGAAAAATTCATGTCTTCTAAACTTTCGGCAATGATAGCTGTCGACATCACACTCAAACTTAGTTTTCCTAACGAGTAATAACTTGGTCTAAATCCACATTTAGTAACTAAAGCTTTGATAAGACGCAAGTTGATTGTAATAACAGCTATCGCATCAAGTTTTCCGTTTTGCGAAATAGCTGTAGATAGAAAAACTGTTTCTGCATGTTCAACAATCATCTTATTCAATTCTTTCTTGACTGTATTATCAAACACTTCAGATAATGCTTTTTTTAACTCGACCGGATTATCCTTGGTTATTTCTAAAGCTGATTTTTCATTCTCAGATAGGTAGTCTTGAACTTCTAAATTTTTTGCAACTTTTTTGTAAAGCGAGTAGTTTCTTTTTGCATTTTCTTCTTCATCAAAGAGTTCATCAAGAGAGAAAGTTGGTGAGAAGATAATTAAAATAATCGGTCTCACGAATAAAATTATGAAAAGAATAAGTGAAACCGCATAAAAAGCATACTCTAAATAAATGCTGATTTTTGACAATCTTTCTCCTAATTCTAAAACTGAACTCAATATAATCGAAATCATGAAAAACACAGCTGCAATTCCCAAGGTTACCCAAAAAGCTTTACTTAATTTTTTCATTTTTATTCCTCTCTTTTTCTATAAGTTTTAATCCCAGCAAACGATCTTCTTCAATTTGGTGAATCAACCCTTCTAAGGTATCAAAATAATATTCATCTCTCATAAACTCGATGAACTGAATCGAGATTTCTTGTCCATACAGATTTTTATCTAAATCATAGATATAGGCCTCTACACTGATATCATTAGCTTTAAAAGTTGGTTTCTTACCAACGTTGGTCAATGCATAATAAGATTTATCCTGATAAATAACTCTAGTGAAATAAACTCCTTTTTTCGGCAATAGATAATTAGTGAAATCAATATTTGCTGTAGGAAAACCCAAAACTTTGCCAATTCCTTTGCCTTTGATTACAGTACCTGTAATTGTATATTCACGTCCAAGAAGAAAATTTGCTTCTGCTAATTGCCCATTATCAAGGTTTTCTCTGACTCTTGTTGAGCCTATCTTAAAACCATGATAGGTTATTTCTTTAATGACAAATGTATCAAAATATGGTTGTATTTTCAATAAATCAACTTTTCCTTTGCTTAAATATCCATAGGTAAAGTCTTCACCAACTACACAAGCCTTTATTTTAGTCAAAAATTGATCGATAAACTTTTGAGCACTTAAACTGATAAGGTCATATGATACCTTCATAACATATAAAATATCAACATCAAACTTTTCAAGAATCTTCTTTTTATCATCAACTGAAGTCAAGTAATAAAAAGGTTTGTTTTGCATATATAGTTTTATACTTTGGTCAAAAGTTAATACTGCCAATTGATAGTTTCTTTCCTGTTTAATCAATTGCGCCTTTCTTATTAAGGCTTGATGAGCTTTGTGCAATCCATCAAAGAATCCTAAACAGATAATTAAGTTCTCTTCTAAAATTGTATCATTATAATCTAAATATATAGTTTTCAACACCATTTCACCGACATTCTCATTAAATTTTTTTCTGCATCATAATAGTAAATTGCTAAAGGTTGTCCTTGTGCAGAATAAACTATTGTATCCACTAGATCTGGAAACAAATCTAAATCTAAGAATCTACCATTATCGATATAAGACCGAAAATTATCATTAATAAAGATTTTTTGCATATTTAAGTATTCAAAAGGATCAGATAAAACTACATCACCGTTCTTTATATCTTCAAGAGTATAACAATCTCTGATATCAAAACCATCTATCTTGAGTCTTCTCAACTCAACTAATGCTCCACAATTATTCAGTTTCATACCTAAATCACGGGCGATTGCTCGGATATATGCACCTTTAGATACAGTTAAAGTAACATCAAAAATAAACTGCTCAGATTGACTGACTACTTCAAAATCATCGATA
Source organism: uncultured Candidatus Izemoplasmatales bacterium (assembly GCA_964610325.1). Classification (GTDB taxonomy): domain Bacteria; phylum Bacillota_I; class Bacilli_A; order Izemoplasmatales; family Hujiaoplasmataceae; genus UBA2289. Next base: position 55,130 of record CAZSVO010000003.1, read on the forward strand.
GAATAGACTTCTATCTCTCTGGGTAAAATATTAGTTATTTTGATATCTTTTCTTGCTAACTCATAGAGCTTTCTGCCTTGATGTTTAATAGCTGAATAATTAGGAGGCAATTGCTTTTGCTTTCCAAGAAACTCACCTAAAGAGGCTTTAATCTCCTCAATACTAAGTTTAGATGCATCAATTGAAGCAATTTCATTACCAGTAATATCATCACTATCATAAGCTTTTCCAATCAGAAATCTAGCACGGTAGGTTTTATTCATACCTGTATAATATTTTACGAGTTTTGTAGCCTTACCAACACACAAAACCATTAAACCTGTGGCATTTGGATCAAGTGTTCCAATATGCCCAATCCTCTTTGTTTTCAATGCCTTTCTCGTAATCATCACCAAATCATGGCTGGTCATATTTTTTGGTTTGTCAATTCTCAATATTCCATCCATAAATCAGTTTTCCTCCAAAAGGGCTAATATCTGTTCATTAGATAATTGGCCTAACAATCTAGTCTGTTCAACTCCATCGATAAAGTAAATTAAAACAGGGATTTTATCAACCTTTAAACTCCTAGTTAATTTTCTTTCGACATCAATATCTATATAGGATATCTCTACACCTATAAGCTTTTCCTGGATTTCGGTTAATCTTCGTTTCAAGCCTCTGCATGTACCACAATATCTTGCTGTAAAGATCTTAAATTCCTTCATTTTATCAAACTCACCTAAACAAGTAGACAGTAACACCTACTCCACCCTCATTTTCATTTCCTCTACGATATGCTTTAACCTGAGCATTTTCTTTGGCGTATTTTTCTACACCTTTTCTTAATGCTCCAGTTCCAATGCCATGGACAATATATGCGTATTCAAGATTGTTCAGCAAACAATCATCCACAAATTTATCCAGTTCTATCATAGCTTCCTCATAACGCTTTCCAAGCAAATCAAGTTCAACCTTAACCGATCTTATCTGAGTATCTACTGGCTTTTTTTGATAACTCATCTCATTAGATTCATTAGAAACAAACTCAATCTCTGTCTTTTTAACATTTAAAGTCAATGTCCCCATTTGAACTTCAAACTCACCATTTTTCAGTTCCTTATTTACTAATGCATTCCTTTGATAAGAGAGAACTTTGACTGTATCCCCAATTGATATTTCTTTATCAGAGGATTTCTTGTACTCTACATCGTGAAAAAAAGTCTTCTTTACATCATGTTTTAATTTGGCTAACTCATGTTCTTTAAATGATTCAGCATTTTTTTTGAGCTGGTCCAACTCATCAATCAAATCTTTAGCTTTTTTTAGATAGTCAGCTTGTCTTGATTTAAGCTGTTCCTCATAGGTTTCGATAAGTTTATTCTGACGAATTTTCTCTTGTTTTTTTAACTCATCTAGTTCCTTGCTTTTATGGTCAAGTATTATCGCTTTTTCCTTGTTTAAAGAGTTTAGGTCTTCTAATTCCATACTCTGTTTTTCTAGTTTAGCAATCAGTTTTGAAACATCAGTATCAAATGATAATGATACATTTTCAGCATTATCACATAAGTCCTTATCAAGCCCCAATCTTCTAGCGATTTGAATTGCATTTGATGTGCCAGGGACTCCTATTTTTAAACGATATGTTGGCTTTAATGTTTCGATATCAAACTCAACAGAAGCATTAATAGTATTGTCTAAATCATAAGCATAGGTCTTTAATTCTGGATAATGCGTTGTGACCATTGAATACAGTTGCTTTTTTCTTAGAAAATCAATGATTGAAATCGCTAAGGAAGCTCCTTCTTTTGGGTCTGTGCCCGAACCGATTTCATCTAACAAAACTAAAGCATCTTCTTTTGCATCCTTTAAGATTCTAATGATGTTTTCAATATGTGATGAAAAAGTAGATAGACTCTGTTCAATAGATTGCTCATCACCAATATCTGCATAGATACCCTTGAAAATTATCGTCTTTGATCCTTCATCAACCGGAGCTAAGAGTCCTGATTGGACCATAATGCTGATTAAGCCAAGTGTTTTTAAAGCTACTGTTTTCCCACCGGTATTTGGTCCTGTAATAATGATATGGTTATAGTCTTTAAAATTGATATCATTTCCGACAACTACATCTAGTGGTATTAGGGGATGTCTTGCATTAATTAAGTTTATCGTACTTTTTGTGATTTGTGGTTTAGTGAAATTCTCGGCTAAAGCATACTTTGCTTTAGCAAAAACGATATCAAGATATGTGAGAATTTCTAGATTACTCTCTAAGTCATATCCATATTCGTTAACCTTTTCGGTCAGTGCCCGTAAAATTATATCTATCTCTGTATTTTCTTCAATGAAGTAGCGCTGTAAATCATTGTTCAAGTCAACACAACTAATCGGCTCAATAAAAACAGTTTCACCGCTACTTGATAAATCGTGGATTATTCCCTTGAATGAGTTCTTATATTCTGATTTTACTGGCAAAACTAACCTATTATTTCTAATTGTAATCAATGAATCAGTAAGTTTACTTTGTTCACTTCGTAACAACTGAGACATTTTGGTGTTTATTCTCTCTTCACCTACACGGATTTTCTTTCTAATCATTGCTAGTTTTGAACTAGCATTATCATAGATTTCACCTTTTTTATCAATCACGCTCTCAATTGCTTGTTTAAGTGCTGGTACACTTACTAATCTTGAGTAATAATCACTTAAATGTATAGCTGAAATTTCTAAACTAATTATTTTCTTAAAATATATTAATGACCTTGAAACAGCCTCTTGGTGAGAAACAACTCTTAAAAATTCATCAATCGTAAGAACCGAGTTAATTCTAGCTTTTTTGATGATTTCTGTTAAATCCAAGACTCCGGTCATAGGTGTCTCATCAAACCTCTGAATCATGATTTTTGCTTCTTCAACTTCATTTAGAAGTCTTTGAATGTTAATCTGATCAATTTGCGGACTTATTTCTAAAATCTGTTTTTTTCCTAAGTCTGTTTGAGCATATCCTTTAAGTTTTTGTAAAATTTTATGGAATTCTAGTTTTTTTGTATCTGCCTTCATATTTCACTCTCCGCATCTTCTATTTTATCACAAAATATGCTAAAATAGAAAGAGGAGTTGAGACAATGAACTATGTTTTTAATGTTGATGAAAAAAATTTAGATAAACTCAAAACTTACTATCAAAGAATTGCTTGCGAAACATCTAACCCCACTCAGAAGCATCTTTTTAAAAGTGATGATTTGACCATAACTGTTTACAAGTCAAACAAGGTAATGTTTCAAGGTTTAAAAGCTCTAGAAGAATATAATAAATGGTCAAGTATAATCGGTTATGAACCTTTGAAAGTAGAAAAGCATCCTGTTGATTATGATAATCAATTCAAAGATATGAAAGCAATCGGTTCAGATGAAGTTGGAACAGGTGATTTTTTTGGACCAGTCATCGTAACAGCTGCTTATATTGAACCTAAGGAATATCCTCTTCTTAAAAGTCTTAATGTCAGAGACTCAAAAAAAATGTCTGACAATGAAATCATAAAAACTGCAGAAATATTGATTAAAACCATTGACCACCAAGTATTAATAACTCCAAACACTAAATATAATGAATTAGTAAGCCAAGGTTTTAATCTTAATAAAATAAAAGCTTATCTACATAATCATGCAATAAAGAAGATGATTAACTTAAGTAAAGATTATCAAGTTATTATTATCGATCAATTCTGTAGTGAAAAGAAATACTTTGAGTACTTACAATCAGTGGAAGCAATAAAAGATGTTACTTTAGTCACTCAAGCTGAATCTGTTCATATGTCTGTAGCTGTTGCTGCAATCATCTCAAGATATCATCTAATCCTTGAATTTGAGAAACTAAGCAAAAAGATTGGAATTGAATTACCCAAAGGTGCCTCTGGAGCAGTCGATGCAATCGCAAAAGTAATCCTGCTAAAACATGGAATTGAAGTATTCAATGAAATATCGAAATTAAACTTTAAGAACTATGAAAAAATAAAAGAATTAAGACTATTCTAATCAGTTTTAATTCTTTTTTTATTAAGATATTGACTAAATTCTATTGGTAAATCAACCTTAAACTCCATCCACTGTTTAGTTTTAGGATGAGTAAAACCTAATACTTCAGCATGTAAGAATTGTCCAAACTCAGTGTGATTATTCTTACTATAAACTGGATCATTAAAGACTGGATGTTTTATATAATTCATATGGACTCTAATTTGATGAGTTCTCCCTGTCTCTAGAATACATCTAACAAGAGTAGTATCCTCAAAGACTTCAACAACTTCAAAATTAGTTATTGCTTCTTTTCCAGAAGCAACTACATCCATCTTTAGTCGATTCGAGCGATCTCTACCAATGGGTGCATTTATTCTTCCTCTTTTGTTAACGATTACTCCTTCAACTAAAGCTAGATACTCTCTTTTTGTTTTCTTTGCTTGTAGTTCTTTAGCTAAAATATCATGCGCTTCATTATTTTTAGCAACCATCAAAAGTCCGCTGGTATCCTTGTCTATTCGATGAATTATTCCTGGTCTATCAGAACCATTGCTGTTAGATAAATGCTTGATATGCCACAATAAGCCATTGACAAGAGTATCTTGGTAATGTCCTGGAGCTGGGTGAACGACCATCCCAGAAGGTTTGTTAATAACTAAAAGTTCTTCATCTTCATAGACTATTTCTAAAGGTATATTGACAGGTAAAATATCGGTTTCTTCCAAACCAAAATCACAGACTTCCAGTAAATCTCCATTTTTTACTTTATAACTTGACTTCACAGGATTAGAATTTACTAAAATCTTGTTTTCATCAATTAGTCTTTGAACTAAAGACCGGCTTATTCCTTCTAGTTTTAAAGATAGAAACCGATCAATTCGCATTGAATCATCAGTTTCCAACACTACATAATCAAAAGCGATATTATCCATTTTTTACAACTCTTTTCTTTTCAAGAAAGAATGTGTCTACAAAAAATAAAAATATCCCTACATTTAAGAACGTATCTGCAAAGTTAAATATATATGCCCAAATACCATTAAAATCAAGAAAATCAATTACTGCATGATCTACTTGAACCAATCTATCAATAGCATTACCTAGTGAACCAGCAATCAATAAAGATAGACCTAAACGATAGATAAACATCCTTTTATCTGAAAAATCAGATTTGAATAACAACGTTGAGAAAACTCCCAAAGCTATTATTGCAAAAACAATAAATACCCACCAATAGTTCTCAGAAGTTCCAGGTAATCCTCCAAAAAGGATTCCCGTATTTCTCGTGTAAGTAAGGTGGAAAAAATCCTCTATTAAAGGTATAGACTCTCGATATTGCATAGTTGAACTAACCCAGATTTTTGAACCTTGGTCTAAACCTAGTAATACTAAGATTAAAATTATCCATTTCTTCATCTTGTTTCTCCTAAACCATCATCATTGGAATAAAAATAAATATAAAGAGTAGTCCTATTAAAACCACAAAAACATTCACTAATTGAGCATTGAAAAACATTAATCTTTTGAAGTTGATAGTTGAATCAGGTTTTTTAAGTTTCAAAGCTAACATCCACCAATAATGTAAAAGATTGTTTAATAATGCCACAAGAATTATAATCAAAACTACCCAAAAAGTCAAACGATACATGAAAACAGATATTATCTGTGCCATCACTAGGAGAGAGGGTATTGCTATAAGAGTTGTATAAGCTAAAGCTCCAAAAAAGCCATCTAAAATCTCTTTATTTGAAAACTCACTCTTTATCATTGACCAGAGTTTGCAGAATTCTTTCATATTAACTCCGCCCTTCAAGATAATCTAGAGCATCTTGAAAAGAACTAACTGGCACTAACCAACCAGTAGGATCAATTCCAAACTTTTCACAAGCTCTCAACGCTTCAAGATAATTATCGTAATAATAATTTTCATCAAGAAATGGAATAAAGAAAACATCAACTCCATTTAAGTAGGCAGTAGTAATCTTTTGTTCGACTCCACCAATATAACCTACTGTTCCATCATAATTAATTGTTCCTGTTCCAGCAATTTTTAAACCTCTAGTTATGTCTTCAGATATCAACATATTATAAACAGCTAATGTTTGCAACAAACCACCACTTGGTCCTCCAATATTTGATTGTCTTTCGGTAAACCTCGGATAAGTTTCTTCCTGATTGACTAAATAGTATTTCTTAAGTGTAATTCCAAATAGTCCAGTTTCACTATTTTTTTCAATGATTTTTGAGTATTCTTCGAAAGAGTTACGGAAATGAAACTCATAAGAATTTTCATTTTGTGTATAGGCTGCTATCTCACTAAGTTCAGAAACTTCTACTCCGCCATCACCGATAAGATATAAAAACTCATCTCCAAAATCAATGTCATCATAATGTGAAAGGTATTGTGCTTTACCATAAACCATAGTAACGATATCATAATCAATTTCAATCTCGTTATTGTTTTTTTGCGCTTCCAAATAAGCAACAATTATTGCTGCATTAACACTAGTTGCTTTATCAAGATAAGATATTTTAGCAATTTCTGAGTTAGAGTAATTAGCATTAGAACCAGTAAGAATATTACTATAGGTATAATTAGAGAATTCAGAAATAAGAAACTGAAAGAAAGTTGGACGATTTATCGACATGATAAAAGTAGATGAAATCGAGCCTTCAATCTCTTTGTCTTCGTTGTATTCGACATGTATTAAACTGTCTACTTCACTTATTCCTCCTGGGGCATGGACAAAATAATCTATCTGATAAATTAGAATGAACATAAAGAACAGGTAAGGAATTATTAATACTTTCAGATAAGGACCAAACTTTTTAGTTAGTTCATTCATCTTTTATCACCTTCAAGTTAAAGTTATCCAATCTTCTTACTTTTACATTTGCTAAATCGAATAGTTTTTTTGAAGCTATAAAATATTCATTATCAGGATATTTGTGTTCTAGATATACAACTTCCTTAATCCCTGACTGAATAATAAGTTTTGCACATTCATTACAAGGATAAAGAGTAACAAACATCTTACATTCATCTAAATCAACACTTGAGTTTAATATCGCATTAGGTTCAGCATGAACTACATATGCGTATTTCGTTTCAAGAAAAGTTCCAACTCGAACCCATGGCAAATCATCATCTGAACAACCGATTGGAAAACCATTATAACCAATACCTACTATCCGGTTCTTTTGATTGACAATACATGCGCCGACTTGTGAGGTATCATCTTTAGAGCGCATAGCTGAAAGCATTGCAACTCCCATAAAGTATTCATCCCAACTAATGTAATCATTTCTTTTCATTATAGTCACCTAACTCATAATATTCTTTTGCTGTTTGTGCTGCCAAGCGACAATTATTATAAACTAATTGCTGATTGACAAACAAACTCTTGTTTCCTGTTATTTTTGCTACTTCTGACAATAGAAATGGCGTTGTTTCTTTACCTTTAACACCTAATACTTTCATTTTTTCTACTGCTTGTTCAATCACTTTATCGATTTCGTCCTTATCATAAGAATAAATCTCTTCAATCGGATTAGCAATAAGTACTCCTCCCTTGATGTTCATCTTCTCTTTTTCTAAAATAATCATTGCAATTTCTTTTGGTTCGTCGACCATGTAATCTAGTTTAATTCCTGATGATCTTGTATAAAAAGCTGGAAATAAATCCGTTTTATAGCCAAGCACCAAAACCCCCATTGTTTCTAAGTACTCTAAAGTTTTTTCTAAGTCGAGAATTGATTTTGCCCCTGCAGAGAAAACAGTTACTTCACTTTGAGTGAACTCTCTTAAATCCGCAGAGATATCAAAAGTACTCTCTGCCCCTTTGTGTACTCCACCAATCCCACCAGTCGCAAAAAATTTTATATTTGTCATTTTACATGCCATCATTGTGGCACTAACCGTCAATGCTCCATGTTGTCTTCTTGCAAGAACTAAAGGGAAGTCTCTCCTGCTTACTTTTACAACTGTATTCTTAGGATTTGCGATATATTCGATTTCGCTTTCATTCAAACCGATTATTAACTCGCCTTCGATAATGGCAATTGTTGCTGCTATACAACCTAGATCTTTGATAATTCTTTCGCATTCTAAAGCCGTCTTAACATTATCTGGATAGGGCATACCATGAGAGATAATTGTTGATTCTAAAGCAACCACTGGTTTATTTGCTAGTAAAGCTGCTTCGACAATTGGATTTATTCTCATAAAAAATACTCCTTATCAATCTCATCGACAAGATCTAAATCGATATGACAGTAACCGCAAGGATTTTTTTTAAGATATTTTTGATGATAGTTTTCAGCTGGATAGAACTTCTTGGCAGGTAAAACTTGTGTGAGGATTGGTTTTGAATAATTATTCTTAATCTTCTCAATATATTCTTTAGCAATCACTTCATCAGTTTGTTCAAAAAAATAGATTGCTGAACGATATTGTTTTCCAATATCATTACCCTGTCTATTTCTTTGCGTAGGATCTATGATTTGAAAAAAGTGTTTGAGCAAATGATTGAGAGTGACAATTTTTTCATCATAATCTATCCAAACTGCTTCTGCATGTCCTGACCCATTACAAACCTGTTCATAAGTCGGATTAGAGTAATCACCATCAATATACCCTACTTCACTCTTAACAACACCTTTAACTTTATCATAATAAGCCTGAACTCCCCAAAAACAGCCTCCAGCTAAGATAATTTTTTTCATTCTTTACTCTCCTTCTAATAAATTATTGATAACTCTTGAAGCAATAATCAACCCAGCGCAACTCGGAGTATATGAGTTTGAACCTAACACATTTCGATTAAGTGTTATTATTGGTTCTTCTTCTGAGTAAACTACTTCAAAATCTAGTGAACAGCCTCTTAATTTTAGTTTCTTTCTTAAAGATTTTGCCAAAGGACAAGTTTTTGTTTGATTCATCTTGGTGATTTTAATCATCTCTGGTTTTGACTTATTAGCAAAACCCATCGATGAGATAAGCTTTGTCTTATGCTTGTTAGCTGTAGATATTATCGCTATTTTAGCCTCTACATCATCAATACAATCGATGACATAATCATAACGATCAAATAAAATACTTTCAATGTTTTCTTTGGTTACTCGTATATCTAATGCTTTGATTTTAATCATTGGATTGATGTCTATTGCTCGTTTTTTGAACACTTCGGTTTTCTTTAAGCCTACTGTTGAATCAAGAGCAATTAATTGTCGATTGATATTAGTAATATCGACAATATCATAATCAATAACCGTCAAATTAATTATACCACATCTAGCCAAAGCTTCTGCAGTAAATGAACCTACTCCTCCCAATCCAAAAACAATTATCTTTACTGAAGATAGCTTACTCATATTTTTTGGACCTATCATATTTTCTAAACGATTAAACCTCACTCTTATCACCTACAAAACATGGCTGCAAAGGCAGCCATTATTTCCTTTTCTTATAATCGAAATTGAAGAATTTTCTCCCCAAAAACAATAATATGTAACCAACACCAACAACAATAAAAATTAGAATATGAGCGATATATTGGCGAGGCCCTTCTAACAAATCAAAAAAGACAACAAAACCCAAAATACTAAATACGCTTAAGATTAATAGATAGTAAAACTCTTGCATATAATTTGCTTTGACTGCTCTTTGTAGTTTATCTTTATTTAACAAAAGATAAACTGTACCAATTACTGTTAAAATAAAATTAACAATAGTTAGCCAAAACAGAAACTTGTCGATATTTAATTTGCTTTCAATATCATAAATATGTGTAAAAACTAAAACTAAAGGAATTAACTGTATCATGGTCGCATAAAACAATATTGCATAGATTTCAAATTTAGAATAAATCCGTTTGCGACTTTTTTTAATCATGATCCAGTTGCCTCAATGACATTTTGTTTTGTCTTTGCTTTTCTAACATCGATAATAAAACGATATATTACCCTAATCGAAGCCGCAATCGGTGAAGCAAATATTACTCCTAAAGGCCCAAATAACGAACCAAAGAATAGAATTGACATAATGATTACTATAGGATGGATTGACAACTGATGTGACATAATCAAGGGTTGAAAGATGTTTCCTTCAAAGAACTGCAAGACAACATTAACCATCAATACCAGCAAAGGTCCTGGTCCACTTGAAGCAATAAATGAATAGATAATTGGTGGTACAGCTGCAATTATCATTCCAAAATATGGAATGATATTTGTTACTCCTGCTAAAAACCCAAAAACAAAATAATACTTTAAGCCAATGAGTCGATAGACAATTGTAGCCACTGATCCCAAAGCAAACATCAATATCAATTGACCACGAAGATATGCTCCTACTGTTTGATTCAGTCTTGAACCGAGTTCTGCTGCATTCTTCTCATGTTTAGCTGGTATAATTGTTCTGATTGTCTCACTGATTACTTCATAATCATTTAGATAATAAATCAATAGAATTGGTAATAAAGCTACTGAGGTAAACAGTGGTAATAAGACATTAGATAACCCTGTAATTAGACTTGGTATCATCTGATCTAGCGTATCAGATATAATGTTTGTTTCATTTACATAATCAAAGATCTGATCATAAAGATCAGCACCTAAAATAAACTCATCACGTAAATCGTTATTTATATAATCAATAATAGTTTGGAAGTCTTCAATAAAGAAATTTCGAATTTCTTGAACTAGTAACGGTGTTAAGAAGTAAAAAGCTGAGAAAATCAAGCCGACTGTCAGCACAAAAACTATCCCTAAAGAAAAACCTCTCGGCCCAACACCTTTTTTCTCAAGCAATTTTATTAATGGAAAAATAATTAATGCTGCAAGATAAGCTAAGCTTATCGGTACAATAACAGCTCTTATCGCACTTAAAATCCAATTCCAAAAACTGTCGAATTGGATAGCTAACAAAACAACCCCAAATGTCAACAATATAATAACTAGATATTTAATTATCCTATTAAGTGTTTCATCAGATATCGGTTTACGGTTCATTCAGTCACTTCCTTAAAATAATTATAACATTTGTTTGCTTTTTATTAAACTGCTAAATAAAAATTAACAACCTGAACAACCTGAACAGTCACCACTTGAACAATTGTTAGATGTGATACTTCTTACTAAGTATTGATAAAGGTTTTCCAAAGGAACTTCCAATTGCTCTCCATTATCCCTTCTCTTAACTCTACAAACTCGTTTATTAGCTTCTTCATCACCATAAATTAGGTAAAATATCGGATTCAATCTATCAGCTTGCTTGAATTGGCTTTTTAGATTTCTGTTTAAAAAATCATATTCTACAATTAATCCTCCGTGCCTAAGATTGTTGATAATTTCTAAAGAATTATTATTTATAAAATCTGTGAGATTGATGAAAAAACAGTGAATGAAAGGCTCTTGGATTTCTTCCTTAGCGTCTAAAGCTAAGACTAAACGCTCTAATCCAAAAGCAAAACCAACAGCAGCTAAATCAGGTCCATCTAGGCTTTGAATAAGGTTATCATATCTACCTCCCCCAACTAGAGTTGATTGAGCTCCTAATGTAGCTAAATTGCTTTCTATTTCAAAAACGGTATGAGTATAATAATCTAGTCCTCTAACTAAAAACTTATCAATCTCGTAAACTAGTCCAATACTATCTAATCCCATGATAACCTGATCAAAATGGATTCTTGCAGAATCCGACAGGTAGTCAATTGGTTTTGGTGAGTTAACTAGATATGGGTTTTCTTTATCAACTTTACAATCTAAAACTCTTAACGGATTCTCTAGATATCTGCGCTTGCAATCTGAACAAAAATGTTCGATATTTGGCTTTAAATATTCAAGTAAAGCACTTTGATAGTTTTCCTTTGATTCCCTATCTCCTAAAGAATTTATTTTTACAACATTATCACCTATTCCTAATGCTTTAAGAAATGTAGCAGCAAAATTGATTATCTCTATATCAGCTAAAGGTGATTTAGCTCCGATAATCTCAGCTCCAAACTGGTGAAATTGTCTTTGTCTTCCTTTTTGTGGTCTTTCATATCTAAACATGGGGCCATTGTAATAAACCTTCAAAGGCATTGAAGGATTACTATATAGTTTATTTTCAATAACTGCTCTAACAACTCCTGCAGTACCTTCTGGCCTCAATGTATTCATCCTATCGCCACGGTCTTTAAAACTATAGGTTTCTTTTTTAACGATATCAGTTGATTCTCCAACCGAGCGATGAAACAGCTCAGTAGATTCAAAAATCGGTGTCCTAATTTCATCAAAATTAAAAAGTTTGGCAATATTTCTTATCACTTCTTCCAACCTTTGCCATTTTTTTATCTCATCGGGAAGTATATCGTATGTTCCCTTAACTCTATTTATCATAAATACTTCTCCTTTTTCTTAAAAAGTCGTCCTCAAAATCAAGGACGACATCCATATAGAGGATAATCAATGATTACTCGAAATAATCGTCACTGACATGTTTTGCAACATACTCTACCAAGTCAGAAACATCTTTCATCTCTGTAGCTGCATCATCAGAGATTGTAATCAAGAATTCGCTTTCTATTTGATTGAATAATTCTAGTGCATCTAAAGAATCTGCACCAAAGTCTTCAGATAATCCTGCTTCCATTACAACAACTTCTGGTTTTACCCCTAATTCCTGTACTATCATTTCTTTGATTTTTGCAAAAACTTTATCTAACTTATCCATAATTTCCTCCTGATTTATATATAAGTATTATATTAAATTTTTAATATTTAGTCAAATGAGATTAATCATTCTTTTCAATAATTATAGTTACTGGACCATGATTGTTCAATATAACATTCATTTCCTCACCAAAAACCCCTGTAAAAACTTCAATATTATACTCACCCCTCAATACTTGATTGAATTTTTCATAGAGTTGATTGGCTAAATCATAATTGAGAGACTTTGTAAAACTTGGTCGATTCCCATTAGAAGCATCGCCATAAACAGTGAATTGAGAGATAGATAAAATCTGACCCTTGATATCCAATATCGATTTATTTAACAATCCCAACTCATCTGAGAAAATTCTTAGTTTAGCTATTTTTCTTGCTAGATATTTAATTTGACTATCCCCATCTCCTTGAGTAAAGCCAACCAACAGCAACAAACCTTCTGAAATTCTAGAAACCTCTTCATCATTGACCCAAACACTGGCTTCCTTAACTCTTTGAACGACTACTTTCATTAACACAGCCTCTCAATCGAATAAACATTTTTAACCTTTTGAATATTTGATATAACTTGATCTAACTCAAGAATTGAACCGATTTCGATCTTCATACGAATGATTCCTTCTTTAATGTTATTTGTTTGAGCTGATACTTGGACAATCTTCGCTTTTGAAGAGGTAGCAGCATTAATTATTTCAGCAAGTATATTATCTCGGTTCAATACACCTATTTTTATATTGGTAACATATTTTTTAGTTACATTATTTCCCCAAAAAACATCAATCAATCGATTATCATCGAATGTTTCAACGTTCTTACATAACGTTCTGTGAACTACTATACCTGAACTTCTGGTAATATATCCAATAATTTCATCTCCCAAAATTGGATTGCAACAATTCGCTAGCTTCACAGAAGGTTTATCCAATCCTTCAACAACGATATTTATTTCACTATGTAAATACCTCTGTTTCTTCTCATCGATTTCCTTGGAGTACTTATTCAACAAATCTTGTTCGGTAACCTCAGGTTTACCGACAATAAGGTTAACTGCACCAATCGGTGAGATAACGTTTTTACCTATTTCATAGTAAAGATCATCTAAAGACTTTACACCCTTATTTTCAAAAAACTTTATTGCTTCTTTATCAGTTAAAGTTATATCTAATCTTCTGCTGTCGACTTCTCTATCAAACTCCTCTTTGCCTTTTTCAATTAAGAATTCTCTTTTTTGCTTGTTCAAGAAATTCTTTATCTTACTTCTTGCATTAGATGTTTTTGCTATCTTTAACCAATTATCATTTGGCCCAACTGCATTTTGTGAAGTCTTTATTTCAACTAAATCACCAGTTTTTAAAGTATAATCCAATGGTCTAATCTTACCATTGACTATCGCACCAATCGTTTTTTCTCCGACCTTTGTATGGATTCTAAATGCGAAATCTAAAGGTGTTGCTCCAGCTGATAAGTCAATGATATCTCCATTAGGTGTAAAAACATAAACGTTTGCATTTAAGATGTCATCTGTGAAGATATCAAGAATTTCATCATCATTATCAGATTCCTCAGTATACTTGATTAGTTCTGAATACCATCTCAGTTTTGATGATACAATATCTTCGATGTTCTTGCGACTTGACATCCCTTTGGATTCCTTGTAAGCCCAATGAGCAGCAACCCCTTTTTCGGCAATCTCATCCATTTCCGCTGTTCTAATTTGAATTTCAAATATCTTGCCCTTATTGACTACTGTGGTATGTAGGGATTGATACATGTTAGGTTTTGGCATTGCAATATAATCTTTAAACCTTCCTGGAACAGGAATGAATCTCGAGTGAACAATACCAATAGCTCTATAACAATCACTGATTGAACCAACTACAATTCTTAAAGCCAATAAATCATGTATTTCTTCAAAATCAATTTTCTTGACTTTCATTTTATTGTAGACAGAATGGATATTCTTTATTCTGCCTTTGATATCATAAGAAAAATTCTCTTGCCTCAATAAATCTTCAAGTGCTCTTCTCATGATCTCAACATCTGCTTCACGATGTCCCTTTTTATCTCGTAAAAGCCTTGCAACTTTTTGATACTCAAATGGATAGAGATACTTAAATGAGAGATCTTCTAACTCTGCTTTTAAGCGATACATCCCTAAACGATGTGCTATTGGTGCGAAAATATCTAAAGTTTCTCGAGAAATTCTAGTTTTTCTTTCATCATCTAAAAAAGCTAAAGTTCTCATATTATTTAATCTATCTGCTAACTTAACAAAGATTACCCTAATATCCCTTGCCATAGCTAAAACCATCTTTTGATGATTCTTCACTTGTTGTAAAACTTTTGAATTTTGATAATGAAGTTGATGTAACTTAGTTAGACCTTCAACGATATCAGCAACTTCCTCACCAAATTTCGCTTTTATCTCATCATAGTTAGTATCGGTATCTTCCAAGATATCATGAAGCAAACCAGCTACTATAGTGTTTGGATCTACTTGATATTCAGCTAATGTAATAGCTACATCACGAGGATGTACTATATAAGGTTCTTGAGATTTTCGCATTTGACCCTGGTGTTTAGAATCAGCATAATCAAAAGCGCTCTTGATGAAGTTCAAGTGCTTTGGTTGTGATATATATGTTTTAAGTTTCTTCTCTAAGGGTCGAAAATAATCAATCTCTGGCACAAATTACCTCCTATCAATACTGTATCAAAACTTTAATCGGATAATCCTTAATCTTATCTCTTCCATTAAGGTCAAGCAACTCAATCATAAACCCTAAACCGACAACTTCACCACCAGCTGCTTCAACTAAATTTATACTAGCTTCAACTGTCCCTCCAGTTGCTAAAAGATCATCGATTATCACAACTTTATCTCCCTTTGAAATAGCATCTTTATGCATACAAAGAGTGTTTTTTCCATACTCGAGTTCATAATCAAAACTTAAAACTTCTCTTGGAAGTTTTCCGGGTTTTCTAACCGGTACAAAAGCTGCATCCAATGCATAAGCTACAGGTGCACCAATGATAAAACCTCTTGCATCTGGACCGATGACTTTGTTTGCTTTTTTACTTCTTGCAAATTCTGCTAATTCATCAATTGCATGTCTAAAGGCATCTTTATTACCAATTAGTGGTGTGATGTCTTTGAATTGAATCCCTTCAATTGGGAAATTTGGTACATTTTTAATATAATCAGTATATTTCATTTCTATTCCTCCAAAATCCTTTTAAAAAAATTATCAACTTCATATTTGGAACTTTTATATATTTGCTCTATTAGTTTATACTTATCAACCATATCACAATATGTCTTAGAATCGTTGAGATTCATCTTTGTTGAAACTTTCTCCACAAAGAATCTATCTTCAGATTGTTTGATAAGGTTGATTTCCTTAAAGATTTCTAAGATTTTAATAATCGCTTTATTTGCATGTTTATCCCAAACATCATCTAAAGTGAACTCTTTAATTTTTTCTAGGTTACGGTAAATTTTCCCCAGCTCCATCTTATCAATAATCAAATTCATATTGTATTCTTTTTTTCTAGGACACATGACTATCGAGCGTTTTTGTTTAATCTGTTCATCAAATGAATCACTTTCAATGATGAAACTATCATTTACAAACAGATATTCAGTTTGTTCAAAATACAACTCATCGATATCTTCAAGTTTAAACACCTGCAAATCATTACATTTCAAGTCTTTAATTAGAATTTGTAGATTGTCTTTTTTTCGATAAGAGTTTACAGTTAAACCACCACAAATATCAATAACATCATTTTGATTAAGCCTATAATAAAACTCTTGGCTGTTAAAATCAAGTGCATCATAGAAATATCCATCAATTTCCAGAGTTAATTTTGTATGTTTATCCTTAAGCAACTGCTTTTTGATTACTTTTAGATTTTTCATAACATAAGTTGCGGTGAAAAATGATTTATCTTGAATTTCTTTGATAGTATGAATTTTTAGATTAGGAAGATACACTTCCATATCGACTTTAAGTATTGGTGGTTTGCCGACAATATCAACTTGATTTAGATTTTCCCTTAATCTATCAACCATTGCAAAATCAAGCTGCAAACCAGCTGCTTGAGAATGCCCCCCAAATCTAATCAATAATTCTTGTTGTTGTTGCAATAACTCCAAAATGTTTTGTTCACCAAACGCTCTAGCTGAACCCTTACCAATACCTTCTTCGTCTTTGGTTATAACAATCGTTGATTTTTGATATTTTTCAACCAATCTTTGTGCACAGATTCCAATCACACCTTCATGTAACTTCTCTGAAGCTACCACTAAAATACTATCCTCTGGATTGACTGATTCTTCACAAATAAGAAAGGCATCTTCAGTGAGTTTTTTTCTTAAATCATGGTTTTTTTCGATATCGATAATCAACTCATTAGCTCGCTTGATATCTTCAGTAATCAATAATTCAACAGCTTCTTTTGCTTTGTTAAGCCTACCGCTGCTATTAATCTTCGGGGCAATCTTAAAAGCTATTGCAGTAACATTAATAATATCCAATGAACTATACTCCAAGAGTTTCTTTAAGCCAACATGTTTAGTTGCTTTTAATGCATTTAGCCCCTCGTTGACCATCGCTTGATTTTCACCTTCTAAAGGCATTAAATCTGCAATTGTTCCAATCATCGCTAAATCATAAAGATCACTAACATCACCATCTAATAGTGCATGCGCTAACTTAAAAGCCACCATTACACCAGCTATGTCTTTAAAGGGGTAGTCTTTACTAAGAAGTGGATGAATAATTGCAAAAGCATTCGGTATCTTTAATCCAGGTTGATGATGGTCAGTAATTATCGTATCGATTCCATGATTGTTGAGATTGTCAATTTCATTCAAACAACTGATTCCATTATCAACGGTAATTACTAAATGATAGTTCTTACTGATAATATCATTTATTGCCCGATCGTTCAAACCATAACCTTCAATAAAACGATCTGGTAAATCATAACTAACTAAAGCACCAATTTTACTCAATGCTTTATAAAGCAAGGCTATTGAGGATATTCCATCACAATCATAATCTCCAAAAATCAATATTTTCTCTTTGCAATTTACAGCTTCATTGATTCTTCTAACTGCTTTTGCCATATCATTTAAATGATAAGGGTTGATAAACTTCTCTCTTCCCATAGAAAAAAACGTAAGATAATCATAAATCTTTCGATTGCTGAGCAAAGTTTTAAAAACATCATCATTACTTACAACATTGTCAACTTGCATATCCCAAATGTACTTGCTTTTAATCAAACCAATCCCTCTATTCTAAAACTTCAAAGAAATATCTAACGCTTCATAAGAATGTGTTAATTTCCCAACACTGATATAATCTACCCCAGTGGCACATACATCTCTTATTCTCTCAAGACTCATATTTCCACTAGCTTCAATTATTTTCTTATTTTTATTTTTCAAAACACACCAACTCATCATTTCACAACTCATATTATCAAGCATAATAATATCACAATCACTTCTCAATGCTTCTTCAAACTGTTCTTTACTCTCGACCTCTACTTCAATCTTCATAGCTTTTCCAACCGCCAACCTCACCAAGTCGACAGCTTGTATAATCGATCTTGCTGCTTTAATATGATTATCCTTTAACATTACCATATCAGATAAACTCATGCGATGATTTATTCCTCCACCGTCTCGAACAGCTCTTTTCTCGAGTTCGCGAAGTAAGGGTGTAGTTTTTCGAGTATCCAAAATCTTAGTGTTGAAACCTTGACACTTCTCGACAAACTTTCTGGTTAAACTCGCAACACCTGACATTCTTTGCAAGAAGTTTAATCCCACTCTTTCCGCCATTAAAATAGATTTTGTCCTTCCCTTGACAGTAGCGATTATATCAAAAATCTCTACACTAGACCCATTATCCTTAATCACTTCAAAGAAAATCTCATCATCAACTTGTCTAAAGACTTCTTGACAGATGTCAATTCCTGAAATAACCCCTGCTTCTTTGGCAATAAATTGTCCTGTAGACATCTCATTTTCAAAAAGATATTCACTTGAAATATCTTTTGAGGGAATATCTTCTGCAATTGCTTTCTTAATTAACTCAATAATACTCTCCTTCATAGTTACTTATACCAATTTGTAAAAATCACAAACTTAATATCCCTTCTATACTCAATTTATTATTCACCTAGATCAAAACTAATCTGACCATCAAATTTCTTTTTCTTATCTTTTTTGACTATTCTGATCCATTTAGCATGTCTACCTTTACCAACCGCTCTAATTAATCCTTCTTCTTGGAGACGTTTTAGAGTTCTGTTAATGGTAGAATCAGAAATCGATGGATGACGTTTTCTAATATCCTCTTTAGAAAAGACCTCGCTTAGTTTATTAACAGTATTCTCAATATAGTCAGTTTTATTGATTTCTAGATTCAAGTCATATTGATAATCTCTTGCCATTTCAGCTAAATCTAAGTACATCGAATTGAAGATATTGATAAAAAACTTCATCAATGGCATAAGATCTGGTAATCCTTGTTTTGCTTGAACCTTGACCTTCTCAAGAATTTCAAAGAAGTCCTCTTTATACAATTGAAGTTTATCAAAGAAAGATAAATAGTTAAAAACATGCATTCCATTCTCTATCATCAAGATATAATACATTAATACTCCTAATGCATCATTATAAGGCAAGTCAAAAACTTCAAGATTAATAAAATCAACCAAAAAATTCAAATACAAGAAAATTGGTTCATAAACCTTTTCTCTCTTAACCAAATCCAGTTCATGAAGATATTTCTCCAACTCTTCTCGCATTGAATTGACTTGGTTACTTCCAAACAAACGGTTCTTACCAATAGACCTAAACTTGAGTTTCTCATTAGGAAATACATTACTGAAAAGCAGCTTATGCAAATCATTTATCTCTGCAACAAACAACCCAAATGGTTCTGTAGCTTCTCCATGTATTCTTTCAAAAACAAAGTAGATATTTCGATACAATTCTTCTGATTTATTATTTGGACGACTTGTCGGGAATATCAATGACTTATATCTTGATTCTTTAATCTTGTGGTCATTGAAGAAAATCTTAAAAAAAGACTTAGCATTTTGAATAGCAATCGTTTTATGAAAATGCTTTAAATCCTTTATAAACAATTCTTGGTAATAATCATTTCTACCCATCTCAAAATATAGATTTGTCGTTTTAACGAAAACCTCATGAGTGACAAGATTAACTTTTATTCTTTCTAGACAAACCATAGAAAAACCACCTATCTATTCACTTATTAATGCGATAACCTTATTGCTAAAACTGTCATCCCAACCTAAAGTGTCGTTATAGAAATTTAAAGATCTTAAATCTGTCAATAGGACAAACCCTTCATGAGAAGTTCCAAAATATCCACTATTATAATAATTCTCACTTTCTTCTGTTTCTCCATAATCCTTACCAAAAAAGTGACCGATTTGCATTTCTTCTTGTTCTATAAACAATAATTCTCCAATGACAAGATTCTTATCGGTTAAACCATGCCAATTTTCGCCTATCAATAAACCCGAAATTATTGTTTCACCTGCAATGTTTGCATCAATAATTGAAAAATTGTTTTTAACCATGCCAAATCCGTTATAACCTATCAAACCACCTACAACAGAGTTCTTTAAAACTGTATCAACGATTAGATCAGTTTTAACAATATTGTTTTCTACAGCAATATTTGTCTCATCAACCTGATCGGCATAACTCTTTAAAATCCCTCCATAATTATGTCCAATCAAACCACCTAAATATGCTGTCTGCTCTAAAGAAACTACATTTAAATTAGTCTGTGCATAGTTACCAATAACAGTTGTGTTAAAGGACTTGCCAATCAACCCACCTACAAAAGCAAAGCCAAATGACTCAACTTCTATACTTCCATTAACTTGATTTTTTCGGATAAATTCAGCTGAAAAATCTGCAATATCCTTTAAATTGTCAAGAGGTGTTTGTGAAAGACCTACCAATAAACCTGCATAAACATTTGACTTGCTATTGTTTATTTTAATTGTTCCTTCAACTTCTATATCCTCAATGCTTCCCTGGCTTACGCCAACTAAACCTCCTGTATAAGACAGATATTTCGTTTCATAGTCTATATTTATATTGACTAATCTAAAATCAAAAATATCGCCTTTAACGAAGCCAAATAACCCATAATAATCTTTGTTATTCTCACTGATTGTTAGATTAGATATCGTGTAGCCATTCCCATTAAAATTCCCTAAAAAAGGGCTAGAAAAATCACCTATAGGCTGCCACTCAATATCTGATAAATCGAGATCATTCATCAAGATATAAGATTTGTTCATTTCGATGTTCATCAAATCTTCAACAGTAAAAACTTCAAGATAATTATCTATATCGATAATAGTTGCTTCTGTTGTTGGTGTTGTAGCATTAAAGCCACAACCAACCAAAGAAAAAAATAAAATTATTATTGTTAAGTACTTCTTCATATTATCAACTCCATCTTAAAACAGGGTTTGTTGGATAATGTCATCATCTAAATCATCATCTTTAGACTCATCATCAACTTCATCAACTTCTAAATCTTTAGAATTAGAAATAATTTTTTCAAGTTCATTCATAACTTCATCCGTTTCTTGACTATCATCTATCTCTTCTAAATCTATCTTTTCATACAAACTCATCAATATTTCTTTACTATCATGATAGTTATCAATCTCAATTACCAATCCAAATGGTAAATCTGACCTATCGAGAATTGGGATACCATTTTCGTACTTATCTGGCATTAAGTCCTTACCTTCGATTGTTAATGCATTCTTTTTTGCTAAGAATCTAACTCTTAAGTTTTCTTTCATTCTAAAGATATTCTCAACTTCTACTCCAATAATCTTATAGGGGTTCGTTTTAACAGTTTTCAAATATCTCTTACCCTTAGCTGGCCGATGAGACAAATCAATATTAGCAATAAACTCTCGTTTCAGCCCACCGCGATTTGTCAACATTAACAACTCATCTTTGTTGATTCTAGTCGAATATTTCGCTCCAACTAAAGCATCATCCCGTAAGTTGATTCCTTTAACACCTCTTGCATTAAGTGATTGTAAGGGAATTTCATCAGCTGCATATCTAAGAACATAACCATTTTCACTTACCAATACAACATCTAAATCAAAATCTTCCTTAAGGTCAACACTTACTAATTGATTGATCCGATTAGCCGGTAACACATTAAAGGTTCGATTTATTCTCGTCTTTTGGAATTCAATCAAAGGAATTCTTTTAATTTGCCCTTCTTGATTTGCAACTAAAACATCTTTTGATTCATCGAAATCATTGATAACAAGATAATCGATAACCCTTTCTTTATCGATTAACTGAGCATAGTTTCCGATGTAATCACCCATATCTTTCCATTTTAAATCAGGAATCTTATAGACTGGCAAGTTGATAAAATTACCGAAATTGGTAAAGAACAATAAGGTATTTCTAGTATTTACTTCTGTCTTCTTTAAAACCATATCTCCTTCTTTCAATCCGGTTTCTGACTGGGAAGCGCTATAAGATTTTAATGATGATCTCTTAATATAACCATCCTTAGAAATAACAAAAATCACATTCTCATTTTCAATCAATTCCTGCTCATCTATTTCTACTTTTTGAATTTGCCCAGAGATTTCAGTTTTTCTCTCTACTGGATATTTATTGAGTATCTCCTCTAATTCTTCAACAACAGCTTTTTCCAACTCGATTTCATTGCTTAAAATTCGCTCCAATCTCGATATAGTTTTGCTTAAATCATTCGATTCCTTTCGCATTTCTGTTACATCTGTTGTAGATAATCGATATAATTGCAAAGACACAATTGCATCTGCTTGCAGTTCAGTGAAACCAAAGGCTTCAACGATTTTCTTAATAGCATCTTTTTTACCTAAAGACTCTCTAATCAATTTGATTACTTGATCTAAAATACTGACCATTTTTAAAAAGCCAAGCACAATATGTTTACGTTTTTCTGTTAAACGCAACTCATAGTTTGATCGGTTTCTAATGATTTCTTTTTGATGTTGGATGTATTCGGTCAAAATCTCATCTAGAGATAGCAATTTTGGACTTCTTTGAGAAATCGCGACCATATTATAGTTATAGGTTACACTTAAATCAGTATTCTTGTACAAGTAAGCTAAAATTACTTCTGATGATATCTCTTTCTTAAGCTTTATCGAAATTCTAATTCCATCTCGATCTGATAAATCATTGACTTCAATAATTCCATCAATCTTCTTATTTATTCTGATTTCATCGATTTTTCTTACAAGATCAGCTTTATTTATTTCAAAAGGTATTTCTGTAACAACCAAAGATGTATCTTCAATCAATACTTTAGACTTAATTACAATCTTACCTCTACCAGTCAAAAATGCTTTCTTTATCTCTTTAGTTCCTTCAACTATACCTCCTGTAGGAAAATCCGGTCCTGAGATAATCTCTAGAAAATCATCGATATCTGCGTGAGGATTTTTAATCTTATAAATTGTTGCTCGTAAGACCTCTGATAAATTGTGTGGTGGTATATTCGTCGCATAACCTGTTGCCATACCTTGAGAACCATTAACCAAGAGATTCGGAAACTTTGCTGGTAAAACTACTGGTTCTAACTCGCAATCATCAAAATTAGGTATAAAAGTTACTGTTCTTTTATCGATATCCTTCAACAAAGCTTCTGAATAAACACTCAATCTTGCTTCGGTATAACGCATTGCTGCTGCAGGGTCATTATCAATCGAACCATTATTGCCATGCATATCTATCAATAAAGTTCCCAGTTTCCATGGTTGTGACATTCTGACCATAGCATCGTAGACACTTGTATCTCCATGAGGATGGTATTTACCAATAACTTCCCCAACAATCCTTGCTGATTTTTTATATGGTTTATCAGACTTCATACCAAGTTCATTCATCGCGAAGAGAATTCTTCTTTGAACTGGTTTCAATCCATCTCTAACATCTGGCAAAGCTCTATCTTGAATGATATATTTTGAATATCTTCCAAATCGTTCGCCCACTATTTCTTCTAAATTAATCGGAATAATATGTTCTTCGATAAAATCATCCAATTTATCTTTAATTGTCTTAGCCACGAACATCACCCTCTACCATAAACTCATCATCTTCATTTTCAAAGGAGACATTATTATCTATCCAATCTTTTCTTGGTTCAACCTTATCTCCCATTAAAACAGAAATCCGTTGATCTGCTTCTGCGAAATCTTCGATTCTAACTCGAATCAATGTCCTAGTCTTTGGATTCATTGTTGTATCCCAAAGTTGATCTGAGTTCATTTCACCCAAACCTTTATATCTTTGAATTGAATATTTTTTTAATCTATTGCAAATTTCTTCTCGACTTTCTTCAGTCCAAGCATACTCACTTGCTGATGTATTCGATATCTTATATAAAGGCGGTTGAGCTAAATAAAGTTTTCCTGACTCGATTAGTTCTGGCATATATCTAAAGAAAAAAGTAATTAATAAAACTTGGATATGTGCTCCATCAGTATCAGCATCGGTCATGATGATCACTTTATTATAATTTGATTTTTCAACATCAAACTCACTACCGATTCCAGCACCAATAGTAGAAATTATCGTAGAAATCTCCTCATTCTTAAATACATCTTCCATCTTTTGTTTTTCAGCATTGATAACCTTACCTCTTAAGGGCAAGATAGCTTGAAAAACGCGGTCTCTCCCTTGTTTTGCAGACCCACCCGCTGAATCACCTTCTACCAAAAATAACTCCTTAACTTTTGAATTCTTTGAACTTGCAGGAGCTAATTTTCCTGATAGAACCATCTCTTTTTTCTTGATTTTCTTAACAAGTCTTGCATCATCTCGAGCTTTTCTTGCTGCTTCCCAAGCATTTCTAGCTTCAATCGCTTTTTCGATTAAATGCCCAGCGGTTTTTGGGTTTTCTGTCAGATATGTATTCAATTTATCTGATACCACCATCTCAACTGCTGGTCTAGCTTCTGGAGACCCGAGTTTATTTTTCGTTTGCCCTTCAAACTGTAAAAGATTTTCAGGTACACGTATCGAAATAATTGCGGTCAATCCCTCTCTGACATGAGTCCCTTCAAAAGATGCATCTCGCTCTTTTAAAATATTCATTCTCCGTGCATAATCATTAAATATTTTAGTAAAAGCAGATTTGAAACCTGTCTCATGAGTTCCACCGTCTTTAGTTCTAACATTGTTTACAAATGATATAAGATTCTCTGAATAAGCTTTTGTGTAACCAAAAGCTACTTCAACTTCTATTCCAGAGTAAACACCATTAAAATACATAGGTTCATGCATTGGACCCTTGGTTTTATTGATGAAGTTAACATATTCTTTGATTCCTTTATCATAAACATAAGTTTCACGCTGTTTAGATCTATGGTCAATCAATTGCATCTTTAATCCTTTGATTAAAAAAGCTGACTCTCTAATTCTTTCCTCTAAAGTTTGATAGTTGAAAAGCGTGGTAGAAAAGATGGTTTGGTCAGGTTTAAACAAAACCTCTGTACCCGTTTTTTTAGTCTCACCGATAACTGTTAACTCTTTAGTCTTTTTCCCACCATTTTCAAATTGCATCTGATAAATCAAACCATCACGATATACAGTAACTTGAAGAAATTCACATAAAGCATTTACTACAGATGCTCCAACACCATGAAGACCTCCAGCTACCTTATAAGCTCCATCAGCTGAAAATTTCCCTCCTGCATGTAGTTTAGTAAAGATTACTTCAACTCCTGAAACTCCTGATTCATGCAAATCCACTGGCATTCCACGTCCGTCATCACTGATTAGAACCGAATTATCCTCTTTAATCTCAACTTTAATCGATGTACCATAGCCAGCTAAGACTTCATCTATAGAATTATCGATAATCTCCCAAACTAAATGATGAAGGCCTCTAGTATCAGTCGAACCGACATACATTCCCGGTCTTTTTCTGACAGCTTCCAAGCCTTCAAGTATTTGGATAGATTTCGAGTCATATTTGCTAATAACTGCGCTCATAATCATGCTCCTTTGTCTTTCTATAAGTATTATATCAAATTTCGGATATTTTTTCTTTCTTTTTTAGTTTTTTTTTGGTATAATTCATACAATTGGGAGGTTTTAAACAGTGAAATATCTTTTTCTTTTAATCGCATACTTAATCGGGTCCATACCCTTTTCATATATAATTGGAAAATACCTAAAAAAGGCAGATATACGTATGTTTGGAAGTGGCAATCTAGGAACAACAAATGCCTTTAGAGTTTTTGGAAAAGTTGTCGGAATATCTGTATTGATATTAGACACCTTAAAGAGTGGTCTATTCGTACTTATAATTGAACATACCGATTTGATTCAGGCTCCAATGTATCCATCAATAATCTATGGTGCTTTGGCTGTAGTTGGTCATATCTTTCCTGTATGGATGAAGTTTAAAGGTGGTAAGGGTGTTGCTTCTTCATTTGGTTTATTAGTTTTCTTCTCACCTTTATTTGCCTTAGTTATACTGCCTTTCTTTATTGCAACAATTCTTATTTCAAAGTATGTTTCTTTAGGTTCTATAGTAGCTACTACACTAACTTTTCTTTTAGGTCTCATTCTTTTTTTAATACCTAATCCAGCTTTTGATAATTTTGATGGTTTGTTCCTGTTAGTAACTGGTATTTTGATGCTGATAATTCTCTTTAAGCATCGCAGCAACATTCAAAGAATCCTAAGTAATACCGAGAATAAAATAAAATTTCCTAAGAGAAAATAAAAAAATATGACCTCTAATCTTTCAGAGGTCATTATTTATTTTGCTTGTTTCATTGAAGCCATTACTTGTCTAACTTGTTTTTCTGAAGGTTTTCTTCCCATTTGAGACATCATGGCTCTAATCATCTGCTCATTGACAGGTGGGTTTTTTTCCAGATACTTCTGGAAATATTTTCTGGCAAAAAAGAAACCAGCTACAGCTCCTACCAACAAAGCGACTACTATTAAAACTATTGCTAACCATAATTCCATTATTAATCACTCCTTAAATAACAATATTATTTTATCAAACAAATGATAGTAATTCAAGAAATATATTTTATTATCTAAATTTATATTTCCTGTTTACAAACATAAAATTCATTGTTATTATATATGTGTATAAATATTGAAATTTTTAGGAGGATCATTAAATGCCAAGAGTAATACTAGACACATGTATCGCTTGTGGAACATGTAAAGAAAACTGCCCTGTAGACTGTATTTCCGAAGGAGATATCTACGTAATTGACGCTGAAGCATGCATCGATTGTGGTGTATGTGAGGTAAACTGTCCTGTGGATTGCATCATAACTGAATAAACTAATAACTAAAAAAAAGAGCCATTGTCAAAGCAATGGGCTTTTTTTTATCCTTTAAAGTAGGAGGAGAGTTTTTCAAGTGAAGCTATCAACAATTCATCCTGCTCGACTTGCAAATCATTAAAAATCGAATCGATCATTTCTCCATGAAAACGATCGTGTTCATTCAAAACTTCAACTGCTTTTGGCAATAGACCAACAACAACTTTTCTTCTATCCTCTGGGTCTCTTTCTCTAGATACATATCCTTTTTGATAAAGAGTATTTATTGCTGTTGTTAGTGAGCCTAAGGTAATCCCCAAACGATTAGAGATATTTGACATTGTTGGTTCTTCAGACAAATCAATCGCTTCAAGCACGTGTACTTCGCTCATGGATAATTTTATTCCATGATCTTTTAAATTTTGGCCTTCAATCGCCAAAATACGATTAAAAATTTCGACCAGTAACTCATTAATTATCTTCCTGGCCTCTTCACGACTATACTTTTTCAATATAACCTACCCCCATAGTACCTGGCCCAGCATGGCAACCAACTACAGGAGTTAAAGGAATAAGCAAGACATCTTCAAGCCCTAGTTCTTCCAGTTCATCTTTTAAATCGAGCATCTCACTCATATTATTAGTATAAACAATAAAAGGAATCACTTTCTTGCCTTGGACTTCATTGAGGATTCTTTCTTTTAGTTCTTGTCTGGCTTTGGCTGTGCTTCTTATTTTTGCTACTGTATCTACTTTGCCTTCTTTGCTGATATGAAGCAATGGTCTTAATTTTAATAAGGAACCTATCGCTCCAGCAACATTTGACAATCTACCATTTTTAATAAGGTATTTTAGAGTATTTACGGTAATGTAAACATGGTTATTATCTCTGATCTTGTCTAACTCAACAATTATTTCTTCTAAACTCTTCTTTTGGTCAGCCATTTTTTTAGCTGTCATTGCCATTAATGCTTCAATATAAGTTAGTGACATTGAGTCATATACAAAAACTTCGATATCAGTCATCTTAGCTGCTAAAACAGCATTTTGATAAGTACCACTTAACTGCTTTGAAATCGTGATTGCTAATATTTTTGTATATCCCGCTGCTTTCATCTCTTCATACATCTCTAGAATTTTCCCAGTTGATGTTTGGGCAGTTGAAATATCTAAATCCGGGTTCTTATCCAATCTACTATAGAAATCATCACTGTTGATATCCACAAAATCTTCAAACTCATCATTTTCAATAAACAATATTGATCTGAACTTTCTGATTTCTTTGTCGTGAACCAAATAATCGATTCCAGAATTACCGCAAACTGCTACTCCAATTTTTTCCATTCTTACACCTCATTTTAATTTTATATTCAAATATTTTGAATTTCAAAATTATTTTACCATACGGTGAACATTTTTGCAAGAATAACGAAAAAAAAAGTAAAGAGATTTTACTCTTTACATATCTATATAGGGATTTGTGTCAACTCTTGAACTTATAATCTCGATTTCAGGAAATTGAGATTTAAGATCAACACTGACATCTTCAATAAAAATCTTTTCTGCATGGTGGCCGATATCAATAATTGTAATACCTGCTTGAGTTGCATCTAAAGCGTGATGATAAGTTACATCACCGGTAATATAAACATCGCACCCTTGCTTTTTTGCTTGATACATATGCTTTGAACCTGAACCACCGGATATTCCCACTCTTTTAATCAATCGATTTATATTTCCTATAACCTTCAAATTCTTGATATTCAAAGTTTCTTTTAGTTTAGCAATGAAGCTTTCAAAGTCGGTTTCCTCGATATCTCCATATCTGCCGATACCGTCAATCTCATCTAAAAGTTTTGGATTTTTCAGTCCAAGTCTTTGACTAAACATATCGTTCATTCCACCTTCTTGAACATCATAATTGGTATGAGCCGAGTAAACCGTAACGTCATGTTTTATAAGATTCTTGATAATCCATCCTCTTGGGGTATCGAATATTATCTTATCAATAGGCGTGAATAACAAAGGATGATGTGATAATATCATATCAACCTTTGCTTCTATAGCTTCTTTAACGACTTCTTTAGTGACATCTAAAGTGATTAAAATCCTCTTTGCTATTTTGTTGAGAGTTCCAACTTGAATTCCAACATTATCCCAATCATAAGCTAAGTCTTTAGGATACTTATCTTCAAAATATTTTATGATTTCAATTAAGTTCATTTATAGATCTCCTTAAGTAAAGCAATCCTTTGTTCTATCTGGTTTTTTTGACAGACATCAGAGGTTTTTTCTTTAGCTTTTTGTAAGCGATTAATCATTTTGTCAATCATCTCTAAAAAATCCTTTGGCTTATTTTTAATTATTACTGGCCCAAATTCCTTTTCAGTCTCTGTTAAACTCATCTTTCCTTTTTCAGCTGCTATTATTTGGTAATTCTTACCTTTTTCCTTGACAAAGACTTCATCCTTGATGAAGAAATTATTCTTTTCCAAATAATCTCTTAAAGCATAACTCTCTGAATTTGGCGATAGCACCAAACGAACAACGTTTGATAAATCTGCTTTTTCTAAAATAGAAGCGATTAATTTTCCACCCATACCAAGTATTGAGACAACATCAACCTCTTTGCATAAGTAACCTAACCCATCAGCTAGAACCAGTTTAATCTTTTGACTAATGTCATATGATTCGACATTTTTTCGGGCATTCTCAAGTGGTTTTTCCTTATTATCAGATGCATAAGCTTTCGTTACATAACCATTCAAAACGCAATAAATCGGCAATTTCCCATGGTCAGTACCACAATCAGCCAAACAAGCGAATCCTTTAATATACTCACTTGCTTTTTGAAGCCTTGTAGATATCATTGATTTGAACCGTTATGAAAATCCTTTAACTTTTTTGAACGATTAGGACTTCTAAGTTTTCTGATTGCTTTTGCTTCAATTTGCCTAATTCTTTCTCTTGTAACATTGAACTCTTTACCTACCTCTTCTAAAGTTCTACTTTTGCCATCAAGCAATCCAAATCTCATTCTCAGAACTTTTTCTTCTCGATCTGTCAAAGTTTCTAATGCTGCATCCAACTCTCTTTTTAACATTTCTTTTGAGGTGAACTCATATGGAGTTAATATTTCATGATCAGCGATAAAGTCACCTAAAGAAGAATCTTCCTCTTCACCCACAGGTGATTCTAAAGATATCGGTTCTTGTGCTGTTTTTTGAATACTTTGTACTCTATCAACAGATATTCCCATTTTTTCAGCTATTTCTTCAGGTGTAGGTTCTCTTTCCAATTCTTGTGTTAATGTTCTTTGTGTTCTGACCATCTTATTGATAGTTTCAACCATATGGACAGGTATTCGTATTGTTCTCGCTTGGTCAGCTATTGCTCTTGTTATGGCTTGTCGAATCCACCAAGTAGCATAAGTAGAAAACTTATAACCCTTTGTGTAATCAAATTTACCAACAGCCTTCATTAACCCCATATTTCCTTCTTGAATCAAATCTAGAAACTGCAATCCTCTAGAAACATATCTCTTAGCAATGGAAACAACTAATCGCAAATTAGCTTCAACCAACTTCTTTGATGAAAAATCTCCTTTTTTGAAAATATCTTCATACTCAGCTAACTCTTCTGAGGCAATTTCGTCTCCGATTCTCAATCTAAACTCATACTCTTCTCTAACTTTTTTTGCTCTATCAATCAGAGTAGCTAGTTCATACTCTTCCTCACCACTGAGTAAATCGACTCTACCTATTTCCTTAAGATACATTCTGACAGGATCATCAACTTTAATAGAAACACTTGAATCGAAGACCTTTTCTCTCATCAACTCTTCTTCGATTTCTTTTGTATAATCCTTCATCATATCGATGTTGCTGGCGTTGAAGTCTTCATCTGTTAGTTCATCGAGGCTGATTTGATCATCGCTATTGTCCTTGATAAAATCAAAGATTTCATCAGGAAGGATTCCTTGATTTGCTAGTTCAGAAATAATTTCTGTAAATAATCCATCGCTTTGTCTTACGACAGCAAATATATCTTTTACATTCAATTTTCCTTTTTCCTGATGAACAAGAAACAATTTATCCATTATTTGCTTTTTTTCCATTTCTATTCCTCCTAATAATTCTGATTTGATTCTGCAACTCTTCTATTTTTCTCATATGCTCTTCTAATTCTTTACTATTCAAAGAACCTTCACTAACCATCTTTTGGCGAAAATCACTTTCAGAACTAAGCTTATGCTCAATTAAGATTGATATTGATTCAGTTATTTCTTGTTCATTGAAAGGCTTTTTGTAATCTTTTTTGAAAAGTTTCAATTCATCTTCTGTTATATCGACAAAATCTCTTTTCAATTGAAAATCATCGTTAAGCAAATTGTCCTTAAGTTTAGCTATCAAAGCATAAAGAAATTGCATTTGCCTTGGATTACTTAACTTTATCTGCTCAACTTTATCTTTGATAATGTCCCTTGCCTCCTCATAACAGACAAAATAGTTTATAACAATCTTGCTTGCAGCTTCAACTGCCTTGTTATGATTTCTGATTGAGTTTTCTGAATTTTTAATCAGTTCTTTTCTTCTTCTAACATTATCAAGTTTTGCTGATTCAAGTTGAAAATAATGATAATCAGCTAACAAATCATTATACGAAACATCGATATCTTTGCCAAACTTTTTGAGATATATCTCTCTAATAGTTGAACTAGCATTGCGATGCAAATACTCAAAAAGACTTATCCTTGCTGATTCTATTTCTGACGCTTTTGATAAGTCATGTCTTTTTACTATAACTTGATAAACAAAATCATATTGGTCATAAAGATTATCCTTTAAAAGATTCCTGAAACTCTCAGGAGAGTTTTTCTTGATATACTCATCAGGATCCATTTTCTCCGGCAAAAGAGCTATTCTTACATTCAATCCAACTTTATTCAACAAAAATAAAGCTTTGTAAGCAGCTTTAACTCCCGCATCATCTCCATCATAACAGATTACTACATTATCTGTATGACTTTTAATCATTTGAGCTTGATTCACAGTTAAAGCAGTACCCATTGAACAAACGCACTCTTTTACACCAGCAATATGGGCACTTATAACATCAAAGAATCCTTCCATCAAAACCAGTCTCTTATTTCTAGTGATAAAAGGAATGGCTTTATCTAAATTATAAAGAATCTCTGACTTATTGAAAAGATCTGTTTGTGTTGAATTAATGTATTTAGCGCTATCGTCATTATCAAATGTTCTACCGCTAAAACCCAATACTTTTCCATGCTCATTATGAATCGGAAAAATCACTCTATTTCTAAAAACATCAAAAAAATCATTGTCTTTCTTATTCACCAAACCTAGGTTAATCAACTCAAAATCATGATAATCTTTTGAGAGATTTTCCCAAAGCGAATTACTAGATTTCGGTGCATAACCTACTTCAAAATAATTCAATGTATGCTCATCAAGGTTTCTTGATTTTAAGTAATTTAGAGCTAAATTCCCGCTTTCTAAGTTCAAGAGTTGCAAGTTGAAAAACTGCTTTGCCAACTCGTTTATTCTGAAATATCGATCAAGATTAGTTGTCTTTTGATTCTGCTCAAAAAAATCTAACTCGATATTGTATTTATCCGCTAGAAATTTAATTGACTCCACATAATTTAGGCGTTTATAAAGAGAAACAAACTTAAAAACATCTCCTTTTTCTCCACAACCAAAACAATTGAAAAGTTGTCTTTCTTTGCTGACATGAAATGAAGGTGTTTTTTCATTATGAAAAGGGCAAAGCCCCTTCATGCTTTTGCCTGATGATTGTAAAGAAACAAATTCACCAATAACATCAACTATATCAGCTGCTTGTTTAACTTCGTCTATTTTCCTTTGACTGATTCTAGACATGCATCAACCTTCTATTCAAACAAATTTCTTAAATAATCCTTTAACAAAGAAACACTGATTCTAACTTGTTCCATCGAATCTCTTTCTCTAACAGTTACAGTTGCGTTTGATAAAGTTTCGTCGTCAATAGTAATGCAATATGGAGTTCCAATCGCATCAGCTCTACGATATCTTCTACCAATATTTCCTGCATCATCATAAAATGCAACAAAACTACTTGAAAGTAAATCGTATATTTTCAAAGCTTCTTCATTATGATATTTTTTGACAAGAGGTAAAATATTAATTTGATAAGGTGCTAAATGTTTATTGATCTTTAAAAGAGTTCTCGTTTCTTGATTCTCTAGTTCTTCTTCTTCCAAAGCATCGAGTAAAACCGCTAAAAATAGTCTTTCAACTCCTAAAGAAGGCTCAATAACATAAGGGATATACGATTCATTGGTATTAGGATCTAAATACTCTAAATTCTCTCCAGAATATTCTTGGTGTCTTTTTAAATCATAATCAGTTCTTGATGCAATACCCCATAACTCATCAAATCCCCATGGAAAATTGTATAAAACATCAGTTGTTGCATTTGAATAAAAAGACAGTTTTTCTTGAGGATGGTCATAAAATTTAATATTCTCAGGCTTTAACCCGATGTTTACTAAAAAATCATTTGCAAACTTCTTCCAGTATTCAAACCATTCTATCTCAGTTCCCGGAACACAAAAAAACTCAAGTTCCATCTGCTCAAACTCACGGGTTCTAAAAACAAAGTTCCCTGGTGTAATTTCATTTCTAAATGATTTTCCAATTTGACCAATTCCAAAAGGAACTTTCTTTCTAGAAGTTCTTAAAACATTCTTAAAATTCAAAAAAATACCTTGTGCAGTTTCAGGTCTTAAATAAATTTCATTATTGCTCTCAGTAGTTACACCTTGAGAAGTTTTGAACATCAAATTGAACTCTCTAATCGTTGTATAATCGAAACCACCACAATTAGGACATTTAATCTTGTTTTCGATTATATACTCATACATCTTAGTGTAATCCCACCCATCCGCATCAACTGTATTGTTAGAGGCTCTAGAGATTAAACTATCTGCTCTATGTCGTGTTTTGCACGATTTACAGTCCATCAGGGGATCTTTAAAACCACTAGCATGACCTGTTGCTTCCCAAGTTTTTGGATTTAGCAATATCGATGAATCTAGTCCCACATTCATTTTGTTTTGAGAAACGAAACTTTTCCACCAAAAATTTTTGATATTGTTTTTTAAACTAACTCCCAACGGGCCATAATCCCAAGTGTTTGCCAACCCTCCATAAATCTCTGAACCTTGATAGACAAAACCATATCTTTTTGCATAAGCATATATCTGTTCTATAGTATATTTCAAATTACGTTCCTCCGTTTTTTTCGCATAATAACTCAGTATAATTATACAATAGTAAAATGTCTAAGTCAAACTCAACAAACCTATTTATTAACTATTTAATATCCCAAAAAACCCTTCAAAAGACTCCTTGCCTTAGAATGATAATTTAAGTGGTATTCATAATATTCATCTAGAATAAGTCTTATTGCCTTTAATTCATTATCTTGAAGCTTTGGCAGATTAAAAACATTAATATCATAATAGTAAAGTTTTCTCAGTTTCTCCAAAATATTAGAATCGTATATTTTACCTTTAGCATGTTCTTTACAAAAGACACCCCCATCATCAACTGAAAAAAGCAATTCATCCTGCTTTTGGCAGACACCACACGATTTCAAAGCAGGTTGAACCCCGAGTAAGTACAACATTTTTAACTCAAAAGAGTAAAGGTATTCAATATAATTTTGTTCTTCTTGAATCTTATTCATAACCTTCTCATAAAAAAGAATCAATTTCTCATGATCATGTTCGTGCTCAGAAAAATAGTTAATTAACTCTAAAATGTGTAAACAATAAGTATACTTTTCAAAGTCATTTGAAAATAAGGAATAATTTCTGATTAATTCTGCATCTCTTAAAGTTTTCATGTTTTGTCCACTTACAATGACTTTGACTATATTTAAAGAATTCATCACATTTAAATAAGGGCTTTTGATTTTCCGGTTACCATGAACCAAAATGCTTAGCCGCCCCTTTTCTGTATAGAAATGTATTATCTCTGAACTTTCTTTATAGATAATCTTTCTTAATATTATTCCTCTATACTCTTCCAAAAAATACTCCTACTCGATATCACGATATCCAAAATTTTTGAGATAATATTCGCGATTTCGCCAATCCTCTTCAACTTTACAGAACAGTTCTAGGTAAACCTTTCTTTTCAGTAAATCTTCAATATCTTTTCTAGCAGAAGTTCCAATTCTTTTGAGCATCGAACCGTTTTTACCAATTATTATCCCTTTTTGAGATTTTCTTTCAACAACTATCGTTGCTAAAATTTCAATATTGTCCTTCTTATGTTTAAACTTTTCTAAATAAACCATTACAGAATGAGGGATTTCTTCATGAGTATATTCTAGAATCTTTTCACGAATAAATTCTTGAATCAAAAATGTTTCTGGTCGATCTGAGATTTCACCGTCAAGATAGTATTTAGGGCCTGATTGTAAAACCTCTTTGATATCTAATAACAGAAGATTAATATTATCTCCTTTTAAAGCTGAGATACCAAAAACACCCGAAAAATCATAATATTCTTTATACTTATCTAGCGCTTGTTGTAGTCTATCAAAATCAGTTATTGTATCTAACTTATTAACAATAAGAAAAACAGGAGTTTTAATCCCTTTAATTCTTTCAAGAATACTAATATTATGTTCTAAAACATCATCATAAGCATTAACCATAAACAATACTAAATCAACCGACTTAATCGTGGCTAAGGCTGCAGAAGACATGTATTCTCCTAGTTTTGTCTTTGGTTTATGAATTCCTGGGGTATCCATAAAAATAATTTGAGATTCTTCATCATTATAAATGCCAGAAAAAACATTTCTTGTTGTTTGTGGCTTTGAGGAAACTATTGCAATTTTTTGCCCAAGAATCCTATTAAGAAAAGTTGATTTACCAACATTTGGCTCACCGATAATCGTTACAAATCCTGATTTAAACATCAAAGATCCTCTTTAGAGAAACCATATGGCAATAACTCAAGATTTTTCAAACTCATCATTTCTCCTTTGCTATTTGCAAAGATGACTGAAGCATCAGCATCCATCAACTCTCTCATAACCTGTCTACAAGCGCCACAGGGTGAAACATAATAATCTTTGTCAGTATAAACTAGAATTGATTCGATGTCTCCTTTACGATATCCCTGAGAATATGCTGTAAATAGTGCAGATCTTTCAGCGCAATTACTAAGTCCATAAGAAGCATTCTCTATGTTTACTCCTGATATAGTTTCCCCATTTTTCAATTTCAAAATAGCAGAAACTCGGAAATTGGAATAAGGTGCATAAGAATTAACTATATTCTCTTTTGCAAGTTCAAACATTTTTTTCATTGCTTTACCTCCGAATTTTTGATTTTTCCATAATCTTTTTTTGAAGTTCAAACATTTCTAACTCATCTTCTTCATTTAAGTGGTCATAACCCAAACAATGCAATAATCCATGTAAACTCAAAAAGGCTAGTTCTCTTTCAAAAGAATGATGGTAGGCTTTAGCTTGTTCAATCACCTTCTCGATTGAGATAAAAATATCACCTATTTCATTATCGTAGTTATCATTTTCAAAACTCAATACATCTGTAGGTTTATCTAGGTTTCGATACTCCTTATTTAATCTTTGGATTTCTTTATTGCTTACTAAAATCACATTAACAATCATTCTATCTTTTTGCCCAAGGAAACTATAAGCTAGTCTAAGTATATAAAAAATCGTTTTCTTATAAACTTTTAACTCATCATAATTATTAAAAAGGTTAATCTTTAGCATTTTCAAACCTCTTGATAATAGTTTGAACCAAAGGATGTCTTACAACATCAGTTTCATCAAAATACATGATGTTGATATCATCGAGGTTTTTTAAAATGTAAGATGCTTTTACTAAACCAGATAAAACCTGCCTTGGTAAATCGCTTTGAGTAATATCACCTGTTACAATCATTTTTGAGCCAAAACCAAGTCTAGTTAAGAATAACTTCATCTGATTTATGGTCGTATTTTGCGCCTCATCCAAGATAACATATGCATTCTCTAAGGTTCTCCCTCTCATATAGGCTAGTGGTGCGATTTCAATAATCCCTTTTTCAATTAACTCTGTACTCTGTTTAAGACCTAAAATCTCATACATTGCATCATATAAAGGTCTTAAATAAGGATCTATCTTTTCTTTCAAATCTCCTGGTAAAAATCCTAATTTTTCTCCAGCTTCAACTGCAGGCCTAGTTAAGATAATCCTTTTAATCTTATTCTCTTTGAGCTTTTTTAAAGCTGAAAGTACAGCTAAATACGTCTTACCAGTACCAGCAGGCCCAATCCCAAAAATCAATGTATTGCTCTCAATAGCCTCTAAGTATTTCTTCTGATTTAAAGTCTTTGGAAAAACTGGTTTACCAGTAAATGTTTTGATTATTTCTTTCCTGCTTAAAAACAAGGCAATAATTTCTGATTTATCCACCTTGTCAACCATATGGTTTATGTAGATTATATCCCTTTCGCCAAAAACGATATTATTACGAATGAGCTGTTCTAAAACCAAAAATATTTTCTTAATCTTCTCAATTTTCAAACTATCTTCAGTATCGACAAGAATATGCTGGTTATTAGAAAAAATCTTAATATCAAGTAGTTTGCTTAAAAGTTTAATATTTTTATCATTAACCCCTAATATATCAACTAAATCTTCAGAATTATAAAAATCCATCTCTAATTCAACTATGTTTGTCACCAATAATCTCCTTTAAATAACTTTAAACGCTTTAAGCGATTTTATATATGAAACAATCAAATAAGATTGCCAATATACCTTTGATCGAGAACTCTCTTGCAAGTAATCATTCCACTCCCATGTTATATCCCAAATCCCATCTTTGTTCATATTCTTTAAAATCATTTCAACATTTTCTTTAGTCAATTGACTAAATCTTGGAAAGCAATGACCCTTTGGTTCTTCGAAAAACAATAACGGTCTTGCGCAATAAGCTCTAAACCACAGATCTTTATTCTGTTCGAGGTTTTTTTCGATTTGATTTGATAACTTCTCTAAAAACAGTTCATGATTAGTAAACTCAGACAAGTCTTCAACAAGATTTGCCATCTGCAAGAAACATTTCAGCTCATGCATATTATCAACAGAATTATTATTAAAATCATCAATCCCTTGTTGAATCAAGGACTTTGCTTCAATCATCACTGAGTTATCTTTATTGCCATACTTATACATAAAACCAGCCAAGGCAATTGTTGGATTATACCCCCAAATTGCTCCTTCAGCTGAATATGTCCACCAAGATGCTCTTGGAAAAATGTTGTTTGATGGAATTGAGGCAAGAAATAAACCATCTTTTCTTGGAGCTTTTTCTTTAAGATACTTGATTGTACTCATAACAATCTCATGATCTGCTTCTAAGGCCAACTCATCAATAATTTCAAAAGCTACTTGTGTTTGAATAGGACTCGAAAAGGGATTGAAAGAATCGGCTTCTAAACCGTGTCCAAACCCTCCGTCTAAGTTTTGAAAGCTCTTGAGTACATCGATAACTCTGCTTTTTTGGCCATTAGAAAACAAGTATTCATATCTAGCAACATCAAGCGGTCTACCATAACGATATAACCAATCTTTAGCTCTTTTTAATCTTTCATCCATTGTTATCCTCCAAATATATTTTTATTATATCACAACTTGAATAAAATCATATTTGTCTAGAAAAAATAATGACAATTCTTGTGAATTGTCAAAATAAAATAATTGAGATTATTTTTTACGCCCTTTGTTTTGGCGAGCCTTTAATTTCTTTGTTACACTTGGTTTTTCGTAATACTCTTTTTTACGGGCTTGAGCAAGATTTCCCGAGCGTGAGACATCACGTTTGAAACGTCTAAGTGTATCTTCAATTGTCTCATTATCTCTTACGACAGTTTTAGCCATTGCTTTCACCCCTTTTCTTACCAAATAGTATTATACTAAATTATTAGATAAATGTAAACTTATTTTTTTTTAAAACCTGTTTAATTTAAGCTAAGTTTGTGATAGAATTAAATCACAAACAATTTAAGTTATAATATTGAAATAACTGAAGATAAGGAGTACTTATGAGATTATTAGTTTCTTTTTCCGGAATTGAACTCAATACCATTATTATCATCGCAGTAATAGCTATTCTTGTGATAATTCTATTAGCTGTTTTGATAAATAAAAGCAAATACAAAGCTCGTTATAAAAACTTTTATCGCCGAATGGATAAAGCCATAACAAAGAAATTTAATGGTAATATGTTGATAGAGGATTTAATAAATAGATATTCAATCGACAACTCCAATACTTTTAAGAGTTTAAAAAGCAAAGGGAGAAAAAAAACTAAAAAATATCTAGAATATTTTTATAAAAACCTACCTGAACTCGTAATGTTAAAGAGTTTTATCTCTCCAGATAAAAATAAAAATCAATTAATTATTTTGTTTTTAGATGAGAATAATAAAGTTATCTATCATTGGGACAAGAGCCGTAAAGTCAAAGGTTTAATCAAAGCCATCAATCGTCACCAGATGCTGAACACTTTGATTGCATTTCTTTATGAGCTGCCTTTAAATATCAACGAAGGTGCGCCATATCGTTTTGTCAACCATGAGAATGAGTGCACAATAACTTATGATATTGTTAAGAATCCGAAAAAAACCAAAAGAAAAATGAAGCAAAAGCAATACACAAAGAAAGAACTTAAAGCTCAAGAAAAGGTCATAAAAGCAAAAGAAAAGAAGGCCAAAAAGAAATAATATGCTCAATTTCGAGCATATTTTTTTTAGACAATCGTCGCTAATGCAAATGGTTTATCTGAGTTATCGATTTTTACTAAAACCTCTTTACCTATCAAACTCTTTTTCCCTAAGAATTTTAAAGCTAGGTAATCCTTAGTGTGTCCAACTAGAAAACCATCTTTTTCTTGTTCAACAATAACCAATTTATGCTTGCCAATATTCTTTTTAAGAAAATCACTGCGAAGTTCATCACTCAAATCCAACAATTTTTTAACTCGATCCTTTTTGGTAGAACCATCAATTTGATAACTCATTTTGTCAGCTAAAGTACCTTCTCTTCTTGAATAAGGAAATACATGCAATTCAGAGAATTCCATTTTTTTTACAAATTGATAAACCTCTTGAAAATCACTCTCAGTTTCACTTGGAAAACCAACAATTACATCCGTAGTTATCGAGGCGTCAGGGAGATAATCTCTGATTTTTTTTATCGCTGCTTCGTATTCAGATGTAGTATACTTGCGGTTCATCAACTCGAGAATACGATCCGAACCACTTTGCAAAGGTACATGTAAGTGATGAACTATTGTTTTTGATTTCTTTATTACTTCAAGGATTTCTTCTGTTAGTTCAGTGATTTCGATTGAAGAGATCCTAATTCGCTTCAATCCTTCAACCTCATCTAAATCCACTAATAAGTCTTTAAAGCTATAATCGATTAAGTCCACACCATAGCCACCTGTATGTATTCCTGTTAAGACGACTTCAATATGACCGTTATTTACTAAATTTGTTATCTCATCCATAATTACAGCTTTTGTTTTTGACCTAATTCTTCCTCTTGTATAAGGGATGATACAATAAGTACAAAAGTTGTTACAGCCATCTTGGATTTTTAAGAAAGCTCTTTTTTGATGATGAAAATCAACAATCGCTAAAGAATCATAAACTTCTTTTTCTTCTAACTCATTGACTTTATTCAAAACTTTACCTTCTTTGATGTATTCCTCAAGGTAAACGATTATTCTATCTCTGTTCTTAGTTCCTAAAACTATTTTAACCCCTTCAATCTTTAAGATTTCAGTGGCCTTCATCTGACTTAAGCACCCCATAACAATTACTATTGCTAAAGGATTTATTTGCAATGGTCTGCGGATAATGTTTTTTGATTTCTTTTC
The DNA here is from genome assembly GCA_964610325.1 of uncultured Candidatus Izemoplasmatales bacterium. Classification (GTDB taxonomy): domain Bacteria; phylum Bacillota_I; class Bacilli_A; order Izemoplasmatales; family Hujiaoplasmataceae; genus UBA2289. The sequence continues at coordinate 96,228 of CAZSVO010000003.1, forward strand.
TCCAGCATTAGTCACCATACAAGAGTTAACTATATAAACATCACTAAAACTATCATACCCTACAATTTCATAACCCTTCTCGATAAATAATTCCATAACTGCTTCTGTTTCATAAGTATTGACTTTGCAGCCTAAACTGTAAAATGCAACTTTCATTCAATGCTTCCTCCATGATGATAATTGAAAACTGCGGCCACAAAAATAGCTGCTGTTTCTACTCTTAAGATTGTTTTACCTAATGAGACAGGCAAAAAATTGTTTTTAACCAAAAAATCATACTCGTTCTTACTAAATCCACCTTCTGGTCCGATTAAACAAAGCACCTTTTTATTAGTTTTAATCTTCTCTATCACTGTTTTTATATGATTATCTTTCTCTCTAGCATAAGCAAACAGTTTAAGTTCATAATCCAAATTAACAACATCTTGTAAGGAATGAATATCGTAGATTAACGGTAACAATAATCGTTCTGATTGCTCAGAAGCCTCTTTGCAGATAGCTTTAATTCTATCTTTCCTTTTATCAAAATCATCAATCTTGATTATCGATCTCTCGGTCTTTAATGGAATTATTCCTGAGATATTCAACTCTGTAATTTTCTTAATCGCTATCTCAAAATTATCTTTTTTAATAAGACTTAGTCCAATATCTAGATTGCTTGGTTGATAGTCTGTTTTAAGCTCTTCTATTATCTTGAACTCAACTGATTTTTTATTATAAGAAGTTATCTCAGAAAGAAATAATTTACCTGAATAAGTATTTATAAGTATTTTTTCTCCAATAGAAAACCTCATCACATTTTTAATATGATGAAAGTCATCATTCTCAATTATTCCTGAGTTAACAGAAATCAAATAATCATCTAAAAAGTATCTTTGCATATAATCACCAAATACATATTATCATAAACTTTGATAATTTCTAAGAAAAACAACCAAAAACTTGGTTGTTAATCTCTAGATATCAGTTTTAATAACCTCATAAGCACGAGCTAGTTTACCATCTCTAATTGTTACTATTGTTGTATCTGTGTATTTTGATAAAACTTCCATTTTTTGTGGTGGTGTAGCTAGAATGATTTGAACTGGCAATTGGTTGATAAATTTCATCATTGCTTTTATCCTTGAAGTATCCATTTTATCAAACACTTCATCGAAGAGAATCAATCCGATTGAGTCATGATTAATTCCTCTTTGGGCTTGTTCGAAAACTCTTACGAACGAAGCTAATGTTGCTACATAGAATGGTACTTGAGTCTCTCCACCTGATTTTTCCTTGAAGACCTTAGAATATAACATTTTATCGCCGGAAGTATTAGTTATGAGGATATCATAATCCATGTAAGTGCGATAATCAGTAAACTTATTGATTGAACCTTGAGAATTTAAGTCTTCTGAAGCGAGATTAATAAACAACTCTTCCAGTTGTCTTTGATACTTCATTTCAAAATCATAACTAAAGATATCTTCTCCTGTTTTAATAGATTCATCACTTAAAACCATGTCATAATAATCGCCATATTCCTTGCTTTTAGGGAAAATAAACTCATATGTATCATCGCCAAAATGAATAGTGGCTAAAGTCGAATTAATCTTTTTAATCTCTTCTTGAGCAGAGACAATATAGTTTCTTAGTTTAGCAATAAAGTCTTCCTTAAATAGTTTTTCTGCAGCTTCTCTTGCCTCCCTTACCTTTGCTTCATATTTAACTAACTCAGATTTGACTAGCTTATTGTATTCATCAAGATATTCTTGCATTGCCTCAAATCCAAACCGATAACTGAGGTTATACTTTGAGGTATAATGAATCTGTTTTGATTTCAAAGAATCCTCAAGATTAATAATATTATTTAATTCTGACTGGATTTTGTCATGATAGTTCTCAATAATTGAGTTTATCGATCCTGCTTTTTCAACTTCTAGATTATAAAGTCTTAAAGCATCTTGTCTGATAACTGGATTATCGATGTTTAAGGTTTTTTCTTCGAGTTTCTTAAGATAAATCTCTTGTTCTAGAAGTTCTTCATGAGTTTTAAGCTCATCGCTCTCTACTTTTCCTTGTTTTTGATAGACCTTTTGCAAGGAAACATTGTATCTTCTGATTTCCTCTTTAACCTCTTCATATTCTGCTCTAAGTTCTGTTAAACCTTCTTTAGGCATATTGTTCTTCTTATTAGCCAAAGCTTTTCTCTTTTCTTTTAGACCTTCTAAAGAGTAATAACTTTTGAGCATCGAAATGAAACCTTCTAAGTCTAAACCTTCGATTGCATTGTTCTCTTCTGTAATGTTTTGGATCTTGCTTGTTACTTCTTGATGTTTATCTTTTAACTCTTTTGCAGCCAAACGCCATTTCTCTAGTTGAGTCTGCTTTGCTTTTTTACCTATAAAAGGTTTTTCAGTCTTTTTGTATAAAGACCTAACCGTATATGAACGATAAACCATACCACTAAGGGTAATCGCTTGTGGATGATTTTCAAGTTCTTCAACACTGTCTACCATGATAAGATTTCCACAAACCATGTTAATGTAATGAAACGCATCGATGTTTTCAGTAGTTATTATCGAGGCTAATGATTTTTCTCGACAATTATTGAAGTGTTGAATTTTTTTGGTATTAACCAGTCCTATTCCATAAATGTTCAAGTTATCCTTTACTTGATTATAAACATTTAAAGCCGCATCAAAATACCTTGGTTCGACAATCAGATTGAATCTTTGTTGTCCTAAGTAATCCTCAATGGTATCTGCCCATTTACTGTCGCTAATCTCAAGCAATTCACAGAGAATATGAACATTTATCTTCTTGCCAAATCTTGTTTCAAGACCATCTTCTATTTGTTGCTGAAGTTTCTTTATCATTGGATTGTAACGCAGCTCATTATTATCAAGTGCTTTCAGCGTCAAGTAAACATCATTGATTTCTCTAACAACATCTTCTTTATTCTGTTGATATCTTCCTACGGTTACTTTGTTCTCATCTTGGATTTGCTTAATCGATTTGTTAATGGTGATAAGCTTGAGTTTTTGCTCTTCGTAGTTTTCATCATTAATTGAATCAAGACCGATTTTTTCCAGTTCGTTATAGGTTTTCTTTCCATATTCATTTTTTAACTCGTTAATAATTATCTTCATCTTTTTAATTCGATTTTGAGCATAGTTTCTAAGTTCCATCTGTTCATCAATCTTCTTAGTCAGTTCAGTAATCTCTTTATCATAGATCTCACCAGCTTTAAATGCTTGATTATTTGATAGCATCGAATAGATCTCTTTTGATCTTTCATCTAAAATATCCAACTGAGTAGTAATCTCATTGATGATAACTTTGTTTTGTTCTTTTGAAATTTGCATTTTCTCTAACTTCTTATTAGCTAGTTCTATTTGATTCTTAATTGATTCAACTTCTAGTAACTTCAAAAAATACTCATAAAAAGCTTTTTGTTCTTGATTTGATTTTATCTCTTCAAAAAGATGCTTTATCTGGTCTAAATCCTTGATTTTTTCTTTGATAACTTTTAAGGTAGCTTCCAAATCTCGATAAGCATGGATTGATTCTTTAATCGGTTCAACATCAAGCTCTTTTTCTTCTAGTAAGTAACGGTAGATAAAATCCTTAACATCGGGTATCGGTTTAAAAGCTAATGCCTTTGGCAACAAAGAAAAATAGGTTTCATTTACCGAACCAAATAGTGATCTAAATGCTAGTTTTGCTTCTCTTCTAGTCATAAAGATTCTGTTAGCTTGTTTGGTTTTCTTAAAACTAATCGTTGTTAGTATTTTGGCTTCATTATCGACAAATAAAGAGTCTTTAATGACATCATCATACTGATAAAAAAGGACTTTTGGTGGCAAAATCTCTCCAAATACATCAATAACAGTTCCGATTGTAAAGAAACACTTCCTCTTTTCATCAAAAAATTCCAGTGCTACATGGCCAGTAGTATCGCCATCTCGAAGATACTCATGATTGTCAATTCCTAGTTTACACTTGACATATCCTCTCAAGTCTCGTTTGCTCTTTTCGTTAGCTGCTAAATTAAAAATTTGATCTCCTGCTGTTAAAACAAAGGCAATTGCATCAACTATTGTTGATTTACCTGTAGCGTTTTGACCTGTAAGCAATGTATTGTTTTTTATATGAATAGTCTCATTAGCAAAATAATGCCAATTGACCAATCTAATTTTAGTTAGTTTCTTCATTTTCTTCACTTCCATTTCGATCTTCAATGTTCTTGACAAGATTATGAACATCATTAATCATTTGCGTGTTAATCGCAAGTAATATTGTTGGATAAATAATGATATTGGTATTTGACTTTGTAATGTCTCCTAAAGGCTCAATTAAATTGAATCTGCGAAATCCTCTTAAAATCTTTACTAGATCTGTCTTGTTTATCTTCTTTTTCAAATCCAAAGAATCATAGTACTGATGAACCTCATCAACTTTGATTACAATATTGTCGTTGATAGAAGTTTTAACCAAGTGTTGATGAAAAAGAATTCTCAAGATAAGTAAAACCAATGTCTCCTCTTTTTTAAGCTTCACAAGATTAGAACTCTCTTTGTGAAGTAATTGCACCGCTCCTAACTCTCTGTCTAAAACAATATCAAATCCTAATACATCGAAATATTCATCAAAATAGTTTTTGAAACTTAAAAGAAAATAATACATCTCTTTATTATCTGCTTTATCTCTAGCTAAAAAACTATTCTGTAATAATTTAAGACATATTTTTGCGAATAGTTGCTTTTGACCTTGATTAAATTCATTGTATTTTTCCGATATCACGATTAATACCCCCTCACTATTTCAAAATCATCTAAATCGAAACGTTTATTCTTTATCTTTTCATCCAATGGATTTATGTAATAATTCATCTCTTCTCCAGCATAAACTAGAATATATAGCAACCTTAGTATCGCCTCATCACTCATATCTTCTCGCAAAATCTCTGAAGCTTTAATCATATTGTTGGTTTTGAAGAATTCCTTAAGATATTTAGCGATGATTTCTTCAGAATAGTTTCTTTCAAACTCTTGATAGAAAGCTTCTTGAAAACTGTAGTCTGGTGAACCATTGTTTTCAACAAGATACTGAGATTCAATATGTTTGTATATTCCTCTAGGTGTATAAATTGAATTTTGAGAGAGTTGTTGGTAGGAGTTGATATTAAATAAAGGCTCGATATCCTGAAGTGCTTTTTTTGTTTTATTTTGCTTGATGTTTTTTGAGAGATACTTCAATATGCCACTAAGCTTTGAAACCACATTCTCATCATCTGATAGCAAGAACTTTATTTTTGCTATTGTTGTATTTACATAAACACGATTTTTATTATCAATTTCATCGATTATATAGGAAATGGAGTTAAAAATATCGATAATATCATCTATTCTCTTATTAGCTTTGATCATTGCAATTTCATGATTATTATGATTTTTAATCAAATATTCCTTGGAAATCATCTCCATTATCAATGGATCTTGTTGATACTCTTCTAACTTCTTTACAATATCCACTCGATACTTATTAATATTATCACTTGTTTTTAAACGTCGGTAGGCTTGATCTACCAATTCAACTTTATAGTTTACCAAAAGATTAATCAAGTCTTTAATCTCAGAGTTTTCAACAATTGTTCTTATATAATATTTTAGTCTTGAGTCCAACTTTCTGATTTCTCTGACAAAAGCTACTGTATTCTTATAAACCTGATCGATTACCATAGCGTATTCACCATGGTCTTGAGACAACAAAGAATATATAGTATAAATATATCCCCTAAACTCATGCCCCTCACTTTGCTCACCGTAATAGCTATCAGCTCCAATTTCTTTTAAAGCTTCTATAACTGTAATCGCATAATCTCTAAAATTTAAGATTTCTTCATAATCGTTGTTTACATCAATATCAATCCACTCACACTCTTCTAATCTTCTTAAGATTTGATTTACTCTATCACGGTTATTCCTAAGTTCTTCATCTTCATCAGCTTCTAACTCCTCTTGTATAGGAAAAAGATCAAAGTAATCTATTAATGCTTGTTTGGCGATATTCTTATCTATTCCAAGTATAGATCCTTGTTCATAAGTTTTAAAGAGTTCCAAAAGTGCATCTACATAAACCTTTTGGTTTTTACTGCAAAGAATACTAAAAAAATGTTTTGGTACTATTTCAAATATATTCATTTCATCACATCCTTAATTTTCTCTATAATAGTCGAAATTTCCACCGACTAGACTTGAAAGAGTATACTCTATAACTACCCAATCTTTTCTAAAATCCTTAATTGTTTCTTTTCCTTTAGAGGTGATTTTATAATAACGACGACCCATACCCTTCTTGTTTTTACCAGAATAGGTTGAAATCATCTCTTCCTTAAGCAATCGCTTCAATGCAGTATATAAAGCTGCTTCTGTTAATTGAACTTTGCTTTCGCTAACTTGTTCAATTATCTTAGTCATCTCATAGCCATAACTATCAAATTTGGAAAGAATTGAAAGGACAATATAATCTGTAAATCCTCTGACATATTCCCCTGAGTTCGTCATTATCTCACCTCCTTTATATATAATCTATTTATATATTATCTTTTTTTGTATTAATCATTTATATATAATCTTTTTATATATTATAAATCATTAAACAAAAAAAGTAAACAGCAAAAAAGAAAAAAGAGCCAAAAGGCTCTAAAAATCTAAACTCAGCTGCTCAGGTACTCGATAAAATGATTTATTTATCTCTTGTATATCAGTCAATATCCCTAAAGGTTTTGCTGTCTTTTGAAGCAGGTTTATTAATACATTTGCTTTCTTTGAATTACAGTAATAACTATTCTGATAATACTTTTCATATTCAAGAATCAATTCTGGAAAGTTATTCTTTAGAAAACTGTAATAATAATCTCTTTGTCTATCTCTTAATGTGACTCCAAAGTGAGCATATATATGGTGTGCTTGCCTTTTTGATGCTTCTTTGATAATAGCATTCAAGTTATCTTCATTATCGTTGATAAAAGGTAGTAAAGGCATCATGGTAATACCTGTTTTTATCTTTGCTTTTGACAATTGTTCAATTGCCTCAAAGCGTTCTTCATTGCTTGGTGAATTAGGTTCAATAATCGCTTTTAAATGCGGGTTAGAAGTTGTTATTGTAAAGTTTACCAAGACAGGTAAAAACTCATTCATCTGCTTTAAAAGTTCAATATCTCTTATAACTAGATTACTCTTAGTAACAATTACAACTCCAAATCCGTATTTTTTTAATAGTTGTAATGATTTTCTTGTTAACTCAAGTTCTTTCTCTAAAGGATTATATGGATCAGACATAGCTCCTAGCGTACAAACACCAACTTTTCGCTTACTTGAAAGCTCTTTTTCAAGAATCTCAATAGCATTTCTTTTCGCCTTTACTTTATCAAAGTCTTCGATTCCATAACAGATACTTCGACTATCACAATATACACAACCAAAAGAACAACCTCGATAAAGGTTGATGTTATAATCTGCATGAAACCAAAGCGAATCATTTGACTTAACTCTTGTGAGAATTGTTTTTGTATCAATATAATCCATATAATTCCTCGATTATATTATATCCTAAAGTGTAGAAAAAGGCAGTGAATTTTCTGCCTTTTTTGTTAATTTCGATTAAAATTTGACTTAAATCTCTCCCACCAATTTTTTACTGGTTGAGGACTCTCTTCTACTTTTGATAACTGCTCGAATATTTTCTTTTGTGTAGCATTAAGTTTTTGAGGAGTTACTACGGTGACAATCACATGTTGATCTCCTAATTGATGAGTCCTAACATTAGGTGCACCCTTGCCTTTAATTCTAAATTTTGATTCCGATTGGGTTCCTGGTGGAATTTTCAGCATTACAGGGCCGTATACAGTATCAACCTTAATCTCTGAACCAAGCGCTGCTTGAGCAAAAGTTATTGGCGAGTTGATGATTATATCATCTCCCTCACGAATAAACTTGTCCGAAGGTTTGACTTCAAAAACTATATATAAATCGCCATTTGGCCCGCCATTAGATCCTTTATTTCCAAACCCTTCTAGCCTGATCTGTTGACCAGTCTCAATACCCTTAGGAACTTTGATTTCAACTTCTTTATTGATTTTTTCGACACCTTCACCATTACAATTATAACATTTATTGACAATTTCTTTACCAGTACCATTACAAGTAGGGCAAGTAGTTCTAGTTTGTGTTCTACCAAATAAAGTCTGTTGTTCTACAACCACAGTACCACTGCCACCACATCTAGAACATACCTTTATATCCTTTTTTGATTCAGCACCTAAACCATGACAAACATGACATTCATCATAGACAGGCACTTTAACTTTTTCAGTTTTACCAAAGATAGATTCTTCAAAAGAAATCGACATTCTTCTTTGAATATCTGAGCCCTTACGTGGTCTAGAGGATGTCCTTGTTGAGCGTTGTCCACCACCAAAAAAAGCACTAAAAATATCACCAAAATCAAAACCTTCGAATCCAGCTCCACCAAAACCTGATCCTCCAAACCCAGCATTAGCTGCTTGATGACCAAATTGATCATATTGGCTGCGTTTTGTAGAATCGCTTAATACATCATATGCTTCTTGTACTTCTTTAAATTTGCTTTCTGCATTGGTTTCTGTGGATACATCAGGATGATATTTTTTTGCAAGTCTTCTGTAGGCTTTCTTAATATCGTCATCTGATGCTGTTTTCCCTACACCCAAGACTTCATAATAATCTCTTTTATCCATTAAACCACCTCAACTGTGACAAAAACTGCCAAATAAGTATTTCTATACCTCTTTATAATCCGCATCAAAAACATCATCATCGTTATCTTTGTCAGAATCTTCATCAGTTGTAGATGATTCTTGGTTTTGTGAGGCTTGTTGTTCCTTATATACTCTTTCAGATAAAGCCTGAGTTGTTTTCTCAAGGTCTTCTTTGGCAGATCTGATTCTGTCCAAATCATCACCCTTCAACGCATCCTCAACAACTTTGATTTTCTCTTCAGCTTCTTTCTTTTCAGCATCAGTTACCTTGTCACCCAAATCCTTGATTGCTTTGTTAGTCATGAACACCATTTGATCAGCTTCGTTTCTTAAGTCCGCTTCTTCACGCTTTTGCTTATCTGCTTCAGCGTTCTCTTCAGCTTCTTTAACCAAACGATCAATCTCTTCTTCAGATAAACTCGAACTCGATTGGATAGTAATTGAATTTGCTTTTCCTGTTGCCATATTTTTGGCTGATACATTAACGATACCATTCGCATCGATATCGAATTTAACTTCAATTTGTGGAACACCTCTTGGCGCTGGAGGAATATCGCTTAATTGGAAATGACCTAAAGTTTTGTTGTCTTTAGCCATTGTTCTTTCGCCTTGTAAAACATGGATATCAACTGTTGGTTGATTATCAGCTGCGGTTGAAAATATCTGTGATTTTGAAGTTGGTATAGTTGTATTTCTATCGATCAACTTAGTGAACACACCACCTAGAGTTTCGATACCTAATGATAGTGGCGTTACATCTAACAACAAGACATCTTTAACATCACCTTGCAAAACTCCCGCTTGAATAGCAGCTCCCATAGCTACAACTTCATCAGGATTGATTGAACGATTTGGTTCTTTTCCAAGGATTTTCTTAACGGCTTCTTGAACAGCGGGAGTTCTTGTCGACCCACCAACAAGTAATACCTCATCAATATCTTTAGCTGTCATTTTTGCATCTCTCAATGCTCTTCTTACTGGTTCAACAGTTCTTTCAACCAAATCATTAGTCAACTCATTGAACTTAGCTCTTGTGAGAGTTTTTTCTAAATGCAATGGTCCGCTAGCATTCATAGAAATAAATGGCAAAGAAATAGTCGTTGATGTGATTGAAGATAATTCTTTTTTAGCTTTTTCAGCTGCATCTCTCAATCTTTGGAATGCCATTTTATCCTTGTTTAAATCTACACTGTTTTCCTTTTTAAACTCTCCTGCTAACCAATCAACAACTCTTTTATCAAAGTCATCTCCACCAAGATTATTGTCTCCGCTTGTTGAGATAACCTCAAATGTTCCATCGCTTAATTCAAGAATTGAGACGTCAAACGTTCCTCCACCAAGGTCATAAACTAAAACTGTTTGTTCCTTACTCTGCTTGTCAATACCATAAGCTAAAGCAGCAGCTGTGGGTTCGTTGATAATTCTTTTTACTTCAAGTCCAGCGATTTTTCCAGCATCTTTTGTTGCTTGTCTTTGAGCGTCATTGAAATATGCAGGAACAGTTATGACTGCTTCTGTTACTTTTCCTCCAAGATAAGCTTCTGCTGATTCTTTAAGATTTCTTAGAATCATAGCTGAAATCTCTTGTGGAGTGTAATTTTTATTATTTACTTTTACTCTTTCATTTGTTCCCATTTTTCTTTTTATTGAATAAACCGTATTTGGGTTTGTTATTACCTGACGTTTAGCTACTTCACCAACTTGTATCTCTTCATCTTTAAAAGCTACTACCGATGGAGTAGTTCTGTTTCCGTCTAGATTTGGAATTACTTTCGCTTCTTTTCCTTCCATTACTGATACACATGAATTTGTTGTACCTAAATCAATTCCTATGATTTTCATTTTTATCTACCTCTTTCGTTATTAGTTATTTTCTTCTTCGTTTGATTTTTCTGAAGATTCTTCTTCAGGTTTTATATTTGTCACAACCAATGCTGGTCTTAATACTCTATCTTTAAATTTGTATCCTCTTTTGACAATTTTTAGAATTGTGTTTTCCAACATATTAGGATCATATTCTACATCCATTGCTTCATGAATAGTTGGATCAAAGTCATCTCCTACTTTTGATTCAATCCCAATTACACCTTCATCTTTTAAAGCGTTAAATATCATCTCATTAATCATCTTGAAACCATATAAGAAATTTTTAAGATTAGGGTCTTGTGTTTCCATATTCAATGCCTGATTGAAAACCTCAACCGCATCGATTAGTTTATCAGCTAATGAAAGTGCAGAATACTTTCGCTCTTTCTTCAAATCTTCATTCATTCGCTTTTTGTAGTTTTCCATTTCTGCTAAAGTCCTATAGTATTTGTCTTTAACCGTTCTCAACTCTTCTTCAATAGCTTCGATTTGATCCTCTATCTTTGATTTCTTCTTCTTTTTTGTTTTTTCAGAGACGACTTCTTTTTCTTTTATCTCTTCGTTTTCTTCAAGCTCTTTAGTCTCTTCTGAAACAACATACTCTTTTTCTGTTTCACTCATAAAACTTTACTCCTCTTCGTATAATTTTTGAATATGCTTTGCTAGGTATTTCATTAAAGGTATTACCCTACGATAATCCATCCTTGTTGGGCCAACTAATGAAATTGTCCCTTTTTCTCCATCGACAGTATCATAACTTGATGATATTACAGTACAATCATGCATCGAAGTAATCTGGTTTTCAGTACCTATCTTTACCGAGATACCTTCTGTATCAGCTTCGATAATCTTAAATATATCATTGTTTTCAACTGTTGAAATAAACTCCCTAAGTTTCCTAATATCATTAAATTCCGGTTGATAGAGCATATTAGATTGGCCAGTTAAATAATACTTGGTCTGAGCAAATTTAGAAAATGCTTCTATGAATGAATCCACAATAGTTTCTCGATACTTAAGCAATTCTTTGATGTGACTGTGTTGGATCTCATAATGTAACTTCTCGGATACCTTGGAAATTGGTGTATCTAATAGCATTTCATTTAGAAGGTCGATAACCTTTATTAGTTCTTCTGTGTCAATTTCATTTTGAATAGTAATTTGCTTTGATTCTACATACCCAAAATTAGTTATCACCAATATCAATGCTTGGTGAATTGACAATGGTACTAGTTGAACTTTCTTTACTTTGGAATTATATGCATTTGGGCCTAAAGATATCGCTGTACAATTAGTGGCTTGAGACAAAAGGTCAATTGCTTCTTTGATAATTACGTCCCTTTCGTTATCTTTATTAGAAAAAAGTTGTTCAAATTCAAAGAACCCATCAGTATCCTCATCGAGATTCTTTACTATAGTTTCGATATAATATCGATAACCCTTCTCAGAAGGCACTCTACCTGAGGATGTATGAGTTTTTTCAATGTAACCAAGATCTTCTAAAACTCCCATTTCGTTTCTAATAGTAGCTGAAGAAACATTTAAGATTTCTGACAAGGTTTTTGAACCGATTGGTTCGGCACTTTTTACATACTCATCAACTATCATCTTAAGGATGATTTCTTGTCTTTTTGTCATATAATCCATCCCTTAGCACTCAAAGCTTTTGAATGCTAAACATATTATACTAAAGACTATTAGCAATGTCAAGCGCTGAGTGCTAGATTTTTTCTAAAGAAAAAACCAGTTTATGATTTCTGGTTTTTTGATTTAAGATGATTGAGAAAAATTCTACCGATATCCGGATCAAATTGTTTTCCAAGATTATCCTCGATTTCTTTAAAGGCTTTTTCTAAAGTTAACCCATCACGATAAGGTCTTGATGAAGTCATCGCATCGAAAGCATCCGCTATAGCGATAATTCTTGAATGAAAGGGTATATCTTCTCCCAAAAGTCCTTGAGGATACCCTAAACCATCAAATCTTTCGTGGTGATAGAGAATGTCAGTCGCTATATCTGCATATTGAGTTGTAGCAGACAAAATTCTAAAACCTATCTCAGGATGCTTTTTGATTTCTGTCCATTCTTTATCATTTAAAGAACTTGGTTTGTTGAGGATGTTTTCAGCGACGGCAATCTTGCCGATATCATGAAGGTTTCCACTAATCGATAACATCTTGATACGATCTTTAGGTAGTTTCAATAGTTTTCCAATCAGCTCACAATATTGAGATACCCTCTCAGAATGCTTCTCTTCTCTTTGATTCTTCTCATGCAAAGTTTTAAGAATTGCATTGATTGCTTCGCTTTTATTAGAGCTTTTTTCGTAAAGCTTATTCTTATACATGTCATCTTCTGCAAAAGAAACGATTTTTTCAATCGGTGTATCATCATATAAAGAGTCAACTCCCATAGATATTGAAACCTTAATACCCGATACATTTTCACTCTTCAAGTTAATATCAACTAGCTCAACAAGTTTTTTTGCAGATTCTTTAGTTGTATTCTTTAAAACACAGACAAACTCATCTCCACCTATTCTTGCGACAAAACCATACTCGCCAAAAACCTTTTCTAAAATCTTTGCTGCAATTACTAGCAACTCATCACCCTTGTCATGACCAAAAGCATCATTGATGATTTTCAAACCATTGACATCAGCCATTACAATAGATAAAGGTAAGTTTTCTCCAATGGTTATTTTTTTTATTTCATCCATATAAAATCTCCGATTATAAAGACCTGTTAATGGATCGTGGTAATTTAGAAACAATAAATGTTTCTCATAGGCTTTTCTTTTTGATACATCATGAGAGAATAATCCTACACCAATAATCTCAGAATTATCACCCTTAATCGGTGTAAACATCGTCTCATAAAACTTCCCAGGTGTAGTTTCAACTTCATCTACAGAAGTAAAAGCAATTCCCTTTAAAGCTTTACTTAGCTGTGCTTGATATCTTTGATACATGTCTGAATCACGGATTAATTCTAGAAAAGAAGTGCCTTCTGTAACATCATAATCATAATATTTTTTCATACAGAATCTATGATAAGCATTCAAAGAAAGATAGCGATAATTATTATCCAAAACAAAAATCTCCATGATTTTAGGGCTATCTATTGCCGCTTGTAGCAACCTTCTTTGGTCTTTAATAATTTGATTGAGATTGCTCCTATCTTCTTGATTTTTGATAAAGAGACAAAGCACAAAGGTAAGAATAGGATATATACCTAGAAATGTCAACAATAAAAATTGATATTTATCTAAGAAATACTCAAACTCATAAATATAAAAAACACTGAAGACGAAGATACCAACAACATATGAGAAAATCAAGTACTGATAGGTTGAGTTAATTTTTTCAAAGCGTCTTCTCAAAAATCTAAACAACAATCCTATCCCACTTGAAATAAGGATTGTTGTAATTCCGATATACATACCAAAACCACCAATAGTAATCCGATGAATACTAGAAAATATTACGGCTACTAAAGTCGGTATCAACCCAAAGAATAAACCACTAATACTTAACAATACTGTTCTTGTATCAAATATCAAACCTTCTTCATAAACCAAAGGAAATGACATGAGGATTAAAAGAACAATACTAAGCCCCATGCCAAAAATAATTTTTCTTATGATGTTTGAAAGATAGATTTTTATATTCAAAGAAGAATATAACGCTATGAGTAAAAAGAGGATTATCGAATTTTGGATAACACCTCGCATATCTACTAGAGAAAAGAAGTTTTGAATAGATAATGTAGTAAACACTATTTCCTCCTCATAACTATTATATCTAAATCGCTTACTATAAGCAATACCATAAAAAAAATCGCTAGATTCTCATACTAAATAGCGATTAATCATTAAGATTTCTGACAACCTTCCACCTTTTCCATGTCCTGGATAAACTATAGTGTTCTTAGATAGTGAACGTTTAATTTTTTCCAATGAACCATAGATTTTTCCGTTATCACCAGTTACTAAATCTGTTCTACCGATGCTATCAAAAAAAAGTGTGTCTCCTGAGAAGAAATGTTGATTATATACTAAACCTATTGAACCTTTTGAGTGTCCTGGCAAATGCATAACCTTGACTTGCTCTCCACAAAAATCAATAATTTGGCCATCTATAAGTTTAATAACTGATACTTTCTTATCCAATGCAAAACTCAACCCAAAACTACTAGATAGATTTAAATCTGGGTTATAGAGAAAGTCTAGTTCATACTCATGAATATAAACTTTTATATCTTTGTTATTTTCGAGTAGTTTAATAACATCTCGGATATGATCATAATGCCCGTGTGTAAAGACAATACTCTCTAAATTTAAATTGTGTTTACTTAAATGAGTCAATATTGCCAAACCGTTAAAACCAGGATCAATAATCATAGTTTGAGAGTTTTTTGTTAAAATATAGCTGTTAACAAACATACTGTTGTTAGAATACTTAGTTATATTAATCATTTTACCAAATAACACGCTCCATACATTCCCGCTTCATTTCCCAATGAAGCTATTTCAAAATTTGTCTTTTCGATAAAAGGCTTGACCAAAGCATAATAATGCTTTTCAATAATTTCGATGATGAAACTACCAGCATTAGAAATCCCTCCCCCAATAATAAATACATCAGGATTTATTATATAAGACACTTTTGCTAATACTCTTGCTAGATATTCCATTGACTTATCGATGATTTCTAATGATAACATATCGTTGTCTTTAGCTAAATCGATAACTTTCTTCGCACTAAAGCTTCCATAATTCCTTAGTCTTGAAGGTGTTGAATTTATCTTCAAAAACTCTTTGGATAATCTAATAATTCCTGTAGCTGAGGACACAGTCTCTAAGCAACCGCTTTTTTGACAATTACAGGGTAAATTAAAAACATCATCGATATGCGTGTGCCCAATCTCACCAGCAACACCATTTATACCATCAACAATCATGCCATCAATTATCACACCGCCACCAATACCAGTTCCAAGTGTAACCATAAAAGCATTCTTATATCCGCTCGCAGACCCCTTAAATATCTCTCCAGCAGCTGCTAAATTAGCATCATTAGCTACTTTGATATCGACTTCTAGGTCATTAATGAGTTCTCTAAACTCTTTGCAAATATCTGTTTTTCCCCAACCTAAATTTACACAACTATAAACTAGATTCTTCGAAACTGGTCCAGGAACACCAAAACCTATACCCTTTACTCTTGAGAAATCTATCTTCGATAGAATAAAATCTCTTATTTCTGTTAAAATATAACTTCCTGATTCGCTCTTATTAGTTCTAATTGATGATTTATCGATAAGATTTCCTTCTAAGTCAAAAAATCCGATTTTAATCGAAGTTCCTCCTATATCTATTCCAAAAATACGGTCTCTCATAAACCACCTCAGATAAACTGTTAGTTTTTAAAGAAAAAGTATCCGCGAGGATACAAATCGATAGATTATTTTTTTTCTTTGTGTACAGTTTGTTTGCGACACGTAGGACAATACTTTTTAACTTCCATTTTATCTGGATGTGTCTTTTTGTTTTTTGTGTGTTGATAGTTTTCTGAACTACATTCAGTACATTTCAACGTAAATTGAACTCTCATAAACAAATCCTCCATTCAATACTACTATATTCTATAATTTATGAGTCAAAAAATCAAGCATTATTTATCCAAAAATTATTTAGTCTTTGGGGAAGGTATCAACAAAATACACAATGACAGGCTCTCCTTGAACTCTTCCACCTTTTCCCATAACTTTCACTGTGATGATATCACCATTTTTTGTAATAAATCCTGCTTTTGTCACATTTGTTACTTCATCTAATTTTGGAAATTCTGCTTTTACTCTCGCTTCAGTATAACCATCAAGATACTCCCAAGAATATTTTCCAATCAGTTCATCCTGTATATATCCAATCAAGTTGCAAAAAGCTGTATTAGCATCAATCAATTTATGTTCTTTATCAATAACGATAATTCCAATTAAAGATTTCTCAATAATCTTCTTCATATCGAGTTCTCTAACCAATAAATCATCGACTTGCTTTTCCATGCTTGTAATCACATTCATGGTCATAAAACCCATAAATTGCAAGTCCTTTCTCTTGACTGGACTGAAGGAGTAATTTATTACCAAGGTATTATTATCTAAGCTTAAGGTCTTTTGAAACTCAAAACAACTACCTTGAGAGACCTTTAAGCAAACAATTGGTTTTAAATTCAAGACTTCACATAGATTAAATCCAAGATATGATTTATTCAAATCTCCCAATATTTTAGCGAATACAGTATTATGATATATTATATTATGCTCATGGTCAAAAAAGACAACTCCTGATTTGACATTTTCAAGTAAATATTCATATTGTTCAACTAATATATCCTTAGCAATTTGGTCATATCTCATATTATACCTCATAATTTATCAATAAAATTATACCATAATTATTCATATTTACAATATAGACTTCATTAAATAAACAGAATTTACATTAAAAAGATAGTGCGTATTAATTGTGCACTATCTTCAAGTTAGTTTTTTGTTTTTTATAATCTCTTTATTTTTTTATTATTCTAACTTTATTGATACCTTCAATAGCTTCTATCTTGCTGATTAAAACCGGGTTCAAATCACCAGAGATATCAAAAGCATAATAAGCGTAGTCTCCTCTTACCTTTGAGACCCTCGACTCTAATTGCTGTTCGATTTCTTGAAGAATTCTAGAAATCTCTCTAGCTATTGTTGGATTATTCTTAGCCAATATTATCATACGATTATCGACATGTTGGTTATCCATTTTTACATTGGGATAATTGACTGAGTTGATAATCTCGCCTTTTTCAACATAAGCCATTAACTGTTTAACTGCCATAATAGCACAATTCTCTTCTGATTCATCAGTAGAAGCCCCTAGATGAGGGAATGCTATTACTCTATCTAGATTTGCTACAAAATGATTTGGAAAATCAGTTATGTAGTGTTTAATGATCCCCTCAGATATAGCCCAAGCTAAATCAACATCTTTGACAAGCTTATCTCTACTAAAGTTAAGGAGAACAGATCCCATCTTCATTTTTAAAAGTACTTCTTTATTAATCATCTCTTTAGTGTCATCTACTAAGGGGACATGTAAACTCACATAATCAGCAACTCCATATAAATCTTCCAGATTATTTGTCAACTCAACTCCCGATGAAAGACTTCTTCTAGCATCTTCAGTTAGGTAAGGATCATATCCATAAACCTTTAACCCTAAATCATAACAAGCATTTGCTAGTTTTGCTCCAATTGCTCCAAGGCCAACAATTAAAATGGTTTTTCCAAGAATCTCGTTACCAGAGAAAGCTTGCTTTGCTTTTTCAATAGTTTTTAAAATGTCTTTATCTTCTCGGTTATTTTTAACCCAGTTTATCCCACCAAAAAGATCTCTAGCTGACATCAACATACCAGCTATTGCAAGTTCTTTTACACCATTGCTGTTAGCTCCTGGAGTATTAAAAACCACAACTCCTAAATCAGCCAATACACCTAATGGTATATTGTTAACTCCTGCCCCAGCTCTTGCTACAGCCAACAGTTTAGGGCTAAATGACATTTCAAGCATATTGAAACTTCTGACCAAAATAAGTTCGGCGTTATCTACCTCTTCTGTTGGAAAGTAACTAGAAGAAAAAAAGTTTAATCCCAATTTAGAAATATTGTTTAAACAATTATACTTCATTGATTATCTTCCTCTCAAACTCAGACATGAAGTCAACTAAAGCTTGAACTCCTTCATAAGGCATTGCATTATAAATAGAAGCACGCATTCCTCCAACAGAACGATGACCTTTCAAATTGACTAAGCCCGCTGCTTCAGCTTGTTTAATGAATGATGCATTTAATTCTTCTTTATTTGCGACAAATGTTACATTCATTAAAGATCTATCTTCTTTAGCTACAGTACCTTGGAATAACTCAGATTTGTCAAGATAGTCATAAAGCAACTTTGCTTTCTGAACATTTTTTTGATACATTGCGCTAAGTCCACCATTTTCCAAAAGGTGCTTGAAAACCAATCCGCAGATATAAATACCATATGTTGGTGGGGTATTGTAAAGTGATTCTTTATCAGCATGAATCTTGTATTGTAACATGGTTGGAACAAAATCTGGTAAATCATCTCTTAAAAGATCCTCTCTAATAATCACTATAGTTGTCCCTGCTGGCCCAATATTCTTTTGAGCACCAGCAAAAATTAAACCATATTTAGTGACATCTACTTCCTCAGACAAGATACATGATGACATATCAGATACTAAGATTTTACCTGAAGTTTCTGGTAATTTATTGAACTTAGTTCCGTAGATAGTATTATTTTCACAGATATAAAGATAATCTGCTTCTTCCGATAGTTTGATGTTTTGCAAATCAGGTATATAAGAGAATGTTTTATCCTCTGAAGTAGCTACTTTATTTGCTTTTAGATACTTAGCAGCTTCTTTGATTGCTTTTTTTGACCACTCTCCAGTAACAATATAATCAGCTACACCATTTTTCATCAAGTTCATCGGTACCATAGAGAATTGTGTATGTCCTCCACCTTGTAAGAATAATACTTTGTAGTTGTTTGGTATATTCATCAGTTCTCTTAAATCAACTTCAGCATCTTTGATTATTTTTTCAAACACTTTTGATCTATGGCTCATCTCCATCACTGACATGCCACTGCCATTGTAATCCAACATCTGTTCAGCTGCTTTCTGAAGGACTTCTATAGGTAAAGTAGCTGGTCCAGCAGAAAAATTCCATACTCTATTCATATTTTTTCTCCTTCTTTATTGAATTTTTTTACTTTCAAGGTAATATCTTTTCT
This sequence comes from uncultured Candidatus Izemoplasmatales bacterium, assembly GCA_964610325.1. Lineage (GTDB taxonomy): Bacteria > Bacillota_I > Bacilli_A > Izemoplasmatales > Hujiaoplasmataceae > UBA2289. The sequence continues at coordinate 115,746 of CAZSVO010000003.1, forward strand.
CTTCAGCTTCTCCTAAAGAGAATGATTTTCTTGGTAGCACTCCAAATTCCCGAATATAAGGTAAAAGTTTATCCCTATTTAGACTGGGCATGCTTATGCCAACACAATCAGCATGATTTTTAACAATTTTCTTAAGGCTATCCATCCCATGAACAAAATCAATCTCAACGAACTTATTTTTGTCAAGATACTCATCTAGCAACTCTTGTATCGCTTTAATAGCTTCAAACGGATTAGCAGGAACACTAATCTTGTAAGCTTCATTATCATACAACACATCAACAGTTGCTTCGCCTGATAATCTAATCTCCATTAGTTTTATAAGGTTTGCATCCGCATTAAACAAGACCCTATGAATCGGCTCAAATGTCAATCCTTCATCATAAAGACTTATCAACTCAACCAAAGCGTAACGAGCAGAATGGTTTTCTTGCTCTTCTTTGGTGAGTTTTACTTTTTGCTTCTCCCAACATACTTTTGCAGAAGCTAAAGAATGATTTCCATCACCGACAATTATGTTTAGATCGTTTGGCAAATCTTGAATTGCCTTGATTACCCAATCTGTATCTGTTACTTTAAAGCCTCTGATATGACCTCCGTTCATGTTTAGTCGAAAATCATATAGTTTTTGGTATTTCTTTCTGTTTTTGTAGATATTATCGATGATATTGAGATGATTATCATCAAGTAGAACTAAAACATGTGGAAGTTCGATTGGTGCCTTTTCTCTAATTTTTACTCTTGGTGGAATTCTTTCTGGCACTGTTTCTTCAGTAGCTGCAATCTTCCCTTTTTTTCCTGGTTCATATTGATACTCATCCAAATCAATCGCTAATACCAAACCTAATCTCTTCTTAACATATGGTGTCTGTCTTTCGACTAAAACCATACATTCATGTTCCTCAAATAATTTGTTTTTTAGATATAAAGTCATGTTACTATTGACTTTCTCAATTTTATGATCCATATCATGGTCTAAATAGGCTTCAGGCAAGATTAAATGATATGTTGATGGAACATTATCAACATAACTTTTCAACCTATCCCAATAATCTTTTTCAGAAGTGAATTGATCACAAGCAATCACGGCCCATTTTTCTCTATCAATAGATTCAACAGGCAGTAAGACTCTTGCTTTTTTAACTATAGACATTAAATAATACCTTGATCCATTATCGCTTTGTAAACTCTCATAAATCCAGCGATGTTTGCTCCAATCACAAGATTTCTATGATCAGTATACTTTCTAGCTTCTGTATAAGACTTTTTAAAGATTTCTGCCATGATAACCTGTAATTTTTGATCAACTTCTTCATAAGACCAAGGATAATGCATTGCATTCTGGCTCATTTCTAATCCGGAAACAGCTACACCACCTGCATTAGCTGCTTTGCCTGGTGCAAATAGAATGTCAGCGTGCTGTAAATATTTTGTTGCATCAATAGTTGTTGGCATATTTGCTCCTTCAGCTACCAAGAAACAACCATTTTCAACCAAAGCTTGAGCTGATTCAAGTGGTAATTCATTTTGGGTTGCACAAGGAAGTGCTATTTCACATGGAATATTCCAAATATTTGTCGGATTTGAATCGTAAGTTGCTGATGGTCTATACTGCAAGTAATCGGTTGAAAACTCAGGAGCTCTATCAGTTAACATTTTAACAATATTTAAATCTAAGCCGTTTTCATCAAAAACAAAACCATTTACATCAGACATTGCTATAACCTTAGCTCCTAATTGTTGTGCTTTTAAAGCAGCATGCATTCCAACTTTTCCAGCTCCAGAAATAATGATTTTCTTACCTTCTAAAGTATCATTACGATATACTCTTAACATTTCTCTTACAAAATAAAGCAAACCATGTCCAGTTGCTTCTGCTCTTCCTAAAGAGCCTCCATAAGTCAAACCTTTTCCAGTTAAAACACCAGTATTTTCATTTTTAATTTTTCTATACATACCATACATATAGCCAATCTCTCTAAACCCAACACCAATATCTCCAGCCGGAACATCAGTATCCGGACCTAAATGACGATATAACTCTAACATGTAGTTTTGACAGAATCTCATTATTTCAGCATCAGATCTACCGCGAGGATTAAAGTCAGACCCACCTTTACCGCCTCCTAAAGGAAGACCAGTCAATGCGTTTTTAAAAGTCTGTTCAAAACCTAAAAATTTTAAAATTGATTCATTTACCGAAGGATGGAATCTTAGTCCGCCTTTGAATGGACCAATCGCTGAATTGAACTGAACTCGGTATCCGCGGTTTACATTTACTCTACCTTGGTCATCAATCCAAGTAACTCTAAATTTCACAATTCTTTCTGGTTCAATGATTCTTTCCATAATCCCGAATTTTTGAATGTTTGGGTCATTTTCTACAATGAAGTTCATTGCTTCAAAAAATTCTTCCACTGCTTGTAAGTATTCTGGTTGACCACTGTTCCTTTGTTTGGTTGTTTCAAACAACTCATTTAGATATTCGCTTGTATACAATTTGTTTTACCTCACTTTTATATATTTCGATATTAAATCGATTGTCATATCTCGTAAAAAAAAGCATAAAAATGCTACTAAAGGCATAAAAAAATTAAAAACAAAAAAATCATTTCCCATGCACAATATAGATTATACAATGAAAGCGCTTTTAAAACAAGGGAAATTTTAAGATTTTTTTATATTTTATATCTTTAAATAAACTAACTTGAAAAATGAGAAAAAAGCAAAAAAGCGAGCCTAAACTCGCCTTTTCCTAATCAATAAGCATAACCCAACCCATAGGAGCATCCATGTCTCCATATTGGATTTTCTGTAAAATTTCAAAGAGGTTTTTGGTAATCGGTCCAACCTCGGTTTCACTATAGAAAACATGTTCTTTGTCGTCGTAATCTATTCTTCCAATTGGAGTAATAATAGCTGCTGTTCCACAAGCTCCAGCTTCTTTAAGTTCTCCTAAATTGTCAATTCTAACATCTCTTACTTCAACTTTCATATTCAAATAATTTTCAGCTATATACATTAAAGATTTCTTTGTAATACTTGGTAAAATACTCGAAGAATCTGGTGTAACAAATTTGTTATCATATGTGATGCCAAAGAAATTAGCAGCTCCAACTTCATCTATCTTTGTATGAGTGTGTGGATCTAAATAGATGCAATCAGCATATCCTTGTTCTTTTGCGCTTTGGTTACTTAAAAGACTAGCAGCATAGTTCCCGCCAACTTTAACATCTCCAGTACCGTTAGGAGCAGCTCTATCTCTGCAAGTAACTATAAAGTTTACTGGAGATAACCCTCCTTTAAAATAACTACCCACAGGTGAACAAAGGACCCCGAATATGTATTCAGGCGCTGGTCTGACACCTAGATTTCGACCTACACCGATTATATAGGGTCTTAGATACAAAGATGCACCCGTACCATAGGGTGGGACTAAATCTTCATTTGCTTTAGTCACTTTCTTAATCGCATCGAGAAACTTCTCTTCCGAGACTTTTGGCATTAAAAGCCGTTCACAAGAAGTCATCATTCTTTTTGCATTTTCATTCGGTCTAAATATCTGAATCTTACCATCTTTTCTTCGATAAGCCTTCAATCCCTCAAAAGCTTGTTGGCCATAATGCAAAGCTGTTGAGTAAGCTGAGATAGTTATGGTATCCTCAGCTCTTAATGTGCCCTCATCCCACTTACCATCTTTGTAGTAAGAAATATAGTTAGCATGTGTGTCTCTAACCTTGAACCCTAAATTCTTGTAATCGATATCAGTCAAAACTACACCTCCATAAATTTAGACATCAATTATATTATAAATGATGTAAGCCCTTTCTTCAAGTGTTAAAACAAACTATTTTTACAGATACTTTATTTATGAAGAATGCTTCTTAAGTCAATTGTATCATGATTAGGATATTCAATTACTTCTCCTTCCCAAGTTCTAATAACAATATGATCTTTAGCGTAAGAAATGATATACTGCGGTAAAATTGGCGTTTTCCCTTTACCTTTTGGAGCATTAACAATATATGTAGGAATAGCTAACCCAGAGGTGTATCCTCTCAAATGTTCCATAATATCTATTCCATCATTAATAGAAGTGTTGAAGTGTGAAGTTCCCCTTACTTTCTTAGCATGAAAAAGATAATATGGTTTAACACGTATTTTCAATAACTCTTGGTTTAAACAACGCATTATATACTTGTCATTGTTTATTCCATTTAAAAGCACTGCCTGATTTCCTAAAGGAATCCCTGCATTCGCTAGTTTTTCACAAGCAACCTTACTCTCTTTAGTTATTTCCATCGGATGATTAAAATGAGTATTTAAATAAATTGGATGATACTTAGCAAGCATAGAAACCAGTTTATCAGTTATTCTTTGCGGCATTGTTACTGGTGTTCTACTACCTATTCTAATATAATCAACATGTTCTATCTTATGCAACTCATTTAGTATCCACTCTAAGCTTTGATTTGGCATTGTCAGCGGATCGCCACCTGTAATCAAAACATCTCTAATTTCTTGATTGTTTCTAACATACTCAATCGATTTTGCAATGATATTCCTTGATGTAGCTCGATCTTTACTACCGATATTTCTTCTTCTTTGACAATGCCTACAATACATAGCACATTCATTAGTGACATTAATTATCAATCTATCAGGATATCTTCGCGTTATAGCTCCACAAGGATTTGTAAATTCTTCTCCCATAGGGTCCAAATCACAGATTGTGTCTTGAATTTCTAAAAGCGAAGGAATAGCCATCAATCTAATTGGATCGAATAAGTCTAAGGGATTGATTAAACTTAGATAATATGGAGATATAGCCCATCTATACTCAAGTGAAACCTTCTCAATCTCTTGAACTTCCTTTTCGCTTAATTCAATAAAGTTTTTCAATACTTTTGCAGTCGTAATTCTATTTGATAATTGCCAATGCCAATCATTCCACTCTCTTTCAGAGATATTAAAGTATGCGATAATTTTCGCTTTGCGTTTCCTGATTTCATTTTCTTTTTCTAGGCCTTTAGGAATAGTTGGTTTAATAATCAAATATTCATCTATCTTCGTCTTGAGTTCCCTTGCTCTTTCAAGTGATATTGTTCTACTCTTATTCATTAACACCTCACCTCAAGAATATTATATCACAGATGACATCCATTTGAAAATTGACCCAAAACCATTGTTAATCAACTTTTGATTTTATGATTAAAAAGTCAAATATGTAAATTATATGTGGTAATAAAAGCAAAACGAAAATCATTGAAACAGTTGCTCCAACTGCAATTAACAAACCAATTTGTGCAATTGATGCAATCGAAGAAATAAAGGTCATAACTAATCCTGAAATTATAAACAACAAAGCTGAGGTCACAATCGAAGGCGCACTATCTGCAGATGCATTTTTTAGACTTATTGCTTTTGTATTGCTTATCCTTTCTTCCATATATCTTTTTGAGAATAGTATTGCATAATCAATGGTCGCACCTAATAGAATTGTAGAGACAATCAAATAAGCTAAAAATACTAAGTTTTCATCAAATGCATTCAATATACTCATAGCTAGAAAAACCGCTGTTTGAATCACCATAACCAAAATGATTGGAATCAATAAATTCTTAAAACTGATAAATATAATAATAAGTATCATTAACATTGCAACTATCAAAACTATTGTAAAGTCTTTATTGACGACATCTCTTAGATTGTAAGTTAAAGCTGTCTCACCTAAAATATAATAATCAATATCTCTTTCTTCTAGAAGACTGGAAATAGTTTCATAATGGGTAAATGCTTCTTTGGATTCACCATCTGTATTAGTACTAACTTGAATTAAAGCATAATTCTCTGAGTACATACTTTCAACTATCATAGCTTTAACTATTTCATCATCAATCAACTCATCATAGTATATTGGAGCATCAACTTTAGTTACAAAATTTAAAGCAACCAAATCTTGAAATACTTGCTTTTCCATGTGACTATTCTTTTCCATCAACACTACAAAAACATTATTACTTCCAAATGTTTCATTTATATGTTCTAAGTCATCATAGTAATCAGTCCCTTTAGAACCGGAAAAACTATTAACTCCATAACTAAAATCCTGTTGGCTATGTAAAACGATTAACGGAGCGATTACAACAAGGATAAAAATCAAAAATATAAATCTTACTTTTCTAGTTCTAACAACTAGCCGAGAAACCCAACTGAAGTTAATAATTCCTCGATGTTTTTTAGTTTTGTCAATTAATCTGCTAAATACTTTTATCAAAATTGGCAACAGCATCAAAGTCGTAATAATACTAACTAAAATCCCTTTTGCAAATACGATACCAATATCTAAGCCAATTGTAAATCTCATGATTATCAAAGCTAAAAAACTTACTGCTGTAGTTAATGCAGAGGCAATCACAGGTCTTTTTGTCTTTTTTAAAGCCAAAGAAATTGAAGTATCAACATCTCCTCCCTTTTCTCTTTCGCTATGATAGGCATTAAGCACAAAGATAATATAATCCAATGATATTGCAAGTTGCAAAGCTATTGCCATTGCTTGAGTTATAAATGATATGTTTGGAAGAAAGAAGTTAGTTCCTAGGTTAATCAAAATAGCTATAGAAGCAATTATCATAAACAAGACAATATCAAAAACTGATTTACACAACAATAAAAGAACAAATAAAATAATTGGAATTAAAACTATCGTTATAACCAAAGTCTCTTCTGAAATAGTCCGTTGAGTAAAAAGTGTTGAAATTGCTTCTCCTTTTAGATAATAAGTGTATGAGTTGTTATCCATCAAGGTTTCAATCTCCTCGATAACTTCTTCAGTTATAGGGTCTGCACTGTCTAAGCCTATTATAACCTGAAATAATACTTCTTCTTCGCTAATAAAACTTTCGTAAAGAGAAGTTATTTGTACTTGATACTCTTCAGGAAAATAAGCAGATAAAGAAAACAATGCTTCTGGATATGTATAGCCTTGATTTATTAATGCTAACAAGGACATATCTAAGATTTCTTGTTGCAATGTTGGAGTGTTACTTCTTATAATTTGATACATTACCTCATTTAAATAGTCATCCACAAAGACTACTTTATCGACATTGTCAATTTGCAATAACTCATTTTTAACAGTTAGTGCAGTTGATAAATCTTGTTCGTTAAAAGCAATATAAGCACTTGTTTGAACCCCAAATTCATCTTTGTATACATCTAAACTTTCACTAATCAGAGAATCTTTTGGTAAATATTGTTTTAAATCATAATTAACTTTTACCAAAGGAATCAAGAATATTGAAACAATTGTTGAAACGAAAAAAATCATGATAATTATCATTTTTTTCACTTTATTCACCTCTTTATTAATAAACACTTGTTTATTTTAGTATAAACTCAATTTGTGAGTAATACATGTTATTTTAAAGATGAAACAGTGTTTTTTACAAATAATTCCAATGAAGAAAGTAAAATAATATATTTTTTAAAAAAAAACTGGGGTGTGGAGATAATAGTTGATTGAAATCTAGTTAACATGAC
>CAZSVO010000004.1:0-116871 GCA_964610325.1 uncultured Candidatus Izemoplasmatales bacterium
TGTTGCTTACGCGCAGATTATAAACAACACCAGGCACAACACCATAAAGAATTGAGTTTAAAGTAAATCCTGGAAAAAAAGGACCAGAAGGCACACCAAAAACCCATATATAAACAAAATAACCAAGAATATCTTGAACAATAGCCGAGTAAAGTCCAATTTTTGGACCTAAAACGATTGAAACAATCACTAAAGGCAAAAACCCAATTCCAAATCTTATTATTGTAGAATTAGGTGGATATGATATAGACAAGATATTTGATAATACTATCCCTGTCGCAACCATCAAACCAGCAAATATGATTTTTCGTAAATTGTTATTCTTCATTTTTTCACCATTAACTAAAAATTTATCTTTTTTCTGCCCGTTAAAGATAGGAATGCATTGATTTTACTAAAAGGTTTTGAACCAAAGAATCCGCGATAAGCAGACAAAGGAGAAGGATGCACATTTTCAATAATAAAATGTTTACTATTTGTAATAAGTTTCTTCTTGCTCTTTGCAAAACTACCCCATAAAACAAAAATCATCGGATCAATCTTATTATTTAAAACTTCAATAACTCTGTCAGTGAACTCTTGCCAACCAATATTTGCATGAGAGAGTGGTTGATTTTCTCTTACTGTAAGAATAGCATTCAACAATAAAACCCCTGAATTAGCCCAGTCAGTTAAATCTCCATCATCTAATCGGTTTACTCCTAAATCATCTCTTAATTCTTTATAAATATTCTCTAAAGATGGCGGGAGTTTCACTCCCTTATTTACCGAAAAAGCCAAACCCATGGCTTGGAGTGGATTGTGATATGGATCTTGACCTATTATCAAAACCAATGTATTTCGATAATCAGTTAAACTGAAAGCGTTGAAAATCTGATCCTTTGGAGGATAACAGGTAAAACTCTCATACTCTTTGGCTACATCTAGCATTAACTTATCAAAAAATGGTTGAGCAATCGTGTCTTTCAACACGATATCCCAATCATTATTAAATATCCTTTTTACGGCTGACACAACTATTCACCTTGCATCCTGAACAACTGATATCTTCACAACCCTCAGGCTTCTCTGTATTTTGATTTAATGTAAAAGACAGGATATAAAGTCCTATCAAAACCACAATAACAACTGCTGCAATTACTACTTCCAAATTAATCTACCTTCTCAACTATTTCATTTATGCTCTTTAAAAGAGCATTGACTCTTGAAACTGCATTTTCAAAACTTAATCCGATTACACCTGCATAAATCTTAAGTTTAGGTTCCGTCCCAGACGGTCTTAATACAAACCAAGACTCATCTTCAAGATAGTACTTCAAAACATCAGATTTCTCTAAATCAATCATTTCTTCTCCGCCATCAAAATAGCGCTTAGAAAGTAAAAAATCCTCTGTCTTGACTATATTCAAATCTAAAATCTTTGAGATTCTTTCCTTCCTGAAAGAACTCATAATTCTTCCTATCTTTTCTTGGCCCTCTTTTCCTAGCAAATGAATATTGCTCAAGCCTTCATAATAATAACCATATTGTTTATAAATATCCTCTAGAATATCGACTAAAGTTTTGCCTTCAGTAAGCAAATAGAAATTAGCGGCTTCGATTATCATCAGCATCGCTTGCAAGGAATCCTTATCGCGAACAGAGTCGTCTATTACATAGCCATAAGACTCTTCATAACCAAAAACAAATTCTCTTTCATCATTCTCAAGGTATCTTGCCTGCTCACCGATAAACTTAAAACCAGTCAAAGTCGAAACTATTTCCATGTTAAAACTTCTAGCTATTTTAGCACCTAGATCAGAAGTAACAATTGTATTGAAAACAACACCTTTTTTCGGTAATAAGCCTTTCTTTTTCTTTTCATTAAGCAAGTAATAAATCAAAAGAGCTCCTGTTTGGTTGCCGTTTAAATATTGATATTCAGAATCATGCAACACAGCTATACCCAGTCTATCTGCATCTGGATCTGTTGCTACAAGCAAATCAGCTTGAACTTGTTTACCTAAAACAATAGCCATATCATAAGCAGCTTTTTCTTCAGGATTTGGCAATTTTACCGTAGAAAAATTAGAATCAGGAATCATCTGTTCTTTAACCGGATGAACCAAATAGTTCATTTCCTCAAGCAACCTAGTTCCTAGATAACCACTAGTTCCATGAAGCGGAGTGAAAACCACCTTCACTTGCTTATCCAAATTATTGTTAAGAGCTATAGACTTGACTAAATCAAGATACGGTTTATCAATTGACTCATCTATATACTCTAACAAACCACTCTTTATCAACTCTTCTGTTGATTTAGTTCTAATACCAAATAAGTCTTCAGTTGACTCAACATACTCAATGATTTGATTTGCATACCTTGGAGTGTATTGACAGCCATGTTCATCATAAATCTTATAACCATTGTAATTAGGCGGATTATGACTTGCTGTTACTACAATACCTGCTATAGCATGAAGATGTCTAACTGCAAATGATAATTCAGGCGTTGGTCTGAGTTCCGAGAAAACATAGGATTTAATATTATATGCTCCTAAAACTTTTGCTGATTCTAGCGCAAACTCCTTAGACATAAATCTATTGTCATGAGCAATTACAACACCTCTTTTAAGATCTTCTAAAGGAAAATTATTTACTAGATAGAGTGCTAAACCGTTGTTTGCTTTCCTGATTGTATATAGATTAAGACGATTTGTTCCAGCGCCTAAAATCCCTCTCATTCCACCTGTACCAAAAGATAAGGATGTGTAGAACATATCCTCTAATTCTTTATCGGCAGCTACCAACAACTCCTCTTTTAACCCTTGATCTAAAAACTCATAATCTAGCCATTTTTGATACTCATCTCTCCACATAAAAATCCCTCATTCTAATATATATAATCTACTACCCGTTCTTTTCTTGGTTTTGCTTCTGGATCTTTACCTTTAGGATATCCTAAACAGATCGCTAAATCATGCTCATAGCCTTCAGGTATCTTCAGGATTCTATCAACATCAATTTTATTGGCTTTGTGGTATAAATACCTAGTCTGTCCGATAATACAAGATCCATAACCCAATGATTTAGCTGCTAAAGCGATGTTTTGAACCACACATCCAATATTAACCTCAGAAAACCCAGCTATTTTTGAACTTAAAACAATAATACAAGGTGCATGGTAAAAAATGTGTGCGCTTTTGTCTACATCAATCCCGAGTCTATTCATACCCTCAATTGCTAATTGATTAATCTCATCAATTCTTTCTTTGTTAGTAATTACAGTTAGGTGCCAATCCTGCTTGTTCTTAGAACTTGGGGCATATAAACCACACTCAATAATCTTTTGCATATCATTTTCAGGAATTGCTATATCTAGATATGCTCTTACACTTCTTCTGCTCAAAATTGTTTCAATTGTACTGTTCATGATATCCTCCTTATATTGATTCTTATATCTAATTAAAAGATTCCATAATTTTTACAGCTTGCTTTTTCCCAAACTCAATCGCTTGATGAAAATCTGTTTCAAAATACTTTGCTATCACACCAGCAAAGAATGAATCGCCTGCACCATTGACTGATTTAACAACATTAGCTCTTAAAACTTCAGTCTTAAAAATATCTCGTTCAATACTATAAGTTATATCCTCTTTACCATTTGTCACAATTACTTGTTTAACCCCTAAATCCAACAAGGTTTTTACGTTACTAATTATATCACAAAACTCAACTTGTAAAAGTGCTTTTAATTCATCTAAGTTGATTTTTAAAACATCGATATATCTTAATCCATTATATATTTTTCTTACTTTACTCGGTGAAACACCATCGACAAACAAAAACTTGTCTTGATACTTTTTGCATAACCACTCAAACATCTCAACACTTAAATTAGCATCGATAATCAAAGCGTCAAAACCTCTAATATACTCATCTAAATCTAGAAAATCTTTTGGAACAAGTTTCTCAAACTCTAAGATGTCATTTATTCCAGTAAAATACTCACCATAACCATCAAATAAACCAAGATAGAAATTTGATTTACCTCTAGTAAATGACCTATCAAATCTCAGCTTGCTTTTAATTAGATCTCTTTTCACATAATCTGCTAACCAATCAGTTCCAAACTGAGTTAAAAACTCTACTTCAACCCCTAGATTATGGAGATTCATTGCAATATTCTTTCCTACACCACCAAGTGATATTTCAATCTTCCCTAGATTTGAGTCTCCTAGAATCAATGAGTTCGCTCTACCTAATATATCAATATTGGTAGCTCCAATCACTAGATATTTCATCATTCCAATATGCTAGTTAAGATAAAATCAACGTCATACTTAATCATTCTCTCAGCTTGCTCTTTATCATTAACTTCTCCCACTAAGACTTTCAATCCCACCAAATGCAATTCTTTAATGTCCTCTTTTTTGATTCTTTGATAATTACAAGACAGATTTACACCTTGTTTCTTACAAAAATCTAAACTCTCTTCGCTAACCTTATCGGTATGAAAAAAGATGCTTTGGTTATTGAATTGCTTTTTTAATGTTTGAAGTTGCTTCTTGTCTTCTAAGATGAAGTAGTAATTTTCTTTGATGGAATTATCACTTAGAAAACCTTCAAGATTGATTAACATTTCAGCTTTTATATTGGTTTTTATCCTAATAAAAGCAGCCTTTTGATAAGCTTTACATATGGAAAGAAAATCTTCTAATCTTGGAATATAAAAGAATTCATTTAGATTTCCAGTTTTTCTATCAAGCAAAGAAAACTTCTTCAACTCATTATAGGTAAAACTTGGAATATTCAAGTTTAACAGTCCATACTTAAGCAAAGTATCTGATTCAGTCAGGATATACTTATTATCCTTAGATAAGGCTAAAAAACAACTTATTCCATGATAAGATCGATTTGCAGCTGCTAAATATGAAAAGACGGTATTTTCAGTTTCAATCCCACTTAATCCTTTATTCGCAATCATTCCCTTAAAATATTTATCTATTTTTATAGTATTCATCAACTTCACGCCTTTTAAAAAATATCTAAACTAATTGTAACATCTTTTTTAAAAATTATGTATAATATATTTGTATTTAATGAAATTTTTAAGGAGGCTCTCATGCAGCTTAATGAACTGGGTTTTGATTACTCCACCCTTGAATTTGCTTCGATTTCGAAAAAGAATCACCTACTCCTATTAATAATGCTTATTTTTTCCTCAAGTTTTTTCATCATTTTAATTACTTTCATCATTCTTTATCTACTTAAAGTACCAATGGATATAAACGGGGTACAAAGAGAGTTTTCAGAACCAGAGTATTCTAGTTTTTTTACTATGTTCCTGACAATATTGACAGCTCTATCTCTTCTTGGAATAATCATTGCAATTATACAGATATTTATTAAGCCAAAACCATATATCAACTTAAACAAAGATATCGACTTAAACAAATACTATCAAATAATAATTAATAACTCAAAAGAATTTTACTTGTTTGACCAAATAGGATTTTACTACTTTCCTAAAACCCAAGAAGTTACAAAAATTAAAAACTACAGCGAAATTATTAATCTCAAAGAGAAATACATTTTTTGGGAACGCTTCAATAAAGTAGAAAACCCCAAAATCAAAATATTACCAAAAAAAATAGTCCTCAGTTTTAAACAAAAAAACCAAAGAACTATTCTACAATATCGCTACAGTTTTAAAAACATCAACGGAATCTACCCAGAAATTGTTTCTGAAGCAATTCAAAACGGTTCCGGCACAAGAAATTCATTGAACCAAATGGCTACATACTATTTTGACTCAATCAATCGCCAACCTAACACCAGACTTCCAGATAAAATCATCACCATACTCCAAGAAAACTACTAATTTATTTCAACCAAAACACTTCTTATCTGGGTATTGCCAACATAAACTTCAACTACCTCATGATCAATAATCCTTAGAAGCGTAGGTGTTCCTTCTAAATCAATATCGGGATGAATATCTTGATAACCCGTGACTACTACGATATAAAACATTGCCTCTGCATCATAAAACGCATTTAGTATCTCTGGTTTTAGTATAATACAAGCTTGACAATAAGGACCATAGAAGTAAAGATAATAATCATCTTCAGGCATACTCAATTGCATGCTTGAGTCAAAGATTATTCTCCCTTCAAAGTCACTATAATCCAAATCAAGATATGTTGTAGTTGTTGAATCTGTTGTGGTTTCACAACCAATCAACAACAAGAAAAGTATTGAAATTATAAGTATTCTAATTACACTCCTCAAATCCTTCACAATCCTTTGCCTTCAAAAGAATAGAAATTCTTTTGTATATTACTAATACAATAATACTACTGCTGAAGCCTTTTAGCAAGTTAAAAGGTACGGTTGCAATAATTAAAAAACTAAAAAGATTATCAAAACCATAAAAAGCTAGTAAATCATCTAATGAATATCCAAAATACAATCTAGCATAAAGTGGCAACAACACAAAAGCGTTCATTATGACTGCTACTACTACCATGAAAAAAATCCCTACAGCAAGCCCGATAACGGCTTGTTTTTTGGTTTTGTTCCTGAAATAGATAAAACTTGACGGAACTATAAAAGCTAGACCAATTAAAAAATTAGCTGCTTCTCCAACATAAGCCGTATCTGATGGCCCACCAAGAATTATATCCAAAAGAATCTTAATTCCCTCAATTGCAATCCCTACTAGTGGTCCATAAGTAAATGCACCTATTAAAACGGCGATTTCAGAAAAATCTAGTTTATATGGTCCAACAATAGTAAAACTCAACAGCATTAATACAAATGCTATAGCTCCTAAAATACCTGTTACTGTCAACTTCTTAATGTTACTTCTTTTTTTCATTATTATTCTCCTCCGAAAAAAAATATCCGTAAAAACGGATATATTTCAGGCACAGATAACTCTTCTTCCATCCAGACTATACTGTCGGTTTGGGAATTTCACCCAATCATGCTTTAAAAAAGCTCGCGGACTATAACCGCCGGTAGGGAATTTCACCCTGCCCTGAAGTGTTTTTACAATATAATTATATTGCATATCTTTAATTTGTCAATAATAATTATAAATTTCTTGCAATCGCTCTAGTCATCGATGCTTCTAGTCCTTCAATTTTTAAAGGTAAAGCAATGAAAAAAACATGCTCTTTTAGTTCATCAACTCTTACTAAATTCTCTACAACATAAATATCATTACTTAGTAAATCTTTATGCATCTGCAAGGATTTCTCAGCTTGATAATCAAAACTTGGTATGTCTGCACCTAAAACATTGATACTGTAGTCTTTCAAAACTGAAATAATATCCTTTGAGAAACGTGGATAGGAATAATAGTCTTCCTTATTTAAGTTTCTAGCATGAGATAAATCCAGAATCAAAATTTTTTCTAGATACTTCATCTTTTCAAGTTTTGAAGTCAAATCTAAAGTATCAACAACACCATTGTGTATAAAAGGCTTGATGACATTTGCTTTACCAATAAAACGAGTAAAATCAGTTACTCTCGCTTTATAATCGAAAACATGACTTTTAAAATCAATATGTGTTCCTAAATGCATGTTTAAACTTAACTGATTCATGTTATAACCATCATCTCTAATATCCTTTGTTTTCCAGATTTTTAAACCTTCATCACCTGGATAAGGCAAGTAACTATCATCGAGTTTTACTGTTAAATCAATCCACTCACTCATAAATTTTCCTCCTAAAAACAAAAGGCTAAATCAGTCTATAAGACTGACTTAACCTTCCAAATTTTCTCTGCATAGTCACCAATCGAACGATCTGATGAAAAAACGCCGCTTTTAGCGATATTTATTAAAGCCATCTTGGCCCATTTACTCTTGTCTCTATATGCTTCATTTGCTAACTCATGCGCCTTCGCATACTCATGATAATCCTTTAAAACGAAGTATTGATCCCGATAAACTAGATTATCAAAAATCTCCTTGAACTCATAACGATCAACATCCTCAAAGAAACCATTCACTAATCGATCTAACAATGCTCTAATCTCATAATCAAAATCATAGATATCTTTGGGATTATAACCACCATGCTTATAATAATCATTAACTTCATCACTATTCATTCCAAAAACAAAAATGTTATCTTCACCAACTAGTTCATTGATTTCTACATTTGCACCATCAAGAGTTCCTAGGGTAATTGCTCCATTCATCATAAATTTCATATTACCTGTTCCACTAGCCTCTTTTGAAGCCGTTGAAATCTGTTCGGAAATATCAGCTGCAGGCATAATAATCTCTGCATATGATACATTATAGTTTTCAACAAAAACGACCTTTAAATATTGATTTGTTTCTTGGTCATTGTTAACCTTTGAAGCAATGGTATTGATAAGTTTGATAACTTTTTTTGCAAAATGATAAGTTCCGGCTGCTTTAGCTCCAAAGATAAATGTATGTGGCACATATGATTCTTTATAAACAACATCTGTTTTCAATCGATTATAAACACTCATTATGTGCAATGCATTCATCAATTGACGTTTGTATTCATGCAATCTTTTTACTTGAATATCAAAGATAGAATCTGGATTTATCTCTATCTTTTGGTTTTCATAAATCTGTTCAGCTAAAGCCTTCTTCTTCAATCTCTTTACATCAAGAAACTCTTTTTGCAAAGTAATATCATCGACATGGTCTATTAGTTTTTCAAGTTCTCCTGGATTTTTTCTAAAACCTTCGCCAATTCTTGATTTAATCAAACTGCTCAACTCTTGGTTTGAATGTAATAACCAACGGCGATGAGTAATTCCATTTGTAACATTTTTGAACTTCTCTGGAAACAAATCATAGAACTTCTTCATCTCGATATTTTTTAATATGTCAGTGTGAAGTTTCGCAACACCATTAACAGAAAAACTAGCAACAATACAAAGATGAGCCATTCTAATAGTACCATCACCAATAATCGCTAGCTCTCTAATCAAATCATCTTTACCATATCCATATTTCTCAAGTAAATCTAAACAATAACGACGATTAATCTCTTCAATCAATTGATAAATTCTCGGTAAAAGCGGTTGGATGATATTGATTGGCCATTTTTCTAAAGCTTCTGCTAAAATAGTATGGTTTGTATAAGCTATACAACTTCTAACTATCTGCCAAGCTTCATCCCATTCCATGTTTTCTTCATCAAGAAGAATTCTCATCAGTTCAGGTATAATCAAAGTTGGATGCGTATCATTGATATGAAACACCACGAAATCACTCAGGTTTTTCAATGTTTTATGTTTAGCTTTATGCTCATTTACAATACTTTTCACGCCTGCTGCAGATAAGAAGTATTGTTGCTTCAATCTAAGTCTTTTTCCATCATCAGTTGTATCATCAGGATACAAGAAACCTGAAATTTGTTGCAATTCACTTTCATACTCAAACGGTGATTTGTTTTTGGGATACCTTTTAGAAGCTTCAGCATTCCAAAGTCTTAAGTAATTCACAAATTCATTATCATCACCGACAATTGGTACATCATAAGGTATAGCTTTAATATACTCACTTGGATGATAAACCATTTTTCCATTTTCCCAAGCAACATAACCAAAAAAAGGAACATCAACAGCTTCTTCTTGTCTTCTTATTTCCCAAACATACCCATCATTCAACCAATTGTCAGGTCTTTCTTCTTGATAACCATTATTAATCTTTTGACGAAATAATCCATAACGATATCTTATACATTGCCCATGACCTTGAATTCCCATTGAAGCCATCGAATCAAGATAACAAGCAGCCAGTCTTCCTAGTCCGCCATTACCCAATCCTGGATCTGATTCAAACTCTTCAGCCTCATTCAAATCAAAACCCATGTCTTTAAATCCAGCTTCACAGACATCTCTAATTCCCATATTCATTAAATTATTAGTTATCAGCCTACCCATCAAAAATTCCATTGAAAAATAGAAAACTTTCTTTTCTTTAGTGTTTTCAACAATTTTTTCTGTGTTTGCCCAATCCTTTGCAAGTTCTTCTCTAATTAGAATACCTAATATGTTATATCGCTCTCTTACACTTGAATCGGCTAAATCCTTATAAAAAGTTCTTTTCATTCGCTCTTTGAATGCTTTAGTAAAACTATCTTTAGTTTTAAAAACACCTAATCTCACAATATCACCTCTTCGAAACTATTATAACATTTTCTCTTTATGCTTTAACTCTTTCTCTTATGTCACCGTTTTCTTTTTACAACATTTGATATAGTTCGAGATATTTCTTAGCAGAATCGCCAAGAAGGAATCTTGAGTTCATCGCATTAATAATCATCTGTCGCCAGTCATCCTTGTGATATGAAAAAACATTGAAAGCATTGTTCAGTTGAAAAATAAAATCTCTAGCATCATAATTATAGAATTTAAAGCCATTTCCACGTTTGCTAGAAGAATCATAATTCTCAACCGTATCATTTAAGCCTCCGGTTTGTCTAACTATTGGAATCGTTCCATACTTTAAAGCTATCATTTGTCCGATTCCACAAGGTTCATACCTTGATGGCATCAAGAACACATCTGCCCCTGAATAGATAAAAGATGGTTTAGTTGCATCGTAACTTAAATTCAAAGCTACTTGATTGGAAAACCTATTCTTCAACTCCAATAGTTGCTGATGATATGCTTCATCGCCAGTACCTAGAATAATAAACTGAATATTCTTGTTTTCAAGAATTTGATGAAGTGCTGGAATAATTATATCAAAACCCTTTTGCTCTACTATTCTTGTAACCATTCCCATAACAAAATACTCTTCACCATGAAAGAGATTCATTTTTTTCTGAAGATTAATTTTATTGATTTTTTTGGCTGAAAAAACATTAACCAAATTGTATTTCATAGCTATTTCTAAATCGTTTTCCGGGTTAATCATCTCAGATATTCCATTCAAAACACCATAAAAATCTCGGAAACGTCGATTTATAATATCTACTAAATTCTTGGAATAATACTCATACTTTAACTCTTCCTTATAGGTGTCAGATACCGTTGATATTTTTGTAGCATATGTCAACCCTGTCTCAAGAAAATTCAATCGATTCAATCTTGTATAGTTCAAAGGATTCTCTATACCTAATCTATCTAAAATAAGGATATCATACACCCCTTGATACTCAATATTATGAATCGTCAGTAATGTCTTAATATCTATACTATGTTTTTTTAGCAGTAACGGAAGCAATCCTAAATGCCAATCATGTATATGAATCACATCTGGATACTCATCAATTGCTTCAAGAAAATTGATGATAGTGGCACTAAAGAAAGCAAATCTATCTCCATCATCTTCATATCCATAAATCTTTTCTCTATCGAAAAAATCATATGATTCAACAAAGTAATAAATTGTATTTACATTAGCAATTCGATAAAGATTTACTTTATAATTCTTATTGTTATACTCTAAAGAACTTGAAGCTCTTAATTCCAAAAGCAGATTATACTTCTCTTTGATTTGAGGATATAAAGGCAATATTACTTGAGATTTTCTTCCCTGTTTCGAAAACTCTTCAGCCAAAGCTCCAACAACATCTGCCAATCCTCCTGTTTTCACATAAGGAAAACATTCCGAACTAATTTGTAAAATATTCAAACTACGATGGGTTGTCACTATCTGCTTTTTCTCAGAAACAAAAATATCATAAGCATCCCCAGTCACTATTGCCTTAGATTTCACTATCGTTTCTTTATCGAGAATACTAAACTCAACCACTGCATCACTTTCTATAACACATTGATTCATAATAACACTATTAGTTACTTTAGCACCGTATTGAACTTTAACTTTTCTACCAATAATCGAATTGGATACTTCACCTTCAATAACAGCTCCAGAAGCAATGATAGAATTTTTAACTTTAGCAAAATCACCATACCTTGTTGGAGCAGACATCGTTTCCTTTGAAAAAATCGGTCTTGAATCTATGAATAGTTGTTCCCGGATTTCAGTTTGTAGTAACTGCATGTTAGCATCATATAACTCTTTAGCAGAGTTAACGCTATAGGAAAAAGAATTGATATGGATGGTATTTTTCTTGATTGATGGAGCATAATCAAATACATCAGATATATTTCTAAAAGCTATTTGATCATAGTTTTCTATGTACTTGAGTAAGATATCTTTAGCAACTATATAAGTTTTCAAACTGTCTTTTAAATCAGATAAAACCTCTGATATATCTGCTTCACTGTCAATATGATCTTGCAATAAATCTTGATAATTAATATTCCAAATGATATTCGCTGGAGTGATCAAAGCATAAAATTGATTACTTCTATAAAAATACTCAGTATGTTCAAACATCCTTTGAAAACTTATTTCATTTTCAAATGTCAGGTTCAAAGTCTTAGGTGGAAGGATAAAAATCCCGTCCCTTCTCCTGTTTAAGTCCCATCTATCCCCACTTCCGATATGATCGGATAAAGAACGATAATTACCATAGGGAAAAATCGCTACATTATTAATATTTGAATTCTTGCAATTGGAAAGAGTAAAATCTATCAATCTGTACTTCCCACCAAAAGGTAAAGCTCCAGGCACTCTATGTCTTGTCATTTTTGAGAAATTACCTTTAGAAGTCGCATCGACAATCACAAAAAGATTATCCAAAAATATCACCGACTTCCAAAAGATTCTCTTGAGTTATTAAAATCACATTGCTTCTAATACAACGATAATTGTTAGGAATCCTTACTCCTCTATTTACAATTACATTCTTGATATAAGCATTCTCACCTATATATACATCCTCTAGCAAAACTGAGTCCTCAACATGAGCACCTTTACTTATATAACTCCTATATGCAACAGAGGAATGGTCAATGTATCCTCCAATTACACAACCATCTGCAATTACCGACCCATTGACTTTACCACTTGGTAAAATTGTATGCGGTCTAAGGTTTAATGATTTAGAATAGACAGGTAAGTGCTTTGAAGAGTTTAATCCTAGAAAATTTGCATCCTCTAGTAAATCCATATTAGCTTCATAAAGCGAATCAATAGTTCCAACATCACGCCAATAATCTTGAAAGTCATAAACTGAAATATCCTTTCCGTTACCTAGACAAAAAGGAATTATATTCTTGCCAAAATCAGTTAATTTATCATTGTTTTTGCTGTTGTATAATTCAGCTAAAACCTCATAAGAGAAAATATATATTCCCATCGAAGCCAAATTAGTAGGTGGATTAGCTGGTTTCTCGTAGAAATTTATCAATCTACTTACATCATTTATCTCTAATATCCCAAAACGATTAGCTTCATCAATATCAACCTTGGTTGCTGCAATCGTTATCTCTGCTTTAGATGAAATATGATGATTCAAAATCAGGTTATAATCCATTTTATAAATATGATCTCCAGAAAGAATCAATACATATTCAGGTTGATAATCCTGAATAAAATGAAAGTATTGCATAATCGCATGAGCTGTACCTTTTTGCCATAGCACATCATCATGCCTTGCATAAGGAGTTAAAAATCTGATTCCTCCATGCACAAAATCTAAATCCCAAGAAGCTCCTGAACCTATGTAGTTCATCAGTTCAAAAGGTTCATATTGTGTGACAATTCCACAAACATCGATGTTGCTGTTGGATAGATTGCTAAGAGTAAAATCAATAAGGCGATATTTTGCACCAAAAGATACAGCTGGTTTAGCTGTATTCTTGGTAATATCGCCTAACCTAGTTCCTCTACCACCAACTAAAATCATTGAGATTATTTTTTTCATAAACTCCCCTATTGAATATACTTAAGTATCGATATTGATAAAGGTGAGACATTTAGATGCAATGATTGTTTATAACCGTGGTTATAAGCATCAATAGTATTCAATCTAGCTCCATTATAGATATTTGACCCGCCATAAATCTCTTTGTCCGAATTAATAATCTCTTCATATACTCCTGCATTAGGAACCCCTAGAAGAAAGTTATCATAAGCATTTGGAGTCATATTCAAAACCACAACAACAAAGTTATTACGATCTTTTCCATAACGAATAAACGAGAAAACAGATTGTTCATAATTACTTTGATCAATCCAACTAAATCCTTCTGGATAATGATCTAATTCAAATAAACAAGTATGATGATTATAAACGGCTATCATATCTCTAACAAATCGATTTGCTGATTGATGCATCGGATATTCTAAAAGATGCCAATCTAATTCCTCTTTATCCTTCCACTCATGAAATTGAGCAAACTCTCCGCCCATAAACAATAATTTCTTACCAGGATGGGTAAACTGAAGCCCGATTAAAACCCTGTAATTAGCAAATTTTTGCCAATAATCTCCAGGCATCTTATCAATTAAGGATTTCTTACCATGGACTACCTCATCATGAGATAAGGGTAAAACAAACCTTTCTGAAAATGCATAAACCATTCCAAAAGTAATTAAGTCATGATGATACTTTCGATAAATTGGATCTTTAGTAAAATATCTTAAAGTATCGTTCATCCAGCCCATATTCCACTTATAATCAAAGCCCACACCTCCATCCAAAACTCCAGTTGTAAGTTTTGGATAAGTTGTTGAGTCTTCAGCAAACAACATTACCGAACTATCCTTCTCCTTGATTGCATAAGACAAATTCTTTAAAAACTCTATCGCTCCAAAATTAGTTCCAACATGCATATTACCTAAATAATATATAATGTTCGATACTGCATCTATTCTAAAACCGTCAACATGAAAATACTCCATCCAAAAGAAAGCATTTGATATCAAAAAACTCTTGACAATTCCCTTTCCAAGATCGAGATTTATCGTACCCCAGACTTCATTTTCACGTATGTGATAATCCTCATACTCATACAATGGTTCTCCATCAAACATATACAATCCATGAGCATCTTTACAGATATGTCCAGGTACCCAATCAAGGATAACCCCTATGTTCTCTTTGTGACAAGAATCTATCAAATACATCAAGTCTTTTGGAACACCATATCTTGAAGTCGCACTGTAATATCCTGTTCCTTGATATCCCCAACTCTCATCTAAAGGATGTTCGACTATAGGCATCAACTCTATATGACTAAACCCATGTTCTTTTACATAAGGTAATAGATGATCAACCAACTCATTAAACTTGTGAAATGATCCGTCAGGCTTAGTCATCCAACTTCCCAGATGAACCTCATAAATTGCTAATCTCTCTTCAAAATGATTAGTCTTTTGTCTTTTCTTTATGTAATCTCTATCATTCCAGATATATCCATCAATATCATAAACCTTACTTGATGTTTCTGGTCTATTATCAGCAAAATATCCATAGGGATCAGCTTTAAAAATAGTCTGTCCATAAGCTGTGATAATACAATACTTGTACCTGCTCCATTCAGAAATGTTAGGAATAAAGATGTGGTATATACCCATTTTATCTTCTTTATCCATCACATGAATACGAGAATCCCAGTTATTGAAATCTCCAACTACTGATACCATTTTTGCATGAGGAGCATATACGCGAAAATCAACACCCAAAACATTATTATCCTCATCTTTAACAAGATGCGAACCAAAAATCTTGTAGGCTTCTTTTAATTTACCTTCGTTAAATAAATACAAATCCAACTCATTCATCAAGGCTACTCCTTTCAATAACGTAGTTTATTGAATCAAAATCAAAACCTTTGTTTCTTAGTTTACCAAAAGCATAACTGCGAAAACTAATCTGTTTCTTGGTTTTTTGATAACTGGCTTTAATCTTGTTGAACTCCTTTTCAATCAGTATTATTTCATTTTCAGGATCCTTTAAATCATCGATTGATTTCTCTATAAACTCAATAATCATCGAGAGTTCAAAACCCTTATTTATTAGAAATGCAATTAAACTTTTTTTGAAAGCCATTAGTGGCATTCGATTTCTCTCTTTTGTCTTTTTATTATACCAGTAGATAAGATTCTCAACGATAACTTTATCATCTATCTGTTTGATTTGCTCTTCAATCAAATCAAATGATATCCCTTTATTCTTTAAATCTTTCTCAATTCTTCTCGGTCCTAGTCTTTTAAAATGTAAGGCTTCATAAATATAGTTCTTCAAGTATAAGATATCATCAATAATCTTTAAATCCTTCAACTTTTTTAAGTAAAAATCAATATCTTGGAATCTATTCTTATCTAGATATCTCTTGATTTCATGAACAGTTCTTGGTTTATAAAGAGCATAATTTAAAACTTTTTGATAATGTTTATCTCTATTTATGGCTGTTTCCAACAAAAGATATTCTGATTCTGATATCTCCTTATTTAGGTAGATTCTGAACTCAACTATCAAATCCTCAGACACATCAAAACAAAGAACTATATCATCTTTTTCTAAAACTAAATGATAAAACTTACTTTTCTTTGTTAACTCCTTAACTCTAATCATTTTTTTTGCTCATTACTAAAAAGGCGAAGATAAATCCATCCAAATCTCCATCCATAACCTTATCACCATTTCCAACTTCGTAATTTGTTCTATGGTCTTTGACCATAGTATATGGATGAAATACATAAGATCTTATCTGCGAGCCAAAAGCATTGGCTTTAAAATCATTGAAAGAATCGATTTGCTCTTGCTTTTTTTCCAACTCAAGATTATATAGTTTACCTTTTAAAACCTTCATTGCTGTTTCTCGATTTTGAATTTGTGAACGCTCGTTTTGACAAGTAACTATTGTATTCGTAGGAATATGAGTTATTCTAACCGCTGAATCTGTGGTGTTAACTCCTTGTCCACCCTTACCACTAGAACGATAAGTATCAACTCTTAAATCAGCTTCATCAATTTCAATCTCAATAGAATCATCAATCTCTGGGAAAACCTTTACAGAAGCAAATGAAGTATGTCGACGTTTAGAAGAATCAAAAGGCGATATTCTAACTAAACGATGCACACCAGATTCAGCTTTGAGGTATCCATATGCATAATTGCCACTGATTAATATCGTAGCTGACTTTAACCCAGCTTCCTCACCATCAAGATAATCGAGGATTTTGACTTTAAAATTATTGCGATCAGCATATCTTAAATACATCCTAAACAACATTTGAGCCCAGTCTTGTGACTCAGTACCACCAGCTCCTGGGTGAAACTCGATAATTGCATTGAACTTATCATACTCTTCATCAAGCAATACTTTAAGAGTCAACTCCTCATTATATCGATAAAAACTCTCAATCATCTCCAAAGTATCAACTTCATTAATTACTTCTCCTTCTTCAGCTAAAGCCAAAGTAAGTTCCAAGGTTTCATAGAGATCTTTAATCTTATGATATTTTCCTAGTAAATCATTTAATTCATTCATGCTTGAGATTACAGTTTTAGCTTTTTGACTATCATTCCAAAAATCAACTGCCATAGTAAGCAGTTCCAAATCTTTTACTTGTTTGATTTTTGATTCAATATCTAGATTATCCTTAAGTTTATTATACTCTTTGCTTATATCATTGAGTTTGGTTTTTAATTCCTCAAAAAGCATTTTACAATCTCCTAATTATCATTTTTTCCGTGACAATACTTATATTTCTTACCACTACCACATGGGCATGGATCGTTTCTACCAACCTTTTGATTAACAGTTCTTGGTTTTTTCTTAACATCTGTTTCCTCTTTACCTGAAAAAGCTCTTATTGGTTTTGCTACTTGCACTCTTTCTGTGTTTTGTCTAACTTGAGCCTTTAAAACATATCTAGTAACATCATTTTGAATATTTTGGACCATCGTTTCAAACATATGGAAACCTAACTCTTGAAACTCTCTAAAAGGATTGTTTTGTCCATAGCTTTGCAGTGTGACTGCTTGACGCAACTCAGACATAGCATCGATATGCTGAACCCAATAAGTATCGACAACCCTTAGGGTTATTGCTTTTAAAAAATCATTGAATGGTTTATCTCCTGCTAATGATTTCTTATTGTCAATATCCTTTTGACAAGCTTCCAAAACATAATTTAAGACATCATGCTCGGTTTTAAGTATTTCCTTATCAATTGAACCCATCACAAAGAACTTATTTAGTTCATTGAACAACTCATCTCTATTATCATGAGAATTAACAATCCTTGATAAAGCTTGAGTTGTCATCAGTTTGATAAAATCTTCTATCGACTCCAAAAATAAAACATCAGTTCTTTGAGAATATATTATCTCTCTTTGTTTTCTTAATACCTCATCATATTGTAATACAGTTTTACGTCTGTCGAAGTTGTTGCCTTCAATTTGTCTTTGAGCTCTCAAAACCATTTTAGAAAACATCTTGAAATCTAATGGAAGTTCTGAACCATCTTTAGTAGAAGTAATCATTGAAATCATATTCTTAAAACGATCTCCCCCAAAACGTCTCAACAAATCATCATCAGCGGATAAGAAAAATCGCGAATAACCTGGATCACCTTGTCGTCCAGATCTTCCTCGTAACTGATTGTCAATTCTTCTTGATTCGTGTCTCTCCGTACCAATAACTGCTAAACCACCTAGCTCTTTTACACCTTCTCCAAGCTTGATATCCGTACCACGACCAGCCATATTAGTCGCAATTGTTACTGCGTATTTCAAACCCGCATTAGCAACTATCTCTGCTTCTCTTTCATGTTGCTTAGCATTCAATACATTATGTTTTACACCTTTTCTTTTTAAAAGTGATGATAACAACTCAGAACTTTCAATCGAAATCGTACCTATCAACAT
The DNA here is from genome assembly GCA_964610325.1 of uncultured Candidatus Izemoplasmatales bacterium. Lineage (GTDB taxonomy): Bacteria > Bacillota_I > Bacilli_A > Izemoplasmatales > Hujiaoplasmataceae > UBA2289. The sequence continues at coordinate 18,727 of CAZSVO010000004.1, forward strand.
CGGTTGTCCAGCCTGATACCTTTTAGCTATCTCATCTGCTAAAGCTCTGTATTTTGCTTCCATAGTCGCAAAAATCAAATCATTATCATCAATTCTTACAACCGGCATATTCGTTGGTATTTCAACCACAAACATATTATAAATATTTCTAAACTCTTCCTCTTCGGTTTTAGCTGTACCCGTCATACCAGATAGTTTAGAGTACATCCTAAAGAAATTCTGAAAAGTTATTGTTGCTAGAGTAGTCGTTTCTTTTTTAATCTCTACTGCTTCTTTAGCTTCTAAAGCTTGATGAAGACCCTCAGAAAACTGTCTACCATGCATCAAACGCCCAGTAAACTGATCAACAATTACAACAATACCATCCTGAACAACATAATCAATATCTTTTTGCATAATAAAGTTTGCTTTTAAAGCATTGTTTATATGATGCAATAATGTCACGTTTTGTACATCATATAAGTTTTCTAGATTAAAGAATCTTTCTGCTTTTGCTATACCTTCTTGGTTAAGGTTTATCGTTTTATCCTTAATATCAAGTTGAAACTCACCTTCAACTAAACTCAACGCAAAATAATTGGCTTGTCTATATAAATCAGCCGTGTTCTTGGCACCACCGGAAATAATCAATGGTGTTCTTGCTTCATCGATTAAAATAGAGTCAACCTCATCGATAATCGCAAAATTAAGTTTTCTTTGAACTATCTGTTCTTTATAGATAACCATGTGATCTCTCAAATAGTCAAAACCTAACTCATTATTGGTTGAATAGACGATATCACAAGTATAAACATCGCGTTTTTCTTCAGAACTCAACTCCCTTACATTGAGTCCAACAGTCAACTTCAAGAACTTGAAAAGCTCACCGATTTCACCTTCAGCTTCACGTCTGGCTAGATAATCATTGACTGTAACTATATGTACTCCTTCACCAGTTAAAGCATTTAAATATGCTGGCATAACAGCGGTTAAGGTTTTACCTTCACCAGTCTTCATTTCTGCTATATTTCCTTCATGGATAACAACAGCACCCATTATCTGCACTTTAAAAGGAGTCATTCTTAAGACTCTTGTTGATGCTTCTCTTACTGTTGCATAGGCTTCAACCATCAAATCATCCAAACTCTCACCTTGGTTGAATCTCTCTTTAAACTCATCAGTTTTTGCGGTTAAATCTTCATCACTTAATGCCAAATATTCGCTTTCTTTATCTAAAACCTGTTGAGCGATTTTTTCTAATCGCTTTAAAGTTCTTTTGTTTGTATTCAAAAAATCAAACATCATCTTTCACCTCGAATCTCTTCCCTATAATTCTATCATTTTATCGCATTTTATTCAATAAAATATACCTTCTATCAATCAACTATTTAAATAGTACTCCCAAAAAAAAGTGGCTCGAAAGCCACTTAAAATCTATTCTGTTTCAATCAAACCGTATTTGCCATCATCTCTTAAGTAGAGAATTGATGTTTCGTTATCCTCATTTTTGTAAATGAAAAAATCATGTCCTAGTAATTCCATTTGAGTTAATGCTTCTTCTAACGAGAGGATTTCCAAAGAAATACGCTTTTTCTTGACTGGTGAAATTAATTCTTTCTCTAATTCATGTAAATCAAAATCTTCAGATACAAATGCATTCTTTAAACCTATTTTTTCTTGAAGTGAGCGATTCATTTTATGCTTGTTCTTACGTAACTGTGCTTCTAATTTATCTACTGCCTTGTCAACAGCAGCATACAAGTCACGATCTTGAACTTCAGCCCTCATGGTTAAAAACTTAATCGGAATTGTAATTTCCACCTTTGTTCCATCTCGATAAACCTTGCAAACGACAAATGCTTCCAGTTGTTCATTAAAAACTCTGTCGATTTTATTAAGTTTTTTCTCAATGTAGTTATGGATTGCATCGGTAATTACAAATCCTGACTTGCCAACAATATCTAGTTTCATTGTATCACTCCTTTATATTTTATTTAACCAATTTAATTATATCACTTTTGAAATACTTTTTAAACAATCGAGCATTTATTTATTGGAAAATTTTTATCCAAGAGAGATCATATCTCTCTAAGGAAAAAAATACTATCCTACCAAACCCTATTATATGTATTCCCCAATCTTCTATTGTTTCCAATAATTCTAAATCAATGAATACAATTGAATAATTCAAAAGCTTCTCTTTTATCAAAAACTTATATATTAAACCTAGATTTCTAGACAGATATCTACTTTGATAAAAACTGAGTTTCAAATCATTATATAAATAATAATACCTAATCTCCCCTTGATAAATCGGAACGACCTCAAAGTTAATAACCGGTTTATATATGTTATCACATTGAGGACAGATATTTTTAAAGGTAAACAAAGAAGAAAAGTGCTCATCAATCAAGAATGCTTGATTACATAATTTACATATCATATGGTATTTTGTTCATTCTTTCAATAATCTTGTTAGCTTCAAGCATTGCCTTGGATATTTGAGAAGATAAAAAATATACACTACCAACTTCACTTTTCCTTGCTACTCGACCAGAAATTTGAACTAATGTTTTTGTTTCGAAAACTCTGTGATTAGCTTCGATAATCATAACTGAAAGATTTTTAAAAGTCACACCACGTTCAAGAATTGTTGTTGAAACTAATAATCTTAGCTCCTGTTTAGAAAACATCTTTAAAATTCTATTTTTATCTAATGTTTTTGAGTCGATACATTCTGTGAGGTAACCTTTATTTATCAAGTATTCACTAAAAAGTCTGGCTTTAGATATTGAAGGTAGATAAATGATTAGATTTTGATTTTCTTCGATAATATCATTAATTAGACTAAGTATTTTTTTATCTTCAAACCCATCAATCTGAATAAACTTAGCCTTGGGAAGATCTAAAAAATGATGCCTTCTTGAGATTACAAAATAATCCAGTTTCTTTTCTCTTATTCTTTTTAGATAGGCTTTATCGATAGTTGCACTCATAAAAACACAAACACAATTAGGTTTCTTAGATTTTTTAACTAACCTTTCCAAAAAAGGATTATTCGCAAATGGGAAACTATCCACCTCATCAATAATCATCAAATCAAATTCTTGATAAAACTTGATAAGTTGTTGAGGAGTAATAATTAACAGTTGAGAATTATCAACTGAATTATCCTCAGCATAAACTGCTTTTATCTTTGTCTTTGGAAAATAAACACATAATCTTCTAACCAATTGCTTAATAATCTCAACTCTAGGAACTACAAAAGCAATGCTCTTACCCTCATTAAGATACTTGAAGATAACACCAAGAGTTATCTCAGTTTTCCCAGCTCCACAAACAGCATGCAAAAAAATGTCTTGTTTAAGATTATCTAAGTGATTACTAGCTTTCTTTTGATAATGATTCAATTCAAAATCAATAACTAACTTATGATTAACTCGCTCAAAATCTCTGTTCTTACGCACTAGATAATGATGTGAAGTAATCTGTAAATACTGATAGCACTCCAAACAATAACCGATATCATTTTCGTATACTATTTGATTACTCAAACAGCGATTGCATAAATCATTAACAATAGCTTGCAAAGCTAAACCATCATTTTTTTTGATGACTTTCTCTAACATCATATCCACCCAAATAAATAATACTTTGAGCAATTGGAAATTCTTCAAAAAAATAACTCCAAGAATGGAGTTATTTAACAACAATATTCACAAGTTTATTGGGAACAGTAATCGTTTTAACAATTGTTTTATCCTTGATATGAAACTGAACTTTTTCACTTTGTAAAGCTAGTTCAATCATCTTTTCTTCATCTAAAGAATTCTCAGCTTTTACCTTATCTCTAACTTTACCATTAACACTTAACACTATTTCAACGAAGTCTTTAACTAACTTCATTGGATCAAAAACAGGATATGATTCATATACCAAAGATTCCTTGTGTCCAAGCATCTCAAAGAGTTCTTCACAGATATGTGGAGCAAATGGATGCAAGAGTTTTAGCAAAACCTCATAGTCAGCTTTTGATATTGATTCAACTTTATTAAACTCATTCACTAAAGTCATCATTTTTGCAATAGCAGTATTAAACTTTAAAGTTTCACAATCTTCGGATACACCTTTTATCGTTTCATGAATTATTCTTTCCAAGCCCTTACTAAAACTGGATTCATCATTGAGATTAAGGTATAGTCTCCATACTTTATCTAAAAACCTTCTCGCTCCTTTTACACCTGATTCATTCCAAGGTGTTGTCATCTCATAATCACTGATAAATAGCACAAAGGTTCTTAATGTATCTGCACCATATTCCTCAATAATCTCCATAGGATTAACTACATTTCCTCTAGATTTAGACATCTTCTCATTATCAGCTCCCAGAAGCATCCCTTGAGCTGTACGTTTCTTATAAGGCTCTTGATGGACTGTTACTCCAATATCATAAAGGAATTGATTCCAAAATCTTGAATAAATCAAGTGTCTAGTCACATGTTCCATTCCTCCATTATACCAATCAACTTGGCCCCAATACTGCATTTTATCTTTTGCAGCTAATTCGAAATCATTATTTGGATCCATATATCTCAAGAAATACCAACTGCTTCCAGCCCACTGTGGCATAGTATCTGTTTCTCTTCTAGCAAATCCATTGCATTTAGGACACTTACAATTAACAAACTCATCAATATTTGCTAAAGGCGATTCTCCTGTATCAGTTGGGATAAATTTTTCAACCATCGGTAACTCAACTGGTAAGTCCTCATAAGGCACAGGTACGATTCCACATTTATCACAATAGATTATCGGAATCGGTTCTCCCCAATAACGTTGTCGATTAAAAGCCCAATCCTTCATTCTATATTGTTTAGCTTCTTGACCTAAACCAGAGTTTTCAAGGTAATTGATGATTTTTTCTTTCGCTTTTTCAACATCTAACCCGTCAATCTCTGGACTGTTAATCAAAATACCAGATTCAGTATCAATATAAGCTTCCTTAGAGATATCTCCACCTTTAATAACTTCAACTATCTCTAGATTATATTTAGTCGCAAACTCATAATCTCTTGTATCATGCGCTGGAACAGCCATAATAGCTCCTGTTCCATAGGTAATCATTACATAATCTGAGATATAGATTGGAATCCTTTTATTATTCAAAGGATTGATTGCTTCTACACCTAAAACCAAAACACCTGACTTATCTTTTGCTAGCTCAATCCGCTCAAACTCAGTCTTAAGTTTAGCAGCTTCTTTATATCTGTTTATTTCTTCTAGATTCTCAATCTTATCTTTGAAAAGTTCTAATACCGGATGTTCAGGAGCAACAACCATAAAGGTTGCCCCATAAATCGTATCTGGTCTAGTTGTAAAAACCTTAAGCTTATAATTCTCGCCATCAATCGGAAAATAGATATATGCTCCTTTAGATCTCCCAATCCACTTCTCTTGTTCAGATCTAATTCTTGCATTTGATTCTAAATCATCTAACCCAGCAAGAAGTTTATCAGCATACTCAGTTATTTTAAGAAACCAGACATCCTTATCCATCTGAACTACATCATTATCGCAACGATCACATTTACCGCCTTGTGACTCTTCATTAGATAAAACAACTTTACAACTAGGGCAAAAATTGACATAAGCTTTGCTTTTATAAACTAATCCATGTTCATATAATTTAAGAAAAATCCACTGTGTCCATCGATAGTATTTAGGGTCTGTAGTATCAACTAATCTAGAAAAATCAAAAGAAAAACCTGCTTTTTTCAATTGATTGATAAATGTCTTAATATTATTATCAGTTATTATCCTCGGATGGATTTGTGATTGAATCGCATAATTCTCTGTTGGTAAACCAAAAGCATCAAACCCCATTGGAAATAGAACATTCTTTCCTTCCATTCTACGCTTTCTTGAGATAACGTCCAAAGAGATATAAGCTCTAATATGTCCAATATGCATTCCTGCTCCTGATGGATAAGGGAACTCAACTAAACTATAATACTTCTCCTTCTCAGAAAAATCAACCGCATGAAAACAATCACTGTTATACCAGCGATTTTGCCATTTCTTCTCAACCTTTGCTTCATTAAAACTAGGTATAAATTCACTCATCTTGCTTTCCTCCCAAAAAAAAAGTCCTTACTAAAAGGACGAATTAAACCGTGGTACCACCTTAATTCTGGATAAACCAGCACTCAAACCCTTAACGCGGGAAACGAGTTTTGCTCGCGAGTTGCGCAAAACCTACTCACCAGACTAATTCATCAATCCTTGATTATTAGTTTACACCACCACTAACTCTCTTTGAATCAAGAAAACTGATTACTACTTCTGTGTCTTTGTAATTACTTGTATTATATCATAAACCATCTCTATTGCAAGTCTTATTCGATATCATCCTCATCGATTTCTTCTTCAACAACTTCTTCTTCCTGATTGCCATGATAACTAGTTTTCATCAAAGTTCGAAAATAAAGTTCTCTTTGCAAAGCAAAAACACTGCGATAAGCAACAAACATTAAAATGAAAAAGATTATATCCGTGAAATTCACAAGATTATAAATTGTAAATAAAAATGCCATTGGTGTAGTTGCAAATACCACCATCTTAAATATTTTCTTATAACTTATATCCTTTTTAAAGCGAATAAATGGAATAGTAGAAATCAAGATTATGAACATAATTATCAAGGTATTTGATAAAAGCCCCATAAAACTTCCAGCAATAATAACAGAAATTTCAAGCACTCTAACAACTTCAGCCAAACTATCAATATTAGTTCCAGCAAGTAAATTAATGTTGCTCATCTGCCTATTAGCCACAACCACAGACAAACTTGTTTCTTGTACAACCAAGGCGAAATCAGATAAAGAACTAATATCGGATATACTTTGGTTTTCATTTAATAGATAAAGATCGAAATCATAAATATCTAGACTATCATTAACATCATGTGACTCATCACACAATATTTTTCCTTGTGCAATAGCACATGTAAAATTGTCATAATCGATAACGGGCTTCTTATATGATATATAAAATACAAAAGTCGAAATTGTCATCATAGTAATTAAAACCAATAAATAAAGAAAGATGAATCCACCTTTTTTGTTGTGATAATTTACAATTGTCTTTGGATACAAAATACTATTAGTAAAAATTTCAAGCATACTCTCACCTACTTAGATAATTATAACATTTTTTTAGATATCTTCAATAAAAACAGATTTATTTAATCTAAGATATTATTCAAACAACAGTTTTTTATACCATATAAACTAAATCATGATATAATTTATACGGGTGAAATTATGAATCTTTTTACTGAAGAAAAACACTATAACACATTAAATAATTACTATCGTTTTCGTTTCAACAGCAAAGTATTTAAAATTGCTTTGAACGGTGATTTTACCTGTCCAAATCGTGATGGAACCATTTCTTCTATCGGTTGTTTATTTTGTTCTGATCAAGGTAGTGGTGAGTTTGGAGGGAGAAAGACTGATGATTTAGCAACCCAATTTTTAAAAATTAAAAAAATCATGCATAACAAGTGGGTTGATGGTAAATACATCATTTATTTTCAATCTTTCAGCAACACTTATGGACCTGTTGATAAGCTTAGAAAACTATACTATGAAGCTCTTGCTATTGATGAAAATATTATCGGACTTAACATCGGCACTCGAGCTGATTGCTTTAATGAAGAAATCTTTGAGTTATTGTCTGAAATCAATAAGTCAACATATTTAACAGTTGAAATTGGATTACAATCAATGCATGATACAACGCTTAAACTAATAAACCGAGGTCATAACTTAAAAGTCTTCGAACAAACAGTTAAAGAACTTAGAAAACGTAAAATTGATGTTGTTGTCCATATCATTAATTCACTTCCATACGAGACCGAAGAGATGATGCTAGATACGATAAGATATTTGAACACTCTTGATATTCAAGGAATAAAAATACACATGCTTTACATCTTAGAAAACACTCCACTTGAAAGGCTATTTAGAAAAAAGCCCTTCAAATTATTAACACAAAAAGAATATGTAGCTATAACTGTCAAACAATTGACAATACTTGATGAAAAAATCATCGTTCACCGGATAACAGGAGATCCACCAAAAAATGCTCTAGTAGCACCTGAATGGACTCTAAAGAAATTTATTGTTGCTAATGAAATAGACAAACTAATGCGTAAAAACAAACTCTTTCAAGGCATGAATAAAACAGGAGCTAATAATGAATAAACTAGCACATATCTCCGGTATAGCCTTCAGTCTTATCTTTGGCTTCTCTTTTATGATGTCAAAGACTGCCCTTAATCAAATCAGTCCAATCGGCTTATTAGCTTATCGTTTTTTGATTGCTTTTGGTGTCTTTGAAATCTTGAGGTTCTCAAATATTATTAAAATTAAAATTCATAAGAAAGCCTTGTTTTCTATTGTTTTGGTAGCTGTTTTTCAACCAGTTCTATATTTTTTATTTGAAGTCTATGGTTTAGCTATTACAGCTAGTGGTGAAGCAGGTTTAATGATTGCATTAATCCCAATATTTGTAACGATATTTTCCGCTTTAATTTTAAAGGAAAAACCATCAAAACTTCAACTACTATTTATAACAATTAGTTTTTGCGGTGTGATTTTGATTCAATTCTTTAAGACTCGATTTGCTTTCGAATCAAGTCTATTAGGCTTCTCACTCTTGCTACTAGCAGTAATATCTGCCTCCTTATTCAACATCGCTTCAAGAAAAGCAGCTCAAAACCATAAACCACATGAGATAACTTATATGATGATGCTAATTGGTGCTTTAGTATTCAATTTTATCTATCTAATCGAACTTGCTCTCAATGAAAATATCAAGTATTACTTTACTAATTTTGCCAATTTGAGTTTGATGTTACCAATAATATACCTTGGAACCATCGCATCTATTTTAGGTTTTTTCTTAGTAAACTATTCCTTGAAGCATCTACCAGCACATGTATCTAGCGTCTATTCAAACATAGCTACGATAGTTGCAGTTATAGCAGGTGCTTTGTTCTTGAATGAGACTGTTGAGTTTTATCATATCTTCGGTGGTTTTATGATTATAACTGGCGTATACGGTGCAGCAAGAATCAATTATCTTAAATACAGGAGGAATCGAATTGATCAGAGTAACCAAATACTCTCACAAACTGATTAGTGAGAAAAAAAACATTAAAACTGCCATAGATATGACTGTCGGAAATGGTAATGATACAGTTTTCCTGGCAAATTTATCTGAGTTTGTCTATGGTTTTGACATTCAAAAAATCGCTATTAGTAAAACCAATGAACTCCTCCAATCAAAAAATTTCACTAACTACTTACTAATCAATGATTCTCATGAAAACATCGATAAATATAACATAAAAAACATTGACATAGCTATTTATAATTTAGGATACTTACCAAATGGTGATAAAACAGTAACTACTAACACGAAAACTACTTTATCTTCGTTAGAAAAACTATTAAAAATATTAAATCCAGAAGGTGAAATAGTTCTTGTAGTTTACTCTCATAATAAAAGTGAAAGCGATGCGTTAATTAGTTACACTAAAAAATTAAACGCGAGTTATGATGTTATAAAACACGAAATAATCAACAAAGAAGATGCTCCATATATTTTGCTTATAAAAAAAGGAAGTTGAGTCTTCCTTTTTAATCTGTATATGTGTAATATTTTTCAAACTTCAAGATTTTGAAGTAGATGTTAAAGGGAAATAATGCCATTTTTTGATTAAATAAAAGAACTTTACTGTCTCTTAATCTTCTAATCTCTTCTAAATTATTAAAAGTTTCACAAATATATTGGTTATCCTTTTTCTCTTTATCAATCGACTTAAATACTTCCTCAATTAATTTTAGAAGTTGCCTTTTCTCTTCATGAGTTATTGATTTGATTACAACATTGTTATAGGGTTGTAACTTATCATTGTTTAAAAACTTATACATTAAATTAACAAGTTTTCTTAGTTCAATTTCAAATTTCGAATTGGCTCGGAAAACTTTTTTATATTCTATCTTCATATTTCTTATAATGATAATTGAAGTTATAATTATCAAAATCAAGATTACTATAAATAGGATTGCAAGATCTAACAAAATGTTTAAAAATGATAAAAACATAGTATCACTCCTTTACAAGATGACTTTTAAGTACATCAACCATATCAAGTTTTTCCCAAGGAGCATCGATATCATCTCTTCCAAAATGACCATAGGCTGCAAACTTCTGATAGATCGGTTTTCTTAAGTCTAAATGTTCAATGATTGCTTTAGGTCGCAAATCAAAATACTTGTTAATTAAACATAATATCTCTTCTTCAGAAATCTTAGCTGTATTAAATGTATTTACACCCACACTAATCGGATTTGCTTCTCCAATAGCATAAGCAACTTGAACTTCCACTTCATCAGCTAAACCAGCAGCACAGATATTCTTAGCGATATATCTCATCATATAAGCAGCTGACCTATCTACTTTTGATGGATCTTTTCCTGAAAAAGCTCCTCCACCATGATGAGCTGAACCACCATATGTATCAACTATTATTTTTCTACCTGTAAGCCCTGAATCTCCAGAGGGTCCTCCAACCACAAACCTTCCGGTTGGATTGACATGGATTTTTGTTTTTTCATTATAAAGATGTTTTGGTAGTATGGGTTCAATAACATGTTTTATTAAATCTTCTTTGATTTTATCTTGTTTTACATTTGGAGCATGTTGAGTGGAAATCAAAATATCGCTAAAATAATCACATTCACCATTTTCTTTAAACACTGCACTAACCTGTGTTTTTCCATCAGGTCTTAAGTAATCCAAGATATTATTTTTTCTGACTTTTGATAGCCTGTAAGCTAACTTATTGGCATAATAATGTGTTATCGGCATAAAGTTGTCTGTTTGATTAATAGCATAGCCAAACATCATACCTTGGTCACCTGCACCTTGTTCTTTGTCTAAAGATTCATTAACTCCTAATGCTATATCAACGGATTGTTCATTAATACAAACTAAAACAGCTAAATTATCCGCATCAAAACCATATTTACCCCGATCATACCCAATTTCAGCTACTTTATCTCTCACAATTTTTTGAATATCAACATAAGTTTTTGTAGTTATTTCTCCAGCTACTAAGACTAAACCTGTTGAAACCAAAGTTTCAACAGCTACTCTAGCATATTCATCTTCAGTAAGGATTGCATCTAAAATTGCATCTGAAATCTGATCACAAATCTTATCTGGATGCCCTTCTGTAACTGATTCCGACGTAAAAAATTTATACATATTGTGTCTCTCCTATTCCTTTGCTAAATGATAGTAGACAGATTCAAAATCATCCGCATATTTAATAAACCTATCGACAATTTGCGGATCAAAATAAGGGTAAAATTCCATTTGAATCAAGTCAATTGCTCTTTGATGTTTGAGTTTTCTTTTATAATTTCTGCTTTGTCTTAATATCTCATATATGTGACTTAATAAGATAACTTGTGATTCTCGATTATTTTGGATTCCATTCATCTCTTTGATGAAATCTTGATTGACCGTCTTCTCAAAATGAGCTCTTACTATATCCTCTGCTTTTTTATCTAACTGCAATCTTTTTATAATAATCGAGCCAATAATTGTTTTCTCTCTAATCTTTTGATAGTCTTTTTCATCAAGTTGCGTCTTCCCCTCAAAATCTTGAGTGCTTAGCAATCCTTTTTTATCGACATGAATCGATGAAAAATCATGGATTTCTTGACAAAGCTTAGATGAATAACCTAAAAAATTTCCTAGTTTTGCTGCTATTTCAGCAACCCTTTTTGTCGCATGTGCAAAATCCTTTTCAACGTCATCTTCGCCTCTTTGCTTATAGACAGTGATCACATCAAAAACATCGGAAACAACAGCTTTAAAGTCCTTTTCCATTCTTTGACGCTTTTGTAACTCAGCCTTTCTCTTATTGTTGATATCTTCAGAAATCTTGGCTATGGAATAAAGACCAATCATGAATATTGCCAAAACCAAGGTCCTAAGGACGATATCAATCAATACTTCACCCTTTAAAAAATTCCATAAATTACCTAGATTATCTGCATATTGATACAAAGGATACAAGACAATGACATGAATTATAGTCATAACAATAATAGTTACTTTAAAAACTACATTTAATAATCTGGGATCTTGGTACAAGGCAATTACAACCAGAGCGAAATAAATCAATGAATAACCCGCTTGAGTAATCGAAAAGAATCCACCTTCTAAAGAATCTCCTAAAGTAAGTCTTAACTTAATATAGACAGTCACAGCCATCATCAATATATAGATACCACTGATATATTCAGCCATTTGTTGTTTTTGTAAAGTCATTGGCTTTTCCTTGATAATCCTTTTTACAGTTTTACCACTAAAAAACATTATCAAGAAAATTACAAAAGTAACGATTATATTTACACTGCGATTAAGGCCTGAAGATCCTATTAGGGTAAAGAGAAGAAATACTATATTTGTTATAAATATAATATTCTTAATGACGAGATTCTTCTGATATAAAACACTAGTTTCATCTAATATATCAACTCCCGCTTCAAAACTGAAACGAGACACAAAGAAAGCTTTGATTCTTCCCCAAAACTTGGCAGCTTTACTCTTACCAACAACTTCTAGATGCTTAACATTTTGAGCAACTTTATTTTCATCAAATTTATTCTTTAATGTCGTTAATCTAAAAAAATCTACAACTTTCTCAATAAAACCTTTTCGATTGCTTTTTCCAGAAGAAACCGTGTTGAAATAATCATCTATTTTATTGGTTTCAAAACTATCTAAATCCTTTTTCTTTTTTGAACTGTCATTTTTCCTAAAGAACTCATCCAAAGTTTTCTCTCGATTATCCAACTTAGTCACCTCCTTTATTTCAAAAGAAAAAATTCTAACTAAAATAATTGTGGTTCTTCAATAATTGTTGGGTCTTTTCTCGCTTCGATTTCATTTTCAATCTGAGCAACCCTAGTCGATGCTGCAGCAGCTACCGCTCCAACTATATCATCCAAGAATGTATGGCAAGCTGGTTTATCTCCTTTACCATCATAATTGAGTCTTGCAACGATTCCCGGTTTATTAACATCAATATCACCAAAATTAGTTTTTCCTATAGTTCCATAGAGTCCTGCCAACTCAATACCAAACAACTCATCAATTCCAAACATTCCCAAATCAGACTCTAAGATTGACTGAATTGGTCCCTTAAAAGCTTTTTGTTCAGTCAGTCTATCAATCTCAGCTCCTAATTGTAAAATGTGAAACACATCACGTAAAGACAGGATTTTCTCAACTGAATCAAAGCATTCTTGATATGAAATCTTATCATTCCACTTGGATTGTTGCCTAAATGCAATTTCAGCAATTTCAGCAACCTTAACGCCTCTTTCATTTAAGACTTTAATGTTCATTTCCAACATCTCATCTCTTGAAAACAGATTTTTATCCCTATTCAAATTAATCACCTCGTTATTCAATGAATATAGTAATTTTCACTAACTAACTATTATACCATATATTTGTGATTTTATAAACTACCTTTTAGTATCTTACCTTGATAAAATAAAGTTTTCCCAGTACCATTCATAAACTCATTAATCTTCAATTTATTCTTACCTTCTAATTTGACTTCCTTCAAAATAATTTGCCCAAAACCTGTTTGAATGTAAACTCCTGATTTATCAATTCTTGTGATTTCTCCAATAATTGTACTATAATTATCATCACAAAAATCAGTATCATATATCTTCAATTTTTTCTCATCAACTATCAAAAATGCAATCGGCCATGGATTCATTCCTCTAACATGATTAAAAATATCTTTAGCTGGCTTTGTGAAATCTATTACTAGTTGATCATCTTTGAAATTATAAGCATATGTTACCAAATCCTCATCTTGCGCTAGTGCTTTAGCTCGATTACTTAAAATATTATCTAAAGTATCTATTAGTAAATCCCGCCCTATAACTGCTAGTTTATCTTCTAGTGTTTTTACATTGTCTTGTCTTAATATTTTTATCTTTTTTTGTGACAAAACCTTTCCGCTATCCATTCTTTTTTCCATATACATAACCGATACACCTGTTTCTTCATCCCCGTTTATGATAGCATAATGCATCGGTGATCCTCCGCGATACTTAGGCAAAAGTGAGGCGTGAACATTGATTGCTTGAAATCTAGCATGATGCAAAACAACCTCAGGAATAATCTGACCATAAGCACAAACTATGATAAAATCAAAACTATCACTTAGAATCCGATGATTATCTTTTTTAATGTTCAGCGGTTGGAAAACTTCTATACCAAGTTCAACTGCTTTATTCTTAACAGGAGTTCCCTGAACAATTCTTTTCCTGCCCACAGGTTTATCCGGTTGAGTAACTACTAAATCAACCCCATACTTTTCATAAAGCCCTTCTAAAATCACAACTGCAAACTCCATACTGCCCATAAAACAAATCTTCACATTATCACCTACCCAACATTTAAATATCTATCTAATACAATGCTAACATGCTTTTTTTCTAAACTATCAATTATTTGTACTACTTCGCTGTCTATTCTTCCTTGTTCTCGATACTTAATCAATACTTGAGCCTCATACTTTTGATTGATCTTTCTAGTTTGATCTATCGCTGGTCCTAAGACAATTACCTCTTGAGCATGTTTGCGCTTAATAAGTTTTGAGAACTCATTAGCCAAGAAATAGACATCTCTAATCTTATCGCCTTTAAACTGAACATTTATCAGATAATAAAAAGGTGAATACTTCGCCAATCTTCTGATTTTCATCTCATATTGATAAAAGCCAAGATAATCATTTTCACAAGCATACTTAATCGCATAGTGCTCTTTATTTAAGGCTTGAATAATTACCTTACCTTCGATTTCTCTTCTTCCAGCACGTCCAGATACTTGCATTATCAATTGAAATGTTTTTTCAGCCGCTCTAAAATCAGGTAAAAACAGATTAGAATCCGCTTGAATTATTCCTACTAATGTCACTTTTGGAAAATCCAAGCCTTTTGCAATCATCTGTGTGCCTATTAGAATATCTCCTTCTCTTTCAAATTGCTTGAGAATTTTTTCATGTGAGTTTTTCCTTCTTGTGGTATCGTTGTCCATTCTAAGGATCTTTGCCTCTTTGAATATTTCTCTTAACTGCTTCTCAATCTTTTGCGTTCCACTTCCTAGGTAATTAAGCTCAGTTGAACCACATTTACTACATTTCTGTGGAACTGTTTCCTCATGATTGCAATAATGGCATTTCAAAGAATGAGAGTACTCATGGTAGGTCAGGGAAATATCGCAATTTGGGCATTTATACACATATCCACATTCTCTGCAAATAACAAAATTAGCATAACCTCTACGATTCATCATTAAAATTGTTTGTTCTTTGGAAATCAATCTTTGATTTATTTCATCAATCATCTTTTTGGAAAAAGGACTATTATTACCACTTTTAAATTCATCCAACATATCGATGACTTCTACCTTTGGCATACTCGAATTCATAGCTCTATGAGGCAACTCTAGTAAGTCATAATACCCTTTCTTTGCTCTAGCATAAGAATCGATATTAGGTGTTGCTGAACCCATTAACACAGGACAATTATATTTCTTTGCTCTTGAAAGCAAAACATCAATGGCATAATAGATTACTCCAGTTGTTTGTTTATAAGTAGACTCATGACATTCATCGATTATTACAAGCCCTAAATCATTTAAAGGAGCAAAACAAGCGCTTCTTGCTCCAATCACAATCCGTGCTTCTTTAACAATAATCCTTCTCCATTCATCATATTTTTCTAAAGCAGATAAACCCGAATGTAAAGCAGCTACCTTTTCTTTAAATTTTGATTTAAATCTTGAAATCATCACCGGGGTTAAAGCTATCTCTGGGACTAAAAGAATCACTGATTTCCCCTCTTGAACAACCTTCTCGATTGCTTTAATATAAACTTCTGTCTTACCAGAACCGGTAACTCCATGAAGCAAGAATGTTTTATGATGATGCATATTCATGCATAAAGTATCATAAACCTCTTTTTGAGCAGCACTTAAATCTATTTTTTTGTCTAAAGTCTCATGAGCTGAGGTTATCTTTCGATAAACCTCTTTCTCAAAAACTTCTAAAAAACCCTTCTTTTCTAAAGTATTAACAACAGATTGAGTGATTGAAACTTTTTTAAGCAAAATCATTAACAATTCTTCATTATTGCGTTTTCTTTCCAAGTAATCCAAAACTGATTGCTGCTTCAAAGTAACAAGGCCTTCTTTTTTACTGGTTAATTTGACGAATCTTTTGCTGAGATTTCTTCTCTTATCCTGGATTTCATATACTTGTGAAAGACTTCCTAAATTTATCGCTTTAGCTACCATAGGGTAGAGAGATTCATCGATGTTCTCCAGTAAAACTTGACTATGATATCTAAAAGTATCTTTTAACTCCTCTGTTAACTCTTCAAAGTTGTTTAGTTTAATCTTTGGTTTGTATATCACTTTTAAAACTGAGGGCAACATAGTTTCCAAGACATTTATCAATAAATTATTATCTTTGAACGCTAATTCTTTTGCTAAATCAATAAGCTCTTGAGTCAAATATGATTCAATATCTAATAACCTATTAAGCAATTTGAGGTCTTTATTATACTCACTGCTTTGAGTTAGCTCTAAGATGAAACCCATTACTGTCCGATTGCCAAAAGATACAATAACTCTAGCACCAACTTCAATAAAGTTCCTGAGTTGCTCAGGAACAAGATAATCATAGGTTTTATTAACATTTTTAGCTTTTACATCAACCAAAACTTTAGCTATCATATCTACCTCTTAATATTTAATTATATCAAAAAAACAACTACATTGAAATAAATTATCGAACTTTTCAAAAACCTATTGGCTAATCAATTGCATTTATCTTCAATTAAAGTTATAATATTTATGATAGAATTAACTATGAAAGAGGATTAACTATGAACCAAAATAACAAAGCAACTAGTGAAGTGCTTGTTTTTGCTTTAGGCGGGCTTGGAGAAGTTGGCAAAAATATGTACTGTGTTCAATATGAAAATGAAATAATCATTATTGATTCTGGGATATTATTTCCAGATGAACATTTGATGGGAATTGACTATGTCATTCCTGATTATTCATATCTAGTTGAAAATCAAGATAAGATAAAAGCACTAATTATCTCTCACGGTCACGAGGACCATATCGGAGGAATACCTTTTGTCTTACGCCAAGTCAATATACCAGTAATATATGCCGCTGGATTAAGTTACGGTTTGATTCAAGCAAAACTAGAAGAAAAAGTTGACTTTCCAGTCAATTTACAAAAATATGAAGAAAATGATACAATCAGTTTTGTGAATTTAGAAGTTGCTTTTTTTAGAACCAATCACTCAATCCCTGATTCATTTGGCATGAAGATTTCAACACCACAAGGTGTTATTGTTCATACAGGCGATTTTAAGTTTGATTTTTCTCCAACTGGAAGTGACACAAATTATCAGAAAATGGCACGCATTGGTGAAGAAGGTGTTCTCTGTCTTTTATCTGATTCGACAAATGCAGAGTTAGAAGACTTTACAACTTCTGAAAAAGTTGTCTCTGAAACAATAAAAGAAATGTTTGAATCGATTGATGGTAGAATTATTATATCAACCTTTGCTTCAAACATCCATCGGATCCAACAAATAGTAGAAGCTTCGGTCGCGACTGATAGAAAAATCGCTGTATTCGGCAGATCTATGACTAGAAATATCGATGTTGGCTATAAAATGGGATATATCAAAGCTCCAAGAGGAACCTTCATTTTTACAAGAAACAAATCAGAGATTAGAGATAAGAACCTAACAATACTATGCACAGGTTCTCAAGGCGAACCTCTAGCTGCGCTTACTAGAATTGCCGCAAAAACACACCGTCAAATATCGCTTATTCCAGGTGACACAGTGATTTTATCATCTTCTCCTATTCCAGGAAACTTAGAAAGTGTAAACCGAACAATCAATCTTTTATACAAGAATGGTGCTAATGTCATCACTCAATCGCCATTTGCTGACGTCCATGCTTCTGGCCATGGAGGTCAAAACGAACTGAAATTGATGCTTAAACTAATACGTCCAAAGTTTTTCATGCCTATCCATGGCGAATATCGCATGTTGAAACTCCACTCAAAACTAGCTATCGACACCGGTGTTAAGCAAGAAAATACTTTTATCATGGAAAACGGAGATGTCTTAGCTTTAAGTCAAGATAAAGCTTATATCAAAGAAAAGATTAAAACTGCTGATATTTATGTAGATAGTGAGAGTATAGGAGAAATCGGGTCATTAGTAATCAAAGACCGCCGTGAATTATCAGAGGATGGACTACTTTCAGTTATCCTTACTATCTCTCAAGATACCTATGAGGTTATGTGTACACCAAATATCGTTTCTAAGGGCTTCATGTATCTCAAAGATGAAGATAAAATAGTTAAAGATCTTCAAGAGATAACTCTTGATGTTACTGAAAAGTACTTAAACCCCAAACATAAACTCAATATCAATGGTATGAAAAACGATATTATCAAATCCCTAAAAAAACGCATCTATGATGAAACAAAAAGAGAACCAATGATTATGCCAGTTATAATGGTGCTTTAAAAAATGACGATTACTCGTCATTATTACATACATCTCTAAAGCCCTCAAAAATTGCTTTTGTAACCAATGCATCTTCAAAAGCATCATGTTTTTGTTTATCTAGATAATCTAGATAATATAATTGATATGCATTGAATAAACCAATATCATTTTTAAAACCAAAATATGTCTTATGTAAACTTAAAAGATTAATAAACTGTACATTTTTTGCAAAATTATATAGTCGATGAATTTTATTTAGCTTCTTGATTTCTATATGATCATTTTTTCCCCAGACATATATCAAAGGATTGTATTGAGTCATCAACGTATTGATGACTTTATGAAAACTCTGATAACTTATTCCATCATCAACATCTGATTGCTCAATTTGTAGAAATCTCTTTGTTCTCAACGAAATATCTGGAAACAATTCCGGTTTAACATAAGACTTATATTCATCAATTACTTTACCAGATTCATCAGTTAAGATATAGCCAACTTGAATTATTTCGGAAACAAAATTTTCGTAATTTTTATATGGAGGCATACTCATCTCAAAATCTAAAAAAAGTCGGTTTCGTTTTTGATTTACAACATTCTTAATACCTGATTTGATAATTGAAATATCATAGTATATTTGAGGTTTATTTCTATTTGGCAATAATATCTTATCAATCGCTACTACATTTCGAACCAAATAATCACGATATAATCGATATTGTTTCTTTACTTCAACAAAAACATAAATACCTGGTTTAAAATATTGCATAAATTGTTTAAACATACTCTTACTCATATAATAAAATAAAACTCTACTTTTATGCTTGATTGCTATCAGCCTTTTTTCTTCTATTACTCCGTGTAATGGACCATATATATACTCTTCCACTCTCTATCACCCTGCTAGTCTTCCCTTTTCTGATTTAAAGCAAAATAGATATTATCAATTGCCTCTTCTCGTATTTTCATTTCTCTAAGTTCATCTCTTGTGGCGTTCTTTATGTTATCTAGTGACTTATATTTTTTAAGTAACTTTTCTTTAGTGGCTTTCCCAACTAAAGGAATTGTATCCAAAATAGAACTAAAAATCGATTTTGTCGCGATATTTCTTTGATAAGCAATCGCAAACCGATGAACCTCTTCTTGTATTCTATACAAAAAAGAATACAAGTTACTGCCTTTAGTCAATTTAATTTCATTTTCTGAATCATCGATTATTGATTCTGTTTTATGTTTATCATTCTTCTTAAGCCCGATAATCCTAATACTTAAGTTAAGTTCTTTCAAGACATCTCTTGCTGCTCTTAATTGAATAATTCCTCCATCGACGACAATCAAATCAGGTTTAGGTAAATCATCGAGAAGCATCGCTTGATATCTTCGATAGATTACTTCTTTCATCATCTGATAATCATCACCATGTTTAGTTGATTGTATTTTATACTTCCTATACTCTTTTTTTTCTGGAAGTCCATTGAGAAAGACAACCATAACAGAAACCTTATTATGACCAGAAAAATGAGAATTATCAAAAACATCAATTCTTCTAATCGATTCAATTTTTAATAGTTTCTCGATTTCGGTCAATGCATTAATGGTTTTATTTTCCTGATGGAGAAAAGATGGCAAATTATTGTTTAAATGAGTCTTAGCATTCTCTAGAGCAATATTTACAAGTTTTACTTTTCTACCTCTTTGAGGGATAGTAACAATCTTGCCAAAAACATCCTTGAACATCCCATAATCATAACCATGTGGCAACAATAACTCTTGAGGCAATGGTTGTTGCTCATAGAACTGAGCTAAAAAGGTTAGAACAATATCTTCAACCTCTCCAAAATAAGTAAATATCTTTGATGTTGAAAACAAGAGTTTGCCTGCTCTCATGAACAATATATTAATCGATATATAGTTATCGTAAGCAATAAATCCTAAAATATCTCTATCAAGGGTATCATTGAAGATTACTTGTTGTTGTTCAGTTGTTTTCTTGATAGCTGTGATAAGATCTAAAAAATCTTTTGCTTTCTCATACTCCATTTTTTCAGAGTGAAAAAGCATTTTTTTTGTGTACTCATCAATTATATCTCTTGTATTTCCTAACAGGAAACTTCTAACTTTTTTAATTATTTCTTTATAAGTCAACTCATCTACTTCATGCTCACAAGGCCCTAGACACTGCTTGATATGATAGTATAAACAAACGGTTTTTGGAAACTTTGAACATTTTCTAAACGGAAAAATCGTATCAAGTAAACGGACTGTCTCACTCGCATGATAGGCATTAGGATAAGGTCCAAAATGGTTTGACGTCCTCTTTTTAACCATTCTAGTAGTTCTAATAATTGGATGTCTTTCATTAGTAATCTCAATATATGGATATGAACTATCACTTGTAAGACGAATATTATACTTTGGTAAATGCTCCTTAATTTGCGACAGTTCTAGTAGAAAAGCTTCTTTCTCATTATTTGTAATAATATAAGTCAAATCCCTTATATTCTGAACTAATCTTGTAGTTTTCTCATCATGAACACCCACAAAATAAGAACTCACTCGTTTTTTTAAGTTCTTTGCTTTTCCTACATATATAATTTTCCCAGTATCATCAAGCATTTGATATGTTCCGGGTTTTTCTGGAATCTTAGCTAAAATGTTTCTTATTTTTTCATTCATCTTAACTGAAATTATACCAAAAATCATAATTTTATGCAATCAAAATAAGACTGCAAGCTTTACCTTGCAGTCTTATTATCCTACTTTATATTCTTGATTAAATCGTCGACTCTCTTACCTTTTTGATAAGATTCATCATACTTGAAAACCAAACTTGGAACCTTACGCATTTTAACTCTTTGAGCAATTTGATTCTTAATGAACCCATTAGCTCTGTCTAATACCATTTTGGTTTTCTCAAGTTCATCTGAATTACCATAAACAGTATAATAAACATACATGTAAGATAACTCATTGGTTATCTTAACTCCGGTAATAGTCATAAAACCCAAGTCATCTTTTACTTCATTTCTGATAATATCTGATACTACTCTTTGAACTGTTGTTTCTAGATGTTGAACATTTGCCATTATTCCACCTCTTTCATCACATACACTTCTATTACATCACCAATCTTAATATCATTATAATTCTCTAGGGTTATTCCGCAATCAAAACCTTGTTTGACTTCTTTAGCATCATCCTTAAATCGTTTCAATGAAGCTAATTTACCTTCATAAATTACCTTTCCATCTCTAACTAGTTTCACAATTGAGTTTCTTTTGATAAGACCATTTGTTACCATACAACCAGCAATAGTTCCAATTCTTGAAACATTGAATGTTTCTCTTACTTCAACTTCACCAATTACCTTTTGTTCAAATACGGGGTCAAGCAATCCTTTCATCGCAGCCTCAATATCGTTCAGTGCTTCATAGATTACTCTATAAGTCCTAATTTCCACACCTTTTTCTGCAGCTAACTCTCTAACAGTACCCGGTGTTCCAACTCCAAAACCAATGATAATCGCTTCTGAAGCTTCCGCTAAAAGAACATCTGTATCCGTGATACCCCCTACGCCAGTTCTAACAATATCTATTGAAGTTCCTTCAACATCAATCTTATTGATTGAACCCTTAAAAGCTTCAATAGACCCTTGAACATCGGCTTTGATAATTAATCTTAACTCTTTCATCTTGCCCTTTGCACGGCTAAAGAAATCCTCTAATGACATTGTTTGCTTATTTGAATGTTGTTTATCAAACTGTCTTCTTGCTCTTTCTTCTGCAATATCTTTAACAGACTTATCTTCTTCAAAAACCTTTAAGGCATCTCCTGCGCTAGGCACATCAGCCAAACCGATGATTTCAACTGCTTGCCCTGGTAAAGCTTCTGATATTTGATTACCTAAATCATCTGTCATTGCTCTAATCTTACCATAGGTTAATCCCACAACAAAGTTATCTGAAATTCTTAATATTCCATTATCAATCAAGATAGTTGCTACAGGTCCCTTTCCTTTATCAAGTTTTGCCTCAATAACAGTTCCCATTGCCTTTCTGTTTGGATTTGCTTTTAACTCAAGCATCTCAGCAACCAATTGAATGGTATCTAGCAAATTGTCTACTCCAGTACCTTTTAAAGCCGAAATTAAACAATAAGGTGTTTCACCGCCCCAATCATCTGGCAGCAAACCAAGATCTGCTAACTCCTGCTTTACTCTATCTGGATTAGCTCCAACTTTATCCATTTTGTTTACCGCAACTATTAAAGAACACTTCGAAGCTTTTGCATGATCAATCGCTTCTCTAGTTTGAGGCATAACGCCATCATCAGCTGCTACAACTAAAACAACGATATCAGTAATCCTGGCTCCCCTAGCACGCATTTCAGTAAATGCTGCATGCCCAGGAGTATCAATAAATGTGATTTTTTGACCATTTTTCTCAACTTGATATGCACCGATATGCTGAGTTATCCCACCAGCCTCTGAAGCAACTACACGGCTATTTCTGATATTATCCAATAAAGTTGTTTTACCATGGTCAACATGCCCCATAATAGTAACAACAGGAGGACGATTTACTAGTTCATTGGGATCGTCAATATCTTCCATCTCTTCAAAACGCGTGACATCTGTAATGACTTCATCTTCAAATTCAAGATTATAATCCATCGCTAAAAGCTCAGCATTATCTCGGGAAATCTCCTGATTTTGATTGGCCATAACTCGCATAAACATCAACTTCTTGATTACTTCTGTAACAGGTTTATTAATCTGATTAGCCAAATCTAAAACAGTCATTCCAACTTTAAAAATGACTTTTGTTACTTTCGTTGTTTTGATAGATTTCTTCTTTTTGATTATGTTAGCGTCCTTTTCAACATAATCTTCTTTTTTCTTTTTAAACTTCTTGTTAGCTATATATTTCGCCATATAACCACCTCTTCCTAATTAAGTATAACACTCTTTATCTGCTCTGCAAATCCCTTGTCGATAATCCCAATTGCTTTTCTATTGTTCTTGCCAATTGCACTAGAGATTTCCAAAGAATCAAACAGATCAATTACTTCTACATTATAGAACTTTGACTTGTCTCTGATCCTTTTAGATGTATTGAATCCGGCATCATTAGCCAAAAAAACCAATTTTGCTTGATTACTTTTGATTTTTTCAAGGACAAACATTTCCCCTGAAATCAGTTTATTAGCTCTCATGCAAAGACCCAATAAATGCAAAACTTTATTTTTATCCATTGTCTACTTCCTTGATCAGTTCCAAATAAACTGATTCTGGTATTTCTATTTCAAGATGTCGTTTTAAAACATTGTTTTTCTTGGCTGTTTCAATGACTTTTAAACTCTTTGAAAGATAAACTCCTCTTCCATTAGCTTTTCCTGTTTTATCATAAATCACTTCTCCCTCAGGAGTCCTGACTACCCTTAAAAGCTCTTTTTTCTGAAAGCGCTCCTGAGTAACAACACATTTCCTCATTGGAATCTTTCTTGGTTTCATCTAAATCACCTTTAAAAGTCTATTTTCCTTTCCTGAGCTTCTGACTCTGGAATAATATCTATCTTCCAACCACAAGACTGAACTGCCAACCTTGCATTCTGTCCCTTCTTTCCTATAGCTAAAGACAATTGATCATCAGGAACAATTGCTAAAGCTGACTTCTCTTTAACATCGACAATCACGCCCACTGTTTTTGCAGGTTGAATTGAGTTAGAAACAAGTTCTTTAGGATCATCACTATGTTTATAAATATCAATCTTCTCACCATTAAGGCTATCAATGACACTTTTTATTCTAACTCCATTACGACCTAAACAAGCTCCAACAGGATCTACATCGGGATTATTAGTTGCTACACAAACTTTACAACGATCTCCAGGATCTCTCGATAAACCGATAATCTCAATAACACCTTCCTTAAGTTCAGGAATAGCATTTTCCATCAAACGCTTAACTAAATTACGATCTGTTCTAGATACATATACTTTTGGACCTTTTGTAGTTTCTTCAACTTTAGTTATATAAACACTAACTCGATTACCCATAAACAAATCACTAGGCAATAAGTCTTTATTAGGAATCGATGTTTCAGTTTCTTTTCCTAAAAGAAGAGTGACAAACTCATCATTCATCTGAACTATTTCAGCAGCAATCATATCTCCTACCTTTTTGGTAAAATACTCTAGATTACGCTCTCTTTCTAATTGTTTTAAACCTTGAGTAAGCATTTGTTTAGCTGTCGAAGCTGCTAATCTTCCAAAATTCTTTGGTGTAATCTTCTCCTCGATAATATCACCGATTCTTGCATTCTTTTTGTGTTCTCTTGCCTCTTGCAAGGTCATTTGTGTTCCTGGTTCTGCTTCTGGATCAATCTTGGAAACAACTAAAGATTTAGCTACAATCGTAATCTCTGCTCTTTCCTCATTGAAGACAACTTCTGCATTAACCCTGCCATTATAAGCTTTCTTATATGCATTGATCAAGCCCTTACCAAAAACCTCAAGAATCTTTTCTTTGGGTATATCTCTTTCTTCTGATAATACCTCTAAAGCTTTAAAAAAATCTTTACTAATCATTTCCTCTCTCCTAAAACCTGATTGCCAATCTGATAAGATTCACATCTAGGTAATCTATATTTACTAATTTATTCTTAATCATTAAAGTGATAGTTTTTCCATCAAAACTCTTTAACTCGCCTTCAAGACTCTGCTCATAAGTTTTAACAAAAACGTATCTTCCTAAAGCGTTCTCTATCTGTTCCTTACTTCTCAATTCCTTCTCCGCTCCGGGAGAACTCACCTCTAAAATATACTCACCCTCAATTGGGTCCAGTTCATCAATGAATGGATTCAAGAGTTTTGTTGCCTCTACGCAATCATTCAAGGTAATCTGTCTTAATGCGTCGATATAGATTCGCAGTGTAGTTTCTTTCTTCGCTTTAATTAATTCAACTTCATATAAACTATATGGAGTTGTTTCCAAAAAAATAGCGACTCTTTGTTTGATTGTTCTTAAATCCATATGATTTCCTTTCATTAAAAAGAGAGGGGACGACCCTCTCACTTAATCTTATGCAAAAATATTATATCATATGCATCAAAACAATTCAAGAAAAATATCTAATTCTTTGTCTTTACATTGATGACTATATCCTGATATTCAGGATGTTTCTTGAACCAACTAATTGCATATGGACATTTAGCAATTATCATCAAGTCCCTTTGTTTTAAATACTTGTAAGCCTCAAGCATCAACTCAGAGGCAATTCCTAACCCTCGAAGACTCTCATCTACATAAACATGATCAATATTAACTCTTGATTCATCTCGATAAGGGAAAGTTACTTCAGCTAACAACAGATCATCTGTTTGAGCAAAAATACGGTTTTCTTCAAAAATATAATTCATAATTACACCTGCCTTTTCATAATTTCGTACATAATAATACTCCCCGCAACACCAACATTCAATGATTCAACATCCTTAATTCTTATCTTTATTCGCTCACTAACTTCATTCAAAACTTCTTGGCTAACGCCCATACCCTCATTGCCTAATATCAAAGCTATTTTGCCTTCGAAAACTTCAATATTCTCAAGATAATTATCAGTATTCAAATCTGTAGCAAGATAACGATAATCATCATTATTTCTTATAAACTCGACTAAATCATCATTGAATAAACCAACTCTAAACAAAGCGCCTTGTGAACTTCTAATAACTTTATCATTATAGAAATCTACTGAATTCTTTGCGACAATCGACTTAAAGCCAAAAGCTAAAGCTGACCTTATTAAAGTTCCAATATTCCCAGGATCTTGAATGTTGTCTAACAAAAGAATATTATCACCAAATCCCTGATTAATAACTTTCTTGCAAACGGCTATTAAAGGTTTTGGTGTTATAACATCAGACAACAATTTTAAAATATTCTCATCAACAAAATACGTTAAACAATCTTTATAGTCTTCATCCTTATTAGTGAAGACATACTCAATCATGTTCGCCTGATATGCTTCTTCGACTAAATGTTCTCCCTCAACTATGAATAAACCGGTCTTATTGCGGTATTTTCTTTGTTTTAATTTAATTGTTTCCTTAACGATAGGATTAGCTTTCGAATATATCATATTTTCTCTTTTCAAAAAGATTTGCCTTATTTATATTTTACAATAAAATCAGGATTTATAAAGTATAAATGCAAAAAAAGAAGCTGAAACAAATTGTCTCAGCTTCAAATTTATAATAAAATCTTAGAAATCAAAGTAATTTAACCAAATTTCAAATGATGTCATGAAGTCTTGTATAACAACAAAATCAGTTTGGATAATGTTGTAAAAATCAATTATAGCAACAACTTCAGCTTTATCAATAAAATCAGTTAATGCTGCATGGAATGCCAACATTATTTGTTCTGGAGTCAATTCTGTTTCATAACCAGTCAAGAAGGCCACATCCAACATAAATGCATAAACTGTATGTGCCACTTTTACATAATCAAGACTTTCATCAGCTACTAAGAAATCAACAACTTGAGCAATCAACACCATTTGTTGTGACATCATAATACCAAAATCATATTCATCAAAATCATGAGCTTGAACCAAGATATCTAATAACTCAGTTACTTTATAAGCATCAAAACTAGCTAAGAATACACTTAAAAGATTTGGTAGATCTAAAAGATCAGCTAAATGATTCTCAACCATAGCTTTCAATGCAGTATTTAGCGCTACAGCTTCTAGTGGGTCTTCAAATAGCAAAGGTGTAGCAACATCAATAATACTATCAATATATGCGTCTAAGAAAGCTAAATCAGTCTCAGTTACTGAACCGAATAACAAATCAAGTAAAGAAGCAAATTTTTGAAGTTCAAAAGCAATTTCTTCTGGTTGGAGATAAGCGAGTACTCTGTGGTCGTATCCAATCTCTATGAAGAGATCAACAAAAGATAGGTTATCATCTGTCATTAATACATCAACACTTTCAATTAACATAACTAATAATGCTTCTGTATTTTGCACATTTAACTCAACACCAAAGAAATCATAGACAATTTGTAAGAATAATTGACCTTGTTGATTTTCTTCTAGTTGTCTTGTCAAATATTCAATTTGATCAATTTGGTAATAATAAGATTCCAAAATATCCCATTCAGCATATGTTTTATCATATAGGTAATGAATTAAATAAGACTCTCCATCACTGATGAGCAAGTTTGGAAATACCATTTCAAAATTGTTTTCCGTTTCATTAAGCAGCCAATATGTCTCCCAAGCAGTATCATAAACTACAAAGAGTTGTTCATAGTATTCTATATCTTGTTCGGTTAATTGATAATCCATATAGATTTGGAGAATAGCAGCTTCATTTTCGTCTGCATAAGCTGGATATAAAACTTCTTCAAACAAATAGAAATCGTAATAGATATCCCAACTCTCTCTTCCATATCTTTGCCACAATTCATATGCCATCCAAGTTTCATTAGCTGCTTGATGAGCTTGCCAAAGTGCCAATGCCGCACTATAAACAGGTTCATCATAATTTGCTAATTCTGCTAGAACTGCATCGTTTAAGTCGCTCTTCCAAATCATTAGATCTATCATCATTTGTTGGTGATAACCGATCTCATCAAGATAGTATTGGTTGTTTGACATATCCAATAATTGTGGATAAAGGAACTCCATAAATAATGCCATACCATAACTAGCTATTTGTTCTGGAGTGAGAACAACCCTTAGACGATGATATATTTCTTGTACGTCCTTAACACCGTATACATGTTCAGCACTTCTTAAGATATTAGCAACAGTTAAGAACAAATAATAAGTGTTTTCTTCATCAAATCCTGTCATATCAACAAGGAAGCTTACTACTTCAGCTCCTTCTATTGGATCAACTCCAAAGACCATCATCACAAGATTCAAGAACTGATCATAAGTATATCCAAAATCAATGTTTGACATTTCTAAAATTGCTTCAGGGTAACCTAAGACCATAAATAAGATTTCTGCTCTTTGTTGTAATTCCATTATTTTTGCAATAGCAGCTCCATCTAAAGCCTCAATGTCAATTAAAGCTACATCCATGGCAACTAGTAATGTATCTTGCATAAAGCCTACAATCATATTACTTACTAATTCCATATCGGTTACATCATAATCGAACATATAATTCATATCAAAGAAAACTTCGACATACATGCCAATTAAAACTTCCCAATCAAAAGCTTCAATTCCAAATACTTCAGAAATTATTAAAGACCCATCAATAGCCATACCAATTTCATCTACATGCCAATAATATTTGTGTACAAAATCAATTATCATATCAACATGAGTTACATCTAATCCATCAAGTAAATCAGTGAACTCAACCTTAAATACCTCTGCGAAACCTAGATATTTAATAACAATAGGTAAAACCATTGTGATGAACTCATCTTTTTCTAAACCTTCAAGACCTTCTAAATCAGCAATAACGCCAACAGCCATAAGAATGAATTGATCGATTACTGCTTGTTCTTCAACATCGATTGTTCCACCAAACAATTTAATCATTGCTGAGAAATCTTGAATCATTGCTAAGATGCTTTCGCTTGTAAATCCTTCATACTGTCCATGTTCAACCATTAAGAATTTGATTAAATCATCAATTTCAATGAATGAATCTGCAGGCATTGTTAGAACTACTGTTCTTGCATCAGTTACAACTATGTTTAACATATCAGTGATCAATTCTAAATTAGTTTCCAAAACTGCCAACATTAAGATAGCTGTTTCATCAGGAAGCATCATTTGATCAATCATATCTTGATACATTTCAATCTGTCCTAGAATATTCAACGCTTGATATTCATAACTTATATACATTTCAAGAATATTTCTAGCTGAATTTATATCCCAGCTATTATAAGTACCACTTAAAACAACCAAATCATACAATGGTGTATAGGTATTGAAGAAGTACTCTAAATAGTCGTCATAAACTAATAATAATGCATCAATTAAAGCTTTTTGTTCAGGGTTATACATTTCATAAATATTAAAGAAATCTGCAGTTAATTGATTTACCTTCTCATAATCAACAGGATCCATATTATTATACATATGAATTTGAGAATAAATGTTAATCATTTCATAGTAATTGTAATTACCCATCATATCTTGAACAGCCCAACTAATTTGGTTCATTGCACGAATATTTTCTTCATTAATTAATGCAGCATCCCAATAAGCAAGTAAATCAGCTCTTAATGGTTCATCAAGACTATTTACTAAATCAAGGAATTGTTGTTCAAAATCATCCATTGAATCATAGTACCCTTGTAAATCAAAAGTTAGATAATCAATTTCATCTTGATAGAAATCGATTATATGCTGATTATTTCCACCAGGCATACTCGCAATTTCTAATTGGATCATAAGGAATTCAAGACCTAGATTTATAAGTTGCTCTTGAGTAAATCCTGTTCCTTCAAGACTAGCAACCCACACTTGAAGATCTGCAAATGATTTAACTTTCATTAAAGAAGTAATATAACTAACAATTGCTTTTGTTTTGAAATATGCAGCTTCTTCATTGGTTTCTTCAAGAATTTCCATAATCATGGCTTTGACTTCTTCAGTATTGTAGAAACCTAACCTTATAAGCAACATATCAAACATTTCTGATTCATAAACGAATACATAATCTACAATTATGTTTTCAAAGCCATCCTCAAAACCTTTAACCAAGTTTTCAACTCTTACTTTAAACTCAAGTATTTTCAAATTATCTTGGAAAGATAATGCATAAGGATTGAAGTTTTTAATATCAGCAGCTAAAGCTAAAATTGCATCGATGTTGTTTCCGACTAATAATTGTACAGTAGCAAAATCAGTTTCATCATAATCAAATCCGTAATTACTTACATAATACACATGAATTAAATTAAGAACTAAAGCCTTGACATCTAAACTACCATCACCAAATAATACTTCTAAAGCAATAGCAACTTCAAATACCATCTGATCTTCATCAACAAATCCAACGTTAAACATCAATGTAAAGAAGACATTCAACAACACTTCAGCCTTTTCAGGAGTAAATGTTTGCATGAAGCCGATTAAATCTGATGCAGTCGTAATTACTTTAGGCATAAATACATCGATTAACTGATGAATCTCTTGTACCATCTCAGCTTTCAATAACTCATCATCTAAATCTTGAGGAATTATTAAGATTGGTAAAAATTCTTTCAGAAGAGCTTTCATAATATCATATTCTTCTTGAGAAATTGTCCCTTCAAATGCAGCTAAGATATCTCCTAATTTATTAATAACATATGCAATATTTTCCGGTGTAGCAAATTCAATTAATGCTCTTTCATCCATAAATTCTGCCATCATAAGCATCATGACAAAATCTACCATCTCTTGATCAATGACACCGACAACAGCGAACAACCCATCATAAACCATTGCAAACATTGCTAGAATTTCTTCAGGATGTTCCTCAATGAAGTTCATCAAAATTTGCAGTGAAATTATATCATAGTTATATCTTTCTAATTGCCAATAATAATGTTGAATCGTCCATTGATTTTCAAACGATTGATGGTAATAATCATAATATCCATCAACATATTCATTCAACTCATCCCAATATCCATATAAGTACTTATGTATCTCCATATTGATATACATACCATTATCATCGATACTGTATAAAACATCAAACTTCTGATCATCAAGCGCTAATCCAGCCATATGTACATCATCAATAAGACCAATTATAATTAGTGTAACTGACTGATCTTCTGGATTCATATTGCTTAGAAGTTGTAAATATTTATCATACAGGTTTTGAGCTTCAGTTGGATCTTGATATAAGTCTCTTTGGATTAAATACTCATAGTATGTGTCTTCTATTTGGTAGTGTAAATGCCAATCAAAATCATAAGGATAATTATCACTATAAACAAACTCATTATATGCTTTTTGTTTTTGATCTCTATCCAAAGTTGCAGCAATGAACTCTTGACAAATAGCTGCATAATCTGTGGTTAAACAGTAATTATTAAGTTCTTGAAGTCTAGCATCTGCTAATAGCATTAGTGCAGCAGATTCTGCTTCTAAAACAGCCATTTCTTCTGTCATAAAGACTATGTATTCTTGCATCCATGTTAGTTCATCTTGTAACATAAATGTTAACATATTAAGTCCAAGATTAGAAACCATACCGCTATCAAAACCTAAAGTACCTAATTTTGCAAATAATTCTTGAAGATCATTAGCATTCTGAATATTTTGAAAATCATCCATTAGCAGCATGATTCCTGTCATCATATCAAACAACTCATGTTCAGAAACTACTCCTGTCATTTGAATCATGAACTCAAGGTCCGCTTCTAAATCTTCTGGGTCACTTGAACCTGTGAAGAAAGATATCATCTGCAACAACTCACCTCTAGAATACTCAGTAGGTGAATTATATTCTACAGAATACGTTGCCTGGATTATCATGCTTGCGGTTATATTGTCATAAGGCGGAGCTGGGTTCCAGCCAATAAAAGTATAGGTATAATTCAAAGAACCAGGTCTTGAAGGATCTGGTGGCGCTGTAGCAGATCCACCGAATGGTACAGTTTGAACATCGATAATCGAACCATCCCAATCAATGAAAGTAACATCTATTTCACCTACTTGTGTAGTAGTAGTGATATTTGTTGTTGGTGCAGTTGTTGTAGTAACAGGTGCTGTTGTTGTAGTAACAGGCACTGTTGTTGTTACAGGCGCAGTTGTTGTAGTAACAGGTGCTGTTGTTGTTACAGGCGCAGTTGTTGTAGTAACAGGCACTGTTGTTGTTACAGGCGCAGTTGTTGTTACAGGCGCAGTTGTTGTAGTAACAGGTGCTGTTGTTGTAGTAACAGGTGCTGTTGTTGTAACAGGCGCTGTAGTAGTTGTGGTATCTCCTGTTGTTGTTTGCGCTGTAGTAGTTGTAGTACCAGAATCTGTTGTTGTTGTTTCCCCAGAACTCGTAGTTGTTGTATCATCTGTAGTTGTTGGCTGGGTTGTTTGCTCTGTCGTATCAGTGGTATCTTGTGTTGTATCCACTGTAGTATCTTGTGTTGTATCCACAGTTGTATCCGTGGTTACTTCAGATGTTTCTGAAGATGTCGTGGGTATTGTTGGAAGATTTGGACCAAAAAAATCACAACCGATAAACACAAGACTTAAAAAAGCAAACATAAATAATGCTATAATTCTTCGCCTCATATTATTACTCCTTTCGTAATCATATATACTTTAGTATATACTATAATTAAAAATACCACAAAATCAGAAAAAAATCTATCTATTAATGTAAATCTTACTTGAAATTATCAAGAAATGTCAAATATTTATAAAAAATAAAAAAAGTGAGCAAATGCCCACTTTCAATATCTTATCTATTTACCAAATCGCTGGTTCAGTCTTATCCATGAAATAATAGTAATATGTTTCGTTGAATATTACACTATCAATAAAATCAAAATCATTGCTCATATCAAAAACTTGTATTTGTGAATAAGATAGAGTATAGATA
Source organism: uncultured Candidatus Izemoplasmatales bacterium (assembly GCA_964610325.1). Classification (GTDB taxonomy): domain Bacteria; phylum Bacillota_I; class Bacilli_A; order Izemoplasmatales; family Hujiaoplasmataceae; genus UBA2289. The sequence continues at coordinate 52,011 of CAZSVO010000004.1, forward strand.
TAATTCTCAATCATAACTGCCTTTTCAATTGAATCAAAGTATTGACTTTCAGAATTAAAGTGTTCCAATTCTGCCAGCAACTCCATTTCTCCACTATGAGATATTTTGAAAACAAATAGTTTTTGAGAATATCCATAATAGTTTTGATAATATATCGATACTGGTATAGCAACATAAGTAAAGTCAGCATCTTGTGGCGTAAAATATACAAAAGCTTTATGATCATATATCACTCTAGTATATGAATATTCACCTTCAACAAGATAAGTATCTAAATTAACCACTTCATCTCCTGAAGTATCATATAACGCAATTTTAACTCCAACAAAATTAGTCCAGCCATTGCTTGTTACTGCATGTCGACCAACACCAATCATTAAGTCTTCTGTAATCTCATGAAGATAATCGCTTACACCTTCTTCATATAATTCTCCTAAAACAACTGGTTCTTGAGGGTTTGACAAGTCAAGTTTATAGAGTGGATCAGTATTCACAAAAGTAACAACATAAGCTATGTCTTGAGAAAATCTTACTGAATAGATTCTTTCTCCTGGTTTACCAAGTCCTGATAATTTAGATATTTGATTCATCTCATCATCACTTGTTGCATTCAATAAGAACAAAGTATTGGTTATAATAGTTTTCCCGCCACTATACTCATAATTAGTAGTCGCGATTCTAAATACTCCATCATATTCATCCATTGAAAATTGATTTAATGGTGATCCTTCAACACTTCCTATTGCTTTATAAACCAACTCATTGTTTTCAATTGCAAATCTCATGATATGAGTTGCATAAGTATATGTGTTTTCAATCTCATCATATGAATAACGATGAACTGTTGCATATAGATTATTTTGGCTCATATATATTTGATATGTGCTTCCTAAATAAGCCTTAACACTAGCTGGTGAATCATCATTTACATCAAAAGAAGATAAAATCAAATAACTGAAACTCTCACCATCGTTAGGCATAAAATAAATCCTGTTTGCTGGTAGTTTGACTAACTCATCACTAACAGTGGTATCTATATACATAGGAATCATTGTTTCTTCATCATAGAAATATTGAATTGCATAATTGTTTAGTACTAAATACAATACTCCATCTATCATTCTACTGCTAGCAAGATAAGCTGAATCATAAGTCATTTCTCTAAAGACATTAATATTCTCAATATCTAAAACATCTAAAACTATTACTTTTGTTCCATATTCATAAGAGTAATAGTAATAATACCCTGGTTCGATAACTGATGTTTGACTATCATCCTCTCTTGAAGGAGAGTAACCTTCAGAAGTAACCACATCACCATCACTGTCTTCATCATCTTCCATACCAGGTTCAATTGGACTTGTAGTAATCTCATAAATATAATAACTTGCGATTAAAACTACTTTTCCATTTGACACATAGAGTCCGCTTAAATACCCATCAGTCAACTCGTATGAATAAACAATCTCTAAAGTTGTTGCATCAAACATAAAGAAAGTATCTCCAGATGCAACATATATGTAATATCCATCAGTTAAGATTGTATCAGCCTCTTCAACACCCTCTACTTGATTATTCGTTTTTGAAAAATCTCTTTCTTTACTGTTATCAAAATTAACACCATCAGTAGCCATTTCAGGTGTGCCTGTCAAAGAATCTTCCATACTGAACATTCTTGAAGTAAGAAAACTACCATCTTTTTGTTTTTCATAGAACTGACCTAGATATTCCTCTAGTTGATCATACGAACTGAAAGACCCAACATTATCACCGGTTGGATTAACAGTCACCGAATTACAACCTATAACAACAACACTAAAAAATAGAGCTAGAAAAAACATAATAAATTTCTTCATAATGAACCTCCTTGATTCTTTCACTTATATAAACAAATGAAGAGAAGAGATTCTTGGAATTATTTTGTTAAATCCAAAAATTCTTCAATATCTTCCCTAATCAAATCTAAAGAACTAACCCAAAAAGCTTTATCTGTAACATCAATACCCATAAGTAAAGCTACATTCTCAACTGACATCTTTCCAGTTGAACTCAACAACTTATCATAATTAGCAACAAATTCTTTCTTTTCAACAAGATATTTTGCATATAATCCTTTAGCAAACAATAAACCAAAGGTATAAGGGAAATTGTAAAAACTTAATCCACCAGAGTAATAATGTGGTTTACAAACCCACATATATGGATGAAGACTCTCAAAATCTAATCCTTCACCATAGGTTTCTTTCTGTGCTTCTATCATTAAACCTTTTAGTTCTTCAACGTCAAAAATAGTATTTTCTCTTCCTTCAAAAACTGCTTTCTCAAAAATAAATCTTGACATGATATCAACAACAACTTGCGTATAATCTTGAATTGAAGATTCCAACAAGAAGATTTTCTCTTGAATATTTTGACACTCTGCTAAAGCGGCTTTATTCACAATTGTTTCGCAAAAAGTTGAAGCGGTTTCTGCAACAGGCATTGTGTAGTCGCTATTAAGAGAGGTTTCACCAAAAATAGCTTCTCCATGATATGCATGCCCAAGTTCATGTGCCAATGTAATCATATCTCCAAAAGCACCTGTAAAATTAGTCATAACCCGACTTTCTTTTATTGAGTGGATATTTGCACAAAAAGCTCCACCTACTTTACCATTTCTTGGTGTATAATCAATCCATTCTTCATCAAAAGCCCTTTTAGCGAGACTAAATAGATTATCTGAAAAGGTCTTAAAATTAGTTAAGATATAGTTGTTAGCTTCTTCGATTGTAAAACGTTTATCTACACTGCCAATTGGAGCGAATAAATCATAAAAAGGCAATCCATTCTTATGTCCTAATAGTTTTGCTTTTCTCTTCAAATATTCCCTAAATATTCCATAATAATCTTTTACAGCTTCTTGCATAGCTTCAAGTGTTTCCTTGCTCATTCGACTGTTTTTCAAAGCTTGGTCTAAAGGACTTTTATAACCTCTAGCTTTAGAAATAGTGTTTACCTCACCCTTGATAGCATTTAAAGCGGCTGCTACAGATTTATCAATCTTTTCATATGCTTTCAGTTCTGCTTCATAAGCCGATTTTCTTACATTAGAACTCGCATCGGTTGCTAGATTCCTAACCTCTGACAAAGTAATAATTTTATCATTATAGTTTACTTCTAAAGTTGATGTCAATAATGACTGCAAAGTTCCAAAAGCACTTGAACCAGTTTGTCTTAATTTTGAAACCATTATTTCCAAGTCATCCGTCAACATATGTCTTGCATAATCCATACGTTCACGTAAGTAGAACTCATGCTCTTTAATAAAATCATTTTCTGAAATTTCTAAATCAAAATCTGGATATTTTGAAAGCCATTTGGTAAATACAGTATCGATTTTTGTCAGTTCTGTCATTTTTCTTTCTAATAAATTGGTATTTTTAATCGCTTGAGTATTCGTGCTTTCAACTGATTCAGTCAGTGAAGCGAAGTGATATAACTGATCAATCAAGTGATTGAATCTTAAACTGTTGTTGAGAAATTTAACTAATTTTGCTTTTTTGTTTTCGTAATTGTTGAAATCTACTTCTTGAGAATTAATTTCAATAATCAAGGCTTCGAGTTGCTTCAAATCCTGCAAATACTTTGGATCATCAAATCCAGTGTAAAGTTTTGCTAAACTCCATTTTTTCATAACTTATCCCTCTCCTTTAGATAATCTGCTTTCTTAAGCACATAAAGCTTTGTTGTTTTAACTCCATAATCGCGTGATTGATATTCAATATCTTTCAAATATGTGAATTTAATCCTTTCGATGACTTTGCGCGATTTGATATTTTCACTAAAATGTCCAACGTATAGTTCTTCTAGTTCAGTCTCAAAGAAACAATAATCAATCAAAGCGATAATTGCTTCATTCATCAAACCTTTTCCTTGATAAGTATGAGATAATACATACCCAATCTCATAAACTAATCCATATTGATCTAACTCACGATAATGCAGTCCCAATGAGCCAATTACTTTATTGTCTAATTTATGATGCAGTGCAAATACTTCATCATTTTTAATGAAATTCTCAAGAATTTTCCCTGATTCATCCAAACTCTTGTGTGGAGACCAACCTGCATTAGGTCCAATCCTTTCATCTCTAGCATATTCATATAAATCATACAAGTCATCAGTTGTAAACTTCCTCAATAACAATCTTTCAGTCTCGATTGATTTCATACCATACTTCCTCCATACTAAAACCTTTATCTAGAAGATTAACAGGTTTTCTTTCAGATATTACAATCGTCTTTGTATTCTTAATTGAACTTTTTAAATATTTAAGATAATTAAACTGTTCTTCAAAACTCAAAGCTTTTTCATCTGTTGGTTTTATTACCGGTCTCTTTGGCACATATATTGTGCAACAATCAGAAAAAGCTTTACTCGAAATTGGAAATGTTTTGATTTTCTTTGCAATTTTGATGATTTCACTTTTATCAAAGGTTGCTAATGGCCTGATTATTAAAGCTTTTGTAACAGCTTGAACAGCTATTAAACTTTCTAAAGTTTGAGAAGCGACTTGACCGATTGAGTCTCCAGAAACCAAAGCTTTGCAACTGTGTTTCTTTGCTAACTGTTCAGCAATGCGATACATCATTCTTCTCATAATCGTGATAACATAAAACTCTGGTACTGAGGCGATAATCTCTTCATGGAGTTCTTTGAAGGGTACAATATGTAACTTGATTTTTGAACTAGGTGCATATTTAGATAAAATTGTCACCAAATCAACAACCTTTTGAACTGATTCAATCGGTGTCATAGGAGAAGACTCAAAATGAATACACTCGATTTCAAGACCGGTATTCATTGTTAAATAGCCAGCAACCGGAGAATCAATACCCCCACTGATTAAAAGCATTACTCTCCCACCACTTGATGTCGGAAAACCGCCTATTCCAGGAATCTTATCAGTATATATGTAGGTAGCATCATTTCTCACTTCGATATTCAAGATTTTTTCAGGGTTTTTAACATCAACTATCAAGTTTTTAACTTCTTTCAAAACTCTCTTGCTCAATAAATTCGAGATCTCAAAAGACTTCAAAACTACATTTTTATCCGCTCTTTTTGTCTCTATTTTAAACCTTGTTGGTAAATCTATCTCATGAGTAAGCATTTTAATTGATTTTTCAGCTATCAAATCTAAATCATATTCGCATTTCATGGTTTTGCTATAAGAACTCAGTCCAGAGATAAAATTCAATCTTGAAATCACATCTTCTGGGTCTGTATTGTTTAGCTTAGCAAAAACCAAATCGTGTTGAAACTCAAGTTCGATGTTTAAACCAAACATCTTATGTGCTATCTGATTATTAATCATGTGTCTAAAGATATGTTGATTTTTACCTTTGAGAATCAAATCACCGTAGCGAATCATAATGTATTCATACAAGTCAATCACTTCACTTTCCAATAATTATTTTATCATATTTATTGTGTTTTAATCTAAGTTATTTTATAATATTGAGCTGAAGAGGTGATTAATAATGGACAAATATATAATTTATACCAATATGGAATTATTTTTAGACAAACTGCTTCCCCAAACCACCAATCTCGCTAATTTTAGTGCAATAATTAAGGAAAATATAGAAGATCTTAATTGGGTAGGTTTTTACCTTTATAATGGTGAAAATCTATACCTTGGTCCATTTCAAGGAAAAGCAGCTGTAACTTTAATTGAAATCGGTAAAGGAGTTTGTGGAAGGGCAGCTGAAAAAAGAGAAACTATTGTCGTTTCTGATGTGCATAAATTTCCTGGACATATCGCTTGCGATTGCGATAGTTTATCGGAAATTGTTATACCTATTATAAAAGATAACAAACTATTTGGGGTACTTGATATCGATAGTCCAATACGCGATCGCTTCAATCAAGAAACCAAAGAAATACTCGAAAATCTAGTAAAGCTTTTGATTGACTTTTTATAATCAATAAGTTATAATACTTTGTGCGCATGTAATAAAAAGCAGTTGTTTTTACAAGATTTATGATTTGATTGTTCCGCATTAAGGGTTTGTAAGTAGTGTTAACTGCTTAACATGAAAACATCAAAACAATCAAAATAGATCAATTAAGAACTCCTCATGTTACTACGTAAATAAATTAAAAGGAGGAAAATATATGGCAAGATTTACAGGTTCAACCTGGAAGAAAAGTCGTCGTTACGGTTATTCAATTTCTGAAACTGGAAAAGAATTAAATAAACGTCCTTACGCACCTGGTCAACACGGTCAAAAACGTAAAAAACTCTCTGAATATGGTCAACAGCTACAAGAAAAACAAAAAGTACGTTTTACATATGGTGTTAACGAAAGACAATTCCGTAAAACTTTCATTGAAGCAAAGAAAATGCAAGGAAAACAAGGTTCAAACTTCTTATTCTTATTAGAATCAAGATTGGACAACCTAGTGTACCGTGCTGGATTTGCTAGAACGAGACAGCAAGCAAGACAATTAGTAAACCATGGACACATCTTACTTGATGGTTCTAAAGCATCAATTCCATCAATTAGAGTAAAACCGGGTCAAGTAATCTCTTTGAAAGAAAAATCAAAAGATTTAGTTATCGTCAAAGAAGCACTTGAAACAATTGCATCACGTCAAGAGTATATCGCTTTTGATGATGAAAAACTTACAGCTACTTTTACTCGTTTACCAGAAAGAAACGAAATTCTACCAGAAATCAAAGAAAACCTAATTGTAGAGTTATACAACAAATAAAACTAAGCCAAAGCGAAAAACTTTGGCTTTTTTTTATGAAAAACGGCTAAAACCTATAAGATTTAGCCGTTTTTTTTATTATTTTTTTGCGGCATTAGCCATAAAGATAAACTTATCTGGATCCAAAGAAGCCCCGCCGATTAAAGCACCATCAATATTCTCTTTTTCCAAAAGTTCTACGATATTATCAGGTTTTACCGATCCGCCATATTGGATTCTAATAGCTTCAGCTACTACTTTTCCATACAAAGCAGCTATCAGTTCTCTAATAAAACCACAAGCCTCATCTGCTTGATTTGCAGAAGCTGTTTTACCTGTACCAATAGCCCATACAGGCTCATAAGCAATCACAATATTTTTTAAATTGATTGCTGCGATATCTTTAAAAGCTGCTTTTACTTGTCTTCTTAAAACAACTTCGGTTTGGTTATTCTCTCTTTCCTCAAGTAACTCCCCAACGCAAACAATTGGTTTTAAAGAATTTCTTAAAGCCGCTTTAAGTTTAAGGTTAACTATTTCATCAGTTTCATGGAATAATGCTCTTCTCTCACTATGCCCAATCAAAACATATTCAACATTATAAGATTTTAACAAAGGACCTGAAACTTCCCCTGTGAAAGCTCCTTCATCTTCAAAATGAAGATTTTGTGCTCCAATGCGCAAATTAGCTCCTTGTCTTTTAATCAAACATCTCATCAAAGGTGCTTGAGCAAAACAAATTGTCTCAACATCTTTATTGTTTGGCATTTTTTCTGAGACCTGCAAAACGAAATATAAAGCTTCGTCTCTGGTCTTAAACATTTTCCAATTACCTGCAATAATTGGTTTTCTCATTTTAATCATTCCTTCTAATAAATTTTTATTATTAATGACAATCGCATCCTTCGCAACAATCTTCAACATCATCTAGAGATGTTACTCCAGGCAATTCTTTTCCTTCTAGAAACTCTAATGATGCTCCTCCACCAGTCGAAATATGAGTGAATTTATCTTGATAACCCATTTGAATTGCTGCTGCAGCTGAATCACCACCACCAATAATTGTTCTAGCATCATCCATATTTGCCAATATCTCACACACTGCTTTTGTACCTTTTGCGAAAGCTTCAAATTCAAAAACACCTACAGGCCCGTTCCAAACAACAGTTTTAGCTCCTTTTAACTCTTTCTTGAATAAATCAATTGTTTTTGGACCTATATCCAATCCCATTTCATCATCTTTAATCTCTTTATAAGTAGTTATTCTGTGCTTTGCATCTGCTGAAAATTCTTTTGATACAACCAAATCAACTGGTAAAATCAATTTACCATTTGCTTTATCAAGCAATTCTTTAGCTAAGTCAAGTTTATCTATTTCTACGATTGATGTACCAATATTATAACCCAATGCTTTCATGAAAGTATAAGCCATACCGCCACCGATTAGAACCTTATCAGCTTTCTTAAGAAGGTTTTCAATAACTCCGATTTTATCAGAGACTTTTGCTCCTCCTAAAATCGCAACAAATGGTCTTTCAGGATTCTCGACTGTTTCGCCTATATAACGTAGTTCCTTTTCCATTAAAAACCCGGCAGCTGCTTCTTTTAAACTAGCTATTCCAACATTTGAAGCGTGTGCACGGTGTGCAGTACCAAAAGCGTCGTTAACAAAAACATCCCCTAAACTCGCCCAATAAGCTCCTAGCTCTTGGTCATTTTTTGATTCTTTCTTTCCATCTAAATCTTCAAAACGTGTGTTCTCGAACATTACTATATCGCCTTCTTGCATCGCGTTAATAGCATCTTCTAAAACTGTTCCCCTAGTTTGAGGAATAAACTTCACAGGTTTTGATAACAACTCCTCTAATCTCTTAGATACTACTAAAAGTGAGTTTTTTGCTAAATCTTCTTCTTTCTTTATTCTTCCTAAATGTGAAAAAAGGATTACTTTAGCATTCTCAGACAACAGATAGTTTATTGTCGGAAGTGCTTGGACTATTCTATTGTCATCACTTATTATACCGTCAATAATCGGTACATTGAAGTCAACTCTAACCAAAACTTTCTTCCCTGAAACACATAAATCATCTAATGTTTTTTTCTTCATATAAATCCTCCTTGATCTTTTTATATCACAGTAATATTATACTAAAAAAACAGTTATATTTCTATAACTATTTTTATTATATCTTACATCTGTTTTCATAATTTTAGATGTTCGATGATTCTTTGGCATTTCTTGATTTGATTATAAAAACAATATCTTGACTTCAATTTTAAACAATGTCCATCGTAGAACGAAACAACAATTTCTTTATCTACTTCATAGTAGCTAAGAATTGCAAAGTAATTGATATATATACTCCCTTCTAAGCGATAACTCTTTATGTTCATAAACAAAGTCTGTTCATCAACATAGATGGGAATTTTAGAGTTGAAGGCAAAGAGCTTTTTCATCGCTTTCTCTAATGCTTGCAAGTTTGTAAAGCTGTCAATAAGCAAAGAGTTGAAATACCTTTGGATTGGTATATCCTTAATCAAATAGTCTTGATCTTTTACAATATAAAGACAGTTGTCTTCCTTCTTTATTATATAATCTATCATAATAGCTCCTTTACAAACTATTTTAACATAGAAACATCTGTTTTCTATTTGAAAAATACCGCCAATTTTGGCGGTATATTCTCTATAAATTAGTTTATTTTAAGAAATTATTTTACTATTCTTTCTTCTGTTTCTGGATTAAAGAAATGTGCTTTTTCCATATTAATTGCCAACTCAACTTTTGAACCTATAGATAAATCAGATCTAGCACTAACTTTAGCAATTATGTTATTGTCGTCAATTGAAATATGAATATTTGTCTCAGCTCCTAATAACTCAGCAACATCAACAACGAAAATAGCTTTTGACTCTGGATGTTTTTCCAAGAATCTTGGTTCATCATGAACATCTTCAGGTCTGAAACCGATAACTACCTCTTTATTAAGCATATTTTTTTCTTTTAATAAATCAAAATGTTTCTTATCGATTTTCAAACGTAAATCTTTAATCGAGAAAACACCTTCGTCATCAACTTTTCCTGGCAAGAAATTCATAGCTGGAGTTCCAATAAATCCACCAACAAACATATTGTTTGGATAATCATATATTTCTTTTGGAGCACCAATCTGTTGGATTCTTCCGTCTTTCATAACAACAATTCTTGTTGCCATAGTCATCGCTTCAATTTGGTCATGGGTAACATAAATTGTCGTAGTTTCTAATCTTTCATGCAATTTGATTAACTCAGCACGCATCGCAACTCTTAATTTAGCATCAAGATTTGATAAAGGCTCATCCATCAAGAATACCTTTGCATCCCTAACAATCGCTCTACCTAAAGCAACTCTTTGTCTTTGTCCTCCTGACAATGCTTTTGGTTTTCTGTCAAGATAACTAGTCAATCCTAATATATCAGCTGCGTTTTGAACTCTCTTGTCAATTTCAGCTTTAGGCATTTTTCTTAATTTTAATCCAAAAGCCATGTTATCATAAACTGACATATGTGGATATAATGCATATGATTGGAAAACCATCGCAATATTTCTATCTTTTGGAGCAACATCGTTCATCAACTGATCATCGATATACAACTCTCCTCCAGATATTTCTTCCAAACCAGCAACCATTCTAAGTGTAGTTGACTTACCACATCCAGATGGCCCAACGAAAACAATAAACTCTTTGTCTTTAACATTTAAGTTAAAATCAAAAACTGCCTGAACACCATTATCATAAATCTTATCAATATTCTTAAAACTCAGTGTAGCCATAAATTTCCTCCTTAAAATATTATCAAGATAATTATATAAAAAAAAAGAAGATAATCCAATATGCAATATGCACAAATCACCTTCTAAACAATAGATATATTGCTAAAGCTTGCATAAAATCTCTAATATCTATTTCTGTCTTTCTAATAAAATTTTCAATCCGATAGTTTAGCGTATTCCGATGCATATACATCTTCTTTGCACTATTAGATGCGTTGAAACTATTTTCAATAAAACCTAGAACTGTTTCTACTGTTTCTACTCCGACATAATTGTAGTAATAACTCTTTAACGTCAATTTCATCTCGTTATGCTTTTCCAAACATATTTCGCTGATAAAATCAGCAATATTGTAAACTCCCAAATTAAACCTCGGTAAATATTTTGAAATAACTCTAATTTGAATATCCAAGCTCAAGGGAAGATAAAGTCCAACAAAATCAATTAACAACTCTTCAACTAAAAACTCTCTAAGTTTCGAAAAATCACTAAATGAAAAATCTGTCTGTACATAAGCAACTAAACAAGCATCTTGAACTTCTGTTATGATAATATTGTTATACATACTTAAAAATGTAATTATATCTTCATAATTACTATTCTTAAGATAAAATAATAATCTTCTCTGTGTCATAAAAATCTGCCCTCATCAAAAGAACCCACTTTCAATTAGTAATAGTTATGCTTTAATAAATTGTTCTACATCCATTACAAAAATAGTCGCTCCACCAACTTCAACTTCTACTGGCATAGACGAGAAAATTCCAAACTCACTAGATATCGCATTTGGAACAAGTTTTGTCCTGCTTTTTGATGTCTCTGAAATTACTTGAATGCATTGTTCAAGCGAATCGTCACTTACACCGACGATTATCGTTGTGTTCCCGCTCATCAAAAACCCACCAGTTGTGGCTAATTTGGTTACAAAAAAGTTTGATTTAATCAACTTTTTGATAACTTTATTTGCATCTTCATTAGAAACAATTGCCATTACCAGTTTCATTCTTATACACCGCCTTTTATTTATTTTATCACAATTATAAGTAAAAAAAAACAAGCCAAGAAAAAAAACCCCCATTCAGAGGTTTTTATCCGATAGAACCAGTCATTTCTAACTTGATTAATTGATTTAATTCAACCGCATATTCCATCGGCAATTCTCTAGCAAAAGGCTCAATGAATCCCATAACAATCATTTCTTTTGCCTCATCCTCACTCAAACCACGACTCATCAAATAAAACAATTCATCATCGCTGACCTTTGAAACAGTTGCTTCATGTTCAATCTGCCCTCTGAAGTTTTTAACAATATTCATTGGAATTGTATCTGATGAGGATTCTCTATCTATCAAAATAGTATCACATTCAATCTTTGCCTTTGAAAACTCAGCATTCTTACCCTGTGATACAATCCCTCGATAATTTACCTTTCCACCTTTTGAAGCTATTGATTTAGAGACTATTTTTGAAGTGGTATGCTTACCTAAATGAATCATCTTAGCTCCTGTATCCTGATATTGGTTTTTTCCGGCAAATGCAATAGTGATTGTTGTCCCCTTAGAATAATCTCCTTTAAGTATACAACTCGGATATTTCATATTCAAGCCAGAGCCGATATTACCATCAATCCATTCCATATGACCATATTTTTCTACAACAGCCCTCTTTGTAACTAAATTAACTATGTTTGTTGACCAGTTTTGAACAGTTGAATATCGGCATTTAGAATTCTTTTCGACATAAATCTCAACAACAGCAGCATGCAAAGAGTTTGTTGAATATATTGGCGCTGTACAACCTTCAACATAATTCAAACTTGCTTCATCATCAACAATAATCAAAGTGCGTTCAAATTGTCCCATTCTTTCTGTATTGATTCTAAAATAAGATTGTAATGGTTTTTCAATTTTCACACCTTTAGGAACATAGATAAAAGATCCTCCACTCCAAACAGCAGTATTTAATGCGGCATATTTATTATCTTTATAGCCAACAGCCTTAGTGAAAAACTTTTTGAATAACTCTGGGTATTCTTTTAAAGCAGAATCTGTATCCAAAAAAATCACCCCTAAATCATTTAATTCAGAAATTGTGCTATGATATACTGCTTCAGATTCAAACTGGGTAGTAACTCCAGCTAAATACTTTTGCTCAGCTTCTGGAATACCTAATTTTTTAAAGGTTTCCTTAATTTCTTCAGGAACATTTTCCCAATCTCTTTCAACTCGGTCAGATGATTTAATATAGTAGATAATATCATTAAAGTCAATACCAGACAAATCTGGCCCCCACAAAGGATTATCAATTTCATAAAAAGCTTTAAGCGCATCTAATCTTGTATCTAACATCCATTTTGGCTCTTGCTTTATCTCAGATATCTCCCTAACAACAGCTTCAGATAAACCTCTTTTTGTTTGTTTAACTGAAGTTGATTCAGTCTTAAAACCATATTTATATTCAGAATCAAAATCAAATTCCTTTTTACTCACTTTCATCACTCCTGCTTGATTGTGTCTTGAAAAGCAACCCAGGCAATTGAAGCACACTTAATTCTTGCTGGAAATTGTTTTACTCCACTAAAAACGCTTGCTTCTTCTAAATCCATTTGTTCATTATAATCACGATTTGAAACCATGTTTAAAAAGTTAACAGCTATCTCCATAGCTTCAGAAACTGTTTTTCCAATCATTATTTCTGAAAGAATTGATGCTGAAGCAACTGAAATAGAACAACCTATTGCTTCCTGTTTACAATCAGCAATTCTTTCATTCTCAACCAATGTTTGAATCGTGATATCATCACCACAAGATGGATTCTTGATTCTAATCTTAACATATCTATCATCGTCTATTAACCCTTTATTTCTTGGGTTTTTATAGTGTTCCATAATGATTTCTCGGTAAAGATTATCTAAATTGTTCATCATATCCCTCCTAAAAACCAAGTTCTCTAAAATAACTTATCGCAACTTTTGTGACCTCTATGAATCTATCAACATCTTCAATACGATTGTAGATATATACAGAAACTCGTAAAGAAGAGTTTATTTTAAGCCAGTCATGGATTAGTTTTGCACAATGTTGTCCAGATCGTAATGCAATATTGCTTTGGGCATAATAACTTATCGCATCATGTGAAGGTACGCTTTTAAGATTAAAGGTTATTATTCCAATATCTGATTTCATATTGTATATTTCTACTCCATCAACTTGATTGAGTTTTTCAATAAAATAATCATATAATTTTTGTGTATAACTCTTTATGTTCTCTATTCCTATAGAATTAAGATATTCAACAGCTTCTCCAAAACCGATAACTTCCGCTATTGGCATAGTTCCTGCTTCAAATCTTTGCGGAGCTTGTTTCCAAGTTGATTCAGTTTTAAAGACATCTTCATTCATATCTCCACCAAACTCAATCGGACTCATATTCTTTAGTAATTGCAATTTCCCAAACAATACACCAACTCCTGTAGGACCTAACATTTTATGAGCAGAGAAAGCAAAAAAATCAAAATCAAGATCAACTACATCAATCTTCAAATGTCCAACTGCTTGAGCACCATCAACAACAACCACAGATCCCATTTGATGAGCTAATTCAGTAATTTCTTTGATTGGATTAATATATCCCAATACATTCGAGACATAATTCAACGCCACAATCTTAGTCTTAGAACTTAAAACTTTCTTGAAGGCATTAACTGTAATTTTCCCCTCTCTGTCAAGCTCAATAAATCTTAATTTTGCTTTCGTCTTTTTAGCAACATTTTGCCAAGGTAAAAATTGGGAATGATGTTCTTGTTCCGAAATAATGATTTCATCGCCTTCTGAAAGATTCTCTAAACCATAGGAATTAGCCACAAGGTTAAGAGCTGAAGTAGTTCCTCTTGTAAAAACTATTTCCTTCTCTTTTGCGTTAATGAACTTAGCGATTTTTCTGCGTGTTTCCTCGTACAAAAAAGTAGCTTTAACGCTTTGTTCATACATACCTCTATTGATATTAGCACTCAAATTCATATTATAGTTATTCACAGCATTGATAACTGATAAAGGTTTCAAAGATGTTGCTGCTGTATCAAAATAGATGTAATCAGACTTTAATTGAGGAAAATCCTTAAAAACTAATTCATTCATTATAACCACCTTAAACAATTCTGTTTACTTGTCTTTTAAACAATGATTTCAGCCCTTGATCAGTAATTTTTTCAATAAAAGGATTGGTCAATCCAAAAATAATCAAACTCCTAGCTTCTTCTTCGTTTAAACCACGACTTTTTAGATAATACAACTGATTCTCATCAATTTGTCCAATTGCAGCACCATGACTAGCTGAAACGTTGTATTCATCGATTAAAAGTGTTGGTTCAACTGCTATTTCTGACTCTTCACCTAAAATAATCCCACGGTTAGATTGAGAACAATCTGAATATTCCATACCCTTAGCGATGCTTCCAATTACTTGATAATTCAATTTAGATTTGTTGCTAGCTATTAAGGAATTTGAAATCATTGACTTAGTTTTTATTGCTAGATGATTTATCTCTTGCAAAACATTGGTAACATTTGATAATTTGCCCAAGTTTAGAAATTCTAATTTAGTATTAGCACCTTCACCAATCATGTTGATTGTTTCATCAATATTTAAAGTCCCATTATAAGTTAAGAAATTAAACAACTTTAAGTTAGAGAATTTTTCTAAAGTAAAACTCCTAGAAAAATCTAATTTAGCTTTGTTTTTTGCAGAAAAATAACTCACCAATTCCAACTCAGAATTATTCTCTAGTAGAAAATTTATCTTAATAACATTTGTTCTTGAATTAGTCACAACAATAAACAGCTTTGATTTTACATCGTTTTTTACTCGAATTTCAATTGGTTTTTGAGACAATAAATCATTGATATAGATAAAAATATCATCTTCTTTATCGATAATGATTTGGTTACTCTCAATCTTTAAATCATATTCATTAATGATATTCTCTTTGTCTAGAATAATTAAATTATTCTTATCAACTAACAACTTCATTATCAGTGTTTTGATGGGCAAACACCTAAAGAAACTGGTCTTTTCTCTTCTTCAACAATACCAAGTTCTTTCTTTACCCACTCATAACCTTCCTTATCAATCCGATTAATCAATTCATTTTTACCTGTCTTCACTATCTGACCATTTAACATAATATGAACAAAATCAGGGACAATATAGTCCAATAATCTTTGATAATGTGTAATGAGTATCAACCCTAAATCTGGCGACTTCATCTTTGTAACATTATCTCCAACTAATTTCAATGCATCAACATCTAATCCAGAATCGATCTCATCCAAAAAAGCAAATTTCGGGTTTAACATTTTCATCTGTAAAATCTCGTTTCGTTTCTTTTCTCCGCCAGAAAACCCTTGATTCAAAAACCGATGAGCCAATCCTTTTCCCATTCTTAGTTCTTCAGAAGCTGCTTCAAACTTTAAAATGAATTTTCCAATACGCAAGTGCTCATCTTTTGCCATTCTTGTTTGAATTGCTGCTTTAACAAAATCAAAATTGGTTACACCAGGAACCTCTACAGGATTTTGCATCGCTAAAAATAAGCCAATTCTACTTCTTTCATCGACTGTTTTATCCAAAATACTTTCTCCATCCAAAAGTATATCTCCAGACTCAACCTTATAACTAGGATGTCCCATACATACCTGTGCTAAAGTTGATTTTCCTGTTCCATTTGGACCCATAATAGCATGAACTTCTCCACCTTTTACAGTAAGATTCAAACTATTTAATATCATATTGCCATCAATTGATACACTCAGGTCCTTTATGTCTAAAATCATGATAAATACCTCCAAAATTCCCGTAAATAGTTTAACCTATTTAATCATATTTTGCAAAATATATGAATGAATAATTTTACAATTATGTGTAAAAGAAAAAGAGATTTTTCAATCTCTTTACTCATCAACTGGTTTTGAACCGATTATTTCCGGAGAATCTATATGTCTAAGTGATGTTTTACCTAATATTTTTCTAAACACTGTTAAGAAAACAAAAGAGAAGAGAGCGATAATTGCTCCAATCACATATGCTCCCATGCCAAAAGCTAACCCAATCATCGATGCTAGCCAGATAGTTGCGGCTGTTGTCAAACCATAAATTCCATTCTTTGTTTTCAATATTGTGCCTGCACCTAAGAATCCGACTCCCGTTACTACTTGAGCAATAACCCTTTGTCTTTGAATCTGAATTTCAACATTGAGACCCAATTCTTGGAAAGCCTGAGCTGTAGCGATTGCATCGTAATATAACGCATCTTGTAATATCGCAATTCCACAAGCACCAAAAGCAACCATAAGGTGAGTAGTTATTCCAGCAATTTTATGTCGCATCTGTCTTTCCAAACCAATAAAACCAACAAAAACAGCCGTCATAGTCATCCTTAAAATGATTTCCCATACTCCCGGCCCAGTATCAAGGTATTCTGTAAAGATTGATAAAATCATAAAACCACTCCTTAAATGATAGCGTTTTCTTAATGTAATTAAATATTATAACACCACCATCATAATTAATCAATAGATTTTTTCTTTCTCGGATTGACATGAATCATGCAATGAATAACATCACTCATATTTTCCTCGATTTGATCATGGATTTCTTCTGCGATTTGATGAGCTTCAACCAAAGAAAGACATTCATCTAGAGCTATTTCTAAATCTACATAAAACTTTACACCAAATAGTCTTGTTTTAATCTCATCAATAGCTATAACATTCCTATTGCTCATAACAATTTTTCTAATCTCTTTAATCTCATCGTCATCAACAGCTGCATCAACTACTTGTGAGATTCCAGTTTTAATAATTCTTACTGCCAACTTTAAGATGAAAAAAGCAATGAAAAGCGAACAAATAGGATCTAAGAAAGAAACTCCAAAGATAGCTCCTACAATCCCTATTAAAGCCCCAATACTCGTAAAAGTATCTGACCTATGATCCCATGACTGAGCTAACAAAGCCTGTGATTTAGCTTTTTTTGCATCTTTCTTAGTCTTTTTATAAAGAAACTCTTTTAAAATCAACGTAATAAAAATAATGATTATCGTAAAGTACTTGGGGGTTTGAATAACAGCATCAGTAAACAAATATTCATATAATGAGGCAATTGCACTTTTGCCAACTTCAAAAACTGTGATAATCAGCGCAAACCCTAAAAATATTGAAATCATGCTATCATACTTATCATGACCATAGGGATGATCTTTATCCTTCTCTTTTTTTGAAAACTTTGCTGAGAAATAAACAACCAGATTACTAGCTATATCACTTATAGAATTGATTGCATCAGTTATTAAAACACTAGAATTACCTAATATTCCTCCAACAAGTTTAATTACTCCCAAAAAAGTATTGATGATAATCGTCAAAACTGTATTACTTCTGATAATTTTTTCTTCTTTAGCTTTCATTCTCTACCCTCAAGAAAAAGCGCGAGAAATCTCGCACTTATCGTAAATCTAAATCCGCAAACATCTGACGTAGATATATTTCGTTCAAACGAATCATTTTAACACTAAGTTGCTCTTCTGTCAGATTACAATAATTAGAAACTTCATTTACAAGCTCACCTGCTTGTATTTGTGATATTATTCCTGAGTTTAAGAAACCTACAACATACAATGCATCATGCAATGAAGCAATATATGCATCAAAAGCTTTTGTCAAACTAGCAGGGATTGTTGGTCTGGTGAATCCATGTAACTCAGAAAGGTTAATTGTTCCAAAACTTATAACACTGAATCGATATTGCGCATAAATTTTTAACTGTTCAAGATTAATAATTTCAGCATCACTTTCAAGTCCTAAGGTGAACTCAGGTTCCTCATCTTCATCAAATGTCATTTCAAAAACTGCTGTTGGTCTTTCAAAATCTTTACCTTTTTCCGCTCGTATTAAATGCATACCATAAGTAGTTTCAATCAAAGTTTCACTGTAAAGATATGATTCATCCTTAAAATCATCTAAAATATAACTTTGATATAAATCAATCAATCCATCTACAAAACTATCTTCAAACTTATTAACCGAACTACTATATGTTAAGGAAGCTGAACTAGAAAGATTCTCGGTCATGATGAAGAATCCATATCTTTTAAACTCTCCCCATGTCTCATCATTTCTTTTTGCAGCCTTATATTCATTTACTAACGTAGTGAAACTATTATCTGTATTTGCATTCAAATACTCTCTTATATTCTCTTCAAAACTAGAAAGTTTCTCATCAAATGAAGCTTTATCCTCTAAATCGCTATAGAAATCTTCAAAATCATCTGGTGAACCATCCTCATTTCTATCAAGATAGATTAATAAATGTCTAACGTTCAAACTGAAATAATTATCAAAGTAAGGTTGCATCAATTCCAATATAGTGCTAAGAACTTCGTAATCATTCTCTTTGATCATATCAAAAATATATAATGGTTGCAAAGTTGCTTTTACATAATAATTATTAATCATTTCTTCTTCGGTTTTCACACCGTAAGCAAGATATAAATAATCTTCAAACTCGTAGAAATCAGCATACATGCTATTCATGAATTGTTCTTTAAGACTCTCAAAATCATTTATATGCTCTAACATTTTAGCTGATTCATTATCACGAAAATCATAGACACATTGATTAGTATTTTGGCAATAAACATCCTCAAAATGAGCATTCTTAATTGCTTTAATTTGAGATGCATAAATTAAATACAAAGAAGCATTTTGGTTGAGTGCATACTCTAATAAATCATCAGGCGTAATCGTCTTATCATCATAACTAGCTAATACAGTAAGGCTTCCTTCTTCATCTTCAGCATAATTTTGGTCAACTGCGCTATAATCAACACTCAAATAGTAATCATAAATCAAGAAATCATGCTCATTTCTTAGTTCAGCAATTCTTCTTCTTACAAATGATTCAGAACTAAGATTGGTATCAATCATTTCTTTTTCTATCTCATCATATTTTTCTTGACCAATCAAAGCTACTAAATCAGCTTCTTCGCCTTCAAAACCATCAACATCAGCTTTTTCAAAACCTTGAAGGTTTAAAATCATATAATAACTAGTATCACGATTTGAGAAATACTTGACTGGAGCATAGGTATAATATAACTCATCAGATTCTCCTGATAAGAAGTCTTCTCTATTTCCTAAAGTATAATACACAAAATTAGCTAAAGATTGATTCGCTGTTTTTAAATCATCGTATGCCACACTTAAGTCTTCTAGTTCAAGCAAATCCAATACATCCATATTCTTATCGATTAAACTACGGAAATCTTGATAAACATAATTATACATATCAATATAATAACCCAATATTTCTTCTTCAGTCAGACTTCTTGTATTTTCAGCATTCAACTGTGATGAAGGTACTTGATCTAAAGGTTTTTCACCAGTATAAAGCATCAAATCTCCAGCACGACTTACAAGATTAAACTCTCTCATTACAGCTTTTGCATCTGCTTCAGATATAAACTTTATCTTGATAGATTTTACATCTGGACGGAATGTATTTTGATAATAATCTGCAATCTGGCTTGGGCCGACATACCATGTTTGATCACTTGAAGCTTCATCAGTAATTATGTCTTTAACGTAGTTTTCTCTCATAACAACTAATCTAACATAATCATCAATGTTATCATCGTACCCCATTAGATACATTGATTCTTCAAACCTTAATGAATATTCCTCAAGCTTATCTTCTGTAAATTTATCTATAATATCCTGATCATTGGTTCCATACATCAGTTTTTGCTTTTTTACATCAATCTCTTCTTGAGTAACACTTTGATAATAATCATTCAATAAATCTAAATCAACCATTGCTAAAAGTTGATTGAGTCCATCATTAACTTTCACACCGTTATAGAGATCTCTATATGTTATATCAAAGTCTTCATATGAAAAGAAAACCGCATCAGGGCTAGTTAGCTGTGGTATCAATAAATCTCCAGGTGCAACTTCAGTTGTAGTTGTAGTTTCGTTTTTGCAAGCTATCAATGTCATTCCTAGCAATAGAGTTAACATTAATGTGATAATTCTTTTTCTTGTCAATTGCATCTTTAAAAACTCCTTTTTACTTATGTGTCTTATATATTATATAACAATTATCAGAAAAGATAAAATATTTTTTAATTAAATCATGAATAATTCACAATCCACAGCTATATCAATAAGAAATTCACAATCCAGCTAGACAAAAACCTATAAACATCCTACTATTCAACCTTATAATAAAGAGAAAACCTTAAAAAATAAAGTTTTCTCTAATTTAATTTTCTAAAATCTAGGCTTCATTTTTAACAATAACTTTAACTTTTCTTGGTTGATAAGTTAATACGCCAACCACTAGAATTACAACAACAATAACACTAAAATAGATGAACATAATCGGATCTGAAACAAAAGCTCCATAAATCAAGTACAGTGCTCCTACTGTCGCAAGCAAAGGTACAACATATCTTTTGAATGCATTCAATTCAGTATAATTTTTGAAGATATTGAAATACACTAAAATAAATGAAGCATATAAAAATACTATTGGCAAAATAGAAGTATCCATGAACCCTCCAAAGAAACCTTGAAAATTGCCATACCAGATTATACCCCAAAATATTGCAAAAACAAAACTTAATAAGCCCGATGCATACGGCTCATCTTTTTTTCCTAGTTTTGTAAAGACATCAGGTGTTGGGCCAACTCCTTTAACAGAGATTTGATACATTCCTCTTACAGCACCTAAAGTCAATCCATTCAATGTTCCTAATACCGATATTAGGATCAACACTGATACTACCGGTCCAAAGAAAGCGCCAAACAAGCGACTAGCTGCTAAAACAGATGTATCCAAGGAACCAGCTATAGCAACAGCCTCATCATTTGTGATTACACCTGACAAACCGATAAAGAACACAATATAACAAACAACAATTAAAATTGCCCCACCTAATAAAGCTTTCGCTAAATTTCTTTTTGGGTCTTTCAACTCCTGTGTTATTGCCAAAGCAGTAATCCAACCATCATAAGCAAAGGCAGTCACCGCTACTGCTGCTGCCAAACCAGTTCCAGAAGAACTAATTATCTGAGCCGGAATCCTGAATGCATCAACAGTTGTACCATTGATGATTCCAACCACCAAACCGACAATAGCAATCAAAACCAATGGTATTAACTTGATTCCCGTTGCACTTACTTGCCACCTGCCTGCCAAGACAGGTCCAAAAATATTTAAGCCATAAGAACCGATAAAATATACTAAAGCCAATATCCAAGTAAAGTCCTGTTCAAATCCCAAAAGTGTATTCGTGATACTACCTGCCAACCAAGCAAGTACTCCAACAAGAATAGGATAGTAAACAAAGTTTATAAACCATCCAACTAAATAAGCTGCTCTTTCGCCAACAACTCCTTCAACAAAATCAATAATCCCTGATTTCTTTGCTGATTTCAACGCAACAATACTAAATGCTAATGTTGAAAAAATAATAATAGCTCCTCCGATAACCCACGCTAAAACCGCTGTAGACAGCTTACCACCAGCTCTAGCAAGCACATCACCTGCACTCTTAAAAACACCACTACCAATTACAATACCTACTACCATCGCGATTGCAGTAAATAATCCAAACTTCTTTGTTGGTTCTCTCATTTTTCTTCTCCTTGAATGATATTAATTTATGCTTAAAGTAAAAAAAACACTGTAGACTTATCTACAGCGCTTAAACTCAAATAATACTATTAGCGAATATAGACAAGCATCATATTGTAAAACGAGCTTGTCTATTAGTCTTTCTAACTAACAGTCAAACCTCGATTTTGCCACATATGAAAATGAAATCCGCTAATAATTTTAGACATTTTTTCCCTCAAGCAATAAATTTTACAAGTATCTTATCACAATGATTTTTGTTTGACAAGAACAAAAACTAAATATCTAATTGATAACGCTTTCTTAAAAAAGAGAAAAAAAGCACTGAAAGACAATATTAATCATCTAACAGTGCTTTTGTGTATTTAATAAAATTATCCTATTATTTCAGAATAATCCATAGCTGCTAGTCTTTGATACATCGCCCAACGACGTTTTGCGTCAATGATATTAGCTTTCAATAATACTTCAGCTGCTTCTGGATTGGTTTTTACCAATTGCTGATAGCGATTCTCACTTAACAAGAAATCGTGATATTTTTCCCATTTAGGTTCTTTAGAATCTATTTGAAGTGGATTTTTGCCTTCAGCAATTCTTCTTGGGTCGTATCTAAATGTTGGCCAGTAACCACATTCTGTTGCTAGTTTTGCTTGTTGATGTGAATTTGATAATCCACCATTAATTCCATGAGCAATACATGGTGAGTATGCAATTACCAAAGCAGGTCCAGGATAAGATTCAGCTTCAGTCAGAGCTTTAGTAACTTGAGTCGCATTAGCCCCATGAGAAATAGTTGCTACATAAACACTTTCATAAGTCATTGCTAAAGCAGCTAAATCCTTTTTCTTAGATGGTTTACCAGCTGCAGTAAACTTAGCAATTGAACCAGCTCTAGCAGCTTTTGAAGATTGACCACCGGTATTTGAATACACTTCAGTGTCTAGGACTAAGATGTTTACATCTTCAGCGTTAGCGATAACATGATCTAACCCGCCATATCCGATATCATATGCCCAGCCATCTCCACCAATTATCCATTGTGATTGCTTAACAAAGAACTCTTTCAACTCCAATAAAGTCTTAGCAGATAGAGAATCATTGTTTTCTAACAGAGGAATAATTTTTTTAGATAACTCTAAGCTCATATTTCCATTGTCTTTATTCTCAATCCATGTTTCGAACAATTCATTTAACTCAGCTGAAAAATCAGTCTTATTGTTGATGATAATATTTTCAATTCTTGCTCTCATTGCATCTTGAGCAATCTTCATTCCAAAACCATATTCAGCATTATCTTCAAACAAAGAATTAGCCCAAGCAGGCCCTCTGCCTTCAGAATTCTTAGTATATGGTGAAGCTGGGAAAGATGCTCCATAAATCGATGAACATCCTGTTGCGTTTGCGATAACCATTCTTTCACCAAACAATTGAGTAACAAATCTTACATAAGGTGTTTCACCGCAACCTGCACAAGCCCCTGAGAATTCAAATAAAGGTTGATTGAAAACAGTATTTTTATAAGTGTTTCTTCCAACTAAATCTCCTTTATAAGGAACTTCATTGTAAAGATAATCAGCTAACACATGCTCTTTTGCTTCAATTCTATCTTCAATCGGACTCATCTTTAATGCTTTTGTAGGTGCAGGACATGTGTTAACACAAACCATACAACCAGTACAATCAAGTACAGAAACTTCAATTCTATATTTTAAACCTTCTAAACCCTTACCTCTAGCATCTAACCAAATTGCATCAACTGGAGCGTTTTTAACTTCTTCATCTGTTGCTAAAATAGCTCTTATACATGCATGTGGACAAGCATAAGCACATTGATTACATTGAATACAATTCTCAGATAACCATGTAGAAACCTCTTCAGCAATTCCACGTTTTTCATATCTTGAAGTGCCATTAGGAATCTGTCCATCTTCAATACCTAAGAAAGCCGATACTGGTAAATCATAACCATTGATTGCATTGACAACATCCGCAATATTCTTTACGAAATCAGGACGATCAGTATCTAATGCAACTTCTGTTTCTAAATCTGCCCATTCAGGTTTAACTTCGATTTCATGCAATCCATCTCCACCTAAATCAACAGCTTTATAATTCATTTCAACAATCTCTTCACCTTTGCTAGCAAAAGTTTTGTTAGCAAAAGTTTTCATCGCTTTTTTAGCTTGGTCAAAACTCATTATCTGTTCATTAAGTCTAAAGAAAGCACTTTGCATAATCGTTGAAACCATTTTGACTTCACCGATTTCTTTAGCAAGATTATAAGCATCGATAACATATAACTTAGCATTGCGCTTTGCAAGAATTTTCTTTACTTTATTTGGCAAATAATCTTCAATCTCATCTAAACTCTTAGTTGTAGAAAGTAAGAATGTTCCATTCTTTCTAATACCTTTAATCAAATCAAATCTAGTCAAATAACTCTCTTGTGAACAAGATACAAAGTGAGGATGATTCACAAGATACGTCGAACGAATTGGATGTTTTCCAAAACGCAAATGCATTCTTGTAACCCCACCTGATTTCTTTGAATCATAAGAAGCATATGCTTGACCATAAAGATCTGTATAATCTCCAATTATTTTAGAGATATTCTTAACTGCTCCAACAGTCCCATCAGAACCAAGGCCAAAGAACAATAACTCTGTTGTATCAGCATCAGTAACGTCTGGTGTTTCTTGGATTTCAAGACTTGAATATAAAACATCATCAACAATACCAATAGTGAAGTTATCTTTCATATCATTTGCTAGATTTTCATAAACAGCAAAAATTTGAGCTGGAGTTGTATCTTTTGAAGACAATCCATAACGACCACCGATAATCTTAGGTTGATTATCCTTGCCATAGAAAATTGATTTTACATCGATAAATAATGGCTCTCCAGCAGAACCAGGCTCTTTAGTTCTATCTAAAACAGCAATTCTTTCAACTGTCTTTGGTAAAACATTGAAGAAATATTTGCTTGAAAAAGGTCGATATAAATGAACTGAAATCAATCCAACCTTCTGGCCAGCTTCATTTAGATTATCAACTACTTCTTTAATCGTATCTGTCACAGAACCCATTGCAATTATCACATTCTTAGCATCTTTTGCTCCATAATAATTAAATGGTTTATACTCTCTTCCAGTAACTTTTGAAATTTCTTCCATATACTCATTAACCACATCTGGAACTGGAAGATAAAACTGCTCTTGAACTTCTTTAGCTTGAAAATAAACATCATCATTTTGAGCAGTACCCATTGTTTTAGGATTAGCTGAATTTAGAGCTCTCTCTCTAAACTTCTTAACCGCTTCTTTATCCAAAAGACGGTCAAAAACTTCATAATCAATTACTTCGATCTTATTTACTTCATGAGAAGTTCTAAAACCATCGAAGAAATGCAGGAATGGTAGACTTGTTTTTATAGCCGCAAGATGAGCTATTCCTCCCAAATCCATTGTTTCTTGAACAGAACCAGATGCAAGCATGCAAAATCCAGTCGGTCTTGCAGCATAGATATCCTGATGATCGCCAAAGATTGACAAAGCATGAGCAGCAATTGAACGTGCTGCTACATGGATAACACCTGGAAGTAATTCACCGGCAATTTTATACATATTAGGTATTTTTAACAATAACCCTTGTGATGCAGTGAAAGTAGTGGTCAAAGCTCCAGCCACCAACGAACCATGTACAGTAGCTGCCGCTCCAGCTTCTGATTGCATCTCAACTACTTTAACCGGCATTCCGAATAAGTTTTTCTTACCCTCAGCTGCCCAGCTATCTACATGTTCTGGAATTGGAGATGACGGCGTGATTGGATAAATACCTGCAACTTCAGTAAATGCATAAGCCGTATATGCAGCTGCTTGGTTTCCATCCATTGACTGATAAACTTTTTTTGTTGTCATAAACAACCTCCTATAAATATTTTTGCTAATTCCTATTAGCACATAATCCACATCTTATTATACCTTAAACGATACTTAAAGACAATTGCTATTTTAGGTTTATTTTGGCAAAAGAAAAAATCATTCGATGATGATTTCTTCAGTCGAATGATTTTGTTTTGCTGTTATTATCTTATAAGATAAAATATCTATTCCTTCATTATAAAACACTTTTTCATATGTTTTTAAAGCTATTTCCTCATAATTGCATTCCAATGAGAGATGAGCTAAAATGATTTGTTTTGTCCTTTCTCCAAGTAAATTAATAACTAATGATGCGCTATCTTCATTCGAGAGATGTCCTTGATCATCAAGAATTCTCTTCTTTAGCATCCAAGGTCTTGCGCTTTCAAGCAGTAGTTCAACTTCATGATTTGCTTCAATAATGTAACAATCGGAATTCTTTAGTTCTTTTAAACTCTTAATCGGAAAGTATCCAGTATCTGTAAGATATACCAAAGTTTTCTCTTGTTCTATAAACTTATATCCTAAAGGTTCTGATGCATCATGATAGGTATTAAAAGGTAAAACCGAGTAATTGCCAAAATCTAATTGCTGAAGGTCACTAGTTATTACAAACATCTCTGGTAAAATATCTCCATAAAATCTTTTATCAAGGTTATCATAAGTACCCTTACTTAAGATAATCTTGAGATTATGATTTTTTGCCAAAACTCTCAATCCCGCTACATGGTCCATATGTTCATGGGTAATGAATACTGCTTCCAAACCATCCAAATTCTTTCCTCTTTCATTAAGCCTTTGGACAATTTGGCGATAACTAAGCCCACAATCAATTAAGACTTTTGACCCATTTATCTCTAGATATGTCGCATTTGCTTTAGAACCACTCGCCAAAATAATCGCTCTCATAAATCCTTCTCTTCCTGTAACATCTTCTTTGCTTTTTCTATCATCTCTTGTTTTTCTTTTTCTATCTCAATTTGCTTTTGCTTTGATAGATAGATAATAATATTCTTAATTTCAATCAACGCGATAATTAAAAAAACACTTATCACAAAAACAAACAGAAGATTTATGCTATTTAAAAACAATAATTCATAAACTGAACCCAAAAAAGCTGACCTAAACAAATACTTGCCAACCACATAATCTTTTGAAAAATTAATCTCCCAACCGTCTGAAATAAGGTTGTTATCACCCTTTGTAGTAATCAAATTACCATTGACAGCAGTAATCCTATGAGTAATCAAAACCTCTGGTTGATCTGGTTTTCTAAAGGTGATGATATCTCCTTGTTCTATACTCCTTGGATTAACATTAACAATAATCAAGTCCCCTGTCATAATCGTCGGTTCCATTGAACCTGTCTTAACATAAAGAATTGCTCTATTAAAAACATTAGGTATCTCATTATTTTTTAATGATATACCTAATTGAAATATCAATATCATTGCAAATCCAACCAAAACTATTGGTAGAACATTAAAAATCATTTTCTTGAACTTCATCATTCACCTCTTGATTATTCAGGATAACCAGTTGAAAAGTCATAAGTCGTCAACTCAGCCCATGAAACATTAT
This sequence comes from uncultured Candidatus Izemoplasmatales bacterium, assembly GCA_964610325.1. Lineage (GTDB taxonomy): Bacteria > Bacillota_I > Bacilli_A > Izemoplasmatales > Hujiaoplasmataceae > UBA2289. The sequence goes on from CAZSVO010000004.1 coordinate 79,759, forward strand.
CACTTTGCTTAACCTCAATTACAATAGAAACATTAACCTGTTGTCCTGCATAATCAATTCCTGCATAAAAGCCATTATATTTTATGGATGTTATCAATGTCTTAAGTCCAGAATCAGCTTCAATAACTCCACTTAATCCATCATAATACCAATAGTCACCATCAAAAACAAACCCGCTAACAAAACCTACTATTAGATGTTCTTCTAAACTATCACTAAGAACTACTGTCTCAATTAATAACGGTTCCGAGTAAGTGATCTTTGTATATTCAATCTTAACTCTTAATTGAGAATCAATAGTTGATTGATTTACCAAAGAAATATCACTATCTAACAACTCTTTGCCTGGATAAATAATTTCACTTGAACTGATAAAATCTCCATTCTTTACAAAACGCAAATCACCAACAGAAACAACACCACCAGATGCTGTATTTGTAAAAGAAATCCATCCAAAAGTAAGGCTCACTAAAAAGCCTAATGAACCTATAAATAATACTATTAATCCAATCAAAAGAATTCTTTTTCTCATCATATCACCTACACCAGCGAAGACTGAACAATTAAATGATCAATCGATAAAGCTAAATTCTGATAATCATTTCCTGCAGTGCCAGAAAAAAGCAAAGTAAAGTACAATGACTCAGTTTGATTAGGCTCTACAATCATGCTTTGATTTAGGATAAGACTAGCTGTTGCTTTAGCATCAGAGCCAATCAGATCACCTATCAATGAATCTTCGATGATATCAGTATTCACAGTATTATAAGCATTTAAAATTGTCACATCAACCAAACTTCTCCCAGCTAGTAAATTGGTATCATCACCTAAAACATCTGATAGAAGATCATTAAAACCATATAAGGATATCCTAGAAGTCATGCTTTGGTTATTGTTATTGGTTACATCAACCCGGTAGTAAACCATATCTCCAGGCATCTTTAACTGAAAATCAATCTCTTCTACTAAACTATAGTTTATGCCATCAGTTGAAACGTAAAGTTCAAAATCATAATTAATATCTTTTACTTGATTGTTAAAGCCGCCGATATTAACTATTTCTGATACTGCAAACCAAGCAAAAGAGGTGATAACAAACAAAAGTATAGACCCTATCAATGCCATAATTGATAGTGATAGTCTCTTTTTCATATGCATCACCTCTTCTATTATTGTTTTTTTGTTTTAGTAGCTTTTTCCTTTTCTTTTCGTTCTTTTTCTGCATCATCAAGAATTTTCTGAGCTGCTTCTATTTTACGCTTTTTCGCTAATTTTTCCAAAGCTCTTGCTTTTTCTTCTTCCAATTTTATTCGCTTTTGTTCAGCGATTTCAGCATCTTTCTTAGCCTTTTCTTCAGCTTCTTTAGCTTTAAGTTCTTCTCGGTAGTTCTTTAGTTCAAGCATAGCTAAAGCTTTATAAGTAGTTAAGTCTTTTAAATTATCACGTTTTGCTTTTTCGATATCACGATAAACCTTGAGAATCTCATTTTGAAGTTTAATCTTATTCTCAATTGTCTTTTCTAGTTGTGGTTTATAGGTATACCTGATAAAATCTTCAAAGGCTCCATCAGCTATCGCTAATAATTTACTATGAATAATCTTGATGCTTTCCTCTTCAGGAATTCCTGCTTCAATTAAAGTATTGAATCTTTGGACATTATCTCGCCTAATTTGATCAAGAAAGTATTGATTTAAACTCTGATCTTTTAAAAGGTAAGCCCCTGCTTCTAGATATTCATCTTCATCAATTTTCGTTAAAACCTTAGCTTTTTTACTCTTTCTAAAGTCAAATGGTTGATCATGAGATAGAGCAAATTCATCCACTTGGTTGTTTGCTACAGTAGCATATAAAACCATCAGAGAATTCTCAATCTGTCTTAAATATTCATCATCGAACTTAACATCACGATCTAAAACATCTACTTCATAACCAATCCTATCAACTTGGTCAAGCAAAACCCATAGATCATAGCACTTCTGAAAATCAACGTTTTTCAATATCACATTAGTTTTCATGATTGGTGCTCTTACGGGAGGAAAAGCCGCCATTGCTTTCATATAATTAGATAGTTTGTAATTAGTAATCGCTTCTCTTACCTCAACCATTCTATCCAATAATTCTTGATTCTTAATACCTATTTCATCATCTTCCATGTTTTGATGAATCTGAAAAGTGATGTCATAATCGATTATCGCTTCTCTAAACTCAAGTTCCGATTTAACTTTTAAGAAATTAACATATTCAGTATGCATCTTCTTAACGATTAAATCATATCTAAGTTCAACAAAAGTATAGAGTTTGTTGACCAAAGAAGCTAAAAAGCGATTCTCATATGTTCCTAAGTCTGACTCTAAATAGGAGGTTAATACTTTCGACGGAATAACATTTCCCGACCTGTCAACCGATTTAATCAATTGCGTGTTCGCTGCTAAATGTCTAACTGTATCTGAATCAATCTTCTTTGCTCTTTCAACAGGAACAATTTGATATACTTTTTCAAGACTCTCTCCTGGTTTTCTAGTTAACTTGTCTAAGATAGGAATGATATCTTCAACTGCAGTCATCCAGGTATCATCAAATACTCTTCTTTCTCGTCGTTCTTTTTGATATAATTCTACATCTGCGCTTGCCAAAAGGTTGAGAAATTGTTTAGCAAAATCATCAACCTTGTTTACACCGTCAAAAGTAGTTTTTATTTTTTTATAATATCGTTTAGCGGTTCCTTCTTTCATAGTTGGCCCCCTAAACTAGTTTTTGCAGATTTTTAATAAAATTAACTGATTCCTCGAAACTATTCTTTCCGAATATCTTTTTAATTTGAACGATTAAATCACTTAGTTCATTTTGCAAGAAAGCAAGATTTAAACTCTCAAATTTTCTTAAGATTTTATAAGCGAAGATATAATCTAATCCATCTTCTTCGGTACCACCAGTTGCAACATAGACAGGCACAAATTTGTGAACTTGTGACATAATTCTGTTACCAAAAGCAATCTTAAAGTTTGTTTGAATATACTTATCCAAAACTTTAAACTTCTCTAAAATTTCTTCGCTTACTGGATATTTATAAAAAGCTTCATCAAACAACTCTTGTAAATATGCGTTTGACATGTGAACAGGTTCTGTTTCAGGTGCTTGGAAATATTCACCTTTACTATCAAATTCCAAAGCAATTGCTCTATCATAAACCTTATCCGTAATTGTAAAAGTGGAATCATCACGGTTAGCTGTACCAACAAACCAAAGGTTTCTTGGAACAGTTATCTTACCATTGATTAATTTCAATGGATCATTGGGTTTTGAATCAGGAACTAAATCAATCTTCCATTCATTTGGATCAGGCATTTCCATGATAGACAAGAACTCTGCAAAATAATACTCAATTCTTGCTAGATTCAACTCATCCAAAACAATAAAATTAACATCTTTTCGATAAATTGACTCATATAAAGCTTTTAGAAAGTCAGTTTCATTAAATCTTTTAGTGAACTCATTTAGATAACCTAAAATTTCCGCTCTATCTCTCCAAGAAGGTTGAACTGAAATCATCGCAGCATTATTATCAAAAAACTTTGCCATTGCATAAGGAAGCGAAGTTTTACCAGTACCAGATATCCCTTCAAGGATAATAACTTTAGTAGCAGCCATACCTGCAAAAAATAAAGAAATCATTTTAGGAGTGTAGTATAGTTTTAGTTTTCCAGCAGCAAAATTAACAAATCTTGTCACAAGTTCTGGAAGTGAAAGATAGTCTTCATCTTCCATATATATATGGGTATCTTTACCCGAGTACTCTTTATCAACTTGGATTAACTTTACAAATCTCGATGGAACAGATGAAGATTGCGGTTGTGATTGTGATGGTTGTGAATCATAACTATCTTGCCCTGAACTATATCCGCCACCATAGCCAGCTTGATTGTATGCAGGTTGAAGTCTATTTTCTGGGGCTATTCCACTACCAGTAATCACTTGCCTTTCTGGTTGACCAGTTCTTGCATTGATACCTAATTGAGAGACTTTCAAAGCCAATATTTGATTTTTTTCATCTGCTAATTCAATTACTTTTTCATTTAACTTAGCGATTTCTTCAATGAGTTCATTCTTCTCTATTTCAATTCTTCTAAAAGAAGCAAATTTCTTAAACCAAATCACAAATCTAATTATTAGGAAAATTATCAAGGAAGTATTTAGAATAAACACTATTGCGACCATAATCCACGACAAAACGGTAAAATCAAATGATTCTACCATTAGTAATTCGTAATATGATATCAAATTCTCGAAAAATTTCTTTATAATGTCATTCCATAGTGCTTCCCTAAAGAAAAACGCTATATCCTGCCAAAAATATTTAAACAGCTCAACATAGAATCTTGAAAACTCATTCATTGAAGTAACCCCCTAAAGAAGTTAAGGTAAAAGCTGTTTATTCTTCTTGTTTTTCTTGTTCTGCTCTTAACTTAGCTTCCGCCTCTAACTGAGCCTTAGCAACTGCTAAAGCTTCTTCTTGCATTTTAACGCGATCTTGGGTATGCTTATGAACGTTATACTCTGAATAAACTTTCATAAATTTAACAACTTCGTAAACTAACAAAGCCAAACACGGTACAACTATAAATAGGAAAAATCCTAAACTTGATTTTAAGAAATCAGTCGCACCATCAGCAAAGCTACCAAAGCCAGCCCAAGTTCTTCCAGTCCATACACCATAGATTTCTGCAGAGGTAATCTGTCTTGCATCAATTGTAAGATTGTTATCACCTTTAGTGATAAATCTTTTCAAACCGCCAGTATCAACTACTTCGTCAATTCTATGGGTATTATAAAACTCTACTAACCCTTCACTAGTAATGAGGGAATCTCGATAAGTAATAACGTCACCTTTTACAAGATCATTGACGTCAAAATCCGTTTTAATAAAGATTAAATCTCCCTCTTTAAAAGTTGGAAACATTGAGTCTGACTGAACAGACATCGATGAAATCCCAAGGAAGTTAATCGAATTATCTTCTTTCTGAGAAAATAAAGCAAACATCGCATAAACAAACACTATTACTATAACAACGTAAAACAGAATGTTTAATGCTTTTTTTAAAGTTTTGTTCTCTTTCTTAACGTTTTCCATTAATTTCACTCCTTAATTACCAATAATAATATACTCTGTATTATTATATAGTAATTAATGTTTTTTTTCATCAAGTATTTGTGAATTGATGGTAAAAATTTACATTTTTTCATTAAATTCAGCGATTTAACATGATTTTAATAGGTTTTTACCCCTTAAGGTAACATAACTTAGGGAAGAACCCTAAGTTATGTCAATTATTGTATTTAAACTTATTTAATAATTATGCTTGTTTAAATTTAAACCCTAATACTATTTCGAATTGAGCGCTAACGATATTGTTTTTAGCTTGAGCATCCCATCCTTCAATAAAAATTCTTATTGTCACTAAAGTAGGAGTCTGTGATGGTAACTCAAATAAGTCAGTTGGTGTAGTTGATTCGTTAGCTAAATTTTTAACTCTATCTGCCCCTGTGATTGATGTTAGTAAATTACCACCTAAACCGTCGAGTATTGGAGTTGTTCTTTCAAATAAATTATTGAAATCTGTGTCTGTTGGTGTGACAACTGATGAATGACCTTCTTGTCCAGGTAGGAATCCAAATCCAAAATCAGTATCATTCCCAAAAATGAATGCATCTGATGTATCAGTGAAAACAGCTAATCTTACTGCATCTTCTACTAATACCAACTCAGGGTCTGTCTCTGAACTAGTAATTGATACATTGCTTAATTGAATTTGTTTAGCAAGAGTAGATTGTGAATATAACCAAAATTTTAACTCGATAAAATGTCCTGTCGTAGCATTATTTGCTACAGCTGCAGTTACTGATCTATCATAATCTGTTAATGCTTCTAAAACACCAAGATTTTTTCCATCAACTGTATTATAAGCTGAATTTAATGCTGTAACTGGTAATAATCTGTAACTAGTTAAGTTTTCATAAGCTGTTCCAGCTGCAGTAATTTCTGCTAAAGTTAAAGAAGTTTTATAATTCTCAATTGTGGTAACTTGAGTACTTAAAGAATTGTATCCATTATCTACTAAAATAAGTAGGTTGTCTTCAGCTGAAACATTAAGTTGCATTTCTTGTACTGCTACTGTTTGGCTAACTGTAAACCATGCGAACGTTGATCCGATTGTTGCGATAAACGCGAATACTAATACGATACCTGATAAAATAACTTTGTTTCTTAAACTTTTCATAATTTTTTCTCCTTAGATTTTTTTTATTTTAGATTTTTCATGTAATAACTAAGCTGTTTCGTCTTCAGTATAGACACGGCCGATTGAAAACTGCATGTCTAACTTGACTCCACCGCCCCACAAGTTAATTGTGTGATCGGCGTCTTCTCCTTCGTACCAAATGATTATTGTAACCTTTATTACATCTTTTGGTAGAAATCCGTTGAACTCTTGATACATTACCTTGTCGATGCTATAAAACGCTTCTGTAAGAGGTTCCAATTCTCCAGGCGATTCGCCCTTAGGAGATTGTGGTTTAGCATAAGTTGTGCTTTGACCATCGAATATCACTCTTACTCGCAACGCTTCTTCAGCGCCTTTAGAGGCCGAAATTATGTTCACTGTCGCATTCAAATCAACTACTAAGTCACCAGCATTCTCTACATAAAATGTATAAGCTATGTAAGATGCTCCATTGTTTGATCCGTCAACTGAACCAATTTCTTCATCACTTGGAATACAGACTTCATGTCCTATCGGAAAGTAAGAAAATTCTGTTCCACATAAACCTGTCATTCCATCTGCGTTATCTACTCTGGCTGCAATTAGTCTTGATGAGTAGTTCTTGATTTCAGCATCATCGTACAATGTTATGAAAGCATTCTGTGCTAGTCTGTCTACGCTGAATGTAAAATTACCGACCACTTGACCATAATATGATATCGCAAAGATTAGAAAGGTTAAAATTGCACTTACGACAATGCCAAGTCGACTAGCTCTAGCAATCCTAGTTGCTTTTGATGCGTATACAATGCGTTCAGCTAATTTAACTTTTTGGCTCATACCGCAATGCAATCCCCCCATTCTTTACCCATGACGACCTTTTTAAATAAAAAAGCCATCACCTTGAGAGTGTCGCATTTCTTACCTTTAGAATATACAAATATCCTAAGAAATAAAAAATGCCCTCATCTTAAAAGATAACGGCAACTGGCTACCATCTTGCGAAGGCCCTATAGCTTTGCGTCACTAGCTTTCGCTAGCTTTGCTATTTACGGTTACATTATATAACAGTCAAGTTTCTTTGTCAAGAACTTTGTTTCATTTTTTTTAATTTTTTTTATCTTTTCCATAGAAACGCCCATATTTAGCATATTTTTGAGCGTTTCTATTTAGAAAAGAAGGAAAAATTATAATAAACTATTTAATAAAATCAATAATTGATGCAGTTAATTCTTCTGGTTTATCTACTAATGGTGAGTGTCCACACTCATCAAATTTAATATATGTTGACTGATCTTCTAAAGCATTAACATTATCTAGAACCAAACTTTCAGGAACTGTTATATCATAAGTCCCCCAGAAGTGCAGCACTGGACATGAGATATAAGAAATCGTATTCTCACCTGCTGAATATAAATTATGAGATTGTCCCATGTTTTGACTAGCTAAAGCAAAATCAACATCAACTAGATTTCTTTGTTTCAAAGTTTCATCGATATATAATTTATTATCTTCTTCATTTGGTTTTTTATAAGTGTAGATAGTGATATCAAAGATATACTTCATGAAATCAAAATTCTTATTGTTTAAAGCATCCAAAACCGGTTTAACTTGGATTGGATCTTTTGCCATCTCTTCTCTAGTCGAATAAACCTGTCCGATAATTGGTTGCCCTGACTCATTTTTCTTAAAGACTGGATAGCCTTTATGAGTAGTTGAATTAATCAAAATCAGTTTTTCTGTTAAATCTGGATAGGCTGCTGCAAACTCCATAACAACTCCTCCACCTAAAGACCAACCCACGATATTAGCTTTTTTAATGTTTTGGGATTCCATAAACAATTTAATGTCTTTAGCTAGATCTTTTAAAGACATTACTCTTTCATTATAACTAGAGTCTCCAAATCCTCTTAAATCGAGTGCAAAGGTATGAATATCTAAAGGCAACAATTCCAACAATGGTTTGTAATAAAGAGAGGAAGAAAAATTGCCGTGAATTAAAATCAATACTTTTTCTCCATGTCCTTGTTCTAAATAAGCAATCTTTTCATTATTATTTAATATTACAAATTTCTTTTCCATATTAACCTACCTTTTATATATTATAATCTATATCCTTAATTAAGAAAAAACCAGTAATCAAGGTTGTAAATATTGCTGGGTTTTCATACATTGATGCATGACCTGTATTTGGTATGATAACCCATTTTGAATTTTTGATATTCTTATGTAGATATTCTTGATCCTTTTTAGGAGTCAAACCATCTGCTTCAGCAGTTACAATCAAGACCGGTTTTATTAACTCGTCTAATTTTTCTCTAACATCAAAACTCTCAGCGCTTTTAGTAAGTCTCTCCATAGCATCAAGAAAAATCGGATTTGAGAATATTGGAACCAAGAGTTTTTCTCGATTCTTCATCCAAGCATATCTCTTTTCATAATACTCCTCAGAATATATAACTGGAATTGTAGTATTATAATAGAGTTTCCCATTTCTTGTTTTTCCAGCTTGTATCCAAGCCTCACCAATATCTTTAAGCCAAGGATTTGTATATGCAGAAGAATTAAATAAGATCAATCTATTTACATACTCTGGATAAGCACAGGCAAACAGCAAAGCCACTTCACCGCCATAAGATATACCTGCGATATTCACTTTGTCAATATTTAAGTGTCCTAATAGTACTCTTATAACATCAACTTGCAAATCTTGATTATATTCTTCAGTCATCTTATCAGATTGTCCTTGATCTAAAAAATCTAATCTAATCAATTGAAAGTGTTGATTTAAAGTATCAAGAAAAGGTAACCAAGAATTAGTAGACATCATAATGCCATTTAATATCAATAATTTAGGAGCGTCATCATTGCCAGTCACTTCATAAAATATTGATTTATCATGATATTTAAAAGTGCTCATGGATAAACCCTGCTTCAAGCGCATCCTTATATAATTGTTCTCTAAACTTTGGATGAGCGATACTAATTAAAAGCTTTGCCCGTTCACGGATATTAGTTCCTCTCAGTCTAACAATACCATACTCAGTAACCACATAATCAACATCATTCCTTGATAAAGAGACAGCTGCACCTGGTTTAAGAGTTGGTACTATCTTCGATACTTCTTCTCTTTCACCTGTTTCTTTGTTTCTTACCAAAGCTGTAGAATAAAGAGAAATAAAAGATCTACCGTTTTTAGCTTTCTGAGCCCCAACAGCTGTATCGCTTTGTCCTCCTGTACCACTGAAATGAACCGTTCCGATCGATTCTGATGCACATTGACCGGTCAAATCTACTTCTAAAGTAGAATTGATTGAAACCTGATTATCGTTCAAAGCAATAACACTGGGGTTATTGACATAAGAACCTCTTAAAACCATTACAGCCGGATTTTGATCAATGTAATCATATAATTTCTTATTCCCTAAAGCAAAACAACAAACATGTTTACCCTTATGCAAGGTCTTCATCTTACCATTAGCTGCCCCTGATTCAATTAAATCAATCATTCCGCTTGTGAACATCTCAGTATGAATTCCTAAGTCTTTTTTTGTAACCAAAGCCTTAGCTACAGCATTAGGTATCCCTCCGATACCTAATTGAATGGTATCCCCGTCATAGATCTTATCTGCAATAAGTTTACCAATAATCGTGTCCTTCTCATTTGGTTCTACATCTGGTAAAGTTGGTGGTTGGTAATTTGCTCTAACCAAATAATCAACATCTGAGATATGAACCTCAGTATCACCATAAGTTGTTGGAAAATTCTCATTCACTTCCAAAACAACAATCTTCGCTCTTTCTAGAATCTCTTTTTCATATATATTTGATAGAGACAAAGAAACATACCCGTGTTTATCTGGCATGGTAGCCGCAGTGACAAAGATATCACAATCTCTATAATCTAAACGTTTAGTCCCAGCAAAATGGAGGTTATTAGGTATAAACGATATATTCCCATGTTCATGCATTTTTCTCAAGACAGCTGTATAAAACCAACCATCTAAAAAGAAACTGTCTCGCCATTTTTCTTCCATAAAAAAATCAGAGTTTACAAACGGCAAACAATTAGTAACTGTAACATTCTTCACTCGCTCTCCAGCTTTATGCAAATTAGTCATAAACTCTTGTGGTTCAGCTGCTGCTGAGCCTACAATTATCTGCGAGTCACTCTTAACAAGATCGATAATTTCCATGATATCGACATATTTTGGATTCTTCATTTTTTTCCTCTTTTCATACCCTTGGATAGCAGGGAGAGATTTCCTCTCCCTAATCCAAAGTCAAAGTATAAACAATAAAGTAAAATTTGTTTTAGTCTATTGATTCTATTATTAGCTTGTATGACGAGCTAAAATGTCATCAACTGATTCCATACCTTCAGAGATTGAGAAGAAAGCTACATCTTCAACAACTTCCATTTTTAATAATGATAAAATTTGAGTTCCTGTACGTTGTCCATTTCTAAAATCAAGTGGGCTACCTAAATTGTAAACAAACTCACTGCTTTCCATAGCTTCAATAAAGTTTTCCCAAGTAACCGCTTCATCAGCATCCATTCTCTTCAAGCCTTCAACAAATACCATTGCTGCAATCCATCCAGCAATAGCAAATGAATTGTTGATATACTCTGGATGAGATAATACTATCTCTGTTTGATATAATGCAAACTCATCTGTGATATCGCCTTCTTCATCAATAGTATTTACCCATGCATTTGCATATACATCAAATTGAGCTAATACTGGTTTTACTGCTTCTATAACTGATGCATCTGCACCAACATAGCTAATCAATGCTGGTTTTGTATTTCCTACTGCTAACAATTGGAATAAAGCTGCTTGAACTGCCCATTGGTTCATACCTAGAACAATTACATCAACATCTTCATTATGAATCGCTAATGCTGCTGCAGCATAATCAGAACCTGCAACTTGAGCAGAAACAACTTCAACACCCAAAGTAGCCGCCACTGCTTCTAAACCAGTTTTGATTTCAAAACCATTTTCATTTGCAGTATAGATTAAACCAATCTTTTCTGCTTCGAAAGTATCAACTGCACGTGCACCCATAAGTTTTCCTTCATACTCATAAACAGGTTGAACTGGGAAACTTGCTTTTTCATTTCCAGTAGCACTTTCATTATAAACTAACGATGTACCAGTTCCATAATAAACTCTAGGAACCCCTAGAGTATCTAAATACTCTGCAGTCTGAGAAACAGTAGGTGTACCAAAGTGCCCTACCATCGCGAAAACTTTATCAACTTCAACCAAGCGTTGAGTATAAGTCATACCCTGTTCTCCATCAAAGTTGTCACTGTAGTGAACAAGTCTGATTAAACGACCATTCAATACTCCACCATCACGGTTTACCATGTTAATGTAAGCTTCCATACCAGCCTTAAATGGTGCTCCAACAAAACCTAAAGCTCCACCTGTAACTGCTGTATTACCGATGACTATCTGTGTATCAGTAACACCTTGTGAGTGAACTAATACTGGTTCTGTTGTTGCTGTTGTTGCTGTTGTTTCTGTTGTGCTATCACAGGCAATAAATGTAATAGCTAAAGTAAACATTGCTGCTAAAATCAAAAACTTTTTCATATAAATTCTCCTTTTCCTTTTTTTATATATGTAATTTCTGTTATCCAGAATAATTACCCTAAATATGCTTCAATCAATTCTTTATCATTTATTAATATTTCTGCTTTTCCCTCACGAACAACTTTGCCAACTTGAAGAATATAAGCATAATCTGCTATTTTCAAGGTCTGCAAAGCGTTCTGCTCCACAATCAATATCGAAATACCTAAATCTTTAAGTTTTTTAATAATCTCAAAAATATCTTTGATAATAAGAGGTGCTAGCCCTAAGGATGGCTCATCAAGAATTAAAAGTTTTGGGCTACCCATTAAAGCTCTCGCAATTGCTAGCATCTGCATTTCTCCACCAGATAAAGTTGAAGCAACTTGTTTCTTTCTCTCTTTAAGTACTGGAAACAACTTATAAACATTCGCTAGATTCTGTAAGAAAGTTTCTTTCTTGCTTAATACTACTTCAAAATCTTCTAACTCATTTTTACTTTTCTCATAGAGCTGTAGCAATCTTTTTGTCTTTGCTTCTTCTTCTACCTCTAACCAATTTATTATTGTCTTATCAACTGTGAAACCACCGATTTTTAGATTTTCAAAAACTGTCAAATCTCCAAAAATCCTTCTTCCTTCTGGCACATGAGAAATACCATCTTTAACAATCTTTTCCATCGGTTTTTTGGTAATATCTTTACCTTCATAGATAACTTTGCCTTCAGAACTAGAAACAGCATTAGAAATCGTTCTAAGAAGAGTTGTTTTACCGGCGCCATTAGCACCTAAGATAGCTACTATATTTCCCTTAGGAACATTAATGCTAACACCTCTTAAAGCAATAATCCCTCCATAGTTAACATGAAGATTTTCGGTTTTTAATATATTATCCATAATCATTCATCCTTTCCAAGGTAAGCTTCTTGAACTAACGGATGTTTTTTAATGATTCCTGGCTTATCATATGCCAAGAATTTCCCAAAACTAATTGCGCAGACATGATCACTCATACTCATAACAAAACTCATATCATGTTCAATCAAAAGAATTGTTATCTTTCTTTCTGTTTTCAGCCTTCGAATGATATTTGACAACTCTTCTGTCTCTTGCTCATTTAAACCTGCTGCTGGTTCATCAAGAATTAACAGTCTCGGATTTGTAATCAGTGCTCTTGCCAATTCAATTTTCTTCAAAATTCCATAAGGCAGGCCAAAAGCAAAGGCATCTTTAAGATGAGATATCTTTAAGAAATCTAAAATCTCAACTGCCTTTTTCAATAACTCTTTCTCCTGTTTTATCATTCTTGGAGATTTGATAATATGCTCAAAAATTGATGTTTTTATATATTTATGAGCTCCGATCAAAACATTGTCAATAATAGATAAGTCAGGTATAAGTTCAATATTTTGAAATGTTCTAGCAATATTCTTATGAACTATCTTTGTTACACTTAACTTCCGCAAATCAACTTGATTTCCATCAGAATCATGGTAGATGATATCCCCTTTATAATGATCATAAAATTGAGTAACACAATTAAAAACAGTAGTTTTACCTGCACCATTAGGCCCAATTAATGCTACAATCTCTCCTTCATTAACTGAGAAACTAAGGTCATCAACAGCCTTAAGGCCACCAAAGTGAAGTGAGAGATTTTTAATCTCAAGAATCGGTGTACTAGTCATTCTTCTTCACCAGCCTCTGTTTGATTTTAATTTTTAACTTGTAATAAAGCTTTTTGATATCATATACGATATGAGCAGAACCATAAGGATAGAAGATTACCACTAACACTAACAAAACACCTGTTAACAAATAATCCATTCCCTTGAACCATTCAATCTCTCGTAAGTAAAACGCTGGAATACCAATAATAATGAATGATCCAAGAAACATTCCAAGTATCGACTTCATTCCACCGATTACAACTATAGCCAAGATAATCAATGATGCATTCAACCCCCATTTATCTGCAGTACCAGTTGTTTGAAAATAGATTGAATGCAAGATGCCTGCAAAGGAAGCAAACATCGTTGCGATTACAAAAGCCATTAAACGATACTTCTTAACCCTAATTCCCATCGCTTCAGCTGCATGCAAAGACCTGCTAATAGCCATCAAAGCCCTGCCAGAGGGACTGCTAACTATGTTATAAGTAATAATAAAAGCAATAATTAAACAAACAACGACAATATTATATAAAACTATTCTATCGGCAATCAAAAGTGTGTTATATACCTTTTCTCCAAAAAAGTTTACCGCACCAATTCTTACTGAGTTACCATTATTAAATATTGCGGCAGCAGTAAATAATTGAATGATTATATACCCGACAAAAAGCGTTGCTATTGCAAGATAAATCCCCTCCATTTGCAAGGATAACACCCCAATAATTAATCCAAACAATGCTGAGATTATCAGCATTGTTAATGCAGCTGATATAAAACTAAACTCAAATGTTTTAATTAATATATTGATACCATTAGTTGTAACACCAATAAATGCAGCTGTGCTAAGCGATACTAACCCACTATAACCTAACAATAAGTTCAAGCCCAATGCAGCTACTGTAAAAATCAATACTTCTGCCATAAAGTTAAGACTTGGTGGTGTAGGTCCGTTAGCTATATTCCTACCTACATAAAGCAAGAAAACTCCAACTAAGATAAAATGAACTTGTGGCATAGATTTAATTTTTGATAAAACATGTAATACTTTAGTTAAGACTGTTTTAGTCTTTGTCAAGAATTTACTCTTTTCCATCAAAATCACCTATACCTTTCTGATCGGTTTTTTACCGAAAAGTCCGTAGGGTTTAAAATATAAAACTACCAAAATCATAAAATAAACGAAAACTTCAGCATATAAAGCATCTGTTTTTAGTTCCGTAATAGCATAATAACTCGATAAATTAATCAAAAATCCAATTAAATAAGCAGCAATAACCGGACCATAGAATGTTGCAAAACCTCCAAAAACTCCTGCAAAAAATGCACTTACTTGTACACCGATTAAAAGTAACGGATCCATCGCAACTCTTGATGAAAGAAAAATTCCCGCTAATGCTCCTAGCATTGCTGCAAAAGCCCAAGAAAACATTGTAACTGTTTTTGTAGGAACTCCCATCATTCTAGCTGTTTCTTCATTAGAGGCTGTTACTCTAGTGGCTAACCCCCATTTAGTCTTTTGGATAAACCAAAAAACTATCGCTAACAAGACAAATGTTACGGAAAAAACAAAGATAGTATTGATTTCGACATTAGCTCCAAATATCGATATCTGATTTGTTATTTCAAACAAAGAATCTGGTCTGATTGGCACCGATGGAAATAACTCTCTTAGAATCCCTCGTTCGGAATTCATAATTCCTGATAAAATCATAATGATTCCAAAAGTAAGAATTTGCTTTCCAACAATATTAGCTTTTTTTGCTGGCCTAATAAATAATTTATCAATAACAATTCCTGTTAAAAACGCAGTAATCATCGCTATAAAAACAGCTAAAAACCAGTTATAACCTTTTGTCATTGTAAAATATGCTGCTATATACGCATTCATGGTTCCTATTGAACCTTGAGCAAAATTTGTAGCTTTAGATGTTCTAAAAATCAAAACTATTCCTAAAGTGGCAAGTGCAACAATTGAACCCAAGAGTAAACTATTAAAGAAAATTCTAATCAAAACTGAAAATGACATAATACCCCTCTTTTCTCAATCATATTCTACCCCCACTTAATAATATTAGCTGCCCAAACATATCCGATTCCAGCAGCAATCATACAAATAACACTACCTGGTTTTACTTTATTTTTCTTTAAGGCAAGATGTAATGAAAGAATCTGATCTATTTGACCGATATGACCGAATTCATCTAGGTAGATACTCTGTTCTTCCTTTAAACCCAATTCTTCAAGCATTGCTAAATGACCTGACTTTTTAATATGCAATATCGCTAAATAATCTATGTCTTCTCTACTCAACTGCGATTTCTCTAAAGCCTTGTCAATACATTCAAACCAATTGACCATCGATACATCATTTAGTCTATCCTTCATCTTTTTTGCATCCATTAATCGCAATGATTTATAAGCGATATCCAAATTCTCTTTGGTTATCGGATTGATAGTGCCTCCGATTTCTACACCTGCGGTTCTTGATAAAGAACCATCTGCTATAATATGTGAGCCTAACAATAGATTTTTATCATAATTCTTTTTTAGGATGATAGCACCTGCACCCGCTCCTAAATTGTACATCATCGACATGTCTTTATCAGAATAGTCGACAAAATCTCCGTTTCGATACCCACCAACAACCATAATCAAATTAATCTCATCATCAGCTATCAACATATCCTTAGCCATTTTCATAGCTGAGACCGTAGTGCAACAACGATTTGCAACATCGATTCCCCAAGCTTTTGTGGCTTTGATTTTATCTTGAATGTATAAAGCGGATGTAGTTAAAGGATATTCCTTCCATTCTTCCCCAACACAGATAATTACATCTAAATCCAGTGGATTGACTCCTGTGTTTTTCAATGCATCTAATGCAGCTTTAACACCCATTTCTTGGGTTCCATCTTCTTCTTGCGGAAGAGACTTCTTCTTAATTCCTAATTTTTCAATCACAGCTGCTTCTGTCCAGACACCATTAGTTCTCTCACTAATTTCTTTAGCATATATGAAATTTTGGGGGATATAAATTCCTGTTCCAACAATGCCAACTGTTGGTTTTCTCATAAAATCACATCTTTCCAGTTGAAATTTTTTATAACCTCATACCACCATCAGCTTGAATCGTTTGTCCAGTAATATAAGAAGAATCATCACTAGCTAAAAACAGAGCAACTCTTGCTATTTCTTCTGGTTGTCCTAAGCGTTTAAGCATTGTCATACTAGCAAATTTATCTAATAAATCCTGTGGTACTGTTTTTAAAATATCAGTCATTACATATCCCGGTGCTATCGCATTAACTCTTACAGGAACACCTTTTCTAGCAAACTCTTTAGCCCAAGTCATTGTCAAACCAATAACACCAGCCTTAGTAGCTGCATAATTCGCTTGCCCGATATTTCCATATACCCCAACTACTGAAGAAATATTGATGATTGAACCCCCACCATTCGCTTCCATCTGTGGTCCAATATGTCTAACTAAGTTAAAAACACCCTTCAAGTTTACATCCAATACCAAATTCCATTGCTCATCAGTCATTTTTCTCGTCATCGAATCTCTAGTAATTCCTGCATTATTGACCAAAATATCGATATGCTGATATTTTTCAATCATCTCATCAAAGAACTTCTGACATCCAGAAACATCTGTTACATTGAGTTGATAAAACTCAACATTTTCCGCCTCATAGGTCATCTCGCCCATATCAACAGCAATTACCTTTGCTCCTTCAACAGCAAATGCTTTTGCTATTTCTTCACCTATTCCTTTAGCTCCGCCAGTAACAACAGCGACTTTATCCTTTAATCTCATCTTAACAACCTCACTTTCTCTTTATTACAATAGCGCTACCCATACCGCCACCAATACAAAGACTTGCTAATCCTGTTGAAAAATCTCTTTTTATCATTTCATGCAAAAGTGTCACAACAATCCTATTTCCAGAAACTCCAACCGGATGTCCAAGAGCTATCGCTCCACCATTAACATTCGTCTTGTTAATAATTTCATCTTCATTCATGCCATGTTCTAATGCTAATTCTTTAACCACACCTATAGATTGTGCCGCAAAAGCTTCATTAAGTTCAAATAAATCAATCTCTGATAATGTCATATTATAACGATCAAGCAAATTTCTAATCGCTACAACAGGCCCTAAACCCATATAATTAGGATCCACACCGCCCTGTCCTATAGCAACCACCTCAGCCAAAACCTCAAGATTGTACTTTTTGACAGCTTTAGCACTTGCAATAACAACGAATGAAGCCCCATCGTTGATTCCCGAAGAATTACCAGCAGTTACAGAACCATCCTTTTTAAACGCCGGTCTTAGTTTAGCTAGAATCTCAGGAGTAGTCGAGCGATTAGGATATTCATCAGTATCAAAAACTATCTCGCCTTTTCTTTGTTTGATAATAATTGGAACAATCTCGTCTTTAAACTTTCCTTGATCGATTGCTTTAATTGCTTTTTGTTGTGACACATAAGCAAACTCATCCTGCTCTTCTCTTGAAATATTGTGTTTATCAACAATATTCTCAGCAGTTATACCCATATGCATATTACCAAAAGCATCAGTCAAAGCATCACCTATCATATGATCAATAAACTCCATATGACCCATCTTACTACCGCTTCTAATCTTACCTGAGACCATAAAAGGAGCTCCAGACATCGACTCCACTCCACCAGCTACAACTACATCAGCAAAACCTGACAAGATATCCGTGTAAGCATTGATAATTGCTTTCATTCCGCTTCCACAAACCATATTCAAAGAATAGGCTGGAACTGATTCAGGAACACCTGCATTTAAAGATATCTGTCTAGCAATTCCTTGACCTAAGTTAGCAGGTAGAATATTACCAACAATAACTTCATCAATCTTATCAAGTGGAACCTTTACATCATTTAATAACGCTTTTAATACTTGAGAACCCATATCCGCTGGATGGACATCTTTCAAAGTTCCCAAGAAAGCTCCTATAGGACTTCTTTTTGCTCCGACAATAAAAACTTTTTCACTCATAAAATAAGCCTCCTATATATATTTATCAAATATGAATAATAGTTCATATTTCAATTCAATTATAATCAAAAAACACATTAAATGTCAAGCGCTTTCATCATTTTTCTTAAAAAATGTAACTTAAAGCACATCGCCTAAATATACAGTTAATAACCAATTATCAGTAAAAAACGTTTTAATTTGGCTCTTTTCTTATTGGTTAAGGAAATCTCTCTTTGTATATGAGACTTTATTCATATAAAATATTTAGTGAAAACTCTTGTTTTTTTTTATATTTTAATTTAAAATTAATGCGGTGATGAAATGAAAAAACTAGAATGTAGACTTCCAAAAACTAAAACCGGACACAAGTCTTTTAAAAAAATAATTAGAGCTGGTAAATTTCTCTTCGCAAAGACTGGTTATCACTCAACTTCAGTAAACGATATTATTTCAAAAGCTAAAGTAGCAGTTGGAACTTTTTATATATATTTTGACAGTAAACTTGCACTTTACATGTATTTGCTTGACGAATATCGGTACAATATTCGTCAATCTGCTCATAAGGCTACCTTGGGATTAGAAAAACGAGAAGACATCGAAAGAGCAGGTCTAAAAGCATTTATTATGTATGTAAAAAAAGACCCTCTAGCCTACAAACTTATTTGGGAATCATTGTTTGTTGATCAAGAAATATTTAGAGACTACTATCAATCATTTGCCTCTTCATATACCAATAGACTTAAACCTTTTGTTGAAAATGATGAAGTAAGAGAGGACATTGACCTTGAAACTGTTGCTTATATTTTAATGGGTATCTCAAACTTTGTAGGACTTCAAATTGTTTTTAATCAAGAATCCGATGAATCGACAATTGATTTTGTTGTTGATGAAACGATGAAGATTCTAAAAGAAGGAATGTTTAAAAAGGCTTAATATCTAAAGCCTTTTTCTTATGGTTGTGATAAAATTAAAAACAAGAGGTAAAAAAAATGAAAATAGCAATCTGTATGGACTCTTTTAAAGGAAGTGTCGATTCTAAAACATTAGCAAAACAGATTAAGTCATCAATAGAAAATTATGATAATACCATAGAAACCTTAACATTCTCATTATCTGATGGGGGTGAAGGTTTATTAGATGCTTTTTCCGAATTTCAAAATCTAAGAATTGTTAAAGTCTCTAGCTTTGATCCCTTGTTAAGACCTAAAAAAGTCAGTTATGGTATTCACGAAAACAAAACAGCTGTTATTGAAACAGCTGAAACAGTTGGTTTGAATCTTCTAAACAAGAAAGAAAGAAATCCTATGCTAACCACTAGTTATGGAATTGGCGTAATAATTCTCGATGCACTAAATCGAGGTATAAGAGATTTTATCATTGGCATAGGAGGAAGTGCCACCAATGATTGTGGTATGGGCCTTCTTGAAGCTTTAGGTGCAAGGTTTTATGACTATCAAGATACTCCCCTAAGTCCAATTGGAAAATCACTTAATTTAATAAGAAGAATTGATATTACAAATCTCGATCATAGAATAAAAAACTCTAATTTCCAAATAGTTTGTGATGTTTTAAATCCACTATTTGGTGACCTCGGAGCAGCTAAAATATTTTGTAAGCAAAAAGGTGCTAACCAAGAAGAAATCTTATACTTAGATCAAGGACTCATGAATTTTCATGATGTAACAACTCAAATAATCCCTAATAACTATCAACTTCTCCAGGGCAGTGGTGCGGCTGGAGGGTTAGGATATTCCTTAAGAGTATACTTAAACGCCTCGCTAAGACAAGGGATTGATATTATTTTAGAATCGATGAATTTCGAAGAAAGAGTTAAGAATGTGGATCTGATTATCACAGGCGAAGGAAAAATCGATGATCAATCATTCATGGGTAAGGTTTTATCAGGCGTGTTATTTGTTGCATCAAAATACAATATTTACGTAATTGCTTTAGGAGGAAGTGTTGATTATCAAGCGATTTCAAACACTAACATTGATAATCTATCTATATTCTCAATCCTTAACGAACCTGTTTCATTAACTAAAGCTATGAATAAAACATACACCCTTAAAATGATCGACTATAAGATTAAAGAACTGCTAAAGCTTTTCATAAACGCAAAAAAAGAACGATGAGAATCGTTCTTTTTATCTGATTAAATGGCTAAATGAAGACATATTCCACGGAGATTTCTTCAATATTTTTTCTACTTCAGCAACTGCTAAAGGCTGTGAAAAATAGAAACCTTGCATAAATCGAATATCCCAACTAGCCATCGCTTTAATCATTGTTTCGTTCTCAATCCCCTCAGCAATAACAACTTTTTGATTCTGCTTAGCTGTCATTATAACCTTTTCAATCTTAGCAGCATTTTCATCCTTATCCATAACCATTAGTAGGTTTGTTCTCGTCAACTTAAAAATCGATGCGCTAATCTTACTCATATCTGCAATAACTGAATAATTATCACCCATATCATCTACAGCAACCCTAAATCCAAACTTTCTAAACTCTTTTAAATTGGTCAATGCAATAGGATTCCTTGTTATCGTATAATAATCGATAATCTCTAAACAAAACATCTCTGGGCTTAAATTATGCTTAATGGTAATATTATAAAACTGCCTAGCTAAATTTTCAACATAGAGTTGCTTTGGGCTTAAATTGATAGAAATAAACAACTCTCTAACCTTTACACTTCTCATCCATTGATCATATTGCGAAGCAACTTTCTCGAAACCCCAAGTTCCAAACCAAGTAATATCTCCTGTTAAATCCATAACATTTAAGAACTTTCCTGGAGATAACACTCCCATTGTCGGATGTTGCCATCTTAAAAGAGATTCTAAACCAATTATTCTTCCCGTTCTAACATCAATTATCGGTTGATAATATAGTAAAAACTCATCTTTCTCGATTGCTCTTTTTATCTGTTTATAGTAATTTATATTGAACTGTTCTTTTTCAATCATGTCCTGTGAATATAAAGAAAAACGATTTTTCCCAGCTTTCTTAGCTACATAAAGGGCAATTTCTGCATTTTTCAATAACTGCTCTGCGGTAATACCATCATAAGGGAAAATTGCTATACCGATGGATGCAGTAATCTGTGAGTTATCAAGTTTCAATGGCTCATTAATCAAATCTGACAACTCTCTTGCGACTTGATTGATTGATTCATTATTAACATCTCCTTGATAGTAGAATACAAAGATATCATTCTCTAAATGACCTGAAATATTCTCTTTACCTGCATATTTCTTAAGTCTTTTTACTATCTCAGAAACAACCTTATCAATCTCCTTTTGATCATACTTCTCAACAATATAACGAAAGTCATCAAGGTTAATAACGAAAAATAGACTTAATGAACCTTCCGAAGCAGAAACTATCTGGGTATTAATGCTTCCAAGGAGATTGTCTTTAAATATTGGTTTATTATTTTCGTTAATCAACTTCTCTGTTGTTGATTCATGAGCTTCATCCAACTTTTCACGCATCGCTTGTCTTTCTAACCTATTTCTAGTTATATGATAAACAACATTTCTATAAAGAAAGAAGAGACTTAGTCCCGTTAGGAGAATCAATAGTACTGCTACTACAACTTCAACCGTTTGAGTTGTTGTGTTGGGATCCCTCAAAAAAATTAAATCAAACATAACGCACCTCACATTTCGTTTTTACTAGCTAAAACATCTATTCTTTTAGCTTTTGCTATTTTATGAAACTGATCAACAAACTTCAAAGTCTCTTTGTCTAAAAGTGGTTTTGAAATCAAATAACCTTGAAAGACATCAGTTGAAATCTGTTTTAGATACTCATATTGCTTCTTCGTTTCCACACCTTCTGCAATTACCTTCATCCCTAAATTATGAACCATACTTACTATTGTACCAACAATCTTATGATCTTTATCTGCTCCAAAGATTCCATCGATAAATGACTTATCAATCTTCAAATTATCAAACTCAATCTGTCGTAAATACGTCAATGAAGAATAACCTGTACCAAAATCATCTAAAGAGAACTTGATTCCTAGTTCATGCAAAGCTTGGATTTTATCTTCTAATAGAATTGAAGCATCCAAAAATACACTTTCAGTCAATTCAATCGTTAAATAATTTGGATTAACATCGGTTTCTTTGATGATTCTCTTAACAATATCAACAAAGTTACTCTGAAGAATCTGAATTGAAGACACATTTATACTCATCATAAACTCTTTATCATACTCTTCGCGAAGTTTAACTTGCATTCGGCAAGCTTCCTCAAAGACCCAAGTTCCGATAGGAATAATCATATAGGTTTCTTCAGCATTAGCAATAAAGATCTCTGGACTTATCTCTCCCAAAGCAGCTGAACTCCACCTTGCTAAAGCTTCAAAACCATATAGATTACTCTTGTTGTCTACTAAAGGTTGATATTTTAGGTATAACTCTTTATTAATAACTGCATTTGATAGCTGTTCTGACACTTCTGCTTGGTAGTTTACTTCTCTTGCTATATTCTCATTATAGAAGATAATCTTCTTTGTTGCGAGTTTTTTTGCTTTAAAAAGAGCAATATCACATTTTTTAATCAAATCATCAATTGTATTGCCATCAGTTGGATAATTGGCTACTCCTATATAGAACTTAACTTCAGTTTTTATATTCTTTACAACTAAAGGATCTTTAAAATAAGCCAATAGTTTATTGAGTTCATACTCCACTTCTTTTAATGAATTAATATCTGTCATCAAATAGACGAACTCATCGTTACCATTAGCATAAAGATGATTAGAATCATTAAATATCTTAAGCAATTCATCTGCAATACTCTTAATCAAACTATCTCCTAACATCTGCCCTTTGATAACATTGATATTCTTAAGGTTATCAACTTGAATCAAACATATTGCTGTTCTTCTTGAACCAGTTAAAACATAATTATCGATATCATCATTAGCAGGAACTCGATTCTTAAGCCCGGTAATTCTATCAAAAGCAAAATTATCATAAACCAATTGAACTTGTCTGTCAATCTCTTCAGACATTAAATTGATTGCATCACCAATCTCTTTAATTTCATTGTTATCAATAAGTTCAACCCTTACACTATAATCACCATTCTTTATCTGTTCCAAAGATGAAATAATCTCATGAATAGGATACAATACTTTCTTTAGACGATGATTTAGTATTAAAGTGATAAAACCTAATAGAAGAATAATTGCTATGATTGAGAAACCGAATACCATCTCTATCGAAAACATCATAGCATCTTCTACCATAACAACAACATCCCAGTTATAATCAGGAATAGAATCAATGCTAATAAAATACTCTTGTCCAAAGAATTTTAAATTGACCACTTCATCTTGATTATATTGACTCTTAAGCAGATCAAACCCTTGTTTCTCAAATCCTTTTTGTATATCTATGTTCAAAAATTCATCTTTGTCAACCATGAAGTAATCAAGATATGCCTCATTACTAGTAAAAACCATTACTGGTTCATTAAGAAAGTCTGCAAAAATTAAAATATCGTTTTTGTTTTGAATAATCTGATTGTCTAATTTCATAATCATATTAGTCAAACTCAATAGAGAAATATCAATCCCTAAATATCCGATATGAACACCATCACTAAATACTTTATTTGCATAAGTGAATGTATAATCATCAAATAACGCATCGATATAAGGTTCTGTGAAAACCTCTTCTAAACCATCTAAGGCTTGGAACCAAGGTCTTTCATGCAAAAGCCAATCATCATCCTTCAAAACTTCTCCACTATCCAAAATCGCACAACCATCTACAGCTAACAGACAATTATAATCAGTCGCTACAAATAACAGATCATATATCTGATCTCCCTGATGACTCTTTACAAGGTTAACTGTCTTGAGGTAATTAAAATATTTCAAATAACCTTCTTCATCCTCATTGGGAATAGGGTTGTTTCCTGAATTAACATATTCAAGGTAATCAATAACTGATTGGTCCGTTGAAAGCAACCTTGCATCTGTTTTTATTCCATCTAAAACTGTTGTTAAAGTATTTACAATAGCAGATGTTTGGTTCTCGATAATTTCAGCTTTATTTTGGTCAATATTAATAAAAGTAAAAATCAGAAAAAATGTTGTTAATCCAACCAAAAACAACGAATCAATAAAAATCGTTAAACTGACAATTCTTTTAGTAAGACTTATTCTTTTGTTTATATTTCTCTTCATAAAATATTAACTCCAAGACTTAAAGAAATCGAACAATCCAAAAGGTTTATTTGTTTCTGGTTCTTCTATTTCTCTGATGTAAACATTGAATCTTCTCGTTCTATTGCTTATAGCATATTCAATATAATAATACTTTCCATCAATACAATCACAATAATCAAAGGCATCATTTAAGAAATACTCAGCATATTGAATTTCGTAAGTATACCTTTCATTTAAATAATGATCCAATGGCAGTTCTAAACTAAACGAATAAAACCCAGCAGTATTTCTACCAAAACGATAAGTATAATCTGCATCACTAGTATAAAAGAACTGAGTCATTCTATTGTTCAAACCAAATACCTCAGTAAATACAGGATAATCAGCAGGATCAACCACTCCAAAAATTGAATCATCGCCATCAGTAATCATATTTTTTACATTTATAATCACTAATTGATTATCAAAATCAAGACTATCTTTTGCTAGTACACAACTGCCAATAGTATCATCGCTGCAAAAATAGATATCAAACACGATTGTAAGATTGTAAATTACATCTGTGACAGTAATATAATAATAAACTTGTGAATTACTGTCTTCTGATGTAACTCGATATTGAATCACTACCATTTCCGGTTCAATCGGTTCGGCACCTGTTTCTGGAATCAAAGTGAAGTCAGTTGCCAACAATGCAATATCTTCGGGGTTTGAATCGTTATTGACTTCTGGGGTATAATACCACTCACCTAAATCACTATCCCAAGCACGTCTAGAAATAGTAGCACCTAAAGGTAAATAATCTAAAACAAAAGGTGTATAAGAATCCAATGGAACATTTGAAACTTTTCCATCAATTCTAAAATAAGGATATCCCACTTCATCAGATTCATCATAATCAATCCCATCAAAGAATATTGCTGGATCAAAAATAGATGATATAACTAATCCATCAACATCAGTAATATCCATATTCGGATAAGATGTTTCATTAGCTAGTTCAGAAAATTTTATATCACTAAGATAAGCGCTAATACCCTCATTCTTTCTAATTACTAAATCTGTTTGAATGGTAATAAAATCTGTAGTACTTCCATCTCGATAATACTTTATACTAAAAGTGTAATAACCAGGTAATGTTTCATTGCTCATATTGATAATTAAATAATCATTAGTAGAATAACTCAATCCTACTATTTCCGAAGGAAGATAAGGAGTAATCTCATCAATCAATGTAGCTGTAACAGAAATCTCTAGGTATGAATCATCTAATGGATTAAGAGTATACAAATCAAGGTATTGATCAAATCCTAAATCCACTGAAAACACAGTATTACTTGCTTCTCTTGTTGTAAAAACATCATTAAGAGGCATATCATTTCCATCTCTAAGCACAGAAATTAAATCTACTTCCCGCTCAATCAAATTATGAGTATAAGTTGAAGTTGTTCCGTTTTCTGCTTCAATAATATATTCTAAAATATATGTTTTATATCCGTCATTATAACTTACACTTACAAGCCTTGCACTAACAACAGAAGCAAAATCAGATAAGACTAAACTGCCAAGATTTATAAAATTAATATTATATCTAACTCCATCTAAATAACTAGGAACTCCTCCTAAAATAATCTCAGAGAAATTATTTGGTGAAGTATCCATATCTATCAATCTACCCATATTTACATATGAGGTAATATTTAACCCATTAATCACTAAAGAATTCTGAATTGAATAATGACTGAAACCAATAATATCCTTTTGATTAGATGTTGCTTTATCAAAATGTATCGTATTAGACGTAGATGAAGAGAAATATTTATAATTTATATAATAATCTCCGGCAATCAATTCTTCACTAAAATTAAATGTAATACTATAATAACCGACTCCGCCACTAATAGCAACAGCAGATGCTGTAATTGTATAGTAACTCGGATCGACAAATGTATTAAATCCGTCATCATGATACAACGAAAAATATTGTGAAAAATCATATCCCTCAATCAAAATACCTTTGCTATCTTCAAAATTTAAAGTTAAGCTTCCATTGTAATTTACATCACCTAAGCCACGAATATCAGTTGGATCGACTACGTTTGTTGGTAGTCCACCATTAAATTCAGCTGAAACAACGCCAATCGTTCCTGGTGATTGTACACCATTTGGAGTAAATGTAATGAATACTTGATAATCATTGTAATACTTACTATCGGCAAAATTTGGATCCGCAACAAAAGCTTCAGAGAAAACTGAAAAATACCCTAAAGGTAATGTTACATTTGCTGGGATAGAGTAACTTGGTAAATTAATATTTAAGTCTGCTGGATAAGCTGTTGAAATTTCATTAAACCGTTCCGGATATAATAACGTACTCAAAGCTTCTAAATAAACCTTATGCTCTCCTAGATAATCAATAGTATCAGCAGGATATACAGTCCATTCGCTTGTATCCCAACTTGTAGTTGGAGATAGGGTTGAGGCATTTCTTACTACAGTTCTGTTCATTGAACTGCCACCACCTGCCCAAGTCCATTCCTCTCCTGGGTCTTCACCAATAACTCCAAAAACATCGATTACTGTTGAATTCTTAGCTAAAGCGATAGCATCATCACCATTGTATCTCATAACTACGATTCTATCAGCTAAATCTAGCATAGTTTGATTTGCTTGATCATTTACTAGTAAGTATGTATCTCCAGATGCTAATGTTCCAGTTAAGGTTATTGTAGTATTTGGTGTAGGCGATCCACTTCGATATATTCGAATAGAATAATCAGATAAATCGACATCTTCTCCTGTACCATTATATATTTCAATAGCATTATTTAAGTTGCTATTTGATCCCTCAACATACTCACTGATAATTAAATCATCCAAACCAAAATAATCCTCAGTTCTTACAGCTATCAATGAATTAGCTGAGGCCAAAGCATCAAAAATATTATAACTTGCTGTTGTTTGCAAAGGATTGAATGCCTCCATACTGATAGTAAAATAGATTTCACGATTTAGATAATCAATGTTTGCCAAACTTAAAACACTTGAACTACCACCGTCTTCAAGCAAGATTAAGTTCTGTAAATCACTATCAATCAATTCAGCTTTATCATTGTAAATCGTTTGAAAAAGATTATTGTACTTATTAACTAAAGAAGTATCCAAATCCAAAGATATCGAAGGAGCTATATTTGAATAATCCAAATCTACTAAAGAAATAAATATATCCGCAAACTCATCGATTAGTTTTATATTTGAAGTTCTAATGTTTCTTGGTAAAACTGATCCAAAATCTTGTCCCGCTGTTGTTGATAAAACATACATTCCGTTTAGTCTTGGATTTGCTCCACCAAGCTTAAAGCGATCTGCTAGCAAATCATATTCCGCATAATAGATATATTCAGTTAAATCAGGATCAGTTCTCATCTCAAAATCATCGTCATATAGATATTGTGTTTGGCTGTCTGTAATCAATGGATCATTGGGGTTTTCTGTAATCCAACGCACGGGTCTTCCGGAAATATAGCTCGGATCACTTATTACCTGTCCAATAGAATATGTCGAACCTGGTGGAGTTGAACTCCCCCCAGTATTACGAGTTTCTATAAATGTTGATGTTGTTGGTGAAATGGAAGCAACTTCGCTTTTAATACCTTGTTGTAAAAAACCACTACTAACTTGAACGCTAATTTGATATTCATGATAATAGGTTCTAAATATCCACCAACCAGTAGAATACGTTCTTATAAACTGAACATTTGTTACAGTTCCACTATTTGCATAAAGAAAACCTGTAAAAACTACTTGAGTCGTATCGTTTTGTTTTGCTGAATAATAAATCGCATCATAGAATCTATAAGCTGTAACAGTATTTGAAAAATCTTCAACCTGATCAACCCTGCCTACTAAATCAATGTTTGGATTTGCATTAACAATAAAGTCAAAAGCACCACCTTCAGGCGTCATAATCCCTAAGTTACCTCTTTGAAGACGACCAAATATGCCACCAAAACCTCTTTTTCCTCTTGGACCTTCTCTAGTATAACCACTTGGAAATATAAAAGGGTTGCCGTCAGCCATATAAATTGCGGCTAATTCTCCAATTACTAGATTATTGTCTAAAGCTGATGATAAAGAGCCTGCAGCAATAGATTTAATATCACCATAGTTAACTGCCGTTGTGATATAGACAATTGTTTTTGGATAATCTGCTCCACCTAAAACAAAAGTAGCTCCAACCACACCCCCAGCAACATCTGTAGATGAGATTGTACCGTGATTTAACATATTACTCATTACCGATAAACCATAACCAATCACTCCACCTGCCGAAGCATAAACAGGAAGTCTTTGTGCAGAACCCGCAGTATCCGCATAACTATAAGGTATTTCTCTATATGTAGAACCCAAATCTGGTGGATCTGGTAAATTACCAACTAAAAGAGTCAAATTTCTTTGAGCAGGTGTTGTTAAATAGTCTTCAATTACAGTTGTAAGAGCTGAAACATTTCCAAAGTTCAAACCATTTGAAAGAACCGAGTTTTGAATATTGTTTTCCAATCCATCCGTTACTTGGTCCAAACCGCCAGCATCTGACTCACGCCATAAACTAACTCCCAAAACTCCGCCAGCTCTTGAGAAACGATGAGTCTTTACCAAAACATCACCATTATTACTAGTGTCATAAATTCGCGATGAACCAGAAAGAATCATTCCACTGATTCCCCCTGCAACAACACCAGTAGTATAACTTTCAATCAAGCCACCTTCATAAGACTGAGCAGTACTAGGAAAAAACTGGCTTGTTCCAGAGGTATTAGTATTGACAACTGAGATATTTCCTAAATTGGCTGAATCTTGGATTGAGCCTTTATTGAGTGTTACCAAACCACCTACAAAGGTATTACTTGTTCCGTTAATTCCAAATCTTGTTGTGTTATATGTCGAAGAAATATCTCCTTTATTGATAGAGTTTATAAGACCATAATTAGCAATAGGTTTTGTAGTTGATTGATTGGGGTTATCCAAATCACCTGCAAGATTTGTATTGACAAAACCTCCAACAAAAATGTTTCCAGATCCAGAAATCTGTCCGAATTTTATATCTCCTGAGTTTAGAGAATTCCTAATTACCCTATCAACTGACAAAGTTTTTGTAATGCCCGATAAAAACATTTTGTTTGCGTTTAAGTTAACATTGACAACATTTAAGTTTCCATAATTATGAACATTAATAAAATCAACATTATTGTTTAAAGTAATCATACTGATACTTAAAGGAGCACTCATCGATATTTGTGTATTACCATTATTGCTCATAAAATCAAGATTACCATAATTAGCTGAGAATCTTATCAACATTTCATTATTATTTAAAGAGTAAACAAAATAAGATATATCATTATAAATATTTGAGTCATAAACACTACTAGCATAATTGTAAGTTCTTGATATAACAACTTTATGATTGCCAATATCAAAGATAGTTGAGGTATATCGAAACTGAGTTTGTGTATAAGTTGCGCTATTCTCAGTGAAATCAAAACTGCCATGATTGAATAACAATGCATATTCTACTGCTTCTTCTGTATTTGAAACGCCAATTCCAGCCGCTATAACATCTGCAGTACTAGTCAAAAACTCATGAAATATATTACCTTCATTATATAGATTTGCAAATCTATATTCTGATTCTACTTCTAAAATAGGTGCTTTTCCCTCTAACAAACCAAAGACACCACCAACATATTGATAACCTTCAACAGCTGCTCTATCTTTAACTGATTGAACGTAAATATCACCTTTATTAGCAACATTTAACAGTTCATGCATTGCAGTTTCTGTATTTAACAAATAACCGATTACACCGCCGATATAGACATAAATATCAGCTACATTAGGAACTAAGTTAAGATCAGAAACTGTAGAAAAACCATATATATCGGCTTTATTTATCGCCTCATCAATAGTCAATTTTGCGCTATTAGTTGAGCCGACAATCCCACCAATATAATACCTTGGGTTAACACTATAAGATGAAAGAAAACTATGATTACCAAAAGCAACTTCACCAGTAACTGAAACTCTTTTAATTATTCCCGATGCTGTTCCAGCTATTCCACCAATAAAAGTTCTTCCTATCGCTTGATCTCCCAAATCAAGTTCAACATCTACCAAAACATCCTCGATTGTTCCACCTGTCATTCTGCCAGCTATAGCACCCATATAGAATGTATAAGAGTAGATATTTTCTGTGCTTGTAAACTTAATAACTGAAGCTGAGAAGTTAAGGTTGCTAACCTTAGAACCGACTCCCAATCTTGAGAACAAACCTGCATAATGCTCATTATTTGTGCTTAAAGGTTTATCGATTACCATATCATGAATATAGAAATTTTCACTCAAATCTAAAGCTAAAGGATTATAACCTGAAAAATCACCATAAAATATGGCTTGAGGTACACTATATACTCCTTCGGCTAAAGTACTCATATCAATATTTGCAGTTAAAACATAATCGGCTTGATTGAAAGGAGTTGAATTCTCAATAGTATTAAAACTCAACAATTTAGAGAAAAAAGCAAGTTCAGTAGGTTTTGATATTAGATATACTTGATTAATTGAATCATATTCCATACCTTTTAAAATCGGATATACATCATCTGGATAGAAATACCATTCACCATCAGCTAAGCCAGATGACTCAGACTTCAAAAGCGCTGTACTTTCGCCAGCAGCATAACTATTAGGTGTATCGATTATAAAAGTGGATGATCCAACTGTCACAACTTGCAAATATACATCTGAATCATAGAATAGATTATCTATAGTCCCGAAATTAGTATACAAAACCGGCTGATTCTTAAACTTGTTTATATAGTTTCCATTTACCACAACTTTCGAAACAAAATATGAATCCGTAAATATACCATAGTTTGTATGCACCAAACCAGCTGCTTGAAAATCTTGAGAAGCAGTTCCGACTTGATACCTAATTCCAGCTTGTGTCACTGATTCTCTTGAATCAATTACATAGATGTGTTGAACAACACCACTTGGCATGTTGTACCCAACAACATTTGCAACCTTCGTAATATCAGTGTGAAACTCAAGCAACTCTAAGTTAGCATTTTTTATACCAAAATTCTTAACAATACCTGCATTATAATTGAACATTGAATAATATTGCGACATAGCAATATCAACTGTAGTTACTGCATCAATGACATCTTCATAAATCAAAAACTCGTATCCTGCAAGATAGAGATTATTAATCTCGAAACCTTGACCATCAAAACTTCCTGTGAAATATCTTTGATATAGATTTTCTGCAACATCTTGAAAAATATATCCGATTGGAATAAACGCTTTTGATTGCATAACAGAATAATCGATATCTTGACCTAAAACATAATCTAATGACAACAAAACATCTATTTTAGTATCGCTTAACTTAACATCTTCAGTTGGATTACCAGTAATATAAATCTTTTCAAAAGAAACGTCAACAGAGTAGCGATAGAGCTGTTCAGCATTATCAAATCTTATTTTTTTACCATTTGCGGCTGAAGCACATTGAGAAGGTGTTGATGCTGCTAAACAATAATTATCTCTAAACTCATCATAAGACATAAACTCAGAAGATGAGGTCATCACATCTAGTTCAGTTTCCCAATCATATGTTCCATCAAAAGAATAATACTCTTCTATATTTGGTTTTATCGGTGAAGCTACAGTTCTTTCCAGTAAAAGACCTGAAGTGATAAGACTAAAAATCATAGTCAAAACTATGATTAAACTATGCTTAAGAAATAATGATTTTTGATTATACAAATTCATAGCCATCACCTACCAACTTCCGCCCCAAGGAGGCGTTTGCAAATCCCATACATTTTCTGGTCCACCCTCGCTTTGCACCGCTTCTATTGAAAAAGCTATTTGCAAAGAATACCCTGGAGAATACTTGCTAAACTCTTGTCCGGCAAAATAAGAAGTTATCAAACCTATTTCTAAAGGTGTAGTTTCATTGATTCTTTTAACTGGCAACTGATAATAAAGGTAATTATCAAACGCGCGATTATCAAACCAATTACTAGTTTCATAATTAAAGGGCATGAAATCTTCAGTAAATATTGATAGTTCAGTTATCTTCCCTTGAAAATCAGTATAAATCAATGTCAATTGTTCATAAATCTTTACCCTAAAGTAAGTATTGATGTTACTTTTAACATCTATATAAACCCGTAAATCCTCAAAATAAAAATCATTGGCTTCACTGACAACATTAACAAAATAAACTCCAGGTTTACTATCTGAAGGAGCTACTACTATTTCTTCTGCCGGAATCTCTCCTCCAAAACCATCATCAAAATATACATGGATATCTACTTCAACGAAACCCATCTCAGCTTGAAAAGAAAAGTCATAACGATTAGTAAACCAAGCATAAGTTATAAAAACAAAGGAAAGCAATGTAATCATCAATAATAAAATCGATACAATCATCCTTTTTTTCAACTCTCTCATCATACATCCTTCTCCTTTCTAAAAATTGATATTAAAAAAGCCATTATCTAATCGAAAGCATTTTTTATCTCAAGAAATAAAAAATGCCCTCGTCATTTAAGACAACGGCAACTGGCTACCATCTTTCGAAGGCCCTATAGCTTTGCGTCACTAGCTTTCACTAGTTTTGCTATTTACATAAGGTATTATATAATCTTATTAAGGTTTTGTCAATAATTATGTCAAATTTTAACGTTTTATCTTAAGTTTTAAAAAGTATTATCATCGTTTCTTAGAAAATCAATAAAACAAAAAGATTAATTAAATAGCAATTATCACAAAAAAGCAAACAATCTTTCTTATATTATCTATTTTAACAAATTCATCACGAAATTATAACAATATTTTTATTGTTTTTAAACCAAAAAAATGATATGATATATATTGCGAAAATTATTAAGGAGTGAAAAAACATGGGAAACCTATTTACGAAGAAAATTATAGTGGTAGCATCAGTGGTTTTAACCGTTGTTTTAGGAGCCGTTATTCTGGCTTTTGCGACCGGAAACACCCACTTGCCAAGTCTAGATGACCCAAAGGGCATTTTTTATGAGAGACTTGACGAGAACGGCAAAGTTATCTACTCTATAACCAATGAAGAATTATATGAACAGATAAAATCTAATAATGGACTTCAACAGTTACTGATGAATGTTGATACTTTATTATTAACTGAATATTTAGACGCAGTATCAAATGAAGAAATTCAAAATAGAATCAAAAAACTCAAGTATGGTACAGATGACTTTGATAAGATTGCTGAGTTAGATGACGAAACCACTGCTAGGTTAGAAGCTGAATATGAAAGATCAATGCTTTTGGCTGGATATTCAGGTAAAGAAGATGAATATGCTATGTTGCTTATCGCAAGAGAAAAATATGCTTTAGAAAAGCTTATTGACAAAATTACTGAAACTGAAGTCGCAACAGAATTTATTCAAAAACACTTTGAAGACATGCAAGCAATAAGAATTCGTTTTACTAGTCTAGAAGATGCAAAAGCAGTATTGCAAAAATACAATCTAACTGAGTTCAATGGTGAATCTCTAAGAAAATATGTTGGTTTTATCTATAAAGATGAAACAATGTTAGATATAGAGGATGAAATTGTTGATGCTCATATTGGTGTTGAAGTATTTTTCTTTGATGAATCTGGAAATATCTTAAATCTTGATGATGAAACTATCTATACAATTGGTGCTAATGATATTTATACTGATGAAGATGAGGCAACATTCCGCCTTGACAGCGAAGGAAACCTGATTGACAATGCATCAACAATTATCATTCAAAAAGAACACTTGTTTGAACGTCCAGAAGAAGCTCAAACATATTATAACGAAAACGCTCAATACTTCTATATGACAAAAACAGATGCCTATGACATGGATGAAGATATAATAATCAATGATTCAGAAGGCAACTTAGCATTTATCCTTAAGGCAAATGGAGATCTTTTTGATAAAGAAGACGTTGATGTAACAGATACTTCAGAATTAGAATTCAACAAAGAATTTAAGGAAATTAAAGACGTTACTACTTTCACTTCTAATAACACAATTGAGTTAAGTGATGTAGAAGTTCTCAATTACTATGTTGAAATGTACAATTATGTCTATGGTTTATTCAGAGATCTATTACCTACAGATACTACTATCGAAGACTTAATCACTTTAGACAACGATTACTTAAAGTTTAATTTTGATGAAGAAACAGCTATTTCAGCCAATTTAGCAACTTATGAGTTTAAAACAATCTCGATGCTAAATGATAAATTGTACTCTTTGACTCCTCAATCAGTTACAACAGGTTCAAGTACATACTATTATATGGTATACAAGTTAGACGAACCAACAAAGCTTAATTTAGGCGCACTGGTTTTAGATATTGTTGAAGATAGAATCGTATTACCAGAAAACATTGTAGAATCAATAGTCCTTCCGACTAAAGGTGAATACGATGCAACTATTTCCTGGACTTCAGCTGATAGAAACACAATCTCAAACACTGGTGTTGTCACAACTCCAAGTGTTCCAACAAAAGTAGATTTGAGTTACACAATAAAAGTATTAGGTGAAACAAGAACTGGGAAAATTACTGTTAACATCCTCCCAGAAGGCGAAAACTCTTCGGTAGAAGAGAATACTGAAGAAGTTGCTACTTTAAAAAGTTTATTAAATAATGACAGCTTATATAACAAATTAGCAACTAAATTAGCTGAAAATAAAGTTTATGGTTCAAATGGTTCTACAAATATTACCAAAGAACTTTATGAGTTAAGAGACAGCCTAGGATTCACTATTTATGATTATTATTTAGCTCTTGACTACAAACAAGTGAATACAGCCTACGAAACTACAAACCGTGGACACAAGACTTTAGTTGCTACTTTGGATAAAACTCTTACTAGTGAGGAAAGCGTTGAAATAACAGCTGATGATTTCTTCGAGTATGCATTGTTAAAAAATCCAGCAATCTATACCTTGTATGCATCACAAAATAAAGAATTGCTTTACTCCGAATATTTTGTAGAAACGTTTGGCACTCAAACAAATTTAAAAAGAAATGATTCTTTAAAAATGGATGAGATGTATGATGCAATAGCTTATGCAAAGCAATATTACACTTACATTAAATCGTTATACGAACAATACGGAATGAACTATCCATATAACAATTTCTCAGATTATGCCTACTCTCAATATGGAACTAAGACTGAATTTGCATTATTGCAATACTTCGTAACTAGAGAATTGCAACCATATATGATCAATGCTGTTATCGAGCAATACAAAGTAATCGAACAAGTTTATGAAATTGTAGAAGATAATTATGAAAACTACTTTAGTTTGGATGTAATTCACTTACTAATCTTCATTGATTTCGATGAAGATGGTTCACCGGACAAATATAATGAATACATCGATGACTTAACTCCTGAAAAACTAGATGATTACAACACATTGCTAGCTAGTTTAGAAATCGCAATCAATGAGTTTGACGGCACATTCACAGAATTAGTAACTGCTTACAATAAAGCTACTAGAGAAGACACAACCTGGGGTGTGTTCAAACAAAATGGTATCTTGATATTAACGGAAGACTTAAACTCAACCGACAGTGAAGACCAAAACGTAAAGCATTCTAGAACATACAGTGGTGAGCATGGAACAAAAGATGTTTTTGCAGAAGAGTTCACTGAAGCTTTAATATCCCTCTACAAAGAATATCAGTTACCACAAAACAAGGATTTAGATAGTTTGGTTTCTGATTTAGTCACAACAGATTTTGGTTTACATATCATCGAAGTAGAACAAGGTGATGAATTTGACCGTTTAAGCGCTAAATTCACTACTGAAGATGCAGATGGTAAAAACTACTCAGCTGATATCTTTAACGATTCAGAGAAACCTACTTTAAAACAACTTGAATTGTATACTCTTTATAAATTCTATTCAATGGTATATGATTTAACTGATGCAGATATCGAAAGTAAATTTGATATCGAAATACCAAACATACCTGCTTCTGTAAATAAAGCGATTGAATTCTATTTTGACTACTTACTATCAGAGTTTTATGTTCTTGGTGTAGTAAATGTCAATTTAGCTGAATTACTTGTATCCGGAGAGTTTAAAGCAGATAATTACGCTAACCTTACTAACACTCAACTAATGAGTAAACTTGATGAAGTAAAAACTGCTTATTTTGAAGCTATCCTTGGAAAATACTTTGACTAAAATAAAAACTGTAGGAGTAAATTAAAGTGTACCCCGTGTCAAGGACACAAGAAAAAAACGACTTATAATTTTTC
>CAZSVO010000005.1:0-103433 GCA_964610325.1 uncultured Candidatus Izemoplasmatales bacterium
AGGTATATTACTCAATGTTTCAGCACATAATTAATTTCGACACATAATTTCTTCCAATCACGAACGGCTTGATTGCTCGCTCGGCACGGTTGTTGCTGAGGTCGAGCCGGCCGTCTTCTAGATATACTTGAAGTTTTGACCATTGGTTCAGGCAGTACTGAATCGCTGTCCCAAGTGAACTTTTCGGTAAAACTTGTTTTTGTTTCTCCATCAGCCATCGCCAAAATTGCTCGAGGATCGGCTTGCTCCGGCGAAGCCTGGTCTCCTGGCGTTGTTCACCAGTCTTCCCTTCGAGATCCCGCTCAATCTTGAACAGCTGATTACAGAAGTCCAGACCTTCTCGCGAAGCTAGAAGCGTCTGGTCCGCGCCTTTTGGAGCCGCCTTGATTGCCTCGTCAAACTTTCGTCTTGCATGCGCAAAGCAGCCGACCAACTTCACCCCGTCGATGCCTTGATATCCGGCATAACCGTCCGTATGCAGATAGCCTTTGAACCCGGAGAGAAACGCTTTGGGATGTTTCGTGCTTCTTGTCTCTTGGTATTCATAAAGGGTAATTGATTCATCTGAGCTACCGGTCAGATACACCCACATGTAGGACTTGTTATCGGCTTTCCGGTTCTTTTCATGGATCACCTGCACCGTCGTTTCATCTGCGTGAAGGATGGTTTTTATAAGAAGAATTTCATGTAACCGCTCATACAAAAAATCCAGCCATTTCGCTCCTGCAATCATCCAGTTCGCTAGATTCTGCCGAGATAGGTCGATGCCGAAGTTCTGAAATTGCTGCTCCTGACGATAGAGAGGAATTGCTTCACAGTATTTTCGGTTCATGATATAAGCGACTAGTGATGGTGATGCCATGCTTTTCGGAATCACCGCATCCGGCATATCGGCTTTGATAATCGGAGTCTTGATGTCATGCGCTTCGCAGTTCCGGCACGCATAGACATTTCTAACATGTTCGACGATGACCAGTTGTGCCGGAATCACTTTCAGTTCTTTCCGGATTTCCTGTGTCATCACATGCATCTCGCCCTGACACTGCGGACAGGTCGGATCTTCTAGGACATATTCGATTCTTTGAACCGGAAGATCCTTGAGTTTGGATTCTGGATCCGTCATTCTTTTCTTGCGTTCATAGCTAATCTTTTCGAGTTCCGGTTCCGGCGTTTTGATGCTTTGTTCCGATTCTGTCTCGTTGAAAAGATCCAGCGTTTGCTGACCCGTTGCTTCACTCGAAGCACCGAACCGTTTTGCCTTCGCTAAGTTCATCTGCTCTTCATACCATTTCAACTTTAAAGAAAGATCTTCAATGGTGGAAGACAACTCTTCGTTTTGATATTGAAGTTTAACACATGTATCAAACAATTCTTCTTGCGAATCCGCTGTGGAAAACGTCATTTTATCCGCCATGTTCTCACTCTTTTCTATGCTTTTATTGTATCATAAATCGCGGAAAAAAGCAAGAAAAAACGGCTGAAAATAGCCATTATTCCTTGCTTGTATATCCTAGATTACAGTGTCGAAATCGAGCCTGCGATGTGCTTTCTTTTGTTCGATTTTCAATCCTTCCAACAGCCATCGAAACTGCCGTTCTTCAATTGAAATCATTTTTTCGGTTTTCGACGGCCACTTGAACGTGCCTTTTTCTAAGCGTTTGTAGTATAGCCAAAACCCATCATATTCCCATTGCAGGATTTTAATCTTGTTTTTGTGACGATTGCAGAACAGAAACAAGGCATTCGAAAACGGACTCAGTTTGAACCGCTCTTGAACGAGCGCCGCGTATCCGTCAATCGATTTCCGTAGATCTGTCGCTCCACATGCAATGTAGATATGTTCGACCTTCTCAATGGATATCATGGTTGCTTGAGCGTTCGAATTACGTTCTTCAAAAATTCAGGATCGAAATCTTCCATTAAGGCAATTCGTACGCCATCAATCTCCAGGATCATTGGCGAAGCCTTTGGGGCAGGTTCCGGTTTCTTCACTTCCAGCCAATCTGTCGAACTTACGAAGTCAGGTTCCGCTTTAGCCTTCCGAAGCCAATATTGCAGCGTATTAACACTCAGTCCGCCTTGCCTGGCAAATTCTTTTTGCGATAGCTTGCTCTCATTAAATTCTTGAATTCGCTCTTTCCATAGTTCTCGTTTTTTTTCGTTCATTTACTACACCTGCCTTATTAACAGGTATTATACATCATTCTCCCTTGTTATTTTAGGTGTAGTTCTTTTGACGCTTACGAACATAAAGTCTTGTATTGGTAAACATATCGAAAGAAAAAAGATGACTACCACTAGGTATTTCATCTTTTTTTTGGACTGGCAATATTTTATGATAAACTTGCAACTAACAAGACAGGTTTTATTTTTAACAAAAATCAATTTTTTCTATGACTAATTGAGAAATGATAGGTCCCATCTAGCCAAATTGCACCTACTTGACTGATTGTTATAATATACCCTTTGTATTCATATGTATATTCTCCATCAACTACATCTGAAACAATGCATGCTTGACACCCCTCTATCACTTTAAGCCTTGATGCTTCAATTGTCGGAGCATAAGTAGAAAGGGGATAGGCAAAGTATAAGTCGATGATCTCGTTTGAATTGCTGAACACCGTGAGCCACCTTTCAATGGCTAGATCGATTCGGTTCTCAGAAACGAGTGATATGCTCAATACATTACCATATTGATCTGCATAGAATACTGTACCCGGAATTGGTTCACCAATCTCAGTTTCATAGCAAGTCGATCCCAATTGTGAAATGAGTAGGTCATATATACTTGAATCTTCTATTTCGGGAGAAATGATGGAAGCACGATCATATAAAAAGGAACCAGAAAATGTTTCAATTTCATGAACGATTGTCACTTCAAAAGGAAAGGTAAATTCAAACAAATTATACACATCCCCAACGAAGTTATATTTACTATTCAAATCTTTCAACCAGTCATCTTCATAATCTAGCTTGATCCCTATGGTGAGAGTATTGGATATGGATGTGATCGATGAAACGTTAGTTTCAATGCTTGTGGTCGTTCGAGATGAAACACTGGCGGAGGAAGTAGAGTTATTTAAACTGCTACAACCCATCAAAACAAATGACAAGAATAATGAAAGGAATAAAATAACTTCTCTCTTCATA
This sequence comes from uncultured Candidatus Izemoplasmatales bacterium, assembly GCA_964610325.1. Classification (GTDB taxonomy): domain Bacteria; phylum Bacillota_I; class Bacilli_A; order Izemoplasmatales; family Hujiaoplasmataceae; genus UBA2289. The sequence goes on from CAZSVO010000005.1 coordinate 3,154, forward strand.
AAGTTTCTCTCCAATAAAGATTTTTTTTAAAATCATTTCGAATGAAACAAAGACAAGAGTTGAAAAGTTGAATCTCTAGTCTAATCGAGTTTAGAGGCTGTTCTTGGTCCAAATAGTTGAAGGAAAGTGGATATTCTCAAAAGATTTGGCGATTGTTGAAAATGCATTGAAACTGTCTATTTTCCCAAAAGTGATCTTATTTGGGATATGTCTTCATAATCAAATTTGACTCTAGATGTTAAATTAAAATACTGCCCAGATTGCCCATATCGGGTGCCGCCCGAATCAAGCGCAACATAGACTACATCTCCCGGCTTGACAGTTCCCCCAATGAAATCAATTTTGATTTCACTTATTGTTGCTCTGTCTGTTCCTTTTAATACTTCAAGAATTTTCACGGTATATGTTTCACCGAATACAACCTCATTATGTCTGGTTTGAATCAATTCCATGACTTGGACTTTCCAAATGTTGTCAGAAAAATTCACAATCTTTGAGATATCAGTTTCAGAAGTATATGATTCTCGTGAGTTCTTTTGAAGGACTAATTTTTCGACATAAGAAATGACGGAATCTTTATTGACTTCCTTAACCAAATCGGTTCCGTTTTCAATAATAATAGAGTGAATTCCCATTAATGATGAATATTGAGAAATCGACTGATCGAGTGCCAAAACCATGTCACCGGGGATATGGAAAACATCGTGCAAAAAATATGTTTTGTCAGTGATTGTGACTGGTAATAGATACTCATATCCTTCATAGAAAGTGCAATCGTACATAGGATTATATCCTAGTTCTTCTGAAATTACGCCATAATCATGCAAATAGACTTTAATAGTTTCGGGCTTTCTGCTTTCATAACTAGAGAATAAGGTTGATGTGATCTCGAATTCATATTCGACATATGAAGAAACTCGTAATGCATTGAAAACACTAGTATCTGGAATATTATCACTCAAATTACTACCTACATTTACACCAATTAGCCGTCCTATGAACACATCATCACTGTATTGAATTACAGACTCAAAACTGTAATTAATCGGGATAACAGAAATATCGTTCTCCTCATAATCACCACTAGAAGTATTGATTTCATCAAGATTATTAGTAGAGGTAAACCCCACACAGCTTATCATCGAAAAAAATAATAATATTGCAATAATACAAAGAGTTTTTTTCATTGAATTTAGTCTCCCTTAATCATAAATATGATCCCAGATTTGATAAAGGTGTGCTTTTTCATCGTTTTGCAAAATAGAAGTTGAGTATGTTCCATTCATAACTGCATAATTTTCTATACCTCCAATATCATTGTACGAATGTCCCGCAAATCCAAGTGCATGGCCCATTTCATGAGTCAAAACAACATTCATCCCAAACTGATCCTCATTTTCAGCATAGTTAATTATATCTATGTACATTTGGTGATATTCAAAAACCTTTAGGATTTCATTTCCATAAATAACGAATCCAACAAGATTGGAGGAGACAACACCGCACACTCCAGCCCCAGGAACACTGTCGTATCCTAAATCTTCTATTGTTCCGCCATATATTCGAATATCAGCACTCGTCTCATAAGGCGTTGTTTGGAAGTTATTGATAAAAGGGTTTAAAGCGTTATCCCATTGGTTCGTTGAATAGGGAATAGCCGCGGTAAAAGCAGTGCTAAAGGCGGGATCCGATAATACATCATGGTTGTATATGTATAAATCAATATTCCTCCTTCCGACCCCATAAACGTAATATTCAGGCTCAAAATACCCAAACGCATATGAAAATCTAGTGTCCTGATAATCCCAATTGTATATTCTGGTAAGGTAAGTTAAGGTGGCATCTGCTAAATCCCAAGAGATTCTGCTTTCGGAAACGGACTTCAGTGTTAGTGCTCTCCCATTTACATTTGTTCCATCCGAAACTCCTATTGAATAAGAGTATGGTGAAAAACTGCTTCCTTTCGGGACAAAAATGTACTCTGTGACGCTCGTATCCGTCCCATCTAATTCAACAGAAATAGTATTTATAGAGTATATCTTCCATTTGGTATTATCAGAAACAGATGAATATTGTTTGATTGCCCATGTGGAAGTGTCGTACCCCATATACTTGCCACTATAAATATTCTTTATAGTATAGTATAAATCTGACCCCTTGATAATTTCCCATTGTCTCCATGAAGAAATGGTTGACAAATTGCTAGCATTCAGGTCCCACTGATGGATAATAGTGCCAGCATCAACCAAAGGTCCATATAAATCAGCATATTTTCTTGTGTCTATATTCTGCATAAAGTATGTACCGTTGGAAACATCCTCTTGTTTATAGAAAGTCCACTTTGTAGCGGTAGAAGTAAGTGAGTTGCTCAATTGAAGTTCATCCACAGAAGAGTTCACAGGTGATGCGAGATATTGGTAATTCCATAATTTTGGTTTAATTATATACTTTCCTTCATTGTCAACATAAATAACCCATTTTGTGTAATCATTAAGTGTTGTAAATTGTTTTATGTTATTTTTATTAATTCCAGTGTTTTGACTGTCAACGCCAATATACTTGTTGCTATAGACCGACTTAATGCAGTAGTAACCATCCTCCAATTTGGAGATGAACCAATTTTCTTGTAAGTCAGGATGATATACCCACTCATGAATGAGTGTACCACTCAATGTGGAAGGACCATGAATGTCAATATATTTGCTACTATAGTTGCTTTGAATGTAATAGTTTCCCCCAACATCAGCAAAACTGTACCCAATAATAGTCTGAAAGATTGCGATACCTTCAAAATCAATTTTGTTGTTTGTTTCAGGTGAATTTACCTGAGCAAATACATTTATGGACCGCGCGAAAAATAGTGATGCTAGTAGCATAACGAAAATCATGACCTTCTTGTACTCTGGTTTCATTTGACCCTCCTTAATATTATTTTAAAGTGAACACAACATTTAAGCACAAATTGAGACGGTCTTCACAAGTCCAATTATAACAACTGAAAAAGAACAAGTAATTGAAAAATCAATCTGACTTCTAAAAAAAGAAAGAGAAACAGGAAATAATTGTAATCAATAAGAGTGAAAGGAAAGAATGCATTGAAAAATCGGTATTTTTTAACAAGGAAAAAAAGTCACGATATATATAACAAAAACTTGAACTGACAAATTAAGTGAAACTTTCCGAATTTTAATTAGTCTCCTGTCATTGTGAAAGAATTAATTATACTGAATTGAATCATATAGTTAGCTAAAAAGTCTTAATAATAAACATACTGGCTCAAACATATTGTGCACCAGTACAATCTATTTGTCAATAATTAATGAATAAATATTTACAATTTATTCTTCTTGAGTCATTACCATCCGCATAAAAGTATAGACGAGAATAAACAAATTCGCATTACTTATAGTGGATTGATATGGTTTTTGAACAGTGTTCAGTGATTTCATTTGGATATAAAAAGAAGGGGTGGTTAATAGCATCAAAATCGGTAATCTTACACAGAATTTATAACGAAATATGTTACTTCGGAACAATTAAGCATGCAAAAGTCTCGTGTGGGTAAACATAAAAAGGGCTAAAAATATGTTACTTCGGGAAAGTCGAGGCACTTTTGTATAGCACTTCGCACAACTCGACGCACGTCGAAAGTGTAACATTGCTTGAACTCAAAGATAATGTCTAAATATGGACGTTTAAAGATGAGTACAAGAGGTGATAATCCTGTAATTATTCAGGAAATTACCTCTTTTTTTATTGAATCATATAGTATTATACCAAAACCTAAAATGTGGGAACATATTTTACTCAAAAAACAGAATTTTTACTTGAGTGAGGGAACATATTTTTTATATTACAACCACTTTGTAATGCATCTTTTTATTGTATTTTTCTGACAAATAGGTGCCTTCAGCTATTGGATTATATTTTATGAATTCAGCTCTTTTTTCCGCAAATTCAGCCATTGTATAATTCTTGGTTCCCGCAATACGATATACCATCTTACTTGGCGATACGGTTATCATTTTGAATATGATTGACCTCAGTATAGTTGAGTCAAGCTCAGTGAGTTGGTTTTCCTTTTCGTCAAGGAATTATTCAATTTGTTGTATCCTATTGGTGGTATCATATGTCTTGACATAATCGATTTCAAGGTTAGAGATCTCAATCGCAATCTGTAGTGTATTCATCATATTTGGCATTGAAGATATTGTCTGAAAATCGGCTGTTCTTCAACCTCTCATCAAGAAGATTAGACACTGCAGATTCTAGGTCTAACTTTTCTTTCTGGAGTTTGTTTATCCTGCTTTCAGTATCTGGGACTTTGATTGTTTCCTTGATTGCATGTTTGATTTTTGTGATAACATCCAGATTCTTAACGAATACTTGGTTTAGCATCTCAATGGTGGCTCCTTCAATAATCTCTTGGTAACTTGCTTTGGCAGTACATTTATCTTTGCCATTTATATAGTTGCCACATTGTTGCATGACTCTTTGAGAAGGTTTTCCATAATTCCAATATCTTCTTTTAAGTGTTCTTCCACATTGACTGCAAACTATCATGGCGGATAATGGGTACCTACGGTTGTACTTGCCTAGGTTTTTGTCATCGCCGATTTTGACTTTTGATCGTTCCTTCCTAGTTCTCTGTGAATGTTTGAATGTCTCTTTATCAATTATTGCCTCGTGATTATTCTCTGTGTAATACTTGGTTGCGTGATTGTTGTTCTTGACTCTTTGATGTGTCAGATAATCGATGCTGATTGTCTTTTGTTGAATCATGTCACCAGCGTATTTTTCATTAGTTAGTATTGAAGTCAAAGTTGATTGTCGCCATTCAGTCTTCCCCGCTCCGGTTTTGATTCCTTTATCCATTAACATTCTGCATATTGATGTTGGACCAGTTCCACTGATGTAAAGGTTAAATATCATTTTTACAATCTTTGCCTCTTCAGGAATAACTTTCAAGTTCCCGGTTGTTTTATCCATGGTATACCCTAGAAAACGTTTTGTGTTGATTACTGGGATTCCTTCTCTGAATTTCTTTTTAATTGACCACTTAACATTCTCGCTTGTGTTCCTGGCTTCTTCCTGAGCAATAGAGGACATTATTGTCAATAAGAATTCTACTTTTCGATCCAAAGAACTAATGTTTTCCTTTTCGAAGAAAACCTTAATATTCTGTTTCCTAAGCATTCTTATGTAGTTTAGTGCGTCCAGAGTATTTCGAGCGAACCGAGATATTGATTTTGTAAGGATTATATCAATTTCTCCATTTTTCGCTTTCTCGATCATCAGATTGTTCACACCAAACCAATAAATAAGTAAAAATCTTCAAAATCGTTGAATAAAGATGCAATTTCTTGCGAAAAAATTCAATAGGATGATTAGATAAGTGGAAATGGCTATTGATATAAATTAGATTTTATGTTAATATTGTATTGAATAAAAACGCAAGAACATGTAAAAAAATTCAATAGAGGTTATAAAATGAGAATTAATAGAGACAAGTATCTTAATGAGCTAATTAGTAAAATGCATAACAAAATGATCAAAATCATCACAGGTATAAGAAGATGTGGAAAATCTTATTTGTTAAATGAGATATTTTTTGACTATCTTATCTCATCGGGTGTCAATGAAGATCATGTTATAAGAATTTCCTTAGAAGATTTAGAAAATGAATATCTAACAGACGCTCATGTATTAAATGATCACGTTAAATCATTGATTAAAGACGATCAAATGTATTATTTGATTGTAGATGAAATTCAACAAGTTGACAGATTTGTACCACTTTTAAATGGGTGGTTGAAAATCAAGAATTTAGACGTTTATGTAAGTGGCTCAAATTCTAGATTTTTATCGAAAGATGTGATTACAGAGTTTAGAGGAAGAGGCGATGAAATTTATGTGTCTCCGCTAACTTTTAAAGAATATTACGATGCTCGAGTTAAAGACTTTGATACCGCATGGAATGAATATATCATTTATGGTGGGATGCCCTTTATATTAGCGAGAAGTACAAATGAGCAAAAGTCTAAGTACTTAAAAGATTTGTTTAATGAAATATACATTAAAGATATCAAAGAAAGATATGGGATTAGAAATGACTTGCAGTTAGAGACGCTTCTCAATGTCGTTTCTTCATCTATTGGTTCCTTGACCAATCCATCAAAGATAGAACATACTTTCAAAAGTGTGAAACAAGAAACACTATCAAGAAATACGATAGAAAGTTATTTGGAAATACTAGAGGATACATTTTTAATCAAGAAAACTAACCGATATGATATTAAAGGAAGAAAGTATATTAATACACCGTCAAAATACTATTTTGTAGACATGGGACTTAGAAATGCCCGTTTAAACTTCAGGCAATTAGAAGACACACACATGATGGAAAATATCATTTTTAATGAACTTATTCATAGAGGTTATAATGTAGATATTGGAGTTGTTGAAGTCAGTGAGAAAAATGAAAATGGCAACTATGTAAGGAAATCTCTAGAAATTGATTTTGTTGCTAATATGTCAAATGATAAAATCTATGTTCAATCGGCATATCATTTACCAAATAACGAAAAAGTGAGACAGGAGATTAGACCTTTTCTAAATGTCGATGACTCATTTAGGAAATTCATTATTGTAAGAGATAACATTGATGTTAGAAAAGATGATTATGGCATTACTACTATCGGTTTGAAACACTTTCTTTTAAATGATGATCCATTCAGGCTATAAGGATTAACGGGTTCATTTGATCCATAAAATATGTTACTTTGGTATTATAGAAGGTTTTAAACCATGTAAAGGGAAACATATTTTGACTGATTTTAGTGTTTTTTTGATACACACAATGTTAATTTTGCAAGCAATATAGTTGTTTCAACGCACGTTGAATCTATCACATTGCATTCTTTAAAAACGGCTCAACAAAGCCATTCATATAATAGAACAAGAAGCATTTAGCCCTTTAAATCTGGGTTAAATGCTTCTTTTATGCTCAATTTTCAATCATATCTAAATCGTCATTGAATCACACATAAGTTTATAATAATAGGAAAATTATAATCACAATTAGTGGAATTAAAGCTTCTTACAAATCAGAACAATTATTACGTGACTAAAAATCATGTAAAACTATCCTCGAACACTTGACGTGACTAATTTTGTGTGATAAGATAATTACGAGGATAAAAATTAAAATATATTAGTCATGAGGTGATGTTGTGAATAAACTTCCTTTTCATATAAATTTAAATGAAGTAGAAATATTAAAAGAACTAAACACTGCAAATCATCATATAGGCGAGTTAAAGGGGATACTAAAAATACTTCCAAATCCTGGAATCGTTTTGAATTTAATCAATTTGAGTGAGTCAAAAGACTCATCAGCTATAGAAAATATTATTACGACCTATGATGAAATATTCAAGGAGATTGTCTCAAAGAAACCTATTGGAGGAAAACCTAAAGAAGTTATCAATTACAAGCATGCAATGGATCACGGATTGTTAGTCATGAGACAAAAGGGATTTATCAGCACAAATATGCTAGTAGAAATTCAAAATGTCATCGAACCGAATAAAGGTGGAATAAGAAAACTTCCTGGAACAGTGATCATTAACGATAAAACCAATGAAGTTGTACATACACCTCCGCAAAATGAAACAGAGATACGTGAACTCATGCACAATCTGGAATTATTCATTAATCAAAACGATGAAAACGATCCACTCATTCAAATGGCTCTAATACACTTTCAATTTGAAAGTATCCATCCATTTTATGATGGTAATGGTAGAACGGGTAGAATATTGAATACCCTATACTTGGTACTAAAGGAAAAGTTATCTGAACCTATCCTATATTTAAGTAAGTACATCATAGAAAACAAGGAACAATATTATACTCTCCTAAAAAAATGTAATGAGGATATAGCTAATATTAAAGATTTTGTTATGTATATTTTAAAAGGCATTTCTGAAACTTCTAAGAATACGATTAATCTCATATTAAGAATTAACCAATCAGTAGAATTAACAAAAGACATGATGAAAAACCGATTGCCAGATATTTACCGATACGAAATCGTTGAACATTTGTTTTCTTACATGTATACCAAAAATGAGTTCTTCAGAGAAAATTTGGATATATCTAGAGCAACCGCTACGAAGTATCTAAAATTACTTGAAAAAGAAGGGTTCATAGTTTCTGAACAATTAGGTAAAGAAGTTATCTATAAAAATGTTCAGTTGCTGAACCTAATTAAAGAGTAAAAAGCATGAACAAGTCAGAGACGAAAATGGGTTATGGTGTATTTGGAAAGGCATACGAATATATGTTTAAAAATGATTTGCATCATAAACGATCAGTTGATCATGCAATATTGAAGAAAATGATTCTTTTAGATAAAGACTCAAAATCATTCCTATATAAATCACCACAGCCTGTTTCACAAGATATCAGCAACCACGCACTATATGAAATTGCTCACAAATTAAAAGGTGATAATCATCTTGAATCCATTGATAGAACAATTGAATTTGCAATTGAGATTGTTAAAAAGGGTGACACACCATTTGAAGAAATGATTTTCGGGGGAACTGAGCTAGAAATAATTAAAAGAGGTAGCGATTGGTGCACAGATATTTCTAGAGTAGGTGCAGCCCTTTTACAATGTTTAGGTATGCCAAGTAGAATCGCCATATTAGTTAATCAATTTAATGCATATCATGGACATCAAGTCGTAGAAGTATATGTGGATGGCACATATATGATGTGTGATTTTTTATATGGTGTTATCGCAAGATTAGATCAAAATTATTCTGTCTATGATTTGTTAAGCAATCCAAAACTAGTTCATAAAATATACAGCAGTAAAATAAATGATAGTAAGCAACTTGATTACATAGTCGGTTTATATAATCTAGCTGCAATCTCAGAGTATGATATCAGTAAAATGCATAACTATAACATTTCGAAACCAAATGAGTATTATTTAAAAATGATGAATCTCAGTCAAGATGGAACTTGGAAAATGAATGAAGATATAAGTGAGTAATTACACTAATTGAATTTGAAATATGTTACTTTGGTATTTTAGACGTTTTTCAACCATGTAAAGGTAAACATATTTTGGCTAATTTTGATGTTTCTTTAATACACACAAGGTCGATTTTGCAAGCAATATGGTTTTTTCAACGCACGTGGAGTCTATCACACTGCTTTTTCTAAAATAGCACTTGTTATATACTTGTCGTATACTTGACAACACTACATTTTTTATCCAAATTTATAAAAATCAGCCATCAGATGACCTTCATAGGTATTCGATGGCTTTTTTTGTCTATGTATGTAAATTTCGTTCATTGTGGGAACATATTTTTTTGATGAAAAATGGTCTATTTTGTCCGAATGGTTGTCTTCCGCAACATATGTAACCAAAATTTATCATTGATTACATTAGAAACACTCATTATTCCATAATAGAAAGTATTCGACTTCAACAAATTCAAATGAAAAATGAAATCTCTTCAATGCTGTGGCATTTTGCACAATGATAATAAGACAAAATGCACATTAATAATAAGACAAAATGCACAATAAGATTGATGTTATGAAGTGATGATGATATACTTATATTGGGTGATACAATGGAGAAATATTATAAAAGGATTATGGACAAAGTATTGCAAGATGAACTTAGCGCATTCGGTGCTGTGTTGATTAACGGACCTAAATGGTGCGGAAAAACAACTACAGCTAAACAGTATGTAAAAAGCATATTGAATATGCAAGACCCATCACAAAAATCTAACTATCTAAAAACTGCTAAAATTAATCCACTTATTTTATTACAAGGTGAAAATCCTAGATTGATTGATGAATGGCAACTTGCACCAGAACTCTGGGATGCTATTCGACACGATATTGATGAAAAGCAAAAAGAGGGTTTATATATTCTTACTGGATCATCTAAAGTGGATGAATCAAAAATCAGTCATTCAGGTGTTGGTAGAATTTCACGCGTTTTGATGAGAACAATGTCTTTGTATGAGTCTACAGACTCAAATGGAACTGTTAGTTTATCGGATTTATTTGATTCGAAGTCTTTTAACATGACAAAATCTAATCTATCTATCAATGATATATCCAAATTAATTGTTCGAGGCGGATGGCCAAACAGTATTGGAAAAGATATTAAAGTTGCAATGAAGCAAGTTGCAGGTTATATCCAAACAATTGTTAAGACGGAAATTAAAACAATAGATGGTGTTGAAAGAGATGAAGCTAAAACATTAGCCGTGCTTAAATCACTTGCTAGACATACATCTACTCAAGCAACTGATGCTAAGATTGTAAGCGATGTTGAATCAAACCATTTTTCCATACATAGAAATACACTGAGTGATTATTTAAAAGTATTAAGAGAGTTATATATTACTGACGACTTACCAGCATGGAGTCCTAAACTTAGAAGTAAAACAACAATCAGAACCTCAAATACTAGACACTTCATTGATCCAGCTTTTGCAGCATCATTATTAGGTGCAACACCAGATGATTTGTTAAGAGATATAGAAACAATGGGTTTATTGTTTGAATCTCTAGTTATTAGAGACTTAAGAGTATATACGGATTATTTAGGTGGATATGTTTCGCATTATAGAGATAAATCAGGTCTTGAAGCGGATGCCATCATTCATCTCAATGATGGGAGATGGGCAGCTGTCGAAGTAAAACTCGGTTCACATGATATTGATGAAGCAGCTAACAATTTGATTGAACTCGTTGATAAAGTTGATGTTAAAACAGGGAGTGGACCGACGTTTTTAATGGTAATAACAGGAACAGAATTTGGTTATCAAAGAGAAGATGGCGTTTATGTGGTTCCAATCGGATGTCTAAAGTATTAAATCAATGATAACGTAGAAATGAATCAGTTTTGTTCATGAGGTGTTGTAATGCGGCAAACGGCAACAATAAGTGAGAATAAAGGGACATGATGAAATAATGTTGACAGTAAGGTAAGTTACCAACAACCGGTTAGCAGATAAAGTCAATCAAGTAGGGTTGCACGCTTTATGAGCACTATGATGGCTAAGAGGAAAAAGCGGATTCTACCTGATATATCTTGACTAACTTATAATACTAGGAGTTCAACTTATAAAACATAGAATGTAGATGAGGCTCAATCTCAAATCTACACTACATATTATACGAGGGGTTAATCACATGAAGTATATGAGTTTTAATCGTTCTTGTTCTTATACATGCCTAGCATATATGATTGAGGATTATGGTTTAGAATATTCCGATATGGAAATAGCTGTAGAGATGAAACTTGCTTATCTTTTTTACTATGATTCTGAGAATAATGAATACTTATCTGGTGCTATGTTACAAGGAAAAAGATGGTTTAATCTATTTTTAAATCGTCATTCCCTTGAATTTAAAGAAAATAGTTATAGCAAAAGTGAAGCAGCTAACTATATAAACGCTTCAACACGTAAGCTAATGATAGGACTCAACTTAAAAACGGGTAAACACGCTATGGTATATTGTCCATCTGATACAAAAAAGCACAAGTTTTTTAATCCACATTATGAGAAAGATGGTTCAGCGGATTTTTTTGCTTTATCAGAAACAGAGTTACTTGATCTTCTTGATGACGTGGTTACTGTTGGATACATAAATCATAATCCAAACATAGAACCTCCAGAGTTAGAACCATATGAACATTCAAGCGGATACTTAGATAAGTATTTGGTAGATATTATTGATTTTTGTTCTGTTGAACATACACTTGCTGAGATTTTAGAAGTAAAGGAATCATTATTTGCTGGACTATTCCTTTCTCCAATATCACTATTGGAGTTCGAGAAAGAAGATGAACTTGTTGGTTGTCTGAAGATGCTACAATCAAACTTTATTAATGCGTTAAGACAAACTAGCAAAACCATTAAGTTAAAAGATTATTTAAACCCTTTAGAACTAAATAAGTGTGTAAGGAAGTATAAAGAATTAATTAAAAAGGTTTGGATGGAGGTGCCCTGTGTCTAACTTACTAATCAGAAAAGCTACAGTTGATGATGCAGAAGGAAAAGGTTATGTTCATTATCAAAGCTGGATTGAAACTTATTCAGGACTTTTTCCTGATGAAGTTTTCAGTAATTTATCGCTTGAAAGGTCTGTAAAATTAGCAAAGGACCATCCTGAAAATACTTATGTTGCCATCATGGATAATAAAATTATTGGATTTTGTTGCTACCTTGAATCTAGAGATGAAGATTTGAAAGATACGGGAGAAATCATTGCAGTATATGTGCTAAAGGCATATCAAGGCAGAGGTATTGGAAGTGAATTAATGGAAGTTTGTTATAAAGAACTAAGTAATTTTTCCAAACTATCACTATGGGTACTTGGGTGTAATAAGAAATCAGTAGCGTTTTATGAAAAACAAAGGTTCATTGCTGATGGTATAACAAAACTTTTGCATGGGAAAGAAGTTATTAGAATGATTAAGCATTCACAAGGAGAAGAACGTTTTTCTTTCTTTGAGTTTAATGATTTAACAGATGGAGAAATTAAGTTAGTGATTGATGAACTCATTCCTGAAGATAAATTTAAAAAGTATGTTCCAGCATATAAATTCAATATCGTTATAGAACAATCAAATGTAACTGTAGGCTTCATTGATATTAGAATCGGACATAGTCATAGGTTATACTATGGTGGAAATATCGGATATACTGTTTTTGAGGATTTTAGAGGTAATAATTATGCTTTAAAAGCATGTAAACTGATAAAAAAAGTCGCTAAAAAACATGCGATGGAATGCTTATATATTACTTGTAATCCTGATAATATTCCTTCAAGAAGGACCTGTGAAAAATTAGGGTTACCTTTGAAGGAAATAGTTGATTTACCAGAAGGTAATGATATGTACAAAGAAGGTGAAAGGCAAAAGTGTATATATTATTGGGAGTTATAGTTTTGATTTCTTTTTTATAGGGTATATACAACAGCCATTTTCAGCATTTCCCTTTGTTAAGCCATTTTTATAAGGGTGTGTAAAAATCTGGCAAGGGTGCGCAAAAACCGATCAGGAGTGCGTAATTGTTTTTTCATAGGTTGCACTTTCCAGTCGAGTAAAGGGGATTTAAACACTATTGATAATTCTTTTGGTGAAAAGATCAATGATGGTGTTTCAACTAGATAACTTCAAAGTAAAAACCCGACAATATGTTACTTTGGTATTTTAGCCACATATCTAACCATGTAAGGGGAAACATATTTTAGTCGATTTTGATGTTACTTCAATACACACAAGGTTGATTTTGCAAGCAATTCGGTCGTATCAACGCACGTTGAAACTATCACATTGATTTCATTAAAAACGGCTTAATAAAGTCATTCACAATTAGTAATCAAAGGTGATTTTACCTATCAATTGGTAATGTCGCCTTTTTTTTATTTTTAAGCCATTGTGGGAACATAAGCATATCATTGTGAAAACATATTTTTTGTTCAAATGGACTGAAAATGATGTTCGAAGTTTGTTTGGGTAAACATATTTTACGACAATTTTTGAGCATTAAATTATGAACAAATCCCTCTATTAAGGTGACAAGCATACCTTATGTTTTCACACTCAACGATAAGGATCTATGTTAATAATATGGAATGATTTATATGTTAGCTACTGTATTTATGATGTCGTTCAATACAAATGTCTCCATTAAAAAACATCAAATATCTCTTTCATTATAAACCAAAACTATCCATTCGAATTGACATCTTCTGTAGAATATGATAGTATATTGATAAGAGAGAGTGTGATAGTATGGAGACAACATATCTTAATAGAAGTATAGATGGAGAATTGGAAGCATATTTAGAAGCGTTTGGTGCAGTACTTATTACTGGTCCAAAATGGTGTGGTAAAACCACCAGCGCATCCATTAAAGCAAAAAGCATTTTAAAATTGCAAGACCCAGATAGGTCACAAGGTTATTTATTAACCGCAGAAACTAAGCCTTCACTCTTGCTTGAAGGAGATAAACCTAGGTTAATTGATGAGTGGCAAATGGCGCCTGTGTTATGGGATGCTATAAGAACATCAGTAGATAATTTTAGCACAGAAGGATTATACATATTAACTGGGTCAACTGTTGTTGACGAGTCAAAAATTATGCATAGTGGTACAGGTAGAATAGCACGATTGAAAATGTATCCTATGAGTCTATTCGAGTCCATGGAATCTAACGGGTCTGTATCTTTAAAACAACTATTCGATGACAAAAATTACAATATTGATGGATCTAAATCAAATTTATCAATTGAAAGTTTAATTTTTGCTTCATGTAGAGGTGGGTGGCCTTCAAGTTTAAATAAGAAAACAGAAACTGCAAAGTTATTAGTTGCAAAATCCTATATAGAGAATATTATTCAAACCGATATTTCCACAGTTGATGGTAAAAAAAGAGAACCTCTTAAGGTACAACAACTGCTCAAATCTTATGCTAGAAACATAGGTACTCTCGCTTTGAACAAGACAATAATAGATGATGTCAATGTAAACGTAAAATTATCAGAGTCAGCTTATTACGAATACATCAATACCTTGAATAGACTTTATGTTATTGAAGATTTACCAGCATGGAATCCAGCAATTCGCTCTAAAACTTCTATTCGAAGTTCGAATAAGAGAATGTTCATTGATCCATCAATTGCTGTTGCAGCATTAGGGTTGACACCTCAAATGCTGTATCAAGATTTTGAAACATTTGGTTTTATATTTGAGAATTTATGTGTTAGAGATTTGAAAGTATATGCATCATCCCTTGGTGGACGTATTTCTTATTATAGAGATCGAATGAATCTTGAAGTTGATGCAGTATTGTATTTGAACGATGGAAGATTTGCCTTGATTGAATTTAAACTAGGTTCAAAACAGATTGAAGAAGCTGCAGAACACCTCTTGGAAGTAGTCAATCTTATTAGAAAGGCAAATGAAAATAGAAGTTCGAACAAATTAAAAGAACCTGACTTACTCATGATTATCACTGGTGGAGAGGTGGCTTACACAAGAAAAGATGGCATAAAAATTATACCTATTGGTTGTTTGAAAGACTGACAGTTATAGTTGATTGAGGAAAGGGAGAGATAACATGAGTTTACCAACTTTAACTAAAGTATCTAGCGAACATTACAACTTTCACTTGATTAAAGATTCTTTAGCTGAAAAAGATATAGATGAGATAATGAAGATTCAAGAGAAATGCTTTAAAGAAATAACGAGTTTTCTAAATGTTTCTCCACAATTCAAAATAAATTATTATCTATTAGAAACACCAGAGTTAGTAGGAAAAATATATGGAGATAATGATCCATGTAATGGTTTTGCAAATCCTCCTAATGAAATATATGCAGTGTATAATGAAAAAGTCAAATGCATAGGTTATCATGAAGATGCGCACATTATTTCCTATATACTTAACAAGCCACAATCAGTTTTCCTTAGAGAAGGTTTAGCGATGTACTTTGATAAAGTGTGGTGGAATAAATCAAACGATGAATGGGTAAGATTGTTGCTAAAAAGTGATAGATATCTAAGCATTAAAGATCTAATTCAGAATGATTTCTTTTTAAATCATACAGACGAGATTACATATCCGATTGCTGGAGCGTTTGTTAAATACCTAATCAATCGTTATGATAGAGAATTATTTATTTCAGTTTATACATTCAAGGGTTATGACTTATTAGGTGAAATTGAAAAAACATACGCTACCAAAATTGAACAGATTGAAAATGATTTTCTAGATTCTATTTTATTATCCGATTCAAAATAAAAAATGTTTCTTTGGTTTTTTAGCACTTGTATGTGTAAACATGAAATATAGCATTTTGATGTTTCTAGAGTACATTCAAGACCCCATTTTCAAGCAATATGGTGCACTCAACGCACGTTGAAAGTATCACATTGATTTCATTAAAAACGGCTTAATAAAGTCATTCATACAATAGGAAAAGAAGCATCTAACCTCTTCAAATAGGGTTAAATGCTTCTTTTTTTACTTTATCATCAACTTAAAAATCAATTTTCTAAAAAATATATGATTATATTGGGGTAGTTCATGTTAGTAAGCTATCTTTTGCTTGATATGTTCAAAAAAACTAATGGGTTTAGTTATATCTATAAATGTTTTTCAGGGCAAAATAATCAAAATTAGTCAATTAGTAATCTATGTTATCAAACTCGGGGAACATTTTCATTCCTCGATTGAGCTTTCTTATTTCTGCCATGTCTGATTCGTCTAAAGAGAAATCGAAGATTTGAATGTTTGCCTCAATTCTTTCTGGTGTAATGCTTTTAGGGATTACAACTATTCTTCTTTCAATAAACCAACGTAAGACTACTTGCACAACATTTTTATTATATTTTTCTGCAATTTTTCTAAGAGTTTCGTTCGCTAGCAATTCATTAATTTTTCTGCTCATTAGAGGGGCGTAAGCTTCTAATTGGATGTTGTTTTGTTTACAAAAATCATGTAAGAAATGATTCTGTAAGTAAATATGAGTCTCTACTTGGTTTACCATTGGTTTGATTTTAGAGTTATCTAAAAGGTATTGCAAATGGTGAATATTGAAATTTGAGACACCGATGGCTTTAATTTTACCTTCTGCATAAAGTTCTTCGATTGCACGATAAGTTTCTAATGCTAAATCATAACCTTTGAACCAATGAATCAGATATAAATCAACGTAATTAGTATCCAATTTTTTAAGTGATTCAATAAAAGCTTTTTTGGTATTTTGATAACCTTGATCACTGTTCCATAACTTAGTAGTTAGAAAGATTTCAGATCTAGGTATTTTGGAATCTTTAATAGCTTTGCCAATCATCTCTTCATTTTTATAAACTGCTGCAGTATCAATATGGCGATAGCCTGATTCAATCGCTTTTAAAACAGCATTATAAGCATCATTTGGTTCAGAACGCCAAGTACCCAATCCGATAATCGGGATTTTACAATCATTTACAAGGTCTAAGTAAATCAATTTAAATCATCTCCTTTATTTCATTATAGCAAATTATCGAATTAATAAGAAATAAAAAGAATTATTGAATTCCTTAAGTATTATTTTTGTAAATAAAGGAGGGATTTATGAAGAAATACTTAGTTATATTGTTGCTAATAGGAGTTTTTGTTCTTGCATCAAACTTGGCTGTTAAAGCTTATTCACCACACTATTTACCAGGAGGAAAGAACTACATTTCTAGTGAGAATATTAGAAAAGTAGCAAATGAAATTCAAACAATTAATCCGTTTTTAGTAAAAACGTATACGGAATATACTTTTTTTGTTTCCAGAGATTATGTTGATGGTGCACCTTTCAACTTGACTTTACAAATTTATGAGAATGATTTTATTGTTGATGACATGAGTTTCAGCGATGATGTATTAGATTTTAATGATGACGGAGCTTACATTACTTTTGTAACACCTGCTGACTGTAATTATATAGGTTTCGTTTTTACGGATAATGGTAGTTATGTTCAAGGTACGGAGTTGTTGGGCGTGCAACTTGAAGAAGGTTCAGTTCCAACTAGCTATGAAACTTATGTTCCAGGAAGTGTAATCGATACAAGTTCCCCTTATTTCATTAGTTCAGGAATGATTTTATCTTATTTTGATCAACCAATAACTTTAGAAGAAATAAAGAATTCTTTGACAGCAATAGATGACATTGATGGAGATTTAAGTGAATTTATTGTAGTTGTTGAGGATAATTATACAGTTAATAATGACATCTTAGGAGATTATTCTATTATATTTGAAGTCAGTGACTTCAGCAATAATACTACTCAATTGACAGTTATGGTTAGTGTGATTGATATTTTACCACCGGTTTTTTCTAATGTTGGGGAGATAATTGCGGTTTATGGAAATACTTTTTCTGTTCAAGATATTTTATCTATGTTAAATGCTAGTGATAATTATGATGGGGATATTTCCACCCAAATCGAACTTGTTTTTGATGGCTATACTTCAAATTCTCAGGTGGTTGGATTATATCAAATGGAGTTTAAGGTTTCTGACAGTTCAGGAAATGAGAGTTTCTACACGCAAGATATTAGAGTTGTTGATGATCAAGGACCTATTATTGGAGGAATAGATAGTCTAAGTATTGGATATGATAATTATTATACTATCAGCGATATTATTTCTAATTTGACAGTAACAGATAATTACGATGATGATAGTACTTTGGAGTTTGTTTTAGAGACTGATGGTTACAGTTCAAACAAATCAAAGATTGGTAGTTATATTCTGCAGTTTTCTGTTACTGATTCTTCAGGTAATAAAACATTGAAAAATGTAACGGTTAACGTTGTTGATGAAATCGGCCCAGTAGTATATTTTAATAGTTCAATTATTCAGATTTATACGGATATGGTAATGAGTTTAGACGATTTTGCAACACTACTAGTTCAAACAAATGAACTGAGTAGGGATTCGTTGATTACAATTAGAATTAGATATGATTCCTACTCTAAATTCTCTAATCAACCAGGCACTTACCATATGTATTTAGATTTTGAAGATGGTTATGGAAAAGTTTTGTCTAAGGATTTTGAAATTAAGGTCATAAATAGACCTGTTGATCATATCTATCTGCCAAAAGAGTCTAATATAATCAATGCTGGATTCTTTGAAAAGAATAAATCGTTGATTGTTTCAGGTGGGATAGTATCATTGACTACAAGTTTAAACTTGTTATGGGTTCTAAAACTTAAAAAACGTAAAGCATTATAATCAAAAAGCCAACCAAGAAAAGTGGTTGGTTTTTCTTTTTTTATGTAAGCAATATCATAAAATTGATATTGGAATCTAATAGATAAAATGTTATAATATAACGGGTTTGACAATTGAATATGAAAGGAGTGCTAAAGTGGGAATTAGAGTAGATATAACTCAGGAAAAAATAGACCAACTGTATGCAGAAATGGCGGAAAACAAGACAAAGCCGGGGCCATTGATGCCTACTTTACACGCCGCACAAAAAATCTTTGGATGTATTCCTCTAAAGATTCAAAAGATAATTGCTAATGAACTTAATATTTCAGTTGCAAGAATTAATGGTGTTGTAACATTTTATGGTCATTTTTCAGTTGTTCCAAAAGGTAAGAACATTATAAGCGTCTGTTTAGGAACCGCATGCTATGTTAAAGGTTCAGGTGGTATTTTAGATGCTTTCGCTCATGATTTAAAGATTTCTGTCGGAGAAACTAGTGAAGATGGTCTTTTTACTCTAGAAGGAACTAGATGTATTGGTGCTTGTGGACTTGCGCCAGTTTTTACTGTGAATGAAGAAGTTTATGGAAACGGATCTGTTCAACTTGTTAAGAAAGTTATTCAGAAATTAAAGAGTTAATAAATATTAAAGAGGAGGAATTAAGATGACTCTGAATGAGTTAAAAGATTTGCGTGAAAAAGCTTTTAATAAAATGTATATGGTCGGAAAAAAGCATCACGCAAGAATTCAAGTCGGCTATGGAACCTGTGGTATAGCTGCAGGAGCAAAACCGGTTTATGATACTTTCATAAAGGAAATAGCCGCTTATAAGATTAATAACGTAGAGATTACAATGGTTGGATGCATGGGAGAATGTGCATTCGAGCCGATTGTTGAAATAGTTGAATCAGATGGAACCAAAACAATTTATTGCATGGTAACTGATAGAATGGCCTCTGAAATAGTTGAAGAGCATATTATTAATGGAAAGCGAATCGATAAGTATTTACTATCGAAGATTAAGAGGTAATTGCCATGTTGGATAGAATGCACATTTTAATATGTGGCGGACCTGATTGTAAGAATTCTTCAATTCCAATTAGAGATGCATTCAAAGCCAAGATAAAAGAAAATAATTTAGAAGATGAAGTCAGGACGATATTAACTGGCTGTTTTGGTCTTTGTGCTTTAGGACCACATGTACTGATATATCCTGGAGAAACGTTGTATTCAGGTATTAAATTAAACGACGTAGATAAAATCTTCGAGAAGCACGTTTTAAATAATAAAGTTGTTGATGAGTTGGTTTACAAAGGTTCTTTTGATCGCAGAAAGTTTAAGAACAGAGCGGAGTTGACATTTTTTGCGAAGCAACAAAGAATTGCATTGAGAAATTGTGGGATTATCAATCCTTTAGACATCAATGAATACATTGCACGAGATGGTTATATTGCTCTTGGTCAGGTTTTGACTGAGATGACAAGAGAAGAAGTTATCGAAGAAATGAAAAAATCAGGATTGAGAGGAAGAGGAGGCGGAGGATTCCCGACTGGATTGAAGTGGGAGTTTGCTTACAAATCTGTTTCTGATATAAAGTATGTAATCTGTAATGCTGATGAAGGAGATCCAGGTGCATTTATGGACCGTGCGGTTTTAGAAGGAGATCCTCATTCGGTTTTGGAAGCTATGGCAATTTGTGGATATGCTATTGGCGCAAGTGTAGGATATATCTATATTAGAGCTGAGTATCCAGTTGCTGTTAAACGATTGGAATTAGCTATAGAACAAGCAAAGAAAATCGGTGTATTGGGTAAAGATTTATTTAATAGTGGTTTTGACTTTGATATTGAGATTCGCTTAGGTGCAGGGGCTTTTGTTTGCGGTGAAGAAACCGCATTGATTGCCTCAATTGAAGGCGAACGTGGAATGCCAAGAAAAAAACCTCCCTTTCCAGCTGTTAGGGGTTTGTTTGGATATCCAACTAATGTTAATAATGTTGAAACATTTGCTAATATTCCGGTTATTTTCCTTAAAGGTGCAGATTGGTTCAAGAAGATTGGTACTGACAAATCAAGTGGTACAAAAGTCTTTGCATTAGGTGGAAAGATTGCAAATACCGGTTTGCTAGAAGTACCGATGGGGACAACACTTAGAGAAGTAATTTATGATATAGGCGGAGGAATTCCAAATAACAAGAAATTTAAAGCAGCTCAAACTGGAGGGCCTTCAGGAGGTTGTATCACCGCGGATTCTTTGGATACACCGATAGATTTTGATAATCTTATAGCTCTTGGATCGATGATGGGTTCTGGAGGTATGATTGTAATGGATGAAGATACTTGTATGGTTGATGTTGCTAGATTCTATTTAGAATTTACCGTTGAGGAATCTTGTGGAAAGTGTACTCCTTGTCGTGAAGGTACAAGAAGAATGCTTGATATATTAAATAGAATATGTAGAGGAGAAGGAAATTTAGATGATTTAGATATCCTTGAAAGATTAGCACATATAATTCATGATTCTTCTTTGTGTGGATTAGGGCAAACAGCACCTAACCCAGTATTATCTACTTTAAAACACTTTAGAAATGAATATGAAGCTCATGTAATAGACAAAGTATGTCTTGCAGGAGTTTGTTCGCATTTAACAAATTATATTGTATTAGACAATTGTATCGGCTGTACTAAATGTGCTAAGAACTGTCCGGTAGGAGCTATAGAAGGAACGGTAAAACAAAAGCATCATATTGATATTAATGCTTGCATCAAATGTGGAGCATGTAAATCAACTTGTCCAGTAGGAGCAATTTCGACAAAACCTGAAGATTGGAGGCCTGTTTATGGAGACCTTAGTTAATATCATAATAAACGGCATTAAGACACAAGTTTCTGACAATCTAACAGTTATGGAAGCTTGTGATTCATTGGGTATTTATGTCCCAAGACTTTGTTATTTAAAAGGCATTCATGAAGAGTCAAATTGTCGTTTATGTATTGTAAAGATTGATGGGCAAAAAGGATTGAAGACTTCATGTTCTACTAAAGTTTTCGAAGGAATGGTTGTTGAAACAGACAATAAGGAGATTTATGAAAATATATGTTTCAATCTTGAGTTATTAGCGGGGAATCATAAATTTGAATGTTGGAAGTGTTCTAGAGAAAACTCTTGCGAGTTTTTAGATTTATTGAGAAGATATAATGTTGACAATGATTTCTCTAACTTAGAGTTATTTGTTCCAAAAGAGATTAAAATGAATAAAACATCTGATGCAATGATTTTGGATTCTAGCAAATGTGTATTGTGCGGAAGATGTATTTCTGCTTGTGAAAAACTGTCTGGTTTAGGCATTCTCAACTTCAACCATCGAGGATCAGAAACATATGTTGGACCTGCTCAGTTCCATAATCTAGAAGATGCAGGTTGCATTTATTGTGGTAAGTGTATACAAGCTTGTCCAACTGGTGCAATTCAAGAACATGATCATATTAAATTCCTAGAAAGAGCTATCCGCGATCCGGAAAGAGTAGTAGTATGTCAAGTAGCACCAGCAGTTAGAGCTGCTTTAGGAGAAGAGTTTGGTTATAAAATTGGTACCAATGTTGAAGGGCAGATGTTTGCTGCTTTAAAAGCATTGGGTATTAATGAAATTATTGATACTAATTTTACTGCTGACCTTACAATAATAGAAGAAGGACATGAGTTTATTGATAGATTACAAAATGGTGGAGTTTTACCTATGTTTACCTCGTGTTCACCAGGTTGGGTTAATTATTTGGAGCTTTATTATCCAGAATTAATACCTAATGTTTCAACATGTAAATCACCTCAACAGATGGCTGGAGCATTGATAAAAACCTATTATGCTGAAAAATTGGGAGTTGATCCAAAAAAGATTTTTTCTCTATCGATTATGCCTTGTGTAGCAAAAAAAGCTGAAGCAACTAGACCTGAGTTTGGCAGAGAAGGTTATCGTGATGTCGATTGTGTTTTAACCACAAGAGAAATCGCAAGAATAATTAGACATAAAGGTATACCTTTCCGTGATTTAGAACCAATCAAACCATTTGGAGAGTTGGCTAGCTATACTGGAGCTGCATCTATATTTGGAGCTACAGGTGGTGTTATGGAAGCGGCATTGAGAACAGTTACTGAAATCCTTGAAGGACACTCAACGCCAGTTGAATTTGAAGATATTAGAGGACTTGATGATATCAAAGAAGCAACATATAAAGTTGCAGGTATTGATGTTAATGTAGCGGTTGTTCATGGTGGAGCTGGTATCAAACAGTTTATAAAACATATGAAATCCGCTAAGAAAAACTATCATTTTGTTGAATTTATGGGTTGTACGGGTGGTTGTATTAATGGTGGAGGACAACCAATTGTATCAGCAGCTAATCAAGAGAAATTTGATGTAAGAGCGCTTCGAGCAAAAGTTTTATACAGCATTGATCACAATAACGAGTTAAGAAAGTCACACGAAAACATTGCCGTTAAGAAACTTTATGAGGAGTTCTTGGGAAAACCAAATTCTCACAAAGCTCATGAATTATTACATACGCATTATCATAAACGTTCATTCTATGAGGAACGAAAGAAATGAAAAAAATTTTCTTGATATGTCTTTTAGCGATGGTTTTGGCACTTGCAGGTTGTAATAACAAGGAAAAAATCAAGGTTTTAACACCTTCGGGAGCACCAGCCTTGGCTCAGATATTCTTGCAAGAGAATCAAGATAGGTATTTAACGGATATCGTTAATGGACCTGATGCTTTAGTAGCAGGTTTTGGAGCAGCTAACTATGATTTTATAATTGCACCGATTAATTTAGGTGCAAAGCTTTATAACAACAATATAGATTATCAATTGATTGCAGGGGTAACTTTTGGCAATTTCTATTTAGCAACAGTTACAGATTGGGAGTTCAATCTTGAATTTTTAGAAGGTAAAGAAGTGATATGTTTTGGACAAAATGCTGTTTCTGACATTGTTTTGCAGTATGTATTACTTGAAAGTGGTATAGATGTAGATATCACATATGTTGACTCGTTAACATCTGCTAATGCAATGCTTTTGGCTGATAATAGTAAGATTATTTTATCAGCAGAACCAGCTCTATCAGTTCTTAAGAACAATATAGTGGGATTAAAGACAATTGATATCCAGGAAGAATATTTGTCGATAACAGAGAATGATTACTTTCCTCAAGCAGCAGTTTTCGCAAAGAAATCTTTATCTAGTAGATTAGTCAGTTCATTCTTGAAAGATTTAGAGATTTCAATTGTTAAAGTTAACGACGATTTAGAAGCAACTGCAGCATTAGCAACTGAATTAGAATATGGCTTTTTAGAAAGTGTTTTGATATCAGCTATCCCTAAATCAAATATTGATTTTGTTCTAGCTAAAGATATGAAAGAAGACGTTATATCATTTTTAGATATCATTATGGATTTAAACCCAGCTTTGATAGGTAACAAACTCCCTGACGAAGACTTTTATAGATAGGTGATATGAGTGAAAACAAGATATAGTGCAATGGCAGTTTTTTTGATTTTTTTAGTATGGGTTATTCTTGGTTTGGTTGTAAACAATCAGTTCCTCTTACCTATGCCTCAAACTGTTTTGGTTGACTTTATCAATATTTTCACTAATAGAGTTTCATTGATTTCATTGTTTACTAGTGTCATTAGATTATTGTTAAGTATGATATTCGCTTTTGTTTTTGGCTTTGGCTTTGGTCTTTTAGCAGGATTAAACGATAAATTTCAAGCTTTTGTACAACCAATTGTGACAGTTTTAAGAACGATTCCAGTTATTTCGATCACCGTTATACTATTGATTATGCTTGGATTTGTTTTAACCCCTTATGTGATAACATTTCTAATGCTTTTCCCTTTAATTTTTCAGGGCACCTTCGGAGCGATAAAAGGAATAGATCAAGAGTTAATAGATGTTTTTAAATTAGAAAATAACCAACTTTCTGTTATGATTAGACATTGTTATGTACCCTTAATTTCAAGAGATATTCGCACAGCTTTGCTGCAATCACTTGGATTGGGAATAAAAGTTTTAGTTATGGCAGAGTATTTATCACAAACAAAGAATTCTATTGGCAATCAATTATATCTAGCTAAAACAAATCTGGAATTTTCTGAAGTTTTTGCTTGGACTTTGCTTTTGATATTGTTAGCTTTAGGTTTTGAAATTATTGTCAATCACTATGGTGCTTTTGCTAAAGGTGTGTTAAACAATAAAAGAAATAAGTCTAATACAGATTGACAATTGAACGTTGAGAAGGTATTATTAAATTACATAGGGGAGTAGCTGACCGGAGTGTGATTAAATCAACAAGCATGGCATTGAGCCTGGTTTAATTTTAACAGCGAGACTTATGCACAATCGGTGCATAAGTCTTTTTTTAAAAAAGAGAGGGAAGTTAATGAAAGAATTTAATGAGAAGATATCTGATGTAATACTAAAGCATGAAGTAGATCTAAAAAAAGGTTTAACCCAACATCAAGTTGCGATTAGGCAGGAGCAATATGGCTTTAATGAGTTAAAAGAGAAGAAGAAAAAGTCTTTGTTTGAGATGTTTTTGGTTCAGTTTAAAGACTTTTTAGTTATTATTCTTTTAATTGCAGCAATTGTTTCGATTATAACTGGGATTATTGGGCATGAAGGTCTTGTTGATGGTTTGATTATATTGGCTATCGTAATATTAAATGCCATTTTAGGTGTATCTCAAGAACAAAGGGCTAATAATGCATTAGCAGCTTTAAAAAAGATGTCTTCGCCACATGCAAAAGTTATTCGTGATGGCAGAGTTCAAGAAATACCTTCAATAGAGCTTACTGTTGGGGATTTAGTTTTGCTTGAAACAGGTGATTATGTTGCTGCAGATATAAGACTGATTGAATCGACAAATCTAAGAATTGATGAGTCTGCTTTAACAGGAGAATCTACTTCGGTTGAAAAAGATGCTTCTAAAGTTCTATTAGCCGATACTATTTTGGCTGAAAGAGAGAATTCTGTATTTATGTCAACTTTAGTCACTTATGGAAAAGGTAAGGGAATAGTCACTAATATTGGTATGTCAACAGAGATAGGTTTGATTGCTTCTATGCTTGATGAAGTAAAGGATTCAAAAACACCTCTTCAAAAGACAATTGATGAGTTTGCAAAAGTACTTGGCTTTATCTGTATTGGAGTATCAATAGTTGTGTTTGGTTTAGGTATTTTGCAAGGAAAAGATGTTAATGAAATCTTTCTGACATTGATTGCTTTGGCAGTAGCTGCTATACCAGAAGGATTAACAGCGGTAATTACAGTTGTTTTAGCTTTAGGTATGCAAAGGATGGTAAAGAGAAACGCAATAGTAAAAAGTCTTTCAACAGTGGAAACGCTTGGTCAAGCAACTGTTATTTGTTCTGATAAAACCGGAACTTTGACTCAAAATCAAATGACAGTAAGAAAGGTCTATGATATAGATAATGAATATAGTGTAACTGGTAATGGCTATGAAATTAACGGGAAAATATTTAAAGATAAATCTCCAGCAAAAATAGAGTTAAATCTTGAAAAAATCTTGATGATATCTTCACTTTGCAATGATGCTAAACTGGATGGTAATAGTATAATAGGTGACCCTACAGAAGGTTCTTTACTGGTTTTAGCTGCTAAAGGAGGTTATGACTTAGAACTACAAACAGATCAATACCAAAAAATTAATGAATATCCTTTTGATTCAACAAGAAAGATGATGAGTTCAATTAATAAGGTAAGGGATTCTTTCTTTGTATTTACTAAAGGAGCCGCTGATCAGTTGATAAAAATATGTAGTTACATCTCTATTAAGGGAGAAGTTGTTTCATTAACTCAAGATCATATCGATAGAGTTTTAAAACAAGTTGAAACTTATTCTGCAGAAGCATATCGAGTTCTTGGTTTTGCCTATCAAGAAACTAATGACCCGAAATCAAATGATTTAGAACAAGATTTAATTTTTGTTGGGTTAGTAGCAATGATAGACCCACCACGTATTGAAGCTAAAGAAGCAATTGCGATATGTCGTAAAGCTGGGATTAGAGTTATGATGATTACAGGTGATCATTTGACTACAGCAAAAGCAATCGCAAAAGAGTTAAATATAATGAAATCTGGAGGTTTAGCCCTTTCAGGTGAAGATACAAAGAATATGTCGGATAAAGAATTTGAAGAAGCAATTCTTAATTGCGATGTTTTTGCAAGAAGTACACCAGCAGATAAGATTAGAATTGTTGAGGTTTTACAAAAATCTGGTGAGGTAGTTGCAATGACAGGAGATGGAGTGAATGATTCTCCAGCTTTAAAGCAGGCAGATATTGGGGTTGCAATGGGTATTACTGGTACAGAAGTCTCAAAAGAAGCAAGTAATATGATTTTGGTTGATGATAACTTTGCTTCTATTGTTTCAGCAGTTGAAGAAGGTAGAACAATCTATTCAAATATTAGAAAGTTTACAACATACCTGATATCATGTAATATTGGAGAAGTATTAGTTATACTTATAGCCATGATATTCGGTGCTTTCTTTGGCAATTATATACCACTGCTAGCAGTGCATCTTCTATGGATAAATTTGATGACTGACTCTTTCCCGGCTTTTGCTCTAGGATTAGAAGAGGGAGAAGCAGGGGTTATGGATAAAAAACCACGGAATTCTCAAGAAAAATTGTTGAATAAGGAAACTTTGATTAAGGTTTTTATCCAAGGGTTTGGATTGATGTTAGCAGCATTAACAGCTTTCAAACTTGGTCTTATAATAGAGGGAGCATCATTAGCGCAAGCGAGAACAATGATATTTGTTACTATAATATTTGGCGAGTTATTTAGAGGTTATTCAGCGAGATCAGAAACAAAATTCTTATTCCAAATGAATCCTTTTAACAACAAGTATCTTAATTTTGCTGTCTTTATATCAATTGGTCTACTGATGATTTTAGTTTATGTACCACCAATAGCAGGGGTTTTCAAGATTGAAGCATTGACATTACTAGAGTTAGTTATTGCGATAATTCTTGGATTTATTCCAATGTTGTTCGGGGAATTGACAAAAGTTGTTAATAAAACACTTTAACTTTATTATAAGCGGTTGAAAAACCATTGACTATAGAGTAAAATTATAATAAGGTTGGCGGTGAACGTATGAAAGATAATGTTTTAAAGAATATCATTATTGACAGCGGTGAAAAAGTATATAAAGATTTTCCGAAATTAAAAGGAAAAGATTATTTAATTCAGATAGTTTTAACTACAAAGAGGTTAATCTTCTATACCTATGGTAATTTTATTAATAAAGGAAAAAAAATCCGCAAAAGAGGAATGAATGAAATAGAGTTAAAGAGTATTACTCATGTTGAGTATTATGTAGAATATATTCGTCATGCTTTGTGGGTTAGATTACTAGGATTTATCTTAGCGATCGGATCTATTGGTCTTGCCTATGCAATTTATGCCAGTCTTGTTGCTATACCAGCTTATCCTTATTCAGGCATTTTAAACTATGTTGGAGCGGGATTGATACTATTGGTTGCTTTAATAATGATGTTCAAAGTAAGCAAAACCTTGTATTTTCAGGTTAAATCTGGTCTTAATGATACCACAAGGATCAAGTTGCATGCTACAAAGTATAATGAGTTAACTATGAAATACCTTGCAAGTAAGATGTATTAATAAAAACTACTCAGTTGTAGATATCAACTGAGTTTTTTATTGGTTTTTTTCAGAAATTTTACTTTTAATATTTATTTTAGTGATATAATATTCATAAGATTTTTTTATGAGGTGAGTTATGAAACTAAACACAAAAAAAGTATTTTACGTCGGACTAGCATTCTTTTTGATATCTTTGTTCTGGCAAACCTATGATTCAATAATCACTAAAATATTGATTGACAAGTTTGGTTTGAATCAAACATGGTCAGGAGTGGTAATGGCTTTAGACAATGTTTTAGCTTTGTTTTTGATTCCACTTTTTGGGCATCTTTCAGATAAAACAAACTCGAAATTAGGAAAAAGAACTCCTTATGTTATCATCGGTACTGTTATTGCGGCTTTTGCTTTTGTTGGATTAACTTTCAGTGATAGTTATCAAACAACTAAACTGGAAACAGAGACTACTATTGTTACTCAATATAATGACATGCATGATGCAAATCTCGATTATAATGCTTGGGTTGGAATTAGGAATGATATTGTTTCTCAATGGGAAGGGCTAAGAGATTCTGGAGTTATTACCCAAGAGCAATACACGAGGTTTTATGAAAGGGTAATTGATGGTGTAGATACTGATGATACAAGTAATCCAAATAGCTATGATTATGATAGTGATCGAAGAGAAGGTATTGATGAAATTTTAGCTTTTGTTGGCGTTGGTGGAGAAATATCCGAGAAAGATAATTCCGATTTAAAGGAATACTTTTATCTTCACCTAAATCAAAGAGCTTGGGTAGAAACAAGTAGAAATCCAGGAACTTTTATTGTTTTTGCATTGACACTTTTAGTTGCTTTGCTAGCAATGGCTACTTTTAGATCTCCGGCAGTTGCTTTAATGCCTGATGTTACAATTAAACCACTTAGATCAAAAGCTAATGCTATAATAAACTTGATGGGTACCTTTGGGGGAATTGGAGCGATTCTAATTCTTACAGTATTTGCTTTAGATAATAAATCATATGTTAATTATGCACCGGCATTCATTACTGTTGGAGCAGTTATGTTTATATTGCTTGGTATATTCTTGTGGAAAGTAAAGGAACCAAAATTGGTTGAAGAAAAAGAAGCAGAAGATATTAAGTATGGCTTGAATGATGAAGAAAAGGAAGCAGAAGAGTTAGAAGAATCTGTTGAAGAGTTATCAAAAGATAAAAAACGATCATTGATTTTGATTTTAGTATCTGTTTCATTGTGGTTTATGGGATATAATGCAGTAACAACAAAACTATCTGATTATGCTCCAAAAGTATTAGAGTTGGGATTTTCACTGCCATTATTGATAGCTCAAGGAGCGGCATTAATAGCATTTATCCCAATTGGAATTGTTGCAACTAAAATAGGAAGAAGAAAAACTATACTAATGGGAATTGTTTTATTAACTTTATGCTTTGGTTCTGTGTATTTCTTAACTCCCAATACAGCTGCGATTATGTATGTCATATTTGGTTTAACAGGGATTGGTTGGGCGACTATCAATGTTAACTCATACCCAATGGTTGTTGAATTATCTAAGGGATCAAATGTAGGTAAATACACTGGTTATTATTATACCTTTTCAATGGGAGCGCAAATATTAACACCAATTATTTCTGGTATTTTGATGGACGCTTTAGGAAGAAAAGCTTTATTCCCTTATGCAGCATTCTTTGTCGCTTTAGCTTTCTTTACAATGTTCTTAGTAAAACATGGAGATGCAAAAATAATTAAGAAAGAGAATGTCTTGGAGAATTTCGATGTAGATATGGACTAAAAAAAATGCACTCATGGTTTATTAATCATGAGTGGCTTTTTTTATTTGGGTGAAAGAATTCAAAGACTGAATTATCGTAATGTTCCTTCATCATTTCGAAATCTTTAATATTTGTTGCTGTATAGCCAATTATTATCATTCGCTTTTTCCTGGCTTTATCGACATATTTATTTGGTAAATCCTTAATTCCATAATTAATGAAGTCTGGCTTTGAAAATCGATTGAAGAACAAGGACTTAAGTAAATACTTCGTCGATTTTTTGATTGTATGGTCATTAGTGAAGAATTCTGCTAACTGCCCTCTGATTATTTGGGGATGATTTTTTTTAAACCATAAAACAACCTTTGGATTGAATGATTGAATTGCATAAGGACCTTGGTATTTGTCTATTGCTTTTATGAAGTTTTCACAAAGAGAATAGATATCTCCTTTTGGCTTCAGTTCAATCAACAAGGGAACTTTGCTATCAATCAGCTTTAAAACATCAGTCAGCAAAGGTATTTTTTCATTTGATTCTAGAAGTAAGAAATTCTTAATTTCTTCATAAGAAACATCCCTTAACTTAAGTTTTGAATTACACATTCTAAGTAAATCATCATCATGAAACACAACTACTTGTCCATCTTTTAAAACATGAATATCGAGTTCGATTGCATACCCATGGTTCATGGCCTTTTTAAAAGCTAAGAGAGAATTCTCGGGAATCGATTTGTCTTGCGAGTGAAATCCTCGGTGAGCAATATACGCATTTTTAAGCCAATTAGTATTCTTCATTTATAATCCTCCTGTGATATTTATTATAGCATGTTATATCTTAAGATTAAATGACGGATTACTTTTAAAAAGCATTTTTCTTGTGTTTTCTAATAGCTATTATTATGATATAATATTCTAACGAGGTGAGATTTTATGGATAACTTTATTTTTCAGAGTCCGACAAAATTTGTTTTTGGAAAGAATACTGAAACTCAAGTAGGAACTCTACTAAAAGAATCAAATGCCAAAAAAGTTCTAGTTCATTATGGAACGGGCTCTATAAAAAGGTCCGGACTTTTTGACAGAGTAATCAAAGCGATAAATGAAGTAGGAATTGATTATCTAGAGTTAGGTGGAGTAGTTCCTAATCCCCGAGATACATTAGTTTATAAAGGAATTGAATTATGTAAGAAAGAGCAAGTAGATTTTATTTTAGCTGTTGGAGGGGGATCGGTTATTGACTCTGCAAAAGCTATCTCAGCAGGAGCGTTATATGATGGTGATTTTTGGGATTTTTTTGATCGTTTAGAACAAGTCAAAGAAACCCTTAAGGTAGGAGTTGTATTAACAATACATGCAGCTGGTAGTGAAGGGTCGACTTCTTCAATTATCACCAAGACAAGTCCATTAAGGAAGAAAGGGTTAAATACAGAGTTATTCAGACCTGTGTTTGCGATAATCAATCCAGAGTTAACTTTTACATTGCCAACTTATCAAACAGCAGCAGGAATAGTTGATATGATGAGTCACATATTTGAGAGATACTTTACTAAATCTAAAAATGTAATTTTAGTAGATAGATTATCCGAAGCAACAATGGTAACGATTATTGAAGCGGCAAAAGTCATTATAAAAAACCCAACAGATTATGAAGCAAGAGCAACGATTTGTTGGGCTTCCACAATTGCTCATAATGGATCTTTAGGTGTAGGTAGAGGGAGTGATTGGGCAACACATAGATTAGAACATGAGTTGAGTGCTATGTATGATATTACTCATGGAGCAGGATTAGCAGTTATGATTCCTGCGTATATGAGATATACAGTCAAAAGTGACATTCAAAGATATAGACGGTTTGCGATTAAAGTTATGAAAGTAAAAGATAATAAAAGAAAGCCACTAAAGGTAGCTATGTTAGGAATTGATAGATTAGAAGCATTCTTTAAATCCTTGAATATGCCAACCAGTTTCAAAGAGATAAACATGTCGATTGATGATATTCCAAAGTTAGTTGAGAATCTATATGTAAACGTTGGTGAGAGAGTTGGCAATTATCAGACTCTTACGATGGAAGATGCAAAAAAAATATATGAATTAGCGTGTAAATAATTGTGTAAAAAGGCTATTTAAAGCCTTTTTACATTTTTATATCGAAAAGTCATTAATTTATTAAAAATCTTACTTGGGAATAGTTCTTTTTCAGGTTTTAAAAAAAATAAAAAAAATAAAAAAATGGTTATGAAAACGCTATCTATTATGTTAAAATATAAACAGTGAGGTGATTATAAAATGATAATTGGAAGTGTAAAAGAAATTAAGAAACTTGAGTTTAGGGTTGGTTTGACACCGGGTAGTGTAAATGAATATGTTAGACACGGGCACAAGGTTTATATAGAAACCAATGCAGGGTTGAATTCAGGATTTACTGATGAAGACTACATAAACGCTGGAGCAGAAATCCTAAATAGCGCAAAAGAAGTGTGGGACAAATCAGATATGATAGTTAAAGTTAAAGAACCATTAGCGGATGAATATCAATATTTCCGCGAAGGTTTAATACTTTATACTTACTTGCATCTAGCAGCTGATCAACCATTAACGGAAGCGTTGTTGGCTAAAAAAGTAAAATCTGTGGCTTATGAGACAATTATTCTTGAAGACGGATCATTACCTTGTCTTAAACCTATGAGTTCGGTTGCAGGAAGACTAGGAGTTATTGAAGGAGCTAAACATCTTCAAAAACCTCTTGGTGGTTCAGGTGTTCTATTAAGTGGGGTGCCAGGAACAAGAAGAGCTAATGTCGCAATTATTGGGGCTGGAGTAGTTGGTGAAAGTGCTTTGAAAATGGCTGTAGGTTTAGCGGCTAATGTTACAGTGCTTGATATTAACATTGATAAACTTACATACTTGGATGATTTATACGGAAATAGAATTACAACTTTGTATAGTAATTCTCATAACATTCAAGAAACATTAAAAGAATCAGATTTAGTCGTAAGTGGAGTTTTGTTGCCAGGAGCAAAAGCACCTAAACTCATTAAGAGAGAATATTACAAGAGCATGAAACCAGGAAGTGTAATTGTTGATATAGCGATTGATCAAGGTGGTTCAACAGAGGTATCAAAAGCTACATATCATGATAAACCAACTTTCGTGGTAGATGGTATTATTCACTACTGTGTCGCTAATATGCCAGGTGCTGTTCCACAAACTTCAACTTTAGCTTTAAATAACTCAACTTTGAAGTATGGCTTGATGTTAGCAGACCACGGTTTTGAAAAAGCAATCGAAATTTCAAAACCACTAAAATTTGGTGTTAATACCTATTTAGGAAAATGCACATGTGAAGGTGTTTGCGAAGCGTTTGAAATACCTTATCAAGAAATTTAATCAATATATAAAGCCCGCTAATTACCATCAGCGGGCTTTTTTTTGAGCAAAAAAAACATTAATGCTAATTCAATATGATATTATATAACAAAAAGGAGGTTATTATGAAAAAGTTATTATTTACATTTATGTTTATATTCACGTTTTTAGTTTTTTTGGGTTGTTCAGCCGACACTACTATTAATAATCAAAACAGTAGTACAACATCTTCTAGGACCGAGTCATCAACTACAGGATTACCACCGTTGAAAGTAGGAATGGATTTAAGTTATCCACCATTTGAAACAATGGATTTAATGGGAACTCCTGAAGGAATAAGTGTTGATATAGCAATGATGTTTGGAGAGTTTTTGGGAAGAGAAGTTATAATCGTTAATACAGATTTTTCGACGCTTATCCCTGCGTTAAATTCAGGTGAAATTGATATTGCAATCGCTTCTATGAGTATTACAGAAGAGAGAAAGATATCGGTAGATTTTTCAGATCCTTATTTCTATTTCAAGATTATTTCGTTAATCAATAAGAACTTTGCAAATAGCAATGGTATTACTGAAGATTCAACTATTCAAGATATTTTAGCAATTGATAATGCGAGATATGTTGGGATAGCTACTCAAGTTTCTACTACAATACCAGAAAGCTATGGTAAAATAGTAAGTCAATCGACAGACTTAGGAACTGCTATTGAAGCAGTTGCTCAAGGAACTTCAGATATCTTGCTTATGAGTGCAAATCCAGTTATAAATGGAAATAAAGCTAATCCGAATACTACAATTGTTCTTTGGGATGCTTTTGTTTCAAGTCCGATCGGGATGGCAGTATCCAAAGGAAACAGCGAACTTTTGGCACAGGCGAATGCATTTATTGCAACATTTAATGAAGAAGGTGGAGTTTACTCGATATTAACCGAAAAATGGGACGCGGAGTTGCTTGAAAGATTAGGTAGGTACGGTCTTGAATTCTACATTAACGAGTAAGTTAAAAGACTATTTTGCCTACTCATTAGCTATTTTAACTGTATTATTTTTCATATTATATATTGTTCAACGTCAGTCTTCAGATTTTTCCTTTGAAGTATTTGCTGATTATCAGTTTCTAGTAGTACAAGGGATAAGAAATACTATTTTAGTATCAGTAATCTCCTTGTTTGGAAGTATGATTATTGGTTTTTTATTTTATCTGCTACAAAAATCTAAAGTTAGATACTTTAATGCTCTTATCGATGTTTTTACAGAGATAATCTATGGAACACCATTACTTGTTTTAATAATTGTTATGGCATTTCTAATTGGACCAGCTTTTAATACATATCGAAGAAACTTGATGGGGGTATTAGCGTTAATAGTCTATATGTCACCATATATGAAAAATGTTTTTAAATCGGCATTTTCTAGTATTTCAGAAGAGCAATATATGGCGATGGATTTATTTGGTTTTACCTCGTTTCAAAGGTATCGTTATATAATTATTCCTCAAGTTATCAGAATATTAATGCCACCTATGATGAATAATTTCTCATTGATAATCAAGGGTAGCGCATTGTTAAATGTTTTAAGTTATAATGAAATATTCTTTGCAATCAAAATTGCACAATCAAGAACTTTTGCTTTTGTTGAAGGGTATATTCTCATGTGGATACTATACTTGATTATCACAATACCACTTTCTCAATTGACGAAATTTGTGGAAAGGAAATGGTCATTATGATTTTAAAGATTAATAATATCTCTCATAGTTATGATGTTGAAGTATTACATAGATTGAACTTTAGTTTAGAAAAATATAAGTCATTGGCAATTATAGGTCAATCTGGTTCGGGCAAATCTACCTTGATAAGATTGATGTCTGGTCTAGAGGTTCCTACTTCAGGTAATATTCTCATCAATAATCTTTCGGTGAGTAATGAATTTCATCGAAAAAGAGTTGGTTTTGTTTTTCAAAATCATAACCTTTTTCCCCATCTGACTTTAAAGAGAAATATCACATTAGTATTAGAAAAAACGAGAAGAAAATCAAAAAAAGAAGCAGAAAAAATTGCTTTAAAACATTTGCATCTCTTGCATTTGGATGATCAAGTAAACAAATTACCTAAGAATGTTTCAGGAGGACAAGCTCAAAGAGCTTCAATAGCAAGAGCATTGAGTGTTGAACCAGAAATTATTTTTCTTGATGAGCCTACTTCATCATTGGATCCAATTTTAACTCATGAAGTACTAACTGCGATTGAAGAGTTAAAAGATATTGGTAAAGAATTCGTTTTTGTTACTCATGTTTTAAGTTTTGTAAGAGACTTCGCTGACTATGTTGTTTTTATGCATGAAGGCAAGATTCTTGAGCATGGAGAGCCTTATATATTAGATAATCCAAAAACTGATGAACTGAAGGAATTCATGAGAAAGGTTCATTAGTTATTATCAAAATTATTTATTTACTTAAAGCCCTTTTTTAGGGCTTTTTTTGTTTTTTGTGTGAACTTAAGATGATTTTATCATCACATAAATAAACACATGTTTAATAATAATTGATTTAGTTGTACAATAAGGGTAGGAGGTAAGATATGAAATGTTTTGTTACTGGAGCAACCGGACATATTGGAAATGTATTAGTTAAAGATTTATCAAAAAAAGGTTATGAGGTAACCTCTCTTGTATTAAAAGATGATGACATTACATACATCGAACCTTATACAAAAATTGTTTTTGGCGATATCTTGAATAAATCTGAATTAGTAGAAATAATAGAAGATTTTGATGTGGTATTTCACCTAGCAGGGATTGTAGAGATAAGATTTGGAAGAAAGAAACAGTTATATAGAGTTAATGTCGAAGGGACAAGAAATATACTTGAGGTATGTCAAAGAAATAAAATCAGAAGATTGGTCTATGTTTCTAGTGTTCACGCAATACCTGAAAAACCAAGTAATGAGATAATTTATGAGCCTAGTGAGTTTGATCCTAAAAGAATAAAAGGTCATTATGCTAAAACAAAAACAATAGCTACTAATTTGATTTTGAGTCAAAATGAATCAAGTTTAGAAACTTTAGTGGTTTATCCTTCTGGCATAATTGGACCTTATGATTACAAATTAAGTAATTTTGGACAGGTATTTACTGATTATCTTTTAGGGCGTTTAGTAGCATATATTAAAGGTGGATATAATTTTGTTGATGTAAGAGATGTATCTAAAGGTATAATAGCAGCTTATGAGAAAGGAAATGATAAAGAAGGATACATTTTGTCTGGTAATCAAATATCAGTTAAAGAGTTATTGGATTATATAGCAGAATATACAGGCAGAAAGAAAGTAAAAATGAAGATAGCTTATTGGTTTATTAAAAGCATTAGTTATATAGCAGAAATGTATTACTTGCTGATAAGAAGAAGACCATTGTTTACACACTATGCAGTTTCAGTCTTAAATACTAATCACAATTTTTCTAATGAGTTAGCTAAGAAAAAGCTAGGATTTCAAACTAGAGATATAAAAGAATCTATCAGAGATACCGTTGACTTTGCCAGAGAGTTCTATTTAATAAAAGTAGGGGATAAATTCAAAAAGAAGATTTTTTGAGATATAATGTAATCCAATAGTTAATATAAAAATAAATCTAAAAAATCAAATTTTTTTATAAACTTTATCTATGATTTTTTGTTACATTATTAGCTCCATTTTGATATAATTATTTTGATCGTGAAATTTTTACTAGAGGAGTTACTTAATGAAAAATTACTTTGAATTAGCACCAATATTTACTGACAATTTGGTATTTCAAATTGGTAAACCGATTAGGATATTTGGAAAATGTATAAAGAATTCCGATATTAAAGTGACTGTGCTTGATCAAGAGATTAGGTTTAAGTCAAAAACTGAAAGATTCTTAGTTGAGTTTAAAGCAATTCCACTTCAAGACACTGCTTTTTCGATAACTGTAACCTGTAAGAAGCAAATACAAGTTTTATACAATTGTGTCATGGGTGATGTATACTTATTCATGGGAGGTATAAATGCTTCATTGCAACTTATAGAAAGTTATCATGATGAAGATTTTTGTGACTATAACATTCGATTTTATGATTCTATAAACGGCAATAATAAGTGGCATGTAAGTGGGAAAACAACCATAGAAAGAATATCTGCCTTGGCATATCTTTTCTCGAAGAATATACATCTTAACATTAAATCTCCAATAGGTATAATAACCTTGACTCATGAAAATGCAAGAATCTTTTCTTGGATGAGCAACTCTGATATTAATAATCATCAAGAAATATTAACATTAACTAGTAAGTTATCGAATGATGAAAAAATACCTTTGTATAGCAAACTTAAATCTGATTTACTACCTTACTCATTAAAAGCAGTCATTTTTTATCAAGGTGAAAATGATTACGCTTATTACAGCGTTTATGAAGATGCGTTAAAGTTGATTTTTAAATGTTTGCGATTAGACTTTAAAGATATTAGTTTGCCATTCATTATAGTTCAGATTGCTGGGTATGATCATCCTGAAGCAGATGATTTTAGCTTAAGCATGATTAGGATAGCTCAAGCGAATGTCATGGATGAAAGAAATCAAATCTATCTTGTTTCAGCAATTGATTTTGGTAATAAATCTGAAGTGGCTGTTAAAGATAAGCAATTATTGGCAAATAGACTCGCGAATTGTGTTTTAGATAAGTTATTCAAAATAGGAAAAAACACTAATTCTCCAACATTTTATTCTTATCAAAGAAACGAGAAGTATATATATATTTATACACAGAGCAATTATCTCAATTTAGTATCAAAATCCAACAAAAACCTTGGTTTTTACTATACTGTAAATGGAACAGATTTTTTAGTTATAAATGATGTTAGTCTTCGAAACAATCAAATAATAATTAGCAATAAATTGGATATTAAAGAGATAAGATATGCGATGAAAAAATATCCTGTTTGTGATATTTATACAAGCAATAACCTTCCTCTTCTGCCTTTTAGAATAAAATTCTATTGAAACCAAGCTAAGTCTTGGTTTTTTATTTTCTAAGATTATATTAATAAAATAATTACATGATAATTAAAATCATACAGGGTTTTACAACAGCTTGTTTAATGTTATAATTTATATGCTATAAGTCTTTAAACAAATAAGAAGTACACGATTTAAAAAGAATTTACAAAAAGGATATTTAGAACAATTTTCTTTACTTATAGTAGTTTAGAAAAGACTAGTGGTGATTTGATGAGAGAAATGTCTGTAAGCGTTAAAGATATAGTTGAATTCATCTATGGATCTGGGAGTATTACTAGCACAAGAGTGTTACAAACAAGAGCTCTAGAAGGCAGTGAGATTCATAGATATTGGCAAAATCTTTATAAAGAAGAAGACCAAAAAGAAGTGGTTTGTCAAATTGAATACCAGACAGATGAGTTTATACTATCGATATCAGGAAGAATCGATGGTGTTTTAAGACATGATGATTTATTAGTAATTGAAGAGATTAAGTCAACTCATATGGATTTGGATCTATTAGAAGTTGATACATTACCAAGTCATATAGCGCAAGGTAAAATCTATGCGTACATTTATATGGTTACTAATAATATCAAGAAGATTAAAGTAATCTTAACTTATATTGCAGTTGAGGATTTTTCGGTAAAACAGTTTGAAAAAGAGTTTACCTTAAAACAGCTTGAAAAGTTCTATTTGAAGACTGTAGGAAAATATCTTGATTGGTTAAGTAAAATAAATGCTCATGAAACAGCGAGACAAAAGTCAATTATTGGTATAGATTTTCCGTTTGATAGTTATCGATTGAATCAAAGAGAAATGATGGCTTACATCTATAGGAACATTATTAATCAATCTAAACTGTATCTTGAAGCTCCAACTGGAATTGGCAAAACTGTTGCTGCGCTTTACTCCTCTTTGAAGGCGATAAACAAACCAAGACAAAAGATTTTTTATACAACTGCAAAAAACGATGGAAAAAAAGTTGTTATCGATACAATTAAACTTTTAGAGGAAAAAGGTTTAATTGCAAAAACCGTAGAAATTACAGCTAAAGATGCCATGTGTTTCATGGATAAACGAGACTGCGATCCAGAGGTATGCAAGTATGCAAATGGATATTATAGTCGAGTCTTCAAAACAATTGATGATGTATATATGTGTGAGTCTCTTTTAACCAAAGAAAAGATTAAGAAATATGCAAAAAAACACACAGTTTGCCCATTTGAACTTAGTTTAGATCTCTCAAATTATGCAGATATTATAATTTGCGATTATAATTATGTTTTTGATCCATTAGTAAGGTTAGTAAGATATTTTGAGGATAGTTATTATAGTCCGATTTTACTATGTGATGAGGCTCATAATTTGGTTTCTAGATCAAGAGGAATGTTTTCATCAAGATTAACAGAAACTATGTTCAAGGAAGCTTTAGAAGTGTCTAGATATTTAAAGCCCAATCCTACTAATGAGATAGAACAAGTATTAGAAGTCTTTTATGCAGCAAAGATGTCTTTACTTGAAGTAGACTTTATTAAAAAAGAAGAAGTTAATCCAACTTTATTGGTTTTTTTAAGAAAGTTAACATTGAAGTTAGATAAGATTTTCTCTGATAACAAGATAAAATTTGAGCGACAACTTTTGCAGGAATTTTATTTTGAGATTATTCGATTCGTTAAAATATATGACTATTATAATCAAGATTTTGCTTATGTGATGGAATGTGAAGATGACGAAGTGAGCCTATCGATTAATTGTTTAAATGCTTCAGAATTTTTAAATAATACCATTGACAATCATTGTGAAGCGGTTATTTTTTTCAGCGCTACGTTAACTCCAATACATTATTACAAAAGTCTATTAACTGATAATATCGGTCAAGATATCTCGTTGGTTAGTGATTTCTCGCAAAGAAACTTGTTGTTATTCGCTATTGATGATGTTTCTACTAGGTATAAAGATAGAGATTATTCGATTGATAAGATTGTTGGAGCAACCAAAGCGTTGTTAGAGGGTAAAAAAGGAAACTATATTTTGTTTTTCCCTAGTTATGCTTATTTGAATAAAGTTGAAAGTATTTTGACAGAAACCATAGTCAATGTAAAGTTTGTGAAACAAAAAAGAAATATGTTTGGGTTTGAACGAGAAGATATGATCAAACTCTTCTCTGATGAAAGTGATATTTCTCAAGTTTTTTTATTCGTTATGGGTGGTATTTTCGGAGAATCGATTGATTTGATTGGAGATTTGTTAAGTGGGGTTTTGATTGTTGGTGTCGGTTTGCCGGCTATAAGTCCTTTCAACAACATTCTTAAGTCACACTATGATTTATCTTTTGGTAATGGTTTTGATTATGCTTATACCTATCCGGGGTTAAACAAAGTTATCCAAGCTGTGGGAAGAGTCATAAGAACAAAAACCGACAGGGGGGTTGGTTTATTGCTTGATGATAGGTTTACTTCAAGAAAGTATTTGCAGTTGTATCCTAAGTTTTGGAGCCACCTTAGTGTCTGCAATAACATGGATGAGTTAACAAATATGATAAAGGATTTTTGGGAGGATAATCGTGAAGAAGCTGATAAAAAAATTGCTTAAAATTTTGTTTTTTGTGTTTTTAATTACATTTATGCTTTTAAGTCTTATGAATGCACCTATTTTTTTGGTTTCTAATCAAGCTAGTGATAATGATTACAGCAACTGGATGAGTGAAAATTTGGAAACTTCATTATTCATTAAAGATATTGCTATGCTTGGAGCACATGATGCATTTTCTCATGAGATAAATCTGTCAAGTCATGTTGACAATAAAGCATCGGATTCATTGATGCAGGGTTTTATTGGTAGAGTGATAAAGGGTTTTTCAATAAGGCAATCAAAGACACAAGTACACAGTGCTAATGATTTGTTGAAATCAGGAGTAAGATATTTTGATATTAGACTATCTTACAATGAAATTGAAGATGAGTATTATACAGTACATAATTATTTTTCTTCTAGGTTATTTGATGTATTACAAGAGATAAATCATTTTCTTGAAAATAATAATGGTGAGTTTTTAATCTTGGATATTCAACACACTTATGGAGTTAACTATTCTGATGAGGATGATTTTGCTAGAGTGAAAAAATATTTTTTTGATTCAGGTATTTTGGATTATGCCTATGTTAATAATATAAAACCATTGAAAGAGATTACCTATGGTGATATAACATCTAACAAGTCACAAGCAGGTGTGATAATCATGTCTAAATTTCAAACCGATGATGAATATTTTTGGGATTATGAACAAAACATCCGCTCTAATTGGCCAAATGAGGATGAGTTTGAGAAGATTCTAGATTATTTACTTTTAGAAAGCGAATCAATTAAGAGTAATATGGAGATAATGAACAAATTCCGTGTTATGCAAGCTGTAGCAACTATGGATTTGAGTGTGGGGGGAGTTCTAAGAAGTTTTGGTTCTTGGTCTTTATTGAATCGGGCAAAAGAATTTAATCATTATTTGATTGAACATGAGGAATTTGAGAATCTTTTGGAGGTTTTACCTATTATAATGCTAGATTATGCAAGTGAAGATGATCTAATTGATGATATTAT
This sequence comes from uncultured Candidatus Izemoplasmatales bacterium, assembly GCA_964610325.1. Classification (GTDB taxonomy): domain Bacteria; phylum Bacillota_I; class Bacilli_A; order Izemoplasmatales; family Hujiaoplasmataceae; genus UBA2289. Next base: position 45,428 of record CAZSVO010000005.1, read on the forward strand.
GGATATAGTAATTGATTTTAATCAAGACTTGAAAGAGAAACAGTAAATTATTAATCTAACGAAAATCTGTTTATTTCGAAACTCTTTGTTTTTCTTTCCTTATAATTATCCTTTCTTGTTGCTACAGAAGATGCCTCAACTTTCTTTTTGCGGATAACTTTGTTACCAAAAAAGAGCTTATCTGACTCAATGATATATTATATTAAAAAAAGTCATACTAGTTTAATTATTCTAATATGACTCTTTTTATTTTGTTGTCCTTTTTAAAGGAATACTTTCTAATTAGAGGCAAATTTTTTATGTAGTTTTCTTTAATAGTTTAAATTTTCTTCAAGCAGTCTATTATCGATGACAAAATCTTCTTTTCTCTTCATAAATATATATAAGCATAAAAATCCAGTTATTGAAAGTATAGTTGCTACTATGATAGAAAAAGTGTTTTCATAACTTAAACCTAGTTGTAAAACAATAGTTGAGATAACAGGAACCCCAGCATAAAAATAGAGATAATTCATGTCACTAACACCAATTTTGTATAGTTGATAAATGATGGCAAATAATAGAGTATTAGTATATATAAAGAATGTGATACTAACAAAACTGTTTACTTTATAGAAAATGGTTAATATTGATATGTCATTATAAAGTTGAATGAAAATGGGAAATACAACACTTGTTATTATTGAAACAATCGAGATTACAAAACTTGAAATCATATATACTGTTAAAAGATTAATCAATTTATTTGAAAAGTTAATTCTTCTCAAATGTCTTTTAATCACTATATACATCAAAAGGCTTATAATAGCAATATCAATACCATAAAGCTGAATAAACATTCTAATTATGGTTAATTGCATAACATTTTCAGTGGAGGGGTTTTGTGATATGCTGATGTTGAACACGGCATTGAATAATAATGAGAGGAATTGAAAAGCCAGTATTGGGATATAAAGAAGACGGGCATTTTTGCTCAAACCCCGATATTTTTCTTCAGCTGACATCTCTGTTTCTTCATAGTGGTTTTTTTCATATATACTAAAGAATAAGTAGGTGATGCTTAGTGACAACCAAGATATAAAGACATTTAAAATGCCGATTAGCAAATCATTTTTAAAATAAATATAAGGTAAAATGTTAATTGACATGATTAATGCAAAGAACAGAATTCGTTTGAATATAATCAGGATATACTTAGAATCAAAACGCAAGAAAAGTGACGCATGCAAGTAAATATTCCTTCGTTTAAGTTGACTTATCAAGACGATAATTCCTATCAAAATAAAATTAGAAGTGAGGTTATATTGGATATAATTTTGTGTGTTACCGTATGCGTTAGAAGCGAAGTGGATAAATAGACCACCAAAAAGAATAATGCTAAAGAAAGTATTGCCAATAATGGCAAATAAACTTTCTATTCTCTCATCTCTTCCATAAAAAGATAGAGTGATTTTGATTAGAAGCACTAGTCCACTTGCAGAAAAGATAAATATTTCAACTAGATAGTTTGACAAACCCTCAAGGCCTAAAAGAAGTTTAAAAGCTGCCAAAAGCGCTGAAGAAAACAACAGATAATAGATAATAACCAGTTTAGTTTTATTTAACTCACTCAATATTCTTTCGTCTTTCATCAGCAGACTCCTTCCAGAACAGTTCATCTAATGTTGCGTTTAGTTCATGACATATCGCCAAGCATAATTTCAAACTCGGATTATATTTTTCCGATTCAATCAAAACTATAGTTTGTCTAGAAACACCAATCTTTTTAGCTAAATCAGCTTGAGACAAATTCAGATAAACTCGTTTGGATTTCATTTGATTATTCATCAACAATCACCGCCAAGAATAATATACAATATATATTACAATATGTCAATTATATACGACATAATAAGCTGATTATTTAATTGAATAATAATTGTCTTATAAAAGGTTTGGCTTATTGAAAAAACTATTTGGTTATTCGAGATAGAGTGATATAATTTTCTTGATAAAAATGTTTTTCGGAGGGATAATTTGTTAATTAAAAGCCTTATAAAGCAATATGAGGATGCTAAAGGAACTTTTTTAGTTCCTAATTACTACAAAAATTTCAATTGTAAAACAGTGCATTGTCGTGATAGTTGCTGTGTTGATTGGCTTGTTACTATTACCATGGATCAGTATTTTCTTTTACATGGACTTGATGTTGAAAAGGAATTAAAGAATAAGATAGATAGAACTTTTAGACCATTTGAAAAACCAACACCTTTACGCTATGCTGAAATAGTTCATAAACTTGATGGTGATTGTCCTTTGCATAAATCAGATGGTTTTTGCTTATTGCATGAGCGTTGTGATGAAGCTGCATTACCTATGGTTTGTAGGACTTACCCAAGAGCTATAAAAACAAATTATATCTATGAAGTCTCATGTGCTAATAGTTGTGAAAAAACTTTGGAGTTACTATTTGAAAATAATGATCCTATTCAATTTGAAGACATGATTTTAAGATTCAAGGTTTACAAACAAGAAACAACGATTTCAAGTGTTGAAAAAGTTAATTATCGAAAAGTTAGGGATATAATTTTTTCTAATCTAGCAAACCGTAACTTCAGTTTTAAAGACAGAATAGTTCATGTTGGTAAACTTTTGCAGAAGTTAGATTTAGATGAAACAGCCAATATTGAAAATTTAGAGTTTAAAACAGAAGATTATCAATTAGATTTTGATGAAAACTATGGTTATTTTATGGAATTAACCGATTGGTTTATTGAAAACAATAAAAGGTTAGCTCCGTATCTAAATAGAATTAAGGATTTGCATCGAGGAAAAAACTTTTATGAGATCTACATATCAAACAAAAATCACTTTGAAAATCTATTCGATAATCATGAGATATTTTTTGAAAAACTTTTGATCAATGATTTGTTTTATCGACAATTTCCTTTTCAGAATTATACAAATAGTTTTTATGACGAGTTTATTGCAATTGTTGGAACTTATTCTTTTTTAAGATTTATCTCGATTAATTTGATGGAAAATAAAAATAGTTTAGATGAATACATCGATATTCTTTCAAGTTTTTTTACGGTAATAAGCCATTCTTCATTTGATAAAAACATAATGATATTGTTTAAGAAAATGGGATTAGTAACTAAAGATAAGTTAGGACAGATCTTACAGTTTTAGGAAGGGAAAACATAATGAATTCATATGCTTTTGGAGTGTTGATTATCTATATTTTAAGCATACTTTTACCTAATATCATTTACGTAATTATAATAAAAGTAAAAAAGCGTAAAGCAGTTAAGAACAAATGAAATTTTTCAACTTTATATGTAACATGTTAATTTATTGATAATCTTTAGTTATTTTTAGAGAAATATTAAAAAAAAGGGAATTTAGAGAAAAAAATCCTTGCATTTGAGTATTAAATTTGATATCATATTAAAGCCTATGGAAAATAGGAAGGCAGAGATTTGTGAGGTTGCTGACACACACATAGCCGTTGTTATGGTGTTGTGGGTGATGTTAGGGAATTTGCAATGAGCCTGTATATAAGCTGAATTATATGCAAAGGAGGAGCTTAAATGGCTACAAATCAAGTAATTAGAATCAGATTGAAATCCTATGATCACAGATTATTGGATCAATCGGCAAAAAGAATCGTTGATACAGCGAAAAAAACTGGTGCTAAGGTTAGTGGACCGATTCCACTGCCAACAGAAAAAGAAATTTTTACAATTCTGAGAAGCCCACACGTAAACAAGGATTCACGCGAGCAGTTCGAAAGAAGAACTCATAAGAGATTAATCGACATCGTGAACCCAACGCCAAAAACAATCGATTCACTTATGCACTTAGATTTACCGTCTGGTGTAGATATCGTCTTGAAGTAAAAAATATTAAATAGGAGGTGTACTCATGGCAAAAGGTATCTTAGGAAGAAAAGTAGGAATGACTCAAGTGTTTGACGAGAACGGAAAAATGATTCCTGTTACAGTAATTTCGGTGGAACCGAATGTTGTATTGCAAAAGAAAACAGTAGAAAATGACGGATACAGCTCAGTTCAATTAGGTTATATGGAGAAAAGAGCTAATTTGGTTAATAAACCATTAACTGGACATTTTGAAAAAGCAAATACAACACCTAAGCGCTACATCAACGAAATACGTCTTCAAGGAATGGAAGAGTATGAAGTTGGCCAAGAGGTAAAATGTGATATATTTACCGCTGGTGATTATGTAGATGTTACAGGAACTTCAAAAGGGAAAGGTTATCAAGGTGTGATTAAGCGTCATAACCAACATACCGGTCCTATGGCACATGGATCTAAATATCATCGCGGTGTTGGATCAATGGGTGTTATTGCGCCTAATAGAATTAGAAAAGGTAAGAACATGCCAGGTAGAATGGGGCATGAAAGAGTTACTATTCAGAATTTGTTGGTTGTACGTGCTGATGCAGAAAAGAACGTGTTGCTTATTAAAGGCAATGTTCCAGGGCCTAACAAATCATTAGTTATCATTAAGAATGCATTTAAAAAACAAAAATAATAATAATCTTTGGAAGGAGGAAGAGCTATGCCTAAATTAGCAATGTTAAATCAACAAGGTGAAACAATTGATAGTCTTAATTTAAATGATGACATCTTTGCGGTTGAAGCAAATAATCAGGTAATATATGATGTTATCAGACAACAAAGAGCTGCAATGCGTCAAGGTACAGTCATGACGAAAAACAGATCTGCAGTCAATGGTGGCGGAAGAAAACCATATCGACAAAAAGGCACAGGTCACGCTCGTCAAGGAACAATCAGAGCGCCACATTTTGTGGGCGGTGGAGTTGTTTTTGGGCCGGGACCTAGAGACTATTCATATAGAATAAATAAAAAAATACGCCGTTTAGCTTTAAAGATAGCTTTATCAGAAAAGCTAAGAGCAGAGAATTTAATAGCAGTCGATTCTATTGTTTTGGCTTCGCACAAAACAAAAGAAATGGTGAATGTTATATCTAATTTAAAATTAGAAGGAAAAATAATCTTAGTAATGAGTGAATATTCTGAAATGGTTGAAATTTCTACAAGAAATCTTCCTAATGTTCAAACAGTATTGTATAACCATCTTAGTGTTTATGATATTTTGAACGCAGATAAACTTGTTATGACAAAAGAAGCTTTAGAAAAGATTGAGGAGGTTTTAAGTTAATATGGATAAGTATGATATCGTAAAACGACCAATCGTTTCTGAAAAAACAACAAAACTAGCTGAAGAAGGTAAATATACTTTTGAAGTGGATAGAAGAGCTAATAAAATTCAAATTAAAGAAGCTATTGAAGCACTCTTTAAAGTTGAAGTAGAGAAGGTAAATGTCATTAATATGAAGCCTAAAGCAAAAAGAGTAGGCCAATACCAAGGGTTTAAAGCAGCTGTTACAAAGGCAGTTATTACTTTGAAACCTGGTCAAAAAATTGACATTTTCACAGCGTAATGGGAGGAAAAAATAATGGCTATTATTAAGTATAAACCACAAACGAATGGTTTGCGTCACATGACAAAGCTCGATTATAATGAAATTACATCGACTAAGCCAGAAAAAACCCTAGTTACTACACTGAAGAAAAACGGTGGAAGAAACAATCAAGGGAAAATCACAGTCCGCCATCAAGCTGGAGGAGCAAAAAGAAAATATCGTATCATTGACTTTAAACGAAATAAAGATGGTATTGCGGGTAAAGTAGCTACAATCGAGTACGATCCAAATAGAACCGCAAACATCGCCTTGATTAATTATGCCGATGGGGAAAAGCGTTATATTATAGCTCCAAAAGGTTTGGAAGTAGGAATGACCGTTGAATCAGGAAAAGATGCAGATATCGTTATCGGTAATGCTAAGGAGATAATGGATATTCCTGTTGGTACTGTAATTCATAATGTAGAACTTTATCCTGGAAAAGGCGGTCAATTGATTAGAGCTGCCGGAACAAGTGCACAAATTTTAGGTAGAGAAGAAAAATACGTTTTAATCAGATTAAAATCTGGGGAAGTTAGAAGAATCTTAGGTAGATGCCGAGCAACTATTGGTGAAGTTGGGAATGAGTACTATTCACTGGTAAACATTGGTAAGGCCGGAAGAAAAAGACATATGGGAGTCAAGCCAACTGTACGTGGTTCTGTAATGAACCCAGTTGACCATCCTCACGGTGGTGGAGAAGGAAAACAACCAGTAGGACATAAGTCACCGCTTACTCCATGGGGTAAAGTTGCATTAGGTAAGATTACTAGAAAAAATAATAAGGCTAGCAATAAGTTGATTGTTAGACGCAGAAATAAATAGGGAAGGAGGAACTCAAGGATATGTCACGTTCAATTAAAAAAGGTCCATTTTGTGATGACCATTTATTAAAGAAAGTTGAAAAAGCTGTTGAAACAAATTCAAAGAAAGTAATTCAAACTTGGTCGAGACGTTCTACAATTTTTCCTCAATTTGTAGGATTAACCATCGGTGTTCATAACGGAAAAACACATGTTCCGGTATACATTACAGAAGATATGGTTGGTCATAAATTAGGAGAGTTCGCTCCAACTAGAACTTATCGCGGACACGTAGAAAAGAAAGTACAAAGGGGAGGTAAGTAATTATGGAAGCTAAAGCTATAGCTAGAACTGTCAGAATTGCTCCTCGTAAAGTTAGATTAGTTGTGGATTTAATCAGAGGGAAAAACGTTGCAGATGCTTATGCAATTTTAAGAAACACTTCAAGAGGAGCATCAAAAGTTGTTGAAAAGCTTTTGAAATCCGCAGTTGCTAATGCAGAACATAACTATCAATTAGAACAAGAAAAGCTATTTGTAAAAGAAGTTTATGTCGGTGAAGGCAAAACTTTAAAAAGAATGCAACCACATGCACAAGGTAGAGCATTCCAAATCTTAAAAAGAACTAGCCACATTTACATTACTGTGGCAGAAAGGGAGTAAGGAGGAATTTTATGGGACAGAAAGTTAATCCAGTTGGACAACGTATAGGAATCATACTAGATTGGGAATCAAGATGGTATGCAGATAAGAACGATGTAGCTGATTTATTGCATGAAGATATAAAAATCCGTGAATTACTCTATGATCTTTATAAGAATTCTAGCGTTTCAAAAATTGAAATTGAAAGAAGTAAAAAGCGAGTAATCATTACTGTTAATACTGCAAAACCTGGTATGGTAATCGGGAGAAATGCTGAAACTAAAAAAGCAGTAGTTGAGAAATTAGAGAAGTTAACAGAAAAAACAGTATATTTAAATGTTGTTGAAATCAAACGTCCAGAAAAAGATGCGTTATTGGTAGCTGAGAATATAGCTCATCAATTAGAGAACAGAGCTTCTTTTAGAAGAGTACAAAAAGTTGCTATTCAAAGAGCTTTAAAAGCTGGGGCAAAAGGTTGTAAAACCTTGATTTCCGGTCGTCTCGGTGGCGCTGAAATGGCACGAAGCGAAGGATACAGCGAAGGTAATGTTCCTTTGCATACTTTAAGAGCTGATATCGACTATGCATTGGCTGAAGCCAATACAACTTATGGTAAGTTAGGTGTTAAAGTATGGATTTACAAAGGAGAAGTGTTACCTTCTAAGAAGAAGGAGGCTAAGTAATATGTTAATGCCGAAAAGAACTAAATACCGTCGTCCTCATCGTGTAAGCTATGAAGGTTTAGCTAAGGGAGGCGCGAGTGTTGATTTTGGTGAATATGGATTGAAAGCTTTAGAAGGTGCGTGGATTACAGCGCGTCAAATCGAAGCGAGCCGTATTGCTATGACACGTTATATGAAACGTGCAGGGAAAGTATGGATTAAGATTTTCCCACATCTAGCAAAAACTAAGAAGCCTTTGGAAGTTCGTATGGGATCTGGTAAAGGTTCTCCGGAAGAATGGGTTGCTGTTGTTAAAGAAGGTCTTATAATGTTTGAAATAGCAGGAGTTTCTGAAGAAATAGCAAAAGAAGCTTTGAGACTTGCAGCTCATAAATTGCCAATTAAAACAAAGTTTGTCAAGAAAGAAAGTGGTGATTCACAATGATTTACGCTAAAGAAATTCGCGAAATGGACACCGCAACCATTTTAAATGAAATCGAAAGTTTGAAAAAAGAATTATTTGACCTACGCTTCAAGCAAGCTACTGGCCAATTAGAAAACACTGCACGCATCAGTACAATCAAAAAAACTATCGCTCGTATGAAGACAGTTCTTACTGAGAGAGAAAGACAATAAAGGAGGAAATGAAAATGGAATTGACCAAAAATCGTAAAATCTTTACCGGAACAGTTGTTTCTGATAAAAACGAGAAGACAATAACTGTTTTGGTTACTACGTATAAAAAACATCCATTATATGGAAAAAGAGTAATTTCTTCTAAAAAATTCAGAGCCCACGATGAAAAGAATGAAGCAAAAACTGGTGATGTAGTAAAAATTACTGAGTGCCGTCCGCTATCAGCTACTAAACGTTTCCGTTTGGTAGAAATCGTGGAAAGACACGAAGAGATTTAGGTTGGGGGTATTATTATGATACAACAAGAATCTAGACTGAAGATTGCTGACAACTCAGGAGCTCGTGAAATATTAACCATTAAAGTATTAGGAGGAACTAGCCGCAAATATGCTCATATCGGAGATGTTATTGTAGCTACTGTAAAATCAGCTACTCCTGGTGGGATGGTAAAAAAAGGCGATATAGTAAAAGCAGTAATAGTAAGAACAAAATCAGGTGTACGTCGTGCAGACGGTTCATATGTAAAGTTTGATGATAATGCAGCAGTTATTATCAAAGATGATAAGAGTCCAAGAGGAACTCGTATCTTTGGTCCTGTTGCAAGAGAGTTAAGAGACGCGGAATTTACAAAAATTGTTTCTTTAGCTCCAGAAGTGTTATAAGGGGGCGCAAATTATGAAATTCAAAAAAGGCGATAAAGTCGTTATAATCTCTGGCGCAGATAAGGGAAAAGAAGGAACAATTATAAAAGTATTAACTAAATCTAATAGAGTTGTTTTGGAAGGCGAAGGACTAAGTAAAGTTAAAAAACATTTAAAACCTTCTCAATCAAATCCAGATGGTGGAATTATGGAGATTGAAAAACCTATCAATGCTTCTAATGTAATGCTTTTAGATCCTAAAGAGAAGAAACCGACAAGAATCGGATATAAAACAGTGACAGAAACTGTTAAGAAAAAAGAAGTAACCAAAAAAGTCAGATATGCAAAAAAATCTGGAAAAGTTTTGGATTGATGAAGGGAGAAAAATATGAATAGATTACTTGAAAAATATCGTGAAGAAATCACTCCTGCATTAATGGAAAAATTCAATTATTCTTCCATCATGGAATGTCCTAAGATAAGTAAGATTGTTATTAATATTGGTGCTGGAGATGCAGTTGCAAATCCAAAAGTATTAGATGATGCTGTTAATGAATTATCACTGATTACAGGACAAAAGCCACTTGTTACAAGAGCTAAAAAATCGATAGCTACATTCAAATTACGTGAAAATATGCCTATTGGCTGTAAAGTTACTTTACGTGGAGATAGAATGTATGATTTCTATGATAAATTAGTTACTATTGCTTTACCAAGAGTTAGGGACTTTAGAGGAGTAAATCCAAAAGGTTTTGATGGTAGAGGAAATTACACTTTAGGTGTTAAAGAACAATTGATTTTCCCGGAAATAAACTATGACAAAGTAAGCAAAATTCGTGGTATGGATATCGTAATTGTTACTACAGCAAAAACAGATCAGGAAGCATTTGAATTGTTGAAACAATTCGGAATGCCTTTCAGAAGATAAGGAGGATACAATGGCAAAGACATCGAAGAAAGTAAGTCAAAAACGAGGGTCAAAAAAATTCCCAGTAAGAAACTACACAAGATGCGAACGTTGTGGACGTCCTCATGCAGTTTATCGTAAATTCAGATTATGTCGTGTTTGTTTCAGAGAATTAGCTTACAAGGGTCAAATACCCGGTGTAAAAAAAGCAAGTTGGTAGTTATTATGAATAGATTAGTTCCGATAAATTCAGGAAGGAGGCATTATTAATATGGTCATGACAGATCCAATTGCGGATATGCTAACAAGAATTCGCAACGCAAATCAAATGAAACATAAAAGTGTTGATGTGCCAGCATCAAAATTAAAAAATGAGATCTTGGGTGTTTTAAAACAAGAAGGGTACATTTCTGATTTTGAACGTATCAATGATGGAGTACAAGGTACATTAAGAGTACAATTGAAATACTTAGAAAACGAAGAAAGAGTTGTAAGGGGTTTGAAGAAAATTTCAAAACCTGGTTTACGTGTGTATGCTAAGACAGACGACCTTCCTAAAGTTCTTAACGGACTTGGAATAGCTATTATTTCTACATCAAGAGGTATTATGACTGATAGAGAAGCAAGAAAGCTAAAAGTTGGTGGCGAAGTAATAGCATACGTATGGTAAATATTATAAATATGGAGGTGCAAGAAAAAAATGAGTCGAATTGGTAATCAATCGATAAAAGTTCCCGCGGGCGTCAGCGTTTTGGTGAATGATAATAACTATATAGTTGTTAAAGGTCCTAAAGGGGAACTTGACTTTACATTCAATAGTAATATTGTTGTTAAAGTTGATAATGACGAAATTTCTGTAACCCGACCAAATAATTCATTACGCATAAAAGCTTTACATGGAACAACAAGAGCGTTATTGAATAACATGGTTATTGGTGTAAGCGAAGGATACACAAAAATCCTTGATATAAAAGGTGTTGGATATCGTGCAATGTTAAAAGATGCACAAACATTAGTATTGAATGTTGGTTATTCCAATCCAGTAGAAATGACAATACCAGAAGGATTGACTATTGAGATTCCCAAGAATACAGAAGTACATATTAAAGGAGCTAACAAGCAAGCAGTAGGAGAATTTGCGGCTAATGTTCGGAAAGTAAGACCACCAGAGCCATATCTTGGTAAAGGTATTAGATACAGAGATGAACAAGTACGTCGTAAGGAAGGAAAAACAGCTAAGTAATTAGCTTGAGGTGATGATATGTTTAAACCAGTTAATAAAAATGCTCAAAGAATCAAGAGACATTTTAGAATCAGATTAAATATGAAAGGGACTCCTGAGAGACCACGCCTGAATGTTTTTCGTTCTAACAAACAGATTTATGCTCAAATTATTGATGATGTAAATCAGATAACTTTAGTTCAAGCAAATTCAAGGGAAATCAACGAAATAAATGGTTCAAATAATAAAGGAGCAGCTGCAGTTGGTGAATTAGTTGCAAAAAAAGCTGTTGAAAAAGGAATCAAAAAAGTAGTTTTTGACCGCGGTGGATATTTATACCATGGTAGAGTCAAAGCTTTAGCCGATGCTGCAAGAGAAGCAGGGCTGGAATTCTAATGAAGGAGGTAAGCTAATATGGAAGATAACAAACGTAATAAAAGAGGAAAGAAACCTCGTTCACCTAAAAAAGAACCAAAATTATTTGAGGAAAGAGTTGTAAACATTGGTCGAGTTACCAAAGTTGTCAAAGGTGGTAGACGTTTTAGTTTTTCTGCTTTAGTAGTTGTTGGAGATAAAAAAGGAAAAGTTGGTTTTGGTACTGGAAAAGCCAGCGAAGTTCCAGATGCAATTAAAAAAGCTATTGAAGATGCAAAGAAAAACATTATCAACGTACCTATTGATGGAACAACAATTCCTCATATCGTTACTGGAAAATTTGGAGCAGGTAAAGTATTCTTACGTCCAGCATCAGAAGGTACCGGAGTAATTGCCGGTGGACCAGTTCGTGCAGTTTTGGAATTAGCAGGTATTGAAGATGTGTTGAGCAAATCACTTGGTTCAAATTCTCCAATTAATATAGTTAGAGCAACTGTTGAAGGTCTCAAAGAATTGAGAACTGTTGAAATGGTTGCCACTATGAGAGGATTAAGCGCTGAGGAGGTACTTAACTGATGGCTATGATTAAAATAACTTTAAAAAAAGGCTTAATGGGAAGAAAACCTAACCAAGTCAAAACTGTAAAGGCTTTGGGACTTACTAAAAGAAACTCTTCTGTTGTTTTAGAAGATAACGATATGATTAAAGGTATGGTAAATACTGTTAGTCATTTAGTTGAAGTCGAAGAAGTCAAGAAATAGGGGGTGCAACTAATGAAATTACATGAATTAAAACCGAATTCAGGTGCAACTCATCATAAAAAACGTGTAGGTCGCGGAACTAGTAGTGGATTTGGAAAAACTTCTACCCGTGGTCAAAAAGGCCAAAATTCTCGCTCAGGCGGAGGAGTTAGATTAGGTTTTGAAGGTGGACAAACACCATTGTTCAAACGTCTTCCAAAGAAAGGTTTCACAAATCCTTTCAGAAAAGAGTACGCGATAGTTAATTTATCTGATCTTAACCGTTATGAAGAAGGAACGATAGTAAGTCCTGATGTATTACTTAATGATAGAGTTATTAGCAAGGAAAAATCAGGAGTTAAAATTTTAGGAAATGGAAAACTAGAAGTTAAACTTACTGTAAAAGCTAATAAATTTTCAGCTTCTGCAAAGCAAGCTATTGAAGATGCTGGTGGCGTGGTAGAGGTGATATAATGGAAACTATTAAAAAGATTTTCAAAAGCAAGGAAGTCTTGAAAAAGATTGGTTTCACATTATTAGCATTCTTAGTTTTTAAAACCTTAACATATGTTACCATGCCTTTGATTGATGCAAGCTCTTTGGCAAGTTTATTTGATAACAGTGGCTTTTTAGGTATTGTGAACTCGATATCTGGTGATGCATTGAGAAATTATTCAATTGTTGCTTTAGGTATTAGTCCATACATTACTGCTTCAATCGTTGTTCAACTTTTACAGATGGATATTATTCCAGTTTTAAAGGAGTGGAGCGAAGAAGGGGAAGTAGGTAGACAAAAAATATCTAGGCTAACTCGTTATTTGGCGATAGTTTTAGCTTTCATTCAAGCATTGGCAATGACTTTTGCATTTCATAATTCTCAAGTACAGTTGTTTCAACCATTTGTAAGTGACTGGGCTACTGAGAATGGTAGAAATCTCTGGTTCTTAATCTATTTCTATATCGCAGTTGTTTTGACTGCTGGAACAGCTTTTATGATTTGGTTGGCTGATCAGATAACTCTAAGAGGTATCGGAAATGGTTCTTCAATGTTGATCGTAGCTGGTATTGTTATTTCTTTCCCAGGAACAATTTCCTCTTTGGTTCAGTATTATATTTCTGATCCAAACAATGCATTAGCAGGGAATGTCTTTGCAAATCAAGGAGCATTTTCGGGGTATTTGTTGTTTGGAGTTAGTATCTTGATGTTTGTTGTTGTTTTGGTTGGTATTACTTATATGCAAGTAGCTATTAGAAAAATACCAATCCAATATGCAAACAGACCAGGTTCAGCAAAGTTTAAGGGTAAAACGGATTCTAATATTCCGATTAAACTTAATACTGCTTCAGTTATTCCAGTTATCTTCGCATCGATTATTTTATCTTTACCAAATACTGTTTTCCAATATCTCAATTTAGGTACTGGAGCAAGTAATTGGTTGAATCAAATATTTTCATATAATCAACCTATCGGTTTTGTCATTTATATAATTTTAATTTTTGTGTTTACTTTCTTCTATTCATTCATTTTGGTTAAACCAGAGCAAATAGCAGAAAACTTACATAAACAAAATGCATATATTCCAGGTGTAAGACCAGGATATGAAACAGAGAGTTATATAACAAAAATTTTATTTAGAGTTACTGTTGTAGGAGCTTTATACCTAGTAATAGTCGCATCATTGCCAATTATTACATCGATGGTATTAGGGCATTCATATGCTCAAATCGGTGGAACATCATTGTTGATTATCGTAGGTGTTGCTCTAGAAACAGCTAAACAGATTGAAACAGATACTCAGGAAAAAGCATACGCTGGATTTATGAGATAGGAATCATGTTGAATTTATTGATTATGGGAAAACCAGGAGCAGGAAAAGGCACTCAAGCAAATAAGATCCTTAAGCACTTTAACCTTAATCATATCTCAACTGGTAATATTTACAGAGATGAGATAAAAAAAGGTTCGTACATAGGATTGGAAGCTAAGAAGTATCTTGACCAAGGTAATCTGGTGCCCGATAAAATGACAAATGACATCGTTTGGGAGATTCTATCAAAGAATCAATTCCCTAATGGGTTCATGCTGGATGGATACCCAAGAACAAGAACTCAAGCTGAAGCTTTAGATGAAATGCTTTGTCGCTTGGGTATCAATTTATCAGCAGTAATCAATGTAGATGTCGAAGATGAAGTATTGCTTCATAGGATGGCAGGACGTAGAGTTTGTTCGGGTTGTGGACACACTTACCACATAGATTACCATCCACCAAAAACAGAAGATATCTGTGATATTTGTGGTAAAGTATTGATTCAAAGACCTGATGATTTAGAAGAGTCAGTGATGAATCGCTTGCAAATTTACAATAACAAAACTAAACCATTGCTTGACTACTATGATGATAAAAAGTTGTTGATAGTTATTGATGGAGAAAAATCATCAGTAAGAGTTTTTCATGATATTATCAAAAAATTAGGTGAATTGTAATGGTCACAAGAAAATCTGAACGAGAAATCATCTTGATGAGAGAGGCAGGAAGAATTGTTGCTTTAGCTCATAGAGCAGTAAGGGATTTGGTAAAACCTGGTATATCAACCAAACAGATTGACGATTTGGTTGAAAGCATAATTATCAATCATGGTGCACTGCCGTCATTCAAGAATTATAACGGATTTCCCGCATCTGCATGCATATCGGTTAATGATGAAGTTGTACATGGTATTCCTAAGAAGAATAGAATTCTTAAATCAGGAGATATTGTCTCAGTTGATATAGGTGCTAATTTTAATGGATACCACGGTGATTCAGCTTGGACATATGCATGCGGAGAAATTTCAGAAAATGCAAAGAAACTACTTGAGGGGACAGAAAAGAGTTTGTTTGAAGGGTTAAAGTATGCAAAACCCAATAATCACCTGTCAGACATATCTCATGCAATTCAAGTATATGCAGAAAGTCAAGGATTCAGTGTTGTTAGAGAGTTTGTTGGACATGGTTTGGGCAGACACCTTCACGAGGATCCGCAAATTCCTAATTATGGACCTCCGGGAAGAGGAATTATCCTTAAACCAGGGATGACTTTGGCAATTGAGCCAATGATTAATTTAGGAAATAAAGAAGTTAGAGTTTTGACTGATGGATGGACAACCATAACTCGAGATAAATCTTTATCGGCTCATTTTGAGCATTCGATTTTGATTACCGAAACAGGTTATGAAATCCTGACAACAGTATAAGAGGGAGTGATTTATTTGGCAAAGAAAGATGATGTCATTGAGATGACAGGTACAGTAGTAGAAGTTTTGCCCAATGCTCAATTTGTGATTGAGTTGGAAATCGGACACCGAATAATCGGTCACGTTTCTGGTAAAATCCGCATGAACTACATACGCATTTTACCAGGTGATAAAGTTAAGGTTGAACTTTCAACCTATGATTTAACACGTGGACGAATAACATATCGCATGAAATAAATTAGAATGAAAGATTTTAAGGAGGAAATGGTATGAAAGTTAGACCATCGGTAAAAAAAATCTGTGATAAATGTAAAATAATTAAAAGAAGTGGCAAGGTACTTGTCATTTGTGATAATCCAAAACATAAACAAAGACAAGGAAAATAGGAGGTAACTATGGCACGTATCGCAGGAGTAGATATTCCTAGAGAAAAAAGAGTTGTTATCGCTTTGACATACATCTATGGTATCGGTAGAACGAGATCAGAAAAGGTTTTAGCAGCTACTGGAATATCAGAAGATAAAAGAGTCAAAGATTTAACAGATGAAGAAGTAGTAAGAATTCGTCAAGAAGTACAAAAATATATAGTTGAAGGTGACCTAAGACGAGAAATTGCAATGAATATTAAACGTCTTCAGGAAATTGGTAGTTATAGAGGATTGAGACATCGTAAAGGTTTACCTGTACGAGGGCAAAATACACGTAACAATGCCAGAACCCGTAAGGGACCAAGAAAAACTGTAGCTAATAAGAAGAAATAGGAAGGGAGACTGAATTATATGGCACGTAATGTAAGAACAAAACGTCGTGTGAAAAAGAATATTCCCTCAGGGATAGCACATATTCATTCGACTTTCAATAATACTATTATTACAATTACTGACCCTAAAGGAAACGCAATAGCTTGGAGTTCAGCAGGAGCTATCGGTTATAAAGGTAGCCGTAAGTCAACTCCGTTTGCGGCAGGTTTAGCGTCAGAAGCAGCTGCTAAATCAGCGATGGACAATGGTGTAGTAAAAGTTGAAGTAGAAGTAAAAGGACCAGGGCCAGGTAGAGAAGCAGCAATCAGAAGTTTACAAGTTGCAGGACTTGAAATTACAGCGATCAAAGATGTTACACCAGTTCCCCATAACGGTTGTCGTCCACCAAAACGACCACGCGGATAGGAGGTAATCTATGAAGGACTTGAAATTCGAGAAACCTAAAACAGAGACTGTAGAAATCGAGGATAATTACGGTAAATTCGTAATTTCACCACTAGAAAGAGGATACGGTATCACCTTAGGGAATTCTTTAAGGCGGGTTTTATTGTCTTCATTACCAGGTGCAGCTATTGTCAATGTAAACATTGAAAATGTCGTTCACGAATTTACACCAATCGAAGGTGTCGTGGAGGATGTAACTACAATTATACTTAACTTAAAAGGTGTTATTTTATCAATTGACAATGATGATTCAGATGTGGAAAAACGTTTGGAATTATCAGTTGAAGGTCCTGGAGATGTTTTTGCTTCGGATATCATTTGTGATGAAGAAGTAGAGGTAATGAATCCAAACCACTATATCTGTCATATCAATAAGGGTGTTCTTAGAATGCACATGAAGGCAAGAAGAGGAAATGGATATGTCAGCGCTAAACAAAACTCAGAATATACTGATGATGTCAATGATATAGCAATCGATAGCATCTATACCCCGATAACAAGAGCTAATTATACAGTAGAAAAGACCAGGGTTGAAGATTCTGGAGATTATGATAAACTGATTATGGAAGTTTGGACTAATAAAGCAATAAATCCAAAAGATGCATTAGGCACAGCTTCTAAGATGTTAATTGATCACTTGCAGACAATCATTGATTTATCAGAAGCTAAGGTTGATGATGATTATATGGTTGAAAGAAAAACCGAGGAAACCAATCGTAATCTTGAGAAACCAATTGAAGATTTGGATCTGTCAGTTCGTTCGTATAACTGTTTAAAGAGAGCTGGAATCAATACTTTAGGTGAGTTAATCGAGAAATCTGAAGAAGATATGATGAGAGTAAGAAACCTAGGTAAAAAATCATTGAAGGAAGTTAAGCAAAAGCTTGAAGAAATGGGTTTAAGCTTAGCTAAACACTAATCGATAGGAGGAAATCATGAGTAGAGGATATACAAAACTTAACCGTAATAGCGCTAACCGAAAAGCACTAATTCGTGATTTAGCTACACAACTGATAATGCATGAGAGAATTGAAACTTCTTTAGTTAAAGCTAAAGAATTACGCAGAACAGTTGAAAAATTAATTACTCTTGCTAAAAAAGGTGACTTGAATTCAGCTAGAATTGCTGAAAAAACTGTTAGAGAGTTAAAAATTGATGATCAATATGCATTGGTAAAGCTTATGAAGGAACTAGGCCCAAAATATCAGGACAGAAACGGTGGATATACACGTATTTATAAGACAGGACCTCGTCAAGGAGATTCTTGTCCAATGGCTATTATAGAATTAGTTTAATAATCTAAATCCTGGAGAAATCCAGGATTTTTTCTTGATTATGGAGTATAATATAGATAACAAGAAATATTCAGAAGTGTATACTTTATTGGGTTTTATAATGTATTGCTTTAGTTATTACGATAATAAACTTTTGAATTATTAATCTCATAGGAGGCCTTTGGATTTTAATAGATTGATGGCCAAATTTATTGATATAGTTGGATAAAGATTTTTGAAACGTTTTGGAGGAAGCAAATGATAGGTAAGAGAATCATTAGTTTTGATAAAATCGATAGTACAAATGATTATGCGAAAAAAGAGATTACTAGTCTTAAACACGGGGATATAATCCTAGCCTTAGAGCAGTCATCTGGAAGAGGAAGATATAATAGAAAATGGTTAAGCAAAAAAGGGAACCTGTATTTTAGTATCGTGATTAAGGAAAAGCATCCCAGAGAGCATATTTTTAGATTTAATATTAAGACTGCTGTAGTATTGCTAGAAACACTAAAAAAATACGGACTTGAAGCAAAGATTAAATATCCAAATGATATTTTAATAGGAAAACAGAAAATCTGTGGAGTATTGCTAGAATCAATTGGTTATGAGGAGTTAGATGCTTTAATAATAGGTGTTGGTATAAATGTCAATCAAACAGATTTTGAAGATTATTCTTTAAAAGCTTCATCAATCAAATTGCAAACCAATTCAGAAATCCATCTAAATGATGTTCTATCTGAATTTTTGAAAGTTTTCAATCGACATATTGATCATAAAGAAGATTTAAAAATATATCTAGATAACTCTTTAATTCTTCATCGCGAGATTGTAATTGATAATGATAGATATATCATTGATACAATAAATGAAGATGGAAAAATAATTCTTAAAAATAGTAATAGAGTAATCGAAAAAAATTATGATGAAGTTTCTTTTACAGAAATTTATGATAGCATATAAATCAATTATATAATATAATTATTCATTAAATAAATTCACTCTGATTAACTAGTTTTAGAGTGTTTTTTTATTGCTGATTTGAGTAATTAGCAAAAATATCCAATACACAAAAATGGATTTGCATTCATTATTAAATTGTTTGACAGTTAAACTTTGATTAACAAAAAACAAGACTAATTAAATTATTTAATATTCAAAATGTTTGAATTTCAAAATAAATTGACATTAGCACTAAAAGGTGGTAAAATTATGAAGATTTTACAATAGGAGGAAGAAAATGGAATTTATTTTATTGCAAGAATTAATAGCGGATACCTTAGGTATCGATGAAGAAAAAATTACAATTGAATCTGATTTAGCTTCTGATTTAGGGGCAGATTCTTTGGATGCTGCAGAATTGATTATGGCTATTGAGGATAAGTTTGGTATCAGCATAAGTGATAATGAAGCGCAAAAATTCAAAACAGTAGCCGAGATTTGGGATTATATTTTATTGAACAAAAATTAAAATCTCAAATTAAAAGTGAGGTTTATTATGGATTTTAGACAATTAAAAAAAATAATGAAGGAGTTTGAAGCTTCATCATTATCTAAAATAGAAATACAAGAAAAAGATTTTACAGTAAAAATGGAAAAAGATGTCTTCAGTAAAAGCTCAATAAATGTTTTACATGAGCAAAAACCTTTACAGGTCGAAGAAGACAGTAAAAACATTCAAATAGATCTAAAGAAATACTTTACAATCAAAGCTCCTTTAGTAGGAACTTTCTATGCTTCATCCTCTCCTGATAGTGCGCCTTTTGTGTCAATAAATCAAAGAGTTGAAAAAGGTGATGTTTTGTTTATCATTGAAGCTATGAAGGTAATGAATGAGATTAAGACACCAGTTTCCGGGAGAATCAAAAGAATTAATGTTAACAATGGAGAAATGGTGGAGTATTCACAAGTTATTATGGAAATAGAAGAATAATGTTTCATAAAATACTAATTGCAAACCGGGGAGAGATTGCAGTAAGAATAATCAGGACTTGTATGTATCTCGGCATTGAAACAGTCGCTATTTATAGTGAGGCCGATAAAGATAGTTTGCATGTACAATTAGCTGATGAAAGTGTTTGTGTAGGCGGTCCAAAAAGCAGTGATTCATACTTAAATATGGAGAATATAATTACTGCAGCTATCAGTAAAGGCGCCGAAGCCATACATCCTGGATTCGGCTTTTTGAGCGAGAATCCAGATTTTGCTAAACTATGTGAAGATTGCGGGATTATTTTTATAGGTCCTTCTAGCAATACGATTAGATTAATGGGAAACAAATCACTTGCAAGGAAATTGATGATTGATTCTTCAGTTCCTGTTGTACCAGGTTCTGAGTCAACGGTCAATAATATCGAAGAAGCTTTAAACATAGCTGAAAAAATAGGATTTCCTGTTTTGATTAAAGCGAGTGCTGGTGGCGGTGGTAGAGGAATGAGAATAGCTCAAAATAGAAATGATTTCACACACGCTTTCAATACCGCAAAAGCAGAAGCTGAAAATGCTTTTGGGAATGGAGAGCTATATTTAGAAAAATATCTTTCAAACCCAAGACATATCGAAGTACAAGTTTTATGTGATAAATACAGTAATGTAATCCACTTATATCAACGCGATTGCTCAATTCAAAGAAGAAATCAAAAAGTTATCGAAGAAGCGCCTGGGATAATTGGTGATTTGTTGAGAGATAAAATGATTGAAGCTAGTATAAAAGCATGTAAAGCTGTTAAATATGAAAATGCTGGAACAATTGAATTTCTAGTGTTTGGAAGTGAGTTCTATTTCATAGAGATGAATACAAGAATTCAAGTTGAACACCCTGTAACTGAGATGATTACAGGCAAGGATTTGGTCAAGGAACAAATTAGGATAGCTGCGGGAGAAAAAATCAGTTTTACACAAGATGAAGTAGCTATTAAAGGATATAGCATTGAATGCAGATTAAATGCAGAAAATCCTAAGCAAGACTTTAGGCCGAGTCCTGGTAAAATTACTTTATTACATATCCCTTCTGGCAATGGTATTAGATTTGATAGTTTGCTATATAATGATTGTGTAATTCAACCTTATTATGATTCAATGATAGGTAAATTGATTGTTCATGGAGAGAATAGGGATGAAGCTATTAAGAGAATGCAAGCAGCTTTAGAGGAGTTAGTTATCGAGGGTATTGATACAAATCATACCTTTCTTTACATGATAATGAACAATCATGACTATCAAAAAGGTAGTTTTGATACGAGTTTTATTGAAAAGAAAATGGAGAGATTATTGGAGTACCAAGACTATGAATAAAATAGGGGAGACTATCAATAAGAGAAAGAAACTTAAGCAAAATGTAAAACTAATCCACGAAGAGAGCATAGTAAGAAAATCAATTGAAAGTGATGTTCCAAAAGGCTTATATGAGAAGTGTCCTCAATGTGGAAAACTTAATAATGTTAAAAAGAATATTGAAAATGACTATATTTGTAAGCATTGTGGATTTCTGTTTAGAATGAGGGCGATTGATAGAATTAAGTATATTTTAGATGAAGATAGCTTTATCGAGAAAGGTATTGGATATATTACTTTAAATCCTTTGTTTCAAGATGGTTATGAAGAAAAAATTCTTAGTTACAAAAAAGCGACTAATCTAGACGAAGCATATGTTTATGGATACGGTGAAATATTTGGAGAGCCGTGTGTTATCGGTGTTATGGACAGTTATTTTTTGATGGGGAGCATGGGAAGTGTCGTAGGAGAAAAGGTAGCTAGAACTTTTGAATATGCTATATATAAGAAACTTCCGGTTGTAATCTTTACTGCTTCAGGCGGTGCTAGAATGCAAGAGGGAATTTTCTCTTTGATGCAGATGGCAAAAACTAGTTCTGCCGTAGCTAAGCATAGTAACTCGGGTTATTTCTATATTAGCGTCTTAACAAATCCGACAACTGGAGGAGTAACTGCAAGTTTTGCATCATTAGGCGATATCATATTAGCTGAACCTCAGGCTTTGATAGGATTTGCTGGTCCTAGAGTAATTGAACAAACTATTAAACAAAAACTTCCTGAAGGATTCCAAAAGTCAGAATTTTTATTAAAAAAAGGTTTTATTGATAAGGTTGTAGACAGGAAGGATATGAAGAAAACTATAGCTAATTTGCTTAGGTTTCATAGGAGATACAACTAATGAATATTCTTGAGAAAGAGTCAAAATTATTGGACTTAGAAAAAGAAATAACAAAATTAGGTGATAGCAATTCTGTTCAAAAACTGATAGAAGAGGTCGAAAGGTACAAACTTATTGAGATGACTAAACTATCAGCTTGGGATAGAGTTCTTTTAGCTAGACATCAAAAAAGACCAAAAGCTATGGACTTTATCAGATATTTAGCTCCTGATTTCATCGAACTTCACGGAGATAGATTATATGGGGATGATCTTAGTATTGTTGGAGGGATTGGAACCATTGAAGGAAATATTTTCACTATCATTGCACAACAAAAAGGTTCTTCAACAGAAGAGAATATTTCTAGAAATTTTGCAATGTCTCATCCTGAAGGGTATCGAAAAGCATTGAGATTGATGAAGCAAGCTGAGAAATTCAATCGACCAATTCTTACAATAATTGATACACCAGGAGCATATCCAGGGATAGGAGCTGAAGAGAGAGGTCAAGGTCAAGCAATAGCAGCAAATCTATTTGAAATGAGTAATTTAACTGTGCCGATAATAGCAGTTGTAATCGGTGAAGGTGGAAGTGGCGGAGCTTTAGCTTTGGGTTTTGCTAATAAGGTTCTTATGCTTGAAAATTCGATTTATTCAATCCTTAGTCCAGAAGGCTATGCAAGTATCATTTGGAAAGACGCTTCTAGAGCAGAAGAAGCTTCTGAAGTAATGAAACTAACAGCCTTTGACTTAAAGGATTTTCAGATTATTGATGATATCATTAAGGAACCTTTAGGGGGGGCACATTTTGATAAGATTAAGACTTTCGAAGAAACCAAGAAAGTTATTTTGGTTAATTATAATAATTTGAGAAGATTGAGCAGAACTGAGTTGCAATATCAAAGAAATTCTAAAGTCAGAAATTTTGGCTTCTTACAAAGATTTAATTATGAACATCTTGGAGGGATTATCAAATGAGATATACAAAGATAATGGGTACAGGACATTATGTTCCAGAACACAAGTTAACGAATGAAGACTTAAAAAGATATGTAGAAACAAGTGATGAATGGATATATTCAAGAACAGGAATAAAAGAAAGAAGAATTGTAAATAATGAAACCACTTTAGACTTAGCATATAAGGCTGCAATTAATGCAATAGAAGCAGCAAAGATAGAAAAGTCAGATATAGATTTGATTATTGTAGCAACAGTGACTTCTGATTATGCATTTCCTGGTGTGGCAAATCTTTTACAAGCAAAACTGGATATACCAGGAATCATGGCTTTTGATATCAATGCTGCTTGTAGTGGGTTCATATACGGATTACAAATTGCAGATAAAATGATCAAAAGCAAAGCTTTTAATACTGCGTTGATAGTAGGAGCAGAGACATTGACAAGATTGACTGATTGGAGAGACAGAAATACCTGTGTTTTATTTGGTGATGGAGCAGGAGCAATGGTAATTGGAAAAAGTAAAAAGAACAAGATTAAGGATATTATTGCTGGTTCAAGAGGAGATACAGATATGTTATTGTTCTGTAAAAATCCAGAGCTAAAGAATCCAGAGATTAACGAGATAAGTATGCAAGATCATATTCATATGAAGGGTACAGAAGTTTTTAAATTTGCATCGAGAATAATGCCAGAAACAATCAATACTTTATTGCAGCGAAATGAGATATCGGTAGATGATATAAATCTAATAATTGCCCATCAAGCAAATATGAGAATAATTGATAAATCAGCTAGAGATTTAGGCGTTGATTTATCAAAGATGTTTGTAAATATTGAGAAATATGGTAATACTTCAGCAGCAAGCGTTGCGATTGCAATTGATGAAGCGATAAAACAAAAAAAGCTTAAACGCAATGACTTATTTGTAACAGTAGCTTTCGGCGGAGGGTTGACTTGGGCTGGAGCTTTAATAGAATACTAGGAGTGATAGAATGGATATAAGAGATTTACTTGGGATAAAATATCCTATAATCCAAGGTGGTATGGCAAATATTGCAAACCATCAACTTGCCAGTGCTGTTAGCAACGCAGGAGGTTTAGGGTTGATTGGTTGTGGAGCTTGGGACCCTGATAGAGTAAGAGAAGAAATCAGAAAAACAAAAACTTTGACAGATAAACCTTTTGGAGTTAATATCATGTTGATGAGCCCTTACGCAAATGAGTTGAGTGATATAGTTATTGAAGAAGGCGTGAAAATAGTTACTACTGGGGCTGGAAGTCCTGGAATATACATGGAAAAATGGAAAAAAGCTGGAATAATCGTAATTCCAGTTGTTCCTAGTGTTGCTTTTGCGATTAGACTTGAGCGCTCGGGAGCTGATGCTTTAGTTGTTGAAGGTACTGAAGCAGGAGGACATATCGGAGAAATAACAACTATGACCCTAGTTCCGCAAGTAGTTGATGCAGTTAGTATTCCTGTTATTGCCGCAGGAGGAATAGCAGATCATCGAGGTTTAGATGCAGCTTTTATTCTTGGAGCAAAAGGAGTTCAACTGGGAACTGTGCTTTTAGCCAGTCATGAATGTCCAATCCATGAAAATTATAAGGAAAAAATAGTTAAAGCAAAAGATACTGAAACGGTAGTTACAGGTAGACAATCTGGTGCACCTGTTAGAGTTTTAAAGAACAAAATGGCTAGAGAGTATCTAAACTTGACAAAGTATGGACAAACTAACCTAGAAGAACTAGAAAAACTGACTTTAGGCTCTTTAAAGAAAGCAGTTTTTGAAGGAGATATTGATAATGGTAGTTTTATGGCTGGACAGTCAGCTGGGCTTGTTAAAGAAATTAGGTATGTTAAGGAGATATTAGCTGATATCTTTGAGAACAGTTTAGTGGCAAAAGGAATAATCAAATGAAAATAGCTTTTATGTTTTCTGGCCAGGGGTCTCAGTATCTTGGTATGGGATTAGATTTTTATGAAAATTTTAGTTATGTTAGAGAAATATTCGAAAAAGCAGAAAAGATAACCGGTTATCAGATTAGAGATATAATGTTTAGAGATGAAGGGTTATTAAACCAAACAAGATATACACAAGTAGCTATGTTTACAATCTATCAAGTTATTTTGACGGTATTAAAGAATCATGGCATCATAGCTGACTTGAGTATGGGGCTTAGTTTAGGAGAATACGGTGCATATTTGCATAATAGGGTATTTTCCTTTGAAAAAGGTCTTGAAATCGTCAAAAAAAGAGCAGCTTTAATGGAAGATGCTACTCTATTGAATCCTGGAAAGATGTGTGCTGTTGTAGGTTTAGAAATAGAAGAAATAGAAGAGTTAATTAAACAGATAAAAGGTTATTTGACTATTGCTAATCACAACAGTTATAATCAATATGTGGTCAGTGGAGAGAGCGATGCAGTTGATATTTTCTTGGAAAAGGCAATTGAATCGAAAGCAAAAATAGCGACAATTCTTAAAACTAGTGGTGCATTTCACTCTGAAATGATGAAGAATGCAGAGATTGAGTTTTTAAAATTTCTAGAAGAACAGGATTTAAAGGAACCTGAATTGGGTTTATACTTAAATTTAACAGGAGATAAATATAATGGTAATCTATCTAAAAGTATGGCTATGCAGATATCTAATAGTGTTAAATTCTATCAAATGGTTGAAAATATGATTGATTCAGGAGTTGATGTTTTTATTGAGATTGGACCAAAGAAAATTCTAGCAAATCTAGTAAAAAGAGTAAACAAAAATGTAAAAGTAATGAATGTTGAAGATATTAAATCGCTTAATGCGACTCTTCATGAATTGGAGGATTATAATGGAAATTAAAAAGACAGTTTTGATTACAGGAGCTTCAAGAGGAATTGGTAAAGCAATAGCTTTAACCTTTGCTAAAGAGGGATATAATATCATTATTAACTATAATAGCTCGAAAGCAAGCGCAAAACAGTTAGTAGAAGAAGTAGAGAGTCTTGGAGGAAACGCTTTAGCGGTTAAAGCAGATGTTTCTGATTATTCTGAATCACAATTCTTAGTGGAACAAGCTTTAGAAAGATTTGGAAAAATTGATGTGCTTGTCAATAATTCAGGAATTACCAAAGATAATATGATGCTTAGGATGAAAGAAGAAGATTTTGACCAAGTTATAGCGGTTAATTTAAAGGGAACTTGGAATATGTGCAAGCATTTGACAGGGCATCTTTTAAAAAATAGAACAGGAAGAATTATCAATATAACTAGTGTTGTTGGTTTAATTGGCAACTCAGGACAAGCAAATTATGTAGCTTCTAAAGCGGGAATAATTGGCTTGACAAAATCCTTGGCAAAAGAAATGGGAAGCAGGAATATTAATGTAAATGCTGTGGCACCAGGTTTTATTGAAACTGAAATGACTGCAAATCTCAACGAGGAAATTAAAGAAAACTACCTTAAACAAATCCCTTTGAAGAGGTTTGGAAAAGCCCAAGATGTAGCGAATATATGTCTTTTTCTTGCAAGTGAAAAAGCCGATTATATCACAGGGCAAGTAATCAGCGTCAATGGAGGTTTGATTTGATGAGCAATAGAAGAAGAGTGGTTGTAAGTGGAATAGGTGCGATAACTCCTATTGGCAATGATGCTATTACAACGTGGATAAATGCAAAAGCAGGCAAGAATGGTATAGCACAGATTACACATTACGATGCAAGTGAAGATGAAGTGTGTATGGCAGCTGAAATAAAGGATTATGATTTTGAAAGTAAATTTGGTCTTAAAGAAATTAAGAGAACTGATAGATTTACCCAACTTGCTATAATATCTACAGATGAAGCAATTGCTGATTCAGCTTTAGATTTTTCTTCAGAGAATTCTTCAAGAGTAGGAGTATATTACACGAGCGGAATCGGTGGTCTAGAAACAATATCAATTCAAAAGGATAAGGCGACAGAAAAGGGATACAAGCGGATGAGTCCATATTTTATCCCAAGTGCGATTATCAATCTCGCAGCAGGAAATATAGCGATTAAGTACAAAATACATGGTCCAGCAATTAGTCATGTAACTGCTTGTGCAAGCGCTACTAATAGTATTGGGGAAGCGTTTAGGGCAATTAGAGATGGATATTTAGATGTAGTGATTTCTGGTGGTAGTGAAGGAACAGTAATCCCTTTTGGCATTTGGGGATTTAATGTCATGCAAGCTTTATCAAGAAGCAAAGATCCCAATAGAGCTAGTATTCCTTTTGACTTAGAAAGAAGTGGCTTTGTGATGGGAGAGGGTGCTGGGACAATCATTCTTGAAGAACTTGAACATGCAAAACAAAGAAATGCAAAGATTTACTGTGAGGTTGTTGGGTATGGTAGTACATGCGATGCATACCATATAACCGGTCCTGACTTGGAAGGCACTGGTGCGATGAATTGCATGTTGATTGCTTTAGAAGATGGATGTGTTTTGCCAGAAGAGGTTGATTATATCAATGCTCATGGGACATCAACACCTCTAAATGACAAAACAGAAACACTAGCAATCAAAAGAGCTTTCAAAGAACATGCTTTCAAATTAAACGTATCTAGTACTAAGTCTATGACAGGCCATCTTTTGGGAGCTTCAGGAGCAGTGGAAGGTATCTTAACAATATTAGCGGTCAAAGATGATTTTATTCCCCCTACTATAAATACAACAAAACTTGATCCATTATGCGATTTAGATTATACCTTAACAAATGGCTTGAATAAGGAAATCAGACACGCCATTAGTAACAGCTTAGGTTTTGGTGGACATAATGCCACTATAGTATTTAAAAAATACAAGGAGTAGAATATGATATTGAACAGTAATCAAATTCAAGATATTATCCCTCATAGATATCCATTCTTGTTGATTGACAGAGTGATTGAATTAGAACCGGGAGTAAGTGCGGTTGCTATAAAGAACGTTTCTGTAGGGGAACATTATTTTACAGGGCATTTTCCGAAGGCTCATGTTATGCCAGGAGTATTAATCGTAGAGGCATTAGCTCAAACCGGAGCAGTTACTATTTTATCAAAAGAAGAGTTCAAGGGTAAGTTGGTATATTTTGCAGGGATTGACAAATGCAAATTTAAGAAAAAGGTAGTTGCGGGAGATACTCTAAGGTTAGAAGCGAGAGTAATTAGTAGAAAAGGTGTTTTAGGAGTAGCTGAAGCCGTTGCTTATGTAGAGGGAGAAGTTGTCTGTAAAGCTGTTTTGAAGTTTGCAATAGGTTGATAGTTTAAAAAATAGAGAAAAGAAAAGTTAGTAATTCTAACTTTTTTTCATTTTATAGATTGAGATTTTGGATTTTGTGATATCATAATGATATATATTTGTAGCCATTATTTTTGCTCATTATTTTTAAACAAGGAGATTTATTATGGATAAATTTATATTTAAAGAAGAAGCAAAACAAAAATTACATGGACAATATTTAAAAATCATAATCTTTTTGGTTGTCACAACTGTTATAGTGGGTTTATTAATCTATCTTTCTGGTGTTTTTAGTTTTAAAAAAGATGATCAGGGAAGAATTGTTTTTTTAATCAGTTTGAAATTGCCATTACTGTCTTTTATAAATGTTATCACTTTTATATTTGGCTCAGCTTTTGCTTACTCAAGAGCGAGTGTTTTTATTGATGTTTTAAATGGCAAGGATATTGATTTATTTCAGAAGTTTAAGCTTGGTTTTGTTAATGAGTTGGTTAGGAGTGTGATTTTAGTCTTTGTCAGGAATATCAAGGTTATTTTTTGGAGTCTTCTTTTGCTTATCCCTGGAATAATTAAGAGTTACTCTTATTCAATGGCGATTTTTCTCACCCACAAGAAACCATCAATTGGACCAATAGAAGCATTAAGCATATCTAAAGATATAACTGTTGGATATAAAAAGGGATTGTTTTTGTTGGACTTATCATTTGTATGGCTCTATTTTGTAGGAGTACTCACACTTGGAATTTTATGGTTATGGATTATTCCTAAACACCTTACTGCGAGAACTTTTTATTTTCAAGCGATATTAGAGAAAAGCGATTTATATTCTGAAGAATTAGATAGATGAAAAAAGATGGAAAAAATATCCATCTTTTTTTAGTTTACTAGAAAAAATATACTCGTTAAGGAATCAATTTCTAATGTTATCGTATCTCCTTCGATATAAAGGACTGAATCATCAAAAAGGTTAATAAGTTCATTACCATTAAATTTAGATGTATCGATAGTAACATATTCCACTGAATTACTGATATTCATGATGAAAAGGACTTGGTTATTTTCGGTGGTCTTCAAATCAACGTATAGATTATCATCAACATAAAGGTTTTCTCTTGAACCATTAAACAAAGCTTCATTGTTTTCTCTTAAGTTCATCAAGAATCTCAAATAGTTGATTAAATCAGTTTGTTCTTCGGTAAAGTCATCAACTCTTCCGTTAGTTCTTGCCACATTATCAATGGCGATATAGGGATATTGATTTAGTTCAGATGTATTGGTTGATAAACCATCGAATTGATCCCCATATTCATCCCCGTAATAAACAGTAATTGGACCAGTATATTGAGCAAGAAACGATAAAGCTAGTTTATGGCGCTGATAGTACTCATGCTCAAGCCCAGCTATTTGAAGCAAATCACCAAACCGGATAGTATCATGGTTTGTGATAAATAGGTTTTGTTGTGCAAAATCTGAGTAACTGTAGTTCATTGCATTTGCAAGATTTCTTAATGAAGAGGAGTTATTGTATTCATCTACAGCTAATGCACGAACTAACTGCAATCTTACTGGAAAATCAAATGCAGATCTAAAAGCACTCTGATCATAGGCATATTTTTGAATATTATTTTGATTATCCCATATTTCTGCAACCACATATCCTAAGGTTCCCCATTCTTCACCTCGAGCTTTTCTTTCGTTGCTTATATCTTCGATAGCTTTTCTAATTTCGCGGAAATAATTATAGTTATTTTGAAATAGTTGATAAGCTTGGTCCATTCTCCATCCATCAATACCATATTCATCAATCCAATAAGTCGCTACTTCGATAAAGAAGTCAAGACTCTCAGGGTATATAGTTTCATAGCCATACCATTGTTTTCTTCCATCGACAACGCCTTCAATTGAATGGTAACCATGATGGCCAAACACACCATCTAAAAACACATATAATCCTAAGCTGTGAGCTTCATCAACGAGCGTTTTAAAAAGTTCATTAGTTCCAAAGTTGGGGTCTATGTTAAAATAATCATCAGCAAAATATCCTGTTGAACGACCTCTAATTTCAAATTCGCTCGTAGTAGGAAACTCTTTGGATTCAAATATTGGAGTTAACCAAATAGCATTCATACCTAAAGATTTAATGTAATCGAGTGAGTTGATGATTCCTTGTAAATCGCCATTATGATTGCTTGGACCATAGCCATAGGTATAACCGATATCTTGACCACTTTTGTAGGCAGAAACATATATCTGATATATTCTTAAGCTGTTAAAAGCCTCTATTTTTTCTAAGCTTATCTCTTCTCTAAATGAAATAACAATTGATTTCGATACAGATATATCATTAATGCTTAGATGGTAATCGATAACGCAGTCAACTTCTTGACTAGATGAGATAATGTTCCCTTGAAGAGAACAATTATCCGATGAGATTTCTAGGTCATCAAGATAGGATTTATTGTTTGAACCTAAGGCTTTTACTCCATTAAGTAGATTATGTGAATTGCCAGTCATCAAATATAAATCCTTTGGACCGGTAATAGACAATGAAGTTAAGAATTTGTCATTTTTAGTGCTACAAGCTGATAAAACCAAAACTAAAGTGAGTAATAATATGCTTAATAGTTTTTTCATTGATTTACCTCCATAAATAAATTATACCATTTTATCATTGTTTTGATAATGTGATTTTATTTGAGTGATGTTGGCTTTAAATTTTTCATTGTAAGTGCTATAATTAGTTGTAATTGAAAATATTATCAAGAATATTCTTTAGATGATTGAAGGTGTCATATGGGAAGAGAAAGCGAGTTTTTTAATCTTTTTAACCAATTAGAAAAGCATTTGAGGGTAAATTATCATAAAGGAGATTATTCATACAGTGGCTTTATAACTCGTCTATATCAAATAAAAAAAGCTAAAGTAAATAGTTTAATCAATAACAATCATAATTTTGATTTGATTAAGCAAGCCGCACAAATGCGCAATATTATTGCTCATAATAATGATGTGTTGATTCCTAGTCAACGTTTTTTGAGTGAGTTCAAAGAATTAGTTTTTAAAATAACTAAACCAAAACAAGTAAAAGACGTGATGACTCCTTTTGAAGATTTGCAAACGAGGAGTTTAAATTCGACAATTAAAGAGGTAATTGACTTGCTTAAATCATCGGGTTTTTCTTCGATACCGATAGTCGAAAAAGATGAGCTTATTGGTATTTTCACAGAAAAATCTTTGTTTGATTATCTATCGATGGATTATTCAAAAGGCGTTGAGAAGTCAATGTTAGTTTCAGAAATTATCGACGCAATAGATTTAAACAACCATCCAAGAAGATATTTCGAGTTTGTTTCTAAGGAATTAAGTATTTATGAAGCTTATCAAATCTTCAATAAGGATAAATTGCAAAGGAGAGAGATGCTTCTTTTACTAGTAACTGAAAAAGGGGATTCTAATGAACATCTACTAGGTTTAGTAGCTTTAAGAGACTTAGAAAAACAGTTAATTAATTAGGTAATTTCTAGTATTTTTGTTATAATATTAAATTGGCGGTGATAGTTTATGAGCTATATTGAAGTAAAGAAACTGGACTTTTCATATAATAATAAAGTTAAAGTTTTAGATGATGTGAACATCGAAATTAATAAAGGAGAGTGGATTGCTATTCTTGGGCATAACGGGTCAGGTAAATCCACTTTGGCAAAAGCTATGATTGGCCTTCTTGAGATACCAGATGGTCATATTTTTATCGATGGTATTGAACTAACTGAAGATAATGTATATCAGATTAGAAAAAAAATCGGAATTGTATTTCAAAATCCAGATAATCAATTTGTTGGCGTAACTGTTAGAGATGATATCGCTTTTGGCATGGAAAATCTTTGTGTTCCAAGAGATGAGATGCTCGAAAAAATTGATTTTTATGCCAAAAAAGTTAATATGTACGAGTTCTTGGATAAAGAACCTACAAACCTATCGGGGGGGCAAAAGCAAAGAGTAGCAATTGCAGGTATTTTAGCGATGCAATCCGACATTATTATTTTCGATGAAGCAACCTCAATGTTAGACCCATACTCTAGGGAAGAGTTGATTGATTATATCAAGGAACTAAATCGAGAAGGTTTAACTATTATTATGATTACACACGATATCAATGAAGCGCTGTTAGCAAATAGAATTTTAGTAATGAATAAAGGGAAGATATCAGCTTTTGATAGAACAGAAAATATCATGAGAAACAAAGAGGTTTTTACTTTGAGCAACTTGGAATTGCCAGTTGCCTTAGATTTAGCAAATTCTTTACCCAATAGCGATCAAGGTAAATTAATCAAGGAGGCATTATGGGAATACGCTTTAATAAAGTAAGCCATGATTATTCTTCTTTTTCAGAGGGGCTTTATACAGCGATAAAAAATATCGATTTAAGCATCACAGAAAAGCATGAGTTTATCGCGCTTGTAGGACAAACTGGATCTGGCAAGTCAACTTTAGCAAAGCATATGAATGCTTTGATTTTTCCAACTTCAGGAAACCTTGAAATCTATGGAAATATTATCACTTCAAAGAGAAATAGAAAGATTAGCTATAACGATATTAGAAGAAAAGTTGGACTGGTTTTTCAGTTTCCAGAATACCAGTTATTTGAAGAGACCGTAGAAAAAGATATAATGTTTGGTCCATTAAACTTTAAGATGCCGGTTGAAAAAGCTAAATCTTTAGCAAAAAATGCTTTATCTTTGGTGGGTTTAGATGATGGGTACCTTTCAAGAAGTCCTTATAATCTGTCTGGTGGAGAGAAGAAAAGAGTTTCAATTGCTGGGATTTTAGCTATGGATCCAGAGATATTGGTTTTAGATGAGCCTACTAGCGGATTAGACCCAGCTGGTAAAAGGGTTTTGATGGATTTATTCAAAAACATCAATGAGCAAACAGGGAAGACAATCGTTATTATAACTCATGATATGGATTTAGTTTATGAGTATTTTAATCGTGTTTTAGTTATGAACAAAGGTAATATGGTTTATGATGGTGAACCTGAGAGTCTTTTTAAACAAGAAAACTTAAGGGATTATCATCTTGATTTACCGAATACGATAAAAGTGCTAACTCATCTAAATAACAAAATGCAATTGAAATTGAATATTTTTCAAAGAACTAATGAACTAGCTCTTAAGGAAATAGAGAGGGTGATTGGTTTATGAAAAGTGTAATAATTGGGCAGTATATACCAGGGAAGGGAATATTCTATAAGTTAGACCCAAGAACAAAAATTGTTGCAGTATTACTATTGATGATATCAATATTTTTGTTGGAAAACATTTATCAACTTCTAATTGCATTAGGGGTTGCTCTTGTAATGTTAGTTATAGGTAGAATACCTGTAATCAAAGTAATCAAGGGCTTGAAACCGATATTCATACTATTAATTTTCACTTTTGTTTTTCAGATTCTTCTAAATAAAGAGGGTGCACTTCTTGTTGAGGAAGATATGTTTATAACTGAGTTTGGAGCATTAGCTATACTGGTTTTGTTCATTTTTTGGCGTATTTTAACTAAGGTTATAAGATATCGGTTATTATTATTTCTTGGTTTCTTGGTTGGGATATTTTTAATACTTACAAAAATTCAGTTTGAGAATAATTTAATAGAACCTTTTGTCTTTAGGGTATACGAGCAAGGTGTAAGAATGTCAGTTTTTGTAGTGATTAGGCTCTTGATAATTATTACTCTATCAACTGTTTTGACGCTTACAACTAAACCTACAGATTTGACTCAAGGATTAGAGAGGTTAATGCATCCTTTAAAAAGGATAGGTTTTAATTCTGATGATTTCGCATTGATTATTTCGATTAGTTTAAGATATATTCCTACCATTTTTGATGAGGCTAATAAGATAATGTTAGCACAAGCTTCAAGAGGAGCGGACTTTTCAGAAGGAAAACTCAAGGATAAACTTAAACAAGTAATCGCTTTATTAGTACCGATGTTTATCATAGCTTTTATAAGAAGCGAAGAGTTGGCTAATGCAATGGAATCAAGGAACTTTGTTCCTGGAAATCCACGTACAAGAATCAATGAACTTAATTTTTCTTATCGAGATGTTTTTGCTTCAACTTTCAGTTTGATAGTCTTGGTTTTGACTATAGTTTTGAAGGTAATATAAATGTTCTCTAAATTAAGCGATAATGTCGGATTAAAGGTTGATGATTTAATTGTTCTTGGAAAAAGTGATGTTTTATCATATTTAAATTCAAATCAAGATTTATTTTGTGATTTGGTTATGAATGATAGCGATACACAGAAAATTAAATACGGATATAATCAAAATAAGCAACCAATAAAAATAGGTTATGATAAAGGCGAGATTCAAAGAATAATCATCCAAACAAAAAAGGTTGAATCTTCTCGTTATCAAGCCGTGATTCAATATGATGGAAAGAACTTTCATGGATTCCAATATCAAAAGGATAAACCTTCAATTCAAGGGATTATCTCAAAATTGGTATCGATGGTTAATAATGAAGAAACATTGGTTCAAGGTGCTTCAAGAACAGATGCTTTTGTTCATGCATTTGAACAGGTTATTCATTTTGATAGTTTGGCTGGTCTAGACGAAAATCGATGGCTTTTCTTGTTTAACAGTCAACTACCCAAAAGTATTTATGTCAAGTCAGTTACTAAAGTTCATCCTTTGTTTCATAGTAGATATGATGTTTACGCCAAAGAGTATCTTTATATTATTAATCTTAGTGAGTTTAACCCTTTCTTAAATGATTATTCTTGGCAAATCAGGGGTTTGGATTTGAAGCGCTTTTCTGACCAATTGAAAATGCTAGTAGGAACACATGATTTTACTTCTTTTGCAAAAGGCGATGTTTTAGATCCAATTAGAACTATTCTCTCGGCTGAATATCTTTTAGAGGGTGATTTGTTAAAAGTATTTATAAGAGGTAATGGATTTTTAAGATACATGGTAAGGCTGATTATTCATTATCTTGTTACTTACAGTTTAAATCAATCCGATATTTCCATTGATTCGATAATTAAAGAAAAGAGCAGAAGAGCGACAAAACATCTAGCTCCTGCTTCAGGTTTATATCTCAATAAAGTGCTCTATTGATAATATTTAAAAAGATGTTAGTTAACAAGGATAAAACCTTATTCTTAACTAACATCTTGTAATTTTACTGCATCTTATCTAGTTTTGAGATTCGTATTTTTTGTTTTAGTCGTTTTGAAATAGCAATTGCTAATAGAATTATTACATTTATTGAGACGATAGCAGCTCCACTGGGTATTCTTAATGAATATGCCAACCACAAACCAAAGAAAACTGATAATTCAGAAAAGATAATTGAGATGATAAGGGTTGATTTGTATGACCAACCTAATTTCATAGCTGCTGCTACAGGAATGACCATCATTGATGAAATCAGAAGTACTCCAGCTGATTCTAGTAAAACAGATACAACTATTGACAGCATGATAATAAAGACGAATTGAAACAAGTTGACATTAATACCTAAGAATTTTGCATTTGTTTCATCAAAGCTCACAGCTAGTATTTGTTTGCCATATAGTATAAATAATAAAGCAACAATGAAGGCAGTTATTAGAATTAAAACAATGTAATAATTTGTGACAGTCAAAATAGAGCCAAACAAGTAATTATATAAGGAACCTGTTTTTTTTGATAGTGAGAAGAATATTGCACTTAAAGCAGCACCTAGACTAATAACTATAACCATTGATATCTCTTTATAGTTAGTATACGATCTTCTAAAGAGTTCAATTAATAGTCCTCCTACAATAGAAAATATAATACCAAGATATAAAGGTCTTTCAAAGAATATAGTTATACCTACTGAAGATAGAAACAAACTAACTGAGATACCAACAAGGGAGAAATGACCTAAGGTATCAGCAATGAAAGATAATCTTCTTACTACAACAAAGGTTCCTAGTAAAGGTGCTAATATACCTAGCATTATACCAGCAATTAAAGCTCTAAGCATGAAGTCTTGTTGAAACAAATCAGTAATGAAAGTAAGAAACATTATAGGATACCTTCCTTTACTTCAACTCCGCGTTCTTCAAAACTTGTTGTTAGATCGCTGTACATAGTAAGAATATGTGAATAATTTAAATATTCAATGTCATCATTGTGGCTAATAAGAATGATGGTAAGTCCTTCTTGATGTAAGTCTTCGATTGTACTATAAAAAAACTCTTTGTTTTGCTTGTCAATAGAAGCGGTTGGCTCATCGAGTATTAATACATCTGGTTTATTTAGCATTGCTCTTACAATGAAAACTCGCTGTAATTGACCACCTGAAAGAGAATTGATATTTTGATTTATTATTTCGAATATACCCATTTTTTCTAGGAATTTCAATCTTTCTGATTCTAAAGTGTTCTTGAGGCTTGAAATAGACAAAAGTTCTCCTACAGTTAAAGGAAACTCATAATTGAAATCATCAAAACTCTGACTGACATAACCAAAACGTGTCCATTCGGTAAAATCAATAACGTCTACTTCATCATATAATATCATACCAGATTTTACTGGATTAAAACCAAGTAGACATTTGATAAAAGTAGATTTTCCAGCACCGTTTTTTCCACGGATTACTAAATAATCACCTTTGTTAATTGTTAAGGATAGATTGGAGATTATCGCTTTCGAACCATAAGCAAATGAAAGGTTGTTGATGTTGATATACATATTGACTCTCCTTCTTAGAATATTGTAACACAATAAGATGTTTTAATAAAATAATTTTGTTTAAAAACAAAGCGATTTATGAGATAATATATATATTAGGCAGGTGATAAGATGAAGGGAAAATTTATTACTTTTGAAGGTACTGAAGGTTCCGGGAAGACTTCGATTATCAAGGAGATCAAAAAACATTATGAGAATTTAGGTTTAGAAGTCATGTTGACTAGAGAACCTGGAGGAATCAAAATATCAGAGAGAATTAGAGATATTCTTTTAAATAAAGATAACTTAGAGATGGATGCAAGAACAGAAGCCTTATTATTTGCAGCAGCAAGAAGACAGCATCTTGTTGAAAAAATATTACCAGCTATAGAATCAGGCAAGTTGGTATTGTGCGATAGGTTTGTCGATAGTTCGCTGATTTATCAAGGTGTTGCTAGAGGTATAGGTATCGATAAAGTTTACGAGATTAACTTTTTTGCAATTGAAGATGCTTTACCAGATTTAACAGTTTTTATTGATGTAAGACCAGAAGTTGGCTTACAAAGGGTATTCAACTCACCAAATCGTGAAGTCAATAGATTGGATCTTGAAAATTTGGATTTTCATAAAAAGATTTATATGGGATATTTAGAGTTAATGGAAAAATATGATAGAATAAAATCGGTTAATGGAGAACAAACTCTAGAATCAGTTGTTGAAGATACTATAGCATTGATAGATAGAGTATTGTAGGAGTTTATATGTTCAAGAACTGGGATGAGTTAAAGACATATCAAGAGACAGTTTACCGCATTTTGTTAAATAGCATTAGATATAATCGGTTGTCTCATTCATATATTTTTTCTGGTCCAAGAGGCACGAAAAAAGAAGATACAGCTATTCTATTAGCTAAATCTTTATTGTGTCTTGAACCCATAGGTGAAGATCCATGCAATAAATGCCATAACTGCCTAAGAATTGACACTTTAAATCATCCTAATGTTTTTTTTATCAAGCCGAACACAAAAGTTATCAAGAAAGAGACTGTGATTAGTCTTATCCAAGAGTTTTCTAAGGCTGCTTTGGAAAAAGGGCCAAGGATATACATTATTGTACATGCAGATAGGTTTAACCAAAGTTCAGCAAATACCTTGCTAAAGACAATGGAAGAACCCGGGCAAGATATCTATCAAATTCTAATTACAGAAAATTTTAATGGGTTGTTAAGCACTATTATATCTCGAGCTGAAACGATTAGTTTTAAACCAATTGATAGAGACTTAGTTAAAGAACATCTTCTCGCGAATGCAATTGAAGATAAAATTGCTAATATTATTTCTCAATATACTGTCGATATTTTGGCAGCTGAAAAATATGCTAAAGACAAAGATATGATCAGAATAATTGAATTAGTTGAAGAAATTTTTATTGGACTGCTTCAAAAGGATAGTTCTTCAATAATAGCTTTTTACAATAATATGAATGTGGTTGTTAACGATAATGAGAAAATAGATTTCTTTTTAACACTATTGATTATTTATCAAAGAGATATAATAAATATTAAATTAAAGAAAGAAGAGAGAATCGTCTTTTCTAATAATACCGAGACATTAGTCAAATTAGCAAAAAAGATCCGCTTATCTCAAGCACAAGGATTTTTGGACGAGATGTTGGAGTTAACGAGAAGGATAGAATATAATATCAATATTAACTTAGCCTTCAATAGGCTTTTGATGAGTATGGAAAGAGGTTATAAACATGCAACACACAGTCGTAGCGATACAATTTAACCGTTTAGGGAAGAAATATTATTTCTCAACTAATAATATAAGTCTAAAGAAGTTCGATTTTGTTGTAGTTGAAACAATAAGAGGTTTAGAACTAGGAGAAGTGGTTTCAGATGTGATGAGCATCAGTGATCAAGAAATAGTTTCACCACTTAAGCCAATTCTTAGATTAGCTAGTTTTGAAGATCTTAAAGCACATAAGGATAACGTCGAAAAAGAACCAGTTGTATTGCAAAAATCAGCAGAATTAGTAAAACTTAATCGACTTGAAATGAAATTGCTAAATTGTGAATATACTTTGGATAGAACAAAACTTATTATTTATTTTACCGCAGAGGGAAGAATCGATTTTAGAGAATTAGTAAAAGATTTAGCTAATGAGTTTCATGTCAGAATTGAGTTGAGACAAGTAGGAGCAAGAGACGGTGCTAAAGTTATTGGCGGAATTGGACCTTGTGGGAGACAAACTTGCTGCACAACTTTCTTAAGAGAGTTTGAACCTGTATCAATCAAAATGGCTAAGAACCAAAACCTTAGTCTAAATCCTAATAATATTTCTGGTATTTGTGGTAAGTTATTATGTTGTATTAGATATGAGGATGAGAACTATCGAGACTTTAAAAAAGAGATGCCAAGAGTCAACTCTCTTGTTTGGACAGTTGAGGGAAAAGGTAAGATTTTAGATATTAACTACAGTCTACAAACAGTAACAGTCGAGTTTAGGGATGGAACCAAAAAAGACTTTGATATTGTTGAAATTGCTGATAGTAAAGAGGATTTATCAGATGATATCAAAGACCTGAAAAACCTTGAGGGTTAAGAGATGTCAAGAGTTTATAAGCATGATTTATTGGCTTATGATGGATTGAAGATTTTTCAAAGAGATGATGTTTTTAAGTTTTCTTTGGATTCTTTGCTATTGGGTGATTTTGTAAAGTTTAAACTGAGAGATAAATCGGTTTTAGAGTTGGGTTGTGGTGTTGGACCAGTCTTAATGTATCTCACACATAAAACATCAATAAAACTTTATGGAATAGACATTCAAGAAGAATCGATTAATTTAGCTAAGCAAAGTATTGAGTATAATAAACTCCAAGATCAAATAGAAGTATTTCATATGGATATTTTGAAGGCGCACTTGCACTTTACTCCTAGCAGTTTTGACATATTGATATGCAATCCACCTTTCTATAAAGTGAATGATAGATCAATAACAAATAAAAATGAAAACAAATCGATATCAAGACACGAGATAAACTTAAATTTTCAAGATATATTGTCTGCGGGGTCTAAATTGCTTAAAACCAATGGAGGATTATTCTTAATCCATCGTGCGAACAGGATTGATGAGATAGTCTACAAACTTATCTCGACAAATTATGTTGTCAAGAGACTTAGGTTTGTTTATACAAAACCCAATAAAGAAGCTTTAATGGTTTTGATAGAAGCAAGATATAATGGTAAAACAGGTCAAGTAAAGATTGAAGAACCCTTATATATATATGATAAATCAAATCAATATACAAAAGAAGTAAGCATGATATTTCACTTAGGAGATGAGTCTTTTGGAAAGTAAGTTTAATTATCAAGAAAATCAACCCACTTTATATTTGATTCCGACTCCAATAGGCAATCTAGAAGATATTACAATTAGATCACTGAATATACTTAAAAAAGTTGAAGTCATTTATGCTGAAGATACGAGGGTAACTAGGAAACTATTGAATTATTACCAGATTGAAAAACCTTTGTTCTCTTTACATGAATATAATGAAATTGTCAAGACTAATGAAGTGTTGAGACATTTAAACAATGGACAATCAGTTGGAATAGTATCAGATGCAGGTATGCCATTAGTCAGTGATCCAGGAATATTTTTAGTTAAGTCAACTATTGAAGCAAAAAAAACTGTCGTCGCTTTACCAGGAGCAAACGCCTTGTTGCCAGCACTAGCAATGTCAGGAATGAAGACACATCCTTTTGTTTTTTTTGGTTTTCTTGACACAAAAACAAAAAAAAGGAAAGAGGAATTAAAAAGAATAGAGTATTATCCGGAAACTTTGATTTTCTATGAAGCGATTCATCGGATTAATAAATGTTTGAAAGATATGTATGAGATTCTTGGAAATAGAAAGTTTGTTATTGCAAGAGAAATTACCAAGAAATTTGAGGAAATAATTAGAGGAACCCTCTGTG
This sequence comes from uncultured Candidatus Izemoplasmatales bacterium, assembly GCA_964610325.1. GTDB lineage: Bacteria > Bacillota_I > Bacilli_A > Izemoplasmatales > Hujiaoplasmataceae > UBA2289. The sequence goes on from CAZSVO010000005.1 coordinate 86,283, forward strand.
AATATGAGAGTGTCGGTGAGTTAAAAGGTGAACTGGTCATTGTTTTAGAAGGTTATCAAGGTAGTACTCAAACAGAGATATCAATAGTTGAACAAGTGGATTATTTTATTGCATCTGGATTTAAGAAGACAGAAGCGATGAAGAAAGTATCTGAGATGACAAATATACCGAAGAATAAGATTTATGAGGAATACCTTAGAATTAGTATTAAGGAGGATTGATTATGAGACTCGCATGTTTATTAGCAGATGGTTTTGAGGATATTGAAGCTTTAGGAACAAGCGCTTTATTGAGAAGAGCTGGATTTGAAGTTGATTTTTTCAGTGTTTATAACACTAAGAAGGTTGTGGGATATTTTAAAACTACAGTAACTAAGTTAAATTATCTAAGGAACCTTGATATAGATGATTATGATGGAATTTTTTTACCCGGTGGCAAAGCAGCTTTTACGCTGCGCGAGAATGAATTTGTCAAAAAAATAGTCAAACAATTTCATGTTAATAATAAATGGATGCTAGCAATTTGCGCAGCTCCAACTGTATTTGGTTTGATGGGGTTGATGGATGGAGTTCAATATACATCTTATCCGGGAACCGAAAAGGATATGGGAAAAGCCATAAGAGTTGAAACTAAGGCTATAAGTGATAAAAAATTCATAACAGGCAAAAGTGCTGGTTCTATTTATGATTTTGTTTTTGAAGTCATAAGAACTGTGAATGGCGAAGAAAGTCTCAAACAATTCAAAAAGAATATTGATTTTTAAGGGAGAAAAGGTATATGAAAACTTTCTATATTACTACACCAATTTATTACCCAAGTGGTAAATTTCATATAGGTTCAGCCTACACAACTTGTCTTTGCGACAGTATAAAAAGATACAAAGAATTATCTGGTTTTGACTCAAGGTTTTTGACTGGTAATGATGAACACGGTCAAAAGATAGCCGAAACAGCCGCTAAGAATAATATGACTCCAAAAGAGGCAGTTGATTATTATGCTAAATTATCTCAAGATCTCTGGAAAAACCTTAAAATAACTAACGATGATTTTATTAGAACAACGGAAAAACGTCATGAAGAAGTTGTCGAAAGAATTTTCGAGAGACTTATTGTCAATGATGATGTTTATCTCGGTGAGTATGAAGGAAATTATTGTGTCTCTTGCGAAACTTACTTTACTAAAACTCAGCTTATCGATGATGAATTTTGTCCAGATTGCAATTCAAAAACCAAATTGCTCAAAGAAGAAACATACTTTTTAAGACTTGGAAAATATCAAGATAGATTATTGAGTTATATCGAGGAAAATCCTGGTTTCATTATTCCAGAAACACGTAAGAATGAAGTTGTTCAGTTCATAAGGTCTGGATTGAATGATTTAAGCGTTTCAAGAACGGCTTTTTCTTGGGGTGTTAAAGTTAAATCCAACCCCAAGCATATAGTATATGTTTGGATTGATGCTTTAAGCAATTATATTAGCGCTTTAGGTTATGATTCTAAAGATGATAGCCTATTTCAAAAATATTGGGTTAATGGAGATGAGGTAATCCATGTCGTTGGTAAAGATATCTTAAGATTCCATGCTATATATTGGCCGATAATGTTGATGGCTTTAGGTTTGCCTATTAGATTTAGATTGTTTGCACATGGATGGTACTTGATGAAAGATAGCAAAATATCTAAATCAAAAGGCAATGTAATTTATCCAGAGCAACTTACAGATAAATATGGATTGGATGCGTTTAGGTATTATATTGTAAGAGAACTGAATTATGGACATGATGGTGCTTTTACGCCAGAAGATTATGTTTCTAGAATAAATACAGATTTAGTTAATGATTTTGGCAATCTAGTTTCGCGAACAATTTCAATGGTTAATAAATATTTTGGTGGCAGTGTCAAAAAACAAAATCATGAACATGAATACAAGAGATTTGAAGAAGAGTTAAGAACGGTTTCTTTAAACACTTTTAAAGAATATAAAAAGAGTATGGATGAGTTTAAGATAGCTCAAGCCTTGTTAGAGTTGAGTGCTTTGGTCAAAAGAACAAACAAGCTTATCGATGATACTTTTCCTTGGGAACTTGCTAAAGACGAGGGGTTGAAAGTTGTCCTTGAGTCAGTGATGTATCATCTGCTTGAAAGCATTAGATTGATTAGTATTCTTTATTTGCCAGTTCTAATAGAGACAAGTCCTAAGGTTTTTGATATGCTCAATATAGAGCCGAAATATCAAAACTTTGAGAGTTATGAATTTGGTAAAAAAACAGATTATCATGTTGTAAAAAAAGCAAATCATCTCTTTCCTAGATTAGATGTTGAAGAAGAAGTAAAGAACATAAAGATGATGATGGAAGAGAATAACCCAAAAGAACCCGATGAGCCAAAAATGATTGAGGTTTTCCCAGAGATTTCAATCGATGATTTCTCAAAAATTGATATTAGAGTTGGAAGAATAATTGCCGGCAGAGCTCATGAGAAGGCTGAAAAACTTTTGGTTTTTCAGATTGACACCGGGGATAAGGTTAGAACAATTGTATCAGGCATTGCAAATGATTATTCACCCGATGAACTTGTGGGTAAAAACGTTTTGGTTATCGTCAATTTAAAACCAGTAAAACTAAGAGGTATATTAAGTGAAGGTATGATTTTAGTTGCTTCTAGTACTTTGGAAAAACTCTTTGTAATAGAAGCCAATAATGAACTTAAGCCTGGCGATAAAGTAAGTTAAAAAAACCGCTAAGGGCAGATAAATTTGTTGACTTAATATTATAGTAGTGGTATGATATTAAAGGTACATTTTATTTTATAGCCCACTAGCTCTTTAAACAATTTTAAGGAGGTATAAAATGAAAACTTTTATGGCAAATGCAAATACAATTCAGCGCGCTTGGTTCGTGGTTGATGCAACTGGACAAACATTAGGTCGTTTAGCTACTGAAGTAGCTACTGTATTAAGAGGAAAACATAAACCTACATACACACCACATGTGGATTGTGGAGATTATGTAATCATCATCAATGCAGAGAAAATAGTTCTTACTGGAAATAAATGGGATGACAAGAAGTATTATACTCACTCAAATTATCCTGGAGGATTAAAAGAAAAAACTGCTAAAGTCTTAATGGCAGAAAAGCCAACAAGAATAGTAGAATTAGCGATTAAAGGTATGTTACCAAAAGGAAAATTAGGAAATCAAATGTACAAAAAATTATTCGTTTACGCAGGAGAAAACCATAATCATCAAGCACAACAGCCTGTTGTTATGGAATTGAAAGGTTAGGAGGAAACAATGGCTAAATCCGTTATTTATCGTGGCACTGGTAGAAGAAAATCATCAGTTGCTAGAGTAATATTAACACCTGGCAGTGGAAAAATTGAAGTCAATGGACGTGAGTTCGTAGACTATATCCCATCTGCTTTAGCTAGGTTAGATGTTTCGCAACCTTTAGTATTAACTGCAAACGAAAACACTTTTGATATTTCCGTGAATGTAAACGGTGGTGGATTAATTGGACAAGCTGGAGCGATTCGACTAGGAATCACTAGAGCTTTACTTGAAGTAAACCCTGATTACAGAAAAATTTTAAAACCTGCTGGTTTGATTACAAGAGATCCTCGTGCAAAAGAACGTAAGAAGTACGGTCTTAAAAAAGCGCGTAAAGCATCACAATTCAGTAAGCGTTAAAATGCCAGAAAAACACAGGATTCCACAGCCTGTGTTTTTTATTTTCTTAACTAAAAAAATCATTTAAGAATAGATTCTTTGATTTATTAAAATTAGCAAAGATTGGATTAATATCACTTCTAATTGTATTCAATAGAAAAATCATTATGTAATATTGTTTAAAAAATAGCACATATTTGATATAATCATTGTATGAGGTGATATTATGTGTTGGTTTTTCAAAAAAAGAAAAAAAAGGAAAGAAGAAGAAAATTTAGCGAAAGAGGCTAAAAAAAGGGAAATCCTTGAAGAAAATTCTGATGACATGAAGTTACAAACCACACCTGAGGAAGAACAAGCAAAAACAAGAGATTTAGATAAAATCTTGGATGTTAATGATATTGAAATCGGAGGAGATTTGGAGCAGGAAATAGAAAACATCGAAAATCAAGATCAAAACCAAGAAAAAGAATCTGAAATATCAGAACCTAAAGCCCAAGTATTTGCTTGGCCTAAAACCGAAAAAGTAGAAGAATCTTTAGATAAGAAGGAAGTTATTGAAAAGAAGCCAAAGGAGTCTAAAGCGAAGTATACTGGCAAATATGAAGTTTACCCAGAGGCTGGTTTTTTTAAGTTCCGTTTAAAAGCTTCTAATGGAGAGATATTAGCCGTCTCTTTCCGATATTCAACAGAAAAAGGTGCTTTATCTGGTATCGAGACATTCAAGAAGAATGTTGAAACAGGTATTTTTGAAGTAGTTACTGATAAAAGTAACTTCTCTGTTTTTAATCTTTTTAATGCAACAGGAGCGAGAGTAATTATCAGTGGAGAATTCTATAATAACTTCAAACAAGCTCAATCTGCGGTTGAGTCGGTTAAAAAATTTTATAGTACAAACAGAATTGAGATATTGTCATCAATCCATGAATCTGATATACGAGAAGAAAATGTTGAACTAGAACCAGTTGAAAACAGCCTTAACGGTAAATATGAGATTTATAATGAAGCTAATTTGTATTTTGTTCGATTAAAAGCAAATAATGCACAAGTTCTTTTTGTTTCTCAAGGATATTCATCAAAAGCGTCTGCAAAATCAGGATTACAAACAATTCAAAAGGCAATTGATGATGATCGTTTTTCAGTAGCAAATGATAAGTTAGGAAGATTCAGATTTAATCTCTATTCCTCAACTAATCAATTAATCTTATCAGGAGAAACATATCCAGTAAAATCTAGTTGTATTTCCGCAATTAATTCAGTTAGAAAATTCTCAAAAAAAGCAAAAGTTGCTGAACTTTAATTGATAGCTATAATAAGAAAATCACTATCTGAGAATAGTGGTTTTTTTGTTAGTTAGAACTATGAAGGATATACATAATAGTTAAAGTATGGTAAAATATAGTGAGGTTTCAGGAGTAGGTTTTATGAAAAGAATATTTGTTATCATCGCAATGGCTATAGTTGCATTATTTGTTTACACAATCACAATTTTACAATACACTTATATATCTCAATTAGCAGCTATTTTCCCTTCAAGGATTGCGCTTTATACAGTTTCAGGTTTTTTTTGGTTAGGAGCATTGATTATTGTTGTAAGGGTTTTGCTTAACCCTTCATATGCTTACAATAAAAGTTATTGGATACTTATTTTGGTTTTAAATCCAATAATGGGAGTTTTCTTGTATTATATTTTCGCTCGAGATTTTCAAACAAAGAGATTCTGGAAAACTAGACCTTTAATTGCTAATAAAGCCTTTTTAGGTTTGGAAGAAACTGGTATTGTTGAATATGATAAATATGAATTCGGTGATGTGTTTAAGTATATTAGAAATATTACTAAAAGAGCGGTTTATCAAGATGATACCTCGGTAGAAATACTAAATAATGGAGATGAGTTCTTTCCAAAATTGATCTTTGAATTGAATAAAGCTCGTGAGTACATCTTTATGGAGTTTTATATAGTCAAAAATGACTTTATTGGTAAACAAGTACTCGATATTCTCAAAGAAAAAGCAGTAGCAGGTGTTGATGTATACCTTATCTATGACCATTTTGGTTCAAACAAACATCTTCACTACCATTATATGAAAAAACTCTATAAAGCTGGAGTTAAGGTTGGAGTTTTTGATCCTCAGACAATCTCTATCTTAAATTCAAATGTTAATTTTCGCAATCATAGAAAAGCAATTGTTATCGATGGAAAAGTAGGTTTTGTTGGGGGCATGAACTTGGGTGATGAGTATAATCATCAAGATCTTAGATTTGGATTTTGGAGAGATACTCATGTAATGATGAAAGGCAATGGTGTCAGTTCAATCCAAAATGTATTTGTAAAGGATTGGTATTATATCAAAAATCAAGTTTTGGACAAACCTCTGGATAAAACAAAATACAATTTTCCTGGGCTTTTATCTATCATTGAGTCAGGACCGGATTTTGAAAATGGATTGATTCGAGATACCTATCTTAAAATGATTGTTACCGCTAAGAAGAATATTAAGATAACAACACCTTATCTAATAATTGAACCAGAGTTTATGTCGGCTTTAGCTATAGCTGCAAAATCAGGTGTGAAAATTCAATTACTTGTTCCAGGAAAACATGACTTTTTTACAGTAGGCTTTGCGACTAAATCCTATTATGAACAATTGTTGATGTTAGGTGTTGAAATATATGAGTATAAAGAGACATTTGTACATTCGAAGATTTTGATTATTGATGACTTATTGGCAAGCGTGGGTTCAGTCAATATTGATCCTAGGAGTTTTCATTTAAACTTTGAAGTTACAGCTATTTTTATTAATAAGGCAGTTCATGATTTAGTAAGTAGTTTCCAAGAGGATATCAAAAAGTCTTTGAGGATAGAACTAGCAGATTGGCGAAAAAGATCAATTACACAAAGGATTATTCAAGGCTGGTTTAATCTTTTCAGTCCGATGTTTTAAGAAAGGAAGAATTTATGAGTGATTTTGAAAGAGCGATAATGATTATAGTTTTAGTGTTAGTTGTAATCACATTATGTTTAGTGATTATCAATTATATTTTAGATCGAAAAAATACGAATCTAGGAGATACGATGAGAACTGAGATTAATAAACTTCAAAATGAGATTTCAGGTTATATAAATGTTAACTTAATGGAGATGACAAATAAAGTAAACCAGCAGTTGTTATATTCTGGAGATACTTCTAACAAGAATATTTCAGAGTTAAAAGAGAAATTGTATCAGACTATTTCTAATTTTCAAGAAAAGCTGAATGATCGCTTTAACTTAGAGTTTAAGGATTTGACAGAGTCAATTGATAAAAGGATGAATGGGATTAATCAAAAAGTAGAAGAAAGATTGGATAAGGGCTTTAGAGATGCTAATGATACATTTATAAATATCGCAAAAAGAGTTGAAGTTATTGATGAAGCTCAAAAAAATATACAAAGTCTTTCTATGGAAATGGTTTCACTCAAGAACATTTTGTCTAACAATCAAGCAAGAGGAGCATATGGAGAGTATCAACTAAATCAATTACTTTATTCAATTTACGGAGAAAACAACAAGCTATATCAAACTCAATATACCATCCGTGAAGATAAGGAAACAGTTAGAGCAGATGCAGTGATTTTTATGCCAGAACCAAATGGAATGATAGCGATAGATTCGAAATTTCCGTATTCAGCCTACTCAAAGTTATTCGATAATTTGGACTTAAGCAAAGAAGAAGAGAATAAATTGATTTCACAATTTGGTATAGAAGTTAGAAAACATATTACAGATATAGCAAAAAAATATATTAATCCACCCTTAACAACAGAGTATGCATTGATGTTCGTTCCAAGTGATGGAATTTTGGCTTTATTGCATTCTAAGTTGCCAAATATTGTTGATTATTCAAGAGAAAAAAGCATTACGATAGTTTCACCAACCACGATAATTCCACTTTTATCATCTTTCAAAGCTTTTGTTTTGGATTCAGAGAGAAGTAAAAACACTAAAAGAATTACTGAAGAGTTAAGTAAACTCAGCAAAGAGTTCAAAAAGTTCAATGAAGAGTGGGGTAAACTCTCAAGAGCTGTAGATTCGGTTAAAAAGAATAGCGACAGCGTTAATTTTAGAGTTGAAAAAATATCTTCAAAATTTAGTGAAATTGCCTCTGTTGGAATAGAAAATGACGAAGAGTATCAAGAACTATCTGACGAAGAGATAGATAAGGACTAAAGAGCTATTCTAAAATGGACTTGCAATTTCGTAGATTAAACGGTATAATAAAGTAGCAATAAATTTTAAAAAGGAGATTTAAATGAACGGAACAGTTAAATGGTTTAACGCAGAAAAAGGTTATGGTTTCATCACTGATGAACAAGGAAATGACATTTTTGCACATTACTCAGCAATCCAAGGCGACGGGTACAAATCTTTAGAAAACGGTCAAGAAGTTACTTTTGATGTAGTTGATGGAGATAGAGGACCACAAGCTGCAAATATAGTGAGATTATAGTAATAGCTGGCAGTTAAACAAAAAAACAAAAAGACTGAAACCTTGATATTATCCAAGATTGCAGTCTTTTTTCTATCTATATGTGTTACTTTATTGTCCAAAGTCTACTACGTTGCTTCCCACTACATAAAATTCAATTTCATCACCGATATCTCTGGAAATGAAATAGATCATTTCATCATTTAAAAAGCTTCCAACATTTATCATATACCTCTTATCGTTGTTAATCTCTACCCAATAAATAGTAAAACCGTTATTTACATAAGATGTAATATCTGTTATTGTTCCTTGTATTTTTGTAGATACGCTATCATCATCCTCACTTAATTTGACTATAAAACGATTATATGCGTCTAGTTTTGAAGTCTCAGAAATAGAATAGAATTCTAAATCTTGAATTTTCATGAATACATACCTTAATATTCTGCCATCTTCTCCCTTTATCAATAAGAAATAAGTTGGGTTATCAGATATATTCAATGGAAAAGGGAATGAAGATGAGATGTTTCTTTGGGCTATCAGTGTAAGAACTTTATTCATTGCGGCCTCTTCAGTTGCGCCAGAGAAGCGATACAGTTTTGTTTCTTTTGTTTTCATGTTTGCATAGATAAAGCCAATTGTTGATTCATCACTTCCTACACTTGTCATTCCAGTAAAATAGAAGAGTTCACCTTCATTCATGATGACTCGAGTTCCTTGAGAGGTTTCCAATACACCTCTTTGTGCGAATACACTGTTCAACCAACCATTTTGTAAAGAACCCCAATAGTTGAGTTGTTTTACTATCAATGTATTTGGATAAACACTTTCAACCCAAGCTGGAACATCATCTGGGTCATAAACTGAAACTTCGCCATTTATAGCGTTTACCACAGCGATTTTTTTAATCTTATGACCTCCATTGATAAAGATTGTAGGCAGAGAATATTGTAGGATATAGTAGGGGTTTCCATCTTCATCTATTTCAAAGAATTTGTTTTCCAAACGATATTTGCTAAGACCAGAGTAATATGCATGACGAACTAAATCTTGTCCAAAGAAAGCAGAAGGTACAAATTTCATACCTTGACCGGTATTTTCTCTAATATTTATTAGCTGGGTTTCTGAAGTGACTTTGTCAATGAGAATGTAACCTGGCGTACCGGCATCATTATTTGCAGACCACTTGAAAAAACCTCTGTACTCTAATGGAGCAACTAAGTATTGTTTGCCTTGATAGATGATATCAGAGTATTCTCCTGTTTCAAACTCAGAACCAATTCCAGGAAATTCTCCTAGTTTTAAAGAACCGAGTTTACTCCCATAGCTTTTGTCTACAACTGGTAGGTTATTGATATCTACGGTATTGATATCATTTAAGAAATCAGCTTCTTTAACCTCAATTAACTCGCTATAAGCTTTAGCATGAGTAAATGCTCTTCCACCAAATATTAAATAGAAAATACTAAATAAAAAGAAAAACAATCCTGCTAATACTACGATATTTTTAAAGAGCTTAACTGAGAATTTAAGGTAATAATGTATTAAACTTAAACCGAAATATAGAAAAAGCATAATAAAAATGAAAATACCGTAATAACGAAGATTAATTTTTACAAGAATAAAATAATTAATAATAATAAAAGAAAATGCTAAGATTATCAAAGTTATAATCAGTTGAAATATCTCTTTAGTACTAAGTTTTTTATATGGCATTTTTTCAATGGCTCCTTTATCAATTAGATTTCTTATAACAATAATTGTGGTATTACATCTCTTAAGTAAAACACTCTCTTTTTCAGATTTGTGCATCTTAAGATATTCAATAATCAATTTTTGTTTATCAGTGTAGTAGTCATCGTCTTCGATTGGATTCCTCAAGCAATAAACACTCTCTTCACTAAAGAGTTTTGATTTACCCCAATTCTTTTTTATCAAATGATAGCTTGTTAAAAATAGTATTGCAAAAATAATTTCCATAGTGACCTCTAAATTGTAAGATTTTTCTTATCAAAATATATTATACCAAAAAAGAATAAGATAATTGAGATAATTATTGAGAAAAGAGTTGAAACTAAAATATAGTTTGGTGAGTTAAAGATACTATCTGTATTTAGAATAGACAAGAAGGTAGTGTATTTCAAAAAATCTAGTTCTTCACTAATATTTTTTGTCATATTCATTATAAACAGATAACCAACCAAGAGTGATGATAAGCCGATAGATTTAGAGTAATCATCAATAGCTATTGAAATGATAAAAACTAAAGAACTAGTTATTAGTAAAATCCCGATTAACACTAGGTTAAGACCGATGTACTTACCAATCATCAATAAACCTGGAAAAAGTATCCAAGAGATGACTATAACTATCAAAGTGTTAATGACAACTAAAGATACTATATTAATAATAATACTAACAGCTTGGGTAATAATAATCCTTTTTCTAGAGTTAGGTGTGGTTAATATATAGGCTATAGCAGTAGAATCTATTTGTTTTGCTATTAGTTTGCTCGTTAGCATAACAATAAAAATCATCGGGAAAATGAATAGAATAAAGCCGTACAAGTAAGCTGCTAAATAACCGGTTAACTCTGTTCCGAAACTATTGAAGCCCATCATATTTATCATTGCTTCAGGTAAAACATCGATAAATTGTTGCATTGCTTCAGAAGTTTCTGGATCAAACATCGAGATTGCTACTGTAGAATACATCAAAGTAATCGCTAGAAAAGCTATGAACATTTTAAGGTTAGATTTGATGTTGTATATCAATAGATGTTTATTCATGTTCTTCACCGCTATAGTATTTCATAAAAATGTCTTCTATCGATTGCTTAACTGAGACCATTTTGATAACTTCAAAATTTTGGATTTCTGTGAAGAATTGCTTATAATCATTGTTAATAGAAACTCGATATTTATTGTTTTGTACCCAAACTACTTCCAAGTTTGTTTCTAATAAGGTTTTGTCAGGTTCTTTTAAGGTGATTTCAAACACCTCAATGGATTTTTGCTTGATACTATTAATGTCTTCAATAGTAATCAATTTACCTTCCTTGATAATACCAACTCTATCGCAAACTCTTTCAACCTCTTCAAACATATGTGATGATAATAGAACTGTTTTCCCTTTACTTTTTTCATCAAGAATCATTTCAAGGAAAATGTTTTGCATAAGAGGATCTAATCCAGAAGTGGGTTCGTCAAGAATCAATATATCAGGATTATGCATGAAAGCAGCAATAATTGCAAGCTTTTGTTTCATTCCTTTTGACATTTTTTTAATAGTTGTTGAAGTGTTTAATTGGAATCGGTTTTCTAATTCTTTTCTAAGGCTAAAATCTTTGAGTTTTCTTAGATTTGCTAGCAAATCCAAAAACTCATTTCCCTTAAGATTATCATAAAAAGATATCTCTCCGGGAAGATAACCGATGGAGTGCATTATTTGCTCGCTGTTTTTCCTTGTATTTATTCCATTTACAATAACTTTTCCTTCACTTGGGTTCATAAAACCTAAAATGTTTCTTATTGTTGTTGTTTTTCCAGCACCATTAGGGCCGAGATAGCCAAATATCTCACCTTTTTGGATGGTAAAATCAAGATTAAATATGCCTTTACCTGATTTATAGGTTTGGGTAAGGTTGATGATATTAATCATGCTTGACCTCCTTTTTATAGGCATATCTTATCTCAAATTTTAGGAATTTACAATAACTATCTTCAGTTTCTAATCATATATAGTAATTAATACTGTTAAAAGTTTTGACTTGTAAACAATCCTTTATTTAACTTGAAAAAAAACCATAGATAAACTATAATTAGTATGGTAAAAACGAGGTGATTAACATTATTAAAATAAAGAGATGTAATCTAATTCGCCTTGAATAATCTAAGGAAAGCAACATAGATTAAAGTTTACATTACTTAGACAATTATTACGCAACTAAAATCTCTGCATAAATAAAGAAAGGAGATATAATTAAACCTGTAATCTTTACAGTTTTGATTATACATGTCAAGATGAGAGTTTTTAATTCTTATACAAATCAACTTGAAAACTTTGAATCGATTCATCCAAATATAATTAATATGTATGTATGTGGACCGACAGTCTATAATTACATTCATGTAGGTAATGCAAGGCCTGTAGTTTTTTTTGATATGGTTAGAAGGTTCTTTGAGAAAAGGGGATTTAAAGTCAATTTTGCTTCTAACTTTACAGATATTGACGATAGAATTATCCAAAAAGCTTTTGAGGAAGGTAAGAATGAGTTGGCTGTGAGCCAATTTTATATAGATGCTTTTTTAAAGGATTTGCATGATTTGAACTGTAAAACTGATTATATTAAACCTAGAGTAACAGAGTATATGGATAATATTAAAAAGTATATTCAAGAAATGATTGATAATGGTTACGCATATGTTATCGATGGTGATGTATATTTTGTAGTAGAGAAAATTAAAGATTATGGTAAACTAAGCAATCGAAATATTGATGATTTAATCAGTGGTTCCAGGATTGAAATCAATCACAAGAAGAAAAGTCCATTGGATTTTACGTTATGGAAAAAAACTGATACAGGTATTAACTTTGATTCACCTTTTTCAAAGGGAAGACCGGGATGGCATACAGAATGTGTAGCAATGATTGATGATATATTTCATGAAAAAATAGATATTCATGGTGGCGGTATGGATTTGCAGTTTCCTCATCATGAAAATGAGATAGCTCAATCTAAGGCAACTCATAATCACTGCTTAGCTAATTATTGGTTACATAATGGAAGATTGAGTTTTAAGAATGAAAAAATGAGTAAAAGTTTGGGTAATGTTGTATTTGTAAAAGATGTCACAGAAAAAATGCCTTTGCGATACTTTTTATTGAGTACTCATTATCGAGCTCCATTGAATTATGATGATGATGTCTTAGAGATGTATCAAAAAGAATGGCAAAAACTTGAAAACTCGGTAAAATCACTTTTTTTCAAATTAGACCTTGAATCGGTGATTGATCAGACAGTAAATATTGAAGATGAGAACATTAAAAGAGAAATAGAAAACTTTAATTCAGCTTTAGAAGATGACTTTAATAGTGCAAATGCAATCACAGCAATGCAAGCTTTGATAAGACAAATCAATAGTAGTTTAAGAAGAAAATTTGATGCGAAACTTTTTAATCAATTTCTTGTAGGTATAAACTATATGATGGATGTGCTAGGATTAAAGTTGGAATTAAAATCACTAAGCGTAGAGGATCGGAAACTTTATGAAAGTTGGCAAAACGCCAGAAATGATTTGGATTTTGATAAGGCAGACAAACTTAGAGATGAATTGATAGAAAGAGGATTTCTATGATATCTTATAATGGTTTGACTTTAGCTTATGTTGGAGATGCATATTATGAACTTAAAATTCGTGATTACTGTTTATTGAAGGGATTGACGCTTGTCAACGATTTGCACAATCAAGCAATCAACTATACTAGATCATCAAACCAATCTTTTGCAGCTAAAGAATTATATGATAATCACTATGATGATGTTGAAAAGGGAGTATTTAGAAGAGGTAGAAATCAAACTGCAAAACATAAACCTAAAAATGTTGATGGACAGACATATAATAATTCAACAGGTTTTGAAGCGGTTATTGGTTACTTGTATCTAAAGAATGATTTGGAAAGATGTCACAAAATAATTGATATTGCCATTAAAACTATTGAAGAAAAATCATTGAATAACTAAGGCTTTATGAGTATAAATCTAATAATCTTTCAAACACAATTGTTTTAAAATATGATAAAATGTAATTGAGGTAAAATATGAGTGTAGAAATCTATGGTAAAAATTCTTGCCAAGAAATTATTGATGTAAAAAAAGAGATAATTCACGCATACTTGATGGAAAATACTAACAGTGATTTCTTGCATTTACTACAAAGAAGAAATGTAAATATAACAATCCTCAATAAGTATGATTTTAAAAAACGTTTCAACGGAAACCATCAGGGTATAGTATTTGAGATAGAGGACTATCGAATATATCAGCTTGATGAAGTTATGACTAAAATTGATTTAAAAAACAATCCTCTTTTTATTATGCTTGACGGCATAACTGACGTTCATAATTTTGGAGCAATCATAAGGACTTGTGAAGCTGCAGGAGTAGAGGGAATAATCATCCCTAAGAATAGGTCGGTAAGAATTAGTGGAGTAGTAGCTAAAACATCTTCAGGTGCGATTGAACATATTAAGATAATAGAAGTTGTGAATTTAAGAAATACTTTGAATAAGCTTAAAGATATAGGATTTTGGACTGTTGGTACAAGTTTGGATGCAAAAATGGATTATTCAGAGATTTTTGTGGATAGACCGTTATGTGTTATCATTGGTAGCGAAGGAAAAGGAATATCCAGAATTATTAAGGAGAGTGTTGATTTCAACGTGAAGATTAATATGGCAGGGAAAACAAACAGTTTAAACACCTCTGTCAGTACAGGAATTATAGTATTTGATATATTAAGAAAGAAGCAAAATAAGTAAAATGATTTATCGCAATTATAATGACTATGAGATAATCAACCTAGTTAAACAAGGAAATGATGAAGCCTTTAACTTCATGGTTGACAAGTATAAGTTCTTAATTGCGAAAAAAATAAAAATGTTCAACTTGGGTTATGATTATGATGATTGCTTTCAAGAAGCCTTAATGGTTTTACACAGGTCGATAATGAGATTCGATGATAAATATAATAAAACTTTTACAAGGTATTTTGAAGGTAACTTAGTAAATTACCTAATCACATACAAGAAAAGACAATCGAATTACTTAAATTTCAAGTCGGAAAAATTACCGATGTTATATCATCTCCAAATTAATGAAGAAGAAACTGAAGTATATTTAGATAAAACTATTATCCATACTTTAGCAAGTTTCTCTAATTTTGAGAAAAGGGTCTATCAAGCTAGGATTATTGATAGGTTAGAAGTAAGAAAATGCGCAGAATTATTAAATTGTGAAGAAAAAAAAGTCTATAATGCAATAGATAGAATAAGAAATAAAATTAAATTGCATATGATGACATGATTTTCTTGACTTTTAAGGGTTTTTTTGATAAATTTAATAAAGCAAGTGAGTTGATATATATGAAAAGTAAAACTGTATTGATTTGCCAAGAGTGTCAATCCAGAAATTATGAGGTAAAAAAAAATGAGAATTCAACTCGTTTTGAAATAAAAAAATATTGTAAAAAATGCAAAAAGCATACCATTCACAAAGAAGGTAAGTAGGAGGAATTATGGCAAAAGATGCAAATAATAAAAATAATAAACCTGAAAAAATAAAGGTAGTAAAAAGTGAAAGTAAAGTAATGGAAATCCTAAAGAAAGAATACCGGTTTGAAAACTGGCTTTTAGCTATTTTATCTCCCGTATTAATACTTTATGGGGTATATATTCTCCTAGGTAAGTTTGGAACAATTGATTTAGCTGCTATTCTTGGAACCTCAGGGTATGGGTTTATCGACTTTTTCTTTAACACTACTTTAAAAAGAGTTTTAACAGGAGTATTCTTGGTATTAATTGGTACAATGGTTTTGATATATCTGTTAATACCTTATATTAAACCTAGTTTAAATGAAATGAAGAAAGTTACCTGGCCGACAGGAAAAACACTAGCATTGAACAGTTCAAGAGTTTTTACCTTCCTTATTTTCTTGATGTTGGTATTCTATTTATACTCAGCTGTTCTCAATCCATTGTTCAAATGGATTTACGGAAATTAATAAAGGATAAAAAATGGCAAGTTCAAAAGAAAATAATCCGAGACGTCTTTGGTATATTGTCCAGACATATTCGGGTTTAGAAAACTCGGTTAAAGCAAGTATTGAAAGAAGAATTGAATCGATGAATATGGAGGATAAAATCTTTCAAGTCATGATTCCTGAAGAAATAGTCCCGCCAGACAAAAAGGATAAAAATCCCAAAGAGAAACTAGTTAAGATTTTTCCAGGTTATGTCTTTATCGAAATGATCGTTACAGATGATTCCTGGTTTGTAGTTAGAAATACACCTGGGGTTACAGGGTTTTTGGGAAGTAGTGGTGGAGGTACAAAACCAGTACCTTTGAAGCCAGACGAGATTAATCCAATATTGAAAAAATGTGGAATGCTACAAGTTCAGAAGTTTAATGTTAAACCGGGACAAAAAGTAAGGATTATCAATGGAAACTTTCAAGGTCAAACTGTCGTGGTTGAGAATATTGACCAAGATAAAGGTAAAATTCATGTCCTCATCGAAATGTTTGAGAGACAAACATCGATGGAACTGGATTTCACTGATGTTGAAGTTATCTAAAAAATAAAAGCGATTTTAGGCAAATTCGAATAGATTTGCCTTTTTTGTTTTCTTGCATGCACTATAATTTCATTATTGTTTGTGGTACAATGATGATAACATTTATGGAGGCGGTATAATGGTTAATAGTAAGAAGCAACTAAATAAGAAGAATTACGAAATTGAAGAACTAATTGAGTTGGCTAGTTCTACTTCTCATAATGATGCTTTGGCTACTGAAATCGCTGCTAAAAAGGCATTAGAACTCTCAGAAGAATATGACTATAAAAGAGGTAAAATCTATGCTCTTTTTTATCTAGGGGAGAGTTTGTATCGTCAAGGCAAACTTTTTGATGCGATTAATCATATGCAAATAGCTCTTAATATTACCGATCCTAATAAAGATATTATACCAAGATCGATGATTTGGACAGTTCTTGGGAATGTTCATTTATATCTTAAAGTCTATGATTTGGCGTTTTATTATTATAACTTGGCTATAGACGCATGTGAAGAGGGAAAAAGAATAGAAGCCTTGGCGATGTTATATAATAACGTCGGTGAGATTTATCGGGAATTGGGAGATTTTGAAAAAGCTTTAAGATCTTATGAGTCTTGTAAAAACATCTCCTGACTTTTATAGTTTAAAATATAGAAACGATCAAGAAACGAATAGTGTGCTAC
>CAZSVO010000006.1:0-94551 GCA_964610325.1 uncultured Candidatus Izemoplasmatales bacterium
TCATCAGAGTGGTATGGTTGTTATACCATATCTCCAACTTTTGGAAGCTATTTCAAGTACTGATGTCTTGTCATTATGGACTTTATCACTGTTTTTGATAACCTCTATACTAACTTTACTACTACCTCTAGACTAACTTTACTATAAATAATGCTAAAAGTTCATATTTAGAATACAATAAAAACGATTAATCGGGTTGTGTTTTTAACTTAAAAATATAATTAGTTGCTTGTATTTCATACTTAGGACCTTTCATTGTACTTCGCACCTTATTTTCGTCAATTTTCCTTCCATTTTTAAAGACGAAGTATTTTTCCAATTGTTTTGTTGATATATTATTATGTCGGTCAATCACACCAACAAGAATATAATCCTCATCTAAGTAAGCTAAGGTTGCATCGCCGTGACTATCATTACAAAGTAATATGCCACCTTCTTTCAAATACCTCTTGGTGGCTTGTCCGACAAATCCAGCGTACTGAGAAATGATTATGTCTACTTTATTAATATTAAGTTCATTATTATAATCTGTTCCAATAAAAATTATATTGCACATTTCTTGGTATTCTTTGTTTCGATTAACGTATTTTTCGATATCTCTTATATCTTCAAAAAACTTAATTGCGCCTTTAAAATTATCAACATAAGTTACTTCAGGAATAACCATAGACGGACTTATATCAATGTGACTACCTGGATATAAAGCGCGTTTGATATTGTATTTTTTTGCTACAAGGCTATATATTGATATTCTATCACCAATTTTAGATTTATACTCTTTAAATTCTTTTAACCAATCCATTTATAATCACTCCTAAATTCTATTAAAAAATCAATTTTACTTTCTATGAAAAACCAAATTAATAACCTATCGATACCTAAACTTTATGAGAGACTTTATTAATTTTAGATTTATTCCAAGTTTCAAACATAAGGCCACCTCTTCTTATAAATTATACCATCTAATGTATAATATTAAAGTTGAAAATTAGAAAGGTGGTAAATAAATGATTTACACATTGGAATTAAAAAAGAAGATTATTAAAAAATATCAGAAAGGAGAAAGCGTATCGAACTTATCAAAATATTATAGTATTCCAAAGACGTCTATCTATAACTGGATTGATAAACATACTGACAAATCAATTCAAGAATTAACTACTAGTAAAAGACAAATTTATGATTATCAAAGAATGATAGAAAAACTTAATAGAGAAAATCAAATCCAGCAATACATTATAGCAAATCTTGATATCGCTAAAAAAAACAAGATTGATTTGGTATACTTACTGGAAGAAAAGCAATATCCAATCAAAACAATTTGCAGAGTACTTAATTTAAACACTTCTACATTCTATCATGATAAAAATAGAAAACCTGCCGTATATCAAGTTGACGAAGAAGATGATCAATTTAAACCATTAATACAATCTATATTCAACGATTCAGATGGTAGATTTGGCGGTCGTAAAATTCGCATCTTATTAAAAAAGGATAATTACATTATTAGTCACGCCCGTGTTGTGAGATTAATGAAGGAAATGAATCTTAAACCTAATCAACCTGATGAAAACTATAATAACTATCATAAAAGAAAATACTCATATAAACCAAATATCATGTCTAAATCCGAGTATTATCCAGAAGTTAATAAAATATGGGTTAGCGATATTACCTATATACGCGTGAGGAAAGAACATTATTATTTAATTGTTATTATCGATTTATATTCAAGAAAAGTTATCGGTCATAGATTGGCTAGAACTTTAGAAGCATCGGAGTTAATCGATCTAATGAAAAAGACATATAGATCTAGAAACAAACCAAAGGAGTTAATATTTCATAGTGATCAAGGTCAACAATATACGGCCAAATCATTCAAGAAATTACTCAAAGAAAACCAAATTACACAATCCTTTTCAAAAAAAGGTTGTCCATATGATAACTCAGTTGCTGAGAGTTTCTTTGCCAGTTTAAAGAAAGAAGAAATCTATCGTCACATCTATAATAGCTTTGAAGAATTAGAAAAAGCTATTGACGAATACATTGTCTTTTTTAACACACAACGTCCACATGCATCTCTTAAATATAATACTCCTGAAGAATATGAAAAAATCTCTAAATAAAGCCAAAAAAAAGACCATCATTTCTGATGGTTCTTCTATTGGAATGGGTATAATTCCCAAAATAAGTGTTGGAAATACCCTATACAGTCCAGATGGTGGAGCTGAGGGGAGTTAAACCCCTGTTCAAAAATAAATACTTGTCAAATAAGCAATAATTACTTTAAGACATTTTCAAGTTTCATCTAAATTCAATATGCAAAATAAAAGAGAAATATGTCAATATTTCCCTTTGTTATGCCATTTATAATCTGTTTTACAATTATTTATGATACGGCTCATTATTATTAATCCTAAATACCCGATATATTTGTTCTAAAAGAATCAACTTCATCAATTGATGAGGGAAAGTCATTTCAGAAAACGACATTCTTATTTGAGATCTCTCTATTACATTCTTACTTAACCCCAAAGACCCCCCTATAACAAAAACAATATCAGATGAATGATAAGTAATAATATCTTTAATCGATCTTGCAAAATCCTCACTAGAAAAACTCTTTCCTTCTATTGCTAAAGCAATAACAAACTCATTACCTATCTTCTCTAAAATTCTCGCTCCTTCAACATTCTTAATTATTTCTTTATCTGCTTCAGATAAAGACTCAGGAGCTTTTTCATCTTTAACTTCATAAAAAGAAAGATTAGTATATCTTGATAATCTTTTCTCATATTCTTTTATTCCCTCAAGCAAATATTTCTCTTTAATCTTCCCAACTGAAATAATCGTTATCTTCACAATTTACCTCGATATTCCTCATTCAATATTGCATAGAATAACTCATCAAACCATTGGTTATTCCTAGGGTCATAAATACATTTCTTAAAACACCCTTCTAACCTCATTCCTAATTTAATACATATTGATTTAGAAGCAAGATTCTCTGGTTGACATGTCGCTATTATTCGATGAGCATTTTTTTTCATAAAAGCATGTTCCATAATCAGTTTAGCTGCTTCAAAACCAAAGTTATTCCCTTGATAATTCCTATTAATAGCCCAACCAATCTCATATGTTTTTGGCATAAACCATTTATGAAAATCAATATGTCCAATTACCTTCTTTTCTGATTTCAAAACAACTGCATAATGTTCTTGTTCCCCGTCTGGATTTAACATCTCCATAACTTTTCTCTTGTTGAAAGGTCCATCAACAAAAAATTTCATTGTTTCTTCATCTGACATATACTCGTATACATCAAAAAAATCGTATGTCTTAAGTTTTCTAAGCAATAACTTATCATTTTCTATTCTCTGTAACATTATACCCTCTTTACTTATTTCTCTTCGCTCTTGGATGAGTATTTTGATATTCCTCTTGCAATTTCTCCTTTGAAACCTTTGTATAAATTTGCGTGGTTGATAAAGATACATGTCCAAGCAATTCTTGAACTATTCTTAAATCAACACCATTATTCAACAAGTGTGTTGCAAATGAATGTCTAAATCCATGTGGAGACATTCTTAGAGTAGATGATTGCCTTTCAATCTCTCTTTTTAGAATATCCCTTACACCTCTAGTTGTAAGTGGCTTGCCACGATGATTCAAAAACAAAATATTGTTTTCATCATTCCCTTTAATTATCAACTCTGGTCTTGTTTGAAGCAAATATTTTTTTATTGATTTTATAGCAAACTGATGAACTGGTACAACTCTTTCAACTTGACCCTTACCAATAATTCTGATCTCTTCTTTGACAAAATCAATATCATTGATTTTAATACTAACAAGTTCCGATACCCTTAATCCACAACCATACAATAATTCAAACAACGTTTTATTGCGTACACCTATAACCGAATTTATCTCAATATTATTTAAAAAATCAATCATTTCATCTTCATAAACAAACTTAGGTAATTTCTTTGATGTTTTAGGTAATACAAGGTTTTTAAAAGGATTATCTTTAACTATTTCCTCTTCCATCAAATAACTATACATACTCCTCACAGAAGCTATTTTTCTTCTAATTGATTGGGGATTATATAAGTTGTGAAGATTTGCGACATAAAACTTTGCGATACGATTTGTCAAATATTGCATTTCTCCCAAATCTTCATTATTAATAAAATTTATTAAAGTAAAGATATCATTTATATACGAAACAACAGTATTTTCTGAATACTGTTTTTGATTTATAAGATAATCCTTATACATTTCAACAATCTCTAAATTAGTCAATATTTCCCCCTTCAATAAAATCATTAAGTTTCATCAAAGCTCGGTTAACATATAATTCCTTCCTTTGACTCTTGTTATGCTTTTCCTTTATTTCTGGAAAAATCCCAAAATTGGTATTCATAGGCTGGAAATCATCTATCGATGTATTAGCAATATAATAAGCTTGAGAACCTAAAGCAGTCTCAACAGGAAAACATTTTAAATCTCTACTTTTAATCAGCTTTGACATATTAATCCCAGCTATTAATCCAGAACCAATTGATTCAACATATCCCTCAACTCCACTCAGTTGTCCTGCAAAAAACAAATCTTCTCTTTTTTTGGATTGATAAAAACAATTTATTGAACTTGGCGCATTGATAAAAGTGTTTCTATGCATAATACCATATCGAATTATATTTGCCTTCTCAAGACCGGGTATTAATCTAATAATCCTTTTCTGTTCTGAAAAAGTCAAATGAGTCTGAAACCCAACAATATTATAAAGACTTTTCTTTAAATTATCCTGTCTAAGTTGCACTACAGCATATGATTTATCTTCTTTATCTTTACTAAGACCCACCGGTTTCATCGGTCCATAAGTCATAGTTTGATAGCCTCTTCTTGCCATTTCTTCTATTGGCATACACCCTTCAAAAAACTTTATTTCAAAATCTTTTACCTCTGTGGTTTTTGCATTTACAAGCTCATTATAAAACACATCATACTCTTCTTTGGTCATTGGGCAATTGATATAATCAGCATCACCTTTATCATACCTGCTCTTAAAGTATGCTTTTGTCATATCGATTGAGTCAAATTCGATAATAGGTGCAATAGCATCATAAAAATACATCATATCTTCACCCAAGTATTTTTGAATATCTTTTGCCAAAGCTTCTGTTGTTAAAGGACCTGTTGCAATAATAGTATAACCATCTGGTATAACTGTTATCTCTTCAGTGATAACAGTTATATTTGGGTTGTTATATATATATTGAGTTACAGCTTCTGAGAAACTTTCTCTATCTACTGCTAGCGCACTACCAGCAGGAATTCTTTCTTGATCAGCTAATCTTATCAACAACGAGTCAAGTCTTCTCAGCTCTTCTTTCATTAACCCAACACTATTTTTCAAATCATTACTTCTTAATGAATTAGAACATACTAACTCCGCATAAGTATCTAAATTCTGGGCAGGGTTTTTCTTTATTGTTTTGTTTTCATATAGATTAACCTTTATTCCTCTTTTAGCTAGTTGATAACTAGCTTCACATCCCGCTAATCCTGCGCCAATCACATTAACACTTATGTCCATATATTCACATCCTCAATGATAATTATATCATAGCTCAGTAAATAAGAAAAACAGAAACCGCTAAGTTTCTGTTTGTCTAATTTATTTCTTGCATCTTAAAATAACAGGTTCTTTAGAGAGTTTTATCACTCCGTCTCTAACTGAATAATATTTGTTAGAAAGATAATTCTTATATTTTCCATCTTTAATCTTGACTTGAAGGTTACCTTCAATTTGACCTACATTGAACAAGCCATGATACTCCTCATTCCCACTATCAAAGATCTGATAAGCTACACCATCAACTTCTGGTATTTCAACATAATACTTTCCAGAAGCAAATACCTTTTTCTTTTTTAAAGCAGTTAATTTCTTAAAAAATGGAGTTAAATCGTGATTCTTTATAAATAGTTCTTTTTCAAAAAGACTAGGCCTAATATCAGCAGCGTACTCTTGTCCCATATAAAGCATAACAGAACCTTTTTGCATAAACATAAAAGCGTTCCAATTCATAATCTTATTAAGATCATTATTAACTTTAGCAGCTATACGATCTACATCATGGTTTTCGATATTATGCATTTTTATATAATTTGCAGGGTAGATTTCATCTTGTCTTTTTAAACCTTCTAAATAAGGCTTCAAAGGTGATTTTCCCTCTAAATACTCATGCATATGATCCATTATATCGTAGTCATAGGCCATATCGAATACTTGATATATCTCTGCTTCAGAAGCACACTCAAACCCTTCATCACGGATATACTTGCAGAAATGCCCATGAATAGACTCACTTAACCAGATAAATCTAGGATTTATCTTCCTAATTTGCTTTCTTGCAAGTTGCCAAAAATCTAGAGGTATCATACTCGCAACATCACACCTGTAACCGTCAACCCCAAGTCTAGCATATTCAACCAAAACATTTAACAACTCAAAATAAAGGGCTTTATCAGCAGAATAATTCAAATCATAAACATCCCACCACTCACCTACTCTATTAGTAATCTCTCCTAATTCATTTCTATAAAACCATTCTGGATGTTCTTCTAAAAGTCTTGAGTCTCTTGATGTATGATTGAAAACAATATCCATCATGACTTTCATTTTTCTTTGATGGATTTCTTCAATCAAAGTTTTGAATCCCGACAAACCACCTAGTTCTTCACTAACTACAGAATAATCTTTTATTGAATATGGGCATCCTTTACTGCCTTTTTTATTTTTTTGACCAATTGGATGAATTGGTAGAAGATATACGTAATCAACACCTAAACTTTTGATTCTATCCAATTCTTCAACGATTGCTTGAAAATCTCCAGATTCTGAAAAATTTCTCACATAAATCTGGTATATTACCATATTTCTTAATTTAATGTTTGTTTTTCTCATGGTATCACTCCTCTTTAAATAGTTTACTATATTTGCTACTAAAAGTCTAATAAATCCCTTATGATTATGTAAATATTTACATATATTTTCATAATAAATGGCTTCTAAAACAATAATCTAGCCTATTTATGTAAATATTTACATAAAATATCGCATTTATCTTTAAATTTATTACTTTTTTATGTATAATTTACATATAATGAAAGGATGTGATTATATGTCTACAATCAAAGATGTCGCAAAAAAGGCTCATGTAAGTGTCGCTACCGTATCAAGGGTTATCAATCAAAAAGGCTATGTAAACGAAGAAACAAAGAAAATGGTTCTTCAAGCAATTGATGAGCTTAACTACGTACCTAATGAGTTAGCAAGATCTCTATTCCAAAAAAAATCACACATTATAGCTGTTGTTGTCCCTCATCTAACTTCTTACTTTTTTTCTGAACTACTAGACGTTTTAGAAGATGAAACGATAAATGTCAACTATCGTTTAATGGTCTGCAACTCCAAGGATGACCCAAACAAAGAAAGTAAATATTTAAAAATATTTGAACAATACAATGTCGATGGTCTAATCTTGATTTCAAACACAAATAGAATTGATGACTACATGAAACTCAACATACCGATAATTGAAATTGATCATTGCCTAAACAAAGACATTCCTTCTATCACTTCTAACAATTATTTAGGCGGTGTTTTGGCCGCAAGAAAGTTAGTTGATACCGGTTGTAAAAAAATCTTACATTTTAGAGGTCCCTCAGATTTGATGACAGTTAGAGATCGAACAGCGGGGTTCCAATCTGTACTTAAAGAGAAAAAAATCTACAATTTCAGTTATGATTTGGACTTTCTAGATCCAAATCCTGAAGATATTGAAAATGTAGTATTTTCCAACTTGGATGCAGATGGAATCTTTTGTGACTCAGATATAATTGCTATGTTAGTTGTTCAATCGCTTGAAAAAGCAAAAAAGAAGGTGCCTGATGATGTTCAAGTAATCGGTTTTGACAATATAAAACTATCCAGAATTCTAGAACCGAAAATTACAACTATCGCCCAATCAACAACAACAATCGCTAAAACTGCGATCGAATCAATCATGAAACTAATCAATAAAGAGCCATTAGATAACTTCAATCAAAACATCAATGTTGAACTAATTGAAAGAGATACAACTAAGAAATAAGTATTACTTATAGTCCTATTTTTATGAAATACTATTGTTTAATATAAGAGGATGATATCACTCTAAATATCATCCTCTTATCTTTTTGTTTTTTTAGAACAGCAATTATCATTTGCAGATTAATACAATATAATCATCGCTTTCAATAATCAAATCTTCTTGTTTATCCAAATCACCTTTAAAAATTCTCATTTTATGATTCTTTATCAAACCAATCGGTATATGCTCATTTTTACTGTTGATAAGCATAGAGTAGACAAACTCTGATACTGATTCAAAATTAAATGGATAAACTCCTTGAATTATATCTTCAGCTTTATAGATATAGACTTCGTTAGTCTCAGTACCCACTTCTCCACTATCATAAGTAAGCAATTCGTTGAAAAGATAATATAGATTTCGATTTTTACTTAATTGTGTTATCAATCTCGAAACATATTCATTGCTGATGATAGTATTTTGAACATTATAGCTTTGTGCAATTTCAAAGTGTTTTGGTTCTAATAACTCAACTACAAATTCAGCCTTATGCTTTTTAGCAATATCTTGAGTTAGTAAAAGTGTTATCAATACATCAGCATCATACTCAGATAAATCTAGATTATCTTTAGATAGTATTAGAATATGGTCAATTTTGACAATATTCTTTGTATATTCTTCAATTGTTTTAGCCTCATTGGAATCAATGATAGTAAGGTTAATCTTAACCTTGTTTTCTAACTCAAACATCTTTAAAGAATCTAAGATATATTCAAGTTTTCGGTTCTTACCAAAAATCACTACAGTTTTCTCCTGATACCTTGTTAGATTATTTACAATGAATTCTTGATATTTTTCAAACGGTTTTTCTCTAAGAGAGTTCAAGGATTTATCACTATCCGATAAAACAAATAGAAATTTGTCACGATTGAATATCGGAATAGCATGATTATGATGTTTGCTATAGTCTAAAACATCTTGATTTGCTAAAGTATAGAATTCTGCACCTTCAAATGAAAAAATCTCTTGATAAACCTTGTTTAATCCTGGCATCAACAAGGTTTGCGCAATCAATCTTCCCATTAATTCATCTGGTAACAATGGCAAGATCTGTTCTTTAAGTAAAGTATTATTTGCAATTTGATTGTTAATCAATGCGATTGTTTGTTGATCTTTTACTTCAACAATGATGGTCTGCTGGGGTATTAAATCTAACTTTGATACCAACATCAATGTTTTCATGACTGTGATGTCTTCTTTAAACGAAGTAGATGTTTTTAAATTATCCGCAAGAATAATAATCGATTTTGCTTTTTCAATGCAAACTCCATCTAAATCACTTTTAGAAAAAACATCTCCTTGTCTAATAATGATTGTTAAATGCTTTTTTATTGTTCTTCTTTCATAAAGTTTTCTGTTAATCTGAGTTTCTATTTCTTCTTTTGAAAATGCTGAGAGTATTGCTACTGTTGTCGTATCCAAGTCATAACAGTAATCTGCAATCAGTTCTAAAGCTTTGTTATTCCAATTAAGTATTAAAATATGATTACTTAGATAAAGTTTTCCCTTACCTCTTTTAGCATTCTCAATCACTGAAGAAAAAATATTGGATACATATCCAATAATACCTCCAGTAAAGGTAATCATTGAGGTAATAATAACGATTATTGATATGATTCTAATCGCTCTTGGTAGCAACGGGTCATAAAACCCTGGTTCAAGCATCCAAGTAATACCTGAACTCCATAAAGCATTAATAATGCTTCCATACTCCTGCGGAGCAATGATATAAGCCAAAATTGATGAAACAAACCAAAGCAGCAAATTGAATATGATTATTCCCACCAGCAACAAACCTCTAGCGTTTTGTTCAAGTTGAATGCTTAACCATTTTTTAATTCTCATTTTTTCATCTCCTTATCTCCTGCGCTTGAAAACACCATGTCCACCGGAAGATCCTCCTCCAGCTTTTGAAATTACTCCATATCCTGTTCCATATAGAATAACTAAAGCAATCGGTAAAACAGATAATATCTTTTCAAATAAAGTAGAATGTGGCGATAATAAATAAACTATTAAATTCATCGGGTCTAAATCATCATCAACATCAGGAACGTAAGATATCAAATAATCATAATAATCATCCATATCATAATTGAATGATGCATATCCATAAATGTTAACATAGATTTCAGACAATAACTCATAAAGCAGATGTATTACACCCATATCTAAAAGCCAATCGTATTCATCACTATAAAGAGTATTATCCAATATCGCTCCTATTTGAGATGGTGCTAAATACTGTTCCATTCGATAACCTACTTCAACTTGAGTTTCTTCCAACACCAAAAAGCCCTCTTCATCCTCTGAGAAAAACAAAATAATCAAAAGGCCCATATCATTTTTGCCTATCTTCCATTGTCTGAACAATTCGGTTTTATCGTATTCTGAAATTTCACTTAAATCGTCAATCATAAACGTCGCAAAAACGATTTGTGCCCCTCCGTCTTCCTCATCTTCAGTATATTCAAAAAGTCTTTCACCTTCAATAGTAATCGTTCTTCTTGAAGCCATCATAAGCGCATTAGCATAATCATTCACATAGTAATCAGTTGTCGGTCTCGGATACTTTGTCTTAGGAAAAGCCAATAAATAGATTACACCAATAAGACCAAGGAACAACAAGAGGTAAAAACTCTTTTTGTTCATACTAGTCACCGAAGTCTATCACAGGAACCTCATCAGCACCATCATTGATACGCCAGTATGGTAAATCTTTATCAAAATCAAACATATTGACAACGATAACAGTTGGAAACTTCCTAACTTTTGCATTATAAGCTTGAACTGAGAGATTATAATCTCTTCTAGCAACAGACAAAGCTCCTTCCATACTTGAGATTTCATAAATTAAAGCATCGAAACCTGATGTAGCTGTAATATTCGGATTATCTTCTACAACAAATAAAACATCAGTCAATGCTAAAGCTTCTTGGGCATCGGCCTGAATCAAGGCCTCCATATCATTGCTATTTTTTGCATTAGCATAAGCTTCTCTAGCAGAAGTAATAGCATCATAAATTGTTTCAGCATGTTCTTGAAGCCCAATTACTGTTGCTAAAATCTGACCGATTTTATCATGTCTTTCTTGTAATCTGTTTTCAATTTGCGAGTAATAATAACTAATATCTTCATCCAGCTCAACCAAGTTATTATAACTACCAATTGCTGAAATTCCTAAAATAATAATCAAAAGCATAAAAACCCCAAAAATCCCTATAACAACCCTTTTCATTCTTTCCTCCTTATAACAATAAAAGCCCTGCAGATAGATTCGATGTCTTATCCACAAGGCTTCTTATTAATTCCTGCAATTATAACTAGATTATATCATAGTACTTTTAAATATTTAAAGGGCTTATATGAAAATTCTTATAAAACCTCTCTATTGTTCTTATAACTATTTATTAGAATAATCATTCTCTAACTTCAATAAAGCTTTTTTCATTTCCCTACCCCCATAGAATTGGCCAATATCACCATTCTTTTTAATAACCCGGTGACAAGGAATTATCAAAGGCAAAGGATTGTTTTTACACACCGAACCTACAGCTCTATAAGCTTGAGAATGTCCAGATTCTAAAGCTAATTTAGAGTATGGCCAAGTAGTATTATAAGGAATTGTTCTTAAAGTATTCAATACTTCTCTTTTGAAAATAGAACCTGTTATTTTATAAGGAAAATCAAACTTTTTCCTCTCTCCTGCAAAATACTCCATAATCTGCTTTTGTGCTATCAAGATTGCCTTATCAGGTTCATCCTGATAAAAATCATCAGAATTTATTGTGATATTTATGATTGCATCATCATCTGAAATCAAACTAACAATTCCAAAACTAGAGTGAAAGCTGAATCTTTTCATCATTCAAACCTCCTGATAAATACTTTTACCTTTTCTTCATATTCTTTTTTCTCAGCAAAATATGACATTGCATGAGTTGCATTATTATCTGCTAAAAATATCTCTTTATCGCCATTATACTTTTCATACATCTTTTCTGTATGCCAATACCCAATAAACTCATCTTGTTTACCATGTATAAACAAAATCGGGATAGTAATCCGCTCTAAGTCATTGATAGGTGATATCTCACGCATCCTGACTCCTGTTATAGCTTTCACAAATAAATCGATAAATAAATAGATGAATTTTGGAAGTTTTCTCGCTTTAATCTTTTCTTTAATCAAAAAACTTAAATCACAAAAAGCACAATCACTAATACAAAAATCAACTCTTTCATCAATTGATTTCTCCTGAATTACAGTAGCTGCTCCCATTGATTCACCGTAGGTTCCTAAAAGCTTGATACCCTCAAAGTCAACAAGCGCAACAGTAATGATATCAAACAGATCAAACTTCTCATAATAACCTAAGGTAGTATTCTTCCCTTCACTGTTACCATGAAATCTTTGATCATACATCACCACATTATATCCAAAACCGCTCATCATTCTTGCATACTTTATACAACCATGATGGGTATATGTATGCCCATGAGATAAAACAACAAGCTTGTTCGATGAAGGATTTCTAAAATAATACAATCTCAAACTATAACCAAACCGCGACTTAATCGTTTTTTCTTCTGATAAATTCTTCTGATAAAAGTCAAATAAATCCGAGTCTTTCTCTGATTCTAAAATCTTCGTCTTCTCTAAATCTCTTTTTTTTGGAAGAACAATCGAAAAAGCAATCTGCATACACAAAAACAAAAAAATCAAAAATAGAAAAACAACCGCGATAAATACATATTCCATCTCAATCACTCCAATTTGATTATAGCATTTTTAAAAAGACATCACAATCTAGCTTAGAAAAGAAAAGTCACAAAAGTGACTTATTCTTGCAATAAGCGATAGTATTCTCCCTTTAAATCCATTAATTCCTGATGATTTCCCATTTCAACAATTCCTTCATTACTCAAAACAACAATTCTATCAGTACTCCTAACTGTTGAAAGACGATGAGCTATTACAATTGCTGTTTTATCTCTAATAAGCTCTTCAAAAGCATCTTGAATCAACCTTTCAGTAACATTATCTAAAGCACTTGTTGCTTCATCGAGAATAACTATCTTTGGTTTTTTTAAAAACAGCCTTGCTATAGCAATTCTTTGTTTTTGTCCTCCAGAAAGTTTTATTCCTTTTTCTCCTGTAATTGTATCATATCCATTTTCCAAACTTATGATAAAATCATGAATTTTTGCATTTTTACAAGCATCAACAATCTCATTGTCAGAGGCCTCAGGGTTCCCATATAAGACATTATCTTTAATCGTTCCGTAAAATATAAAAACATCTTGCTGCAGATGGCCAATAGCTCTTCTAAGTGAATATACATCATAACTCTTGATATTAATATCATCAATCAATACTTCACCAGAATTGATATCATAAAATCTTGGAACAAGCTTAGATATCGTTGACTTACCCACACCGGTTTCACCGATAAGACCAATTTTTTCTCCTGGTCTAACAATTAAACTGAAGTTTTTCAAAACTTGGTTTTTATCTTTTCCATAGTTAAAATTTACGTTTCTAAACTCGATTTTCCCTTGAGGTTCAATCAGCTTTGTTGCTTCATCTGATGATTTTATTTTTGGTTCTATTTGCAATATCTGATAGAACTTTTCAAAACCAGAGGATCCTCTTTGAATTTGTTCCATCATTGATATAAGTCTATTTATTGGTCTAGTAAGAAAACTGATATAGAGATAGTAAGTGAAAAGATCTACGTAATCAATCAACTTCCAAAAAACAAAAACTCCACCAACTACCAATAACATCAAGTTAAGCATATTCAAGAAGAATTGATTTCCAACATGGAAAATTCCCATCTCCTTATATGCTAATCGCGAAGAATTGGCATATGTATCATTGATGTCTTCAAAGCGATCCAATTCAAATTCTTCATTATTATATGCCTTTGTCAGGCGGATTCCCGAGATTGAATTTTCAATCTTACTATTGAGTTCTCCATGAGTCTTCCTAACAATTCTTTGGGCATCTAACATCTTCTTTCTACGCCACCAAGAAAAGATGACAATAACGACTACTAAAGAAAAAATTATAATCGTTAAATATATGTTGATAAAAGACAAATAAATAAAAGAACCAATAAACATAATCCCTGATATAAATAGATCTTCTGGCACATGGTGACTCATCTCTGATATATCATGAAGATGATTCGTAATATAACTCATCAATACCCCTGTTTGATAATCATCATAAAACTCATAATCCATCTCTTCATACTTCTTAAAAAGATCCCTTCGCATATCTCTTTCGATAAAAACACCCATCATATGACCATTATACATGACAAAATAATTCAATCTCGCTCTGATCAAATAAATAAAGAAAAGACCCATTCCTATATACAAAACCATATTAACTCTTTCATCGGGAATATAATCATTTAGTATAACTCGTAAAGCAATTGGGTACAACAAATCAATCATCGACATCAATAATGCACACAGCATATCTAAAAAGAAGATTTTCTTATGATTTTTGTAATAACTGACAAACTTCTTAAACATAACTTCCTCTTTTCTTTCTCAAAACTAAGCGATGACTTTTTAACTCTTCAATTTTATTGACCAAAAATATAAAAACCAAAAGTATTACCAATGCTTTAACTATTGAAGAGATATTTAATGACCACCATATACCCTCTTCTGCTAATGTCTTTGTTAAAATAATAACCAAAGGCACTCTTAATGAATTTCCGATAATCGATGTAATCGAAGGTATGAATGATTTAGCAATTCCATTGAAAAAACCAGTACCAATCCCTTCAATGATCATAAAAACCTGACTGATAGAGATAATTTTAAGATAGTTTATTCCATAATTTACAGTAATAGGGTCATCGATAAATATCCTCATCAATGACTCAGGAATTATAACCAAGATCGCTGTAATAATCAAAGCATAAGGAATCAAAACCAAAGAAATTGACCAAACACCTCTTTTAATCCTAGCATACTGCTTAGCTCCAAAATTCTGCCCTACAAAAATAGTAATCGCTGTTTGAAATCCTCCTGATATCATCCAAGTAAGCTGCTCAACCTGAACACCTACTCTTTGAGCAGCAACAACATTTCCGCCATAAAGATATATTTCTCTTGCGATATATATTGATATAGCCGTAAAGAAAATAGATTGAACACCAGCAGGCAAGCCAACTAACAGAATCTTCTTGATAGCTGATAAATTAAAGTTGCTGAAATGGAAAATCTTAAGTTTCGGATTATGCTTTTTATAAACAAAATAAAATATCGTTAACGTAAAAAATTGCGCTGTTACTGTTGCAATAGCTGCTCCTTGAATTCCTAATTTAAAACCAAGAATTAAAATCGGATCCATTATCATATTAAAAACAAAACCAATTGCCAATATCTTTAAATTGATTCTTGTTTGACCCAAACCTTCATTAATAGCGATAAAACCATTATTGATGAACTGAATAAAGATAAAACCGCCAATAATTGGGATATACATCAAAGCATATTCAACGATTTGAGCAGATTGGATATTGAATATTCCCAGAAATTGCTCTTTAAAAAGCAATACAAGAATTGAGAAAACAACCCCAAAAAAGACTTGAAGCATCAAGCCGTTTGTTGCAAATACATTGACTTTATCAATTTCATTTTCTCCCACAGCATGAGATACTTTTACGCTTGTTCCTATCTTAGCAATCAATATAAACCCAAAAGCAAACCACGTCAAATATGATGCTGTTCCTACCGCGGCAACTGCACTTGTTTCTACCATTCCAATTTTATCAACTCTACCAATCCAAAACATATCGGTTAGATTATAAGCAATCTGTGATAGGGCTGTCAATAGAATAGGAAATGCTAACATCAATAATTTTCCAAGAATCGGTCCTTCGGTTACCTTATACAAAGTCTTCATATTAAATATACTCCATGCACTTTAAAAGAACCCTTTTACAGGTTCTTAATTTTCTTTTTCAAGTAAAAAGGTTGCTTCCATATCTGCTGTTGATAATGCAAAAGCCAAAGGGAATTTCTCAAAAGCACTGCCAACATTTCTAATGTTTTCTGTATCTGAAAAACCCATATGATATCTTATCGCAAAGGCTTCATCTCTTAAAAGCTTCATAAATCCGGTAATAATGTAAACAGACTTTTCCCCATGCCCATAAGGTAAATCATCTTCAAAATCATAACTAGGTACTTGAACCCATTTTCCCGTTTTATCCTTAACATTGCGATAACCCTTCTTATATACATTAATCTTACATAAGTCATGCAACAAAGCGACTAAAGCAATCGTCTCATCAGAATATTCGAGTTTATAGGTATCTTTAACTCTTGGTCGGTTGAGATAATCCTTTAAACATTCATAAACGTTAATAGAGTGTTCAACTAGTCCACCTTCTTTGGCAAGATGGAATCTTGTAGAACAAGGGGCATCAAAGAAATCACTCTTAGAAGACAACAGAAATGCCAATAGATCACTTGCACCATCGCGCTTTATATATCTATTGAACAACTCAATGAACTCTTCTTTTTTTGTCATAACATTTCTCCGTATACAGCAATGCAATCGACATCATAATCTAAATCGTCCAAAGTTACTCTAATCACTACGTCGACAATTTCCTTAACTTTATATAAAGTTTGGTCGCTTAAGTCTTTAATAATGTAACCCAATTTAATATCATTGTCTTTTCTTTCTCCATAAAAGACAAAGATATCATCTTCAATATATCTTTTAGCATGCTTTGGTAATAGTTCGTCAATCAATTTTGCTTTATCCATATTTTCCATAATGACAAACTTATAAGGATTCTCTAAGTTGAATCTTCTTCTTAAACTATCTTTGAGAAGATTTCTTTCAACTGAGTTTCTTGCTGATTTATAAGTTGTTTTAGCTCTATCAGCGATTTGTAAACCGATGTTTTTTATCTTATCTTGAATACTTCGAACTTTTTTCATAATCCACCTTAAAATAATCCTATTATTAATTCATCAATGACATCCATGTTTTCAAAAGCACCTTTTTTTGGTAAACCAGGCATTGTCATTACATTACCTGTTAAAGCAACAATAAATCCTGCCCCTAGTGATGGTTTAAACTCTCTTACAGTAATCGTAAAATTCTCTGGTCTGCCCTTTAAAGCGGGATTATCTGTAAGTGATAATGGTGTTTTAGCCATACAGATTGCTAACTTATCCCAACCGAATCGCTTAAACATCTCTATCTGTTGCTTAGCATAATCGCTGAACTCTACTTCTTTCGCTCCATATATTTTTTTAGCAATAGCTTCAACCTTATCTTCAATTGTCATATCAAGTTGATAAAGAGGTTGATTTTTTGTTTGTTCTTTTGCTAATTCTTGGACTTTTCTAGCTAAATCAAGTCCACCTTCGCTACCTTTAGTAAACACTTCAGATAATGATATCGGATGATTATTAGCTTTGGCAAAATCCATAATAGCATCAATCTCTGCTTTTGAATCTAAATAAAATCTATTTAAAGCTATTACATAAGGTACATCAAATTGATTTATACTATCAATGTGTTTCTCTAAATTTGCTAATCCTGCTTTTACAGCTTCAACATTCTCTTCATTCATCAGAGCTTCACTTACACCACCATGTAGTTTTAAAGCTCGAATCGATACAACTAAAACTATAGCGCTTGGCATTGTATCCATTGTTCTCATTTTAATATCTAAGAATTTCTCCATCCCTAAATCCGCCCCAAAGCCAGCTTCAGTAACAACAAAATCCGCTGCTCTTGAGGCAAAATCAGTCGCAATGATTGAATTGCATCCATGAGCTATATTTGCAAAAGGTCCTCCGTGGATAAGTGCTGGTGTTCCTTCTAATGTTTGAACGATATTAGGTTTTATTGCATCTTTCAATAACATAGTCACTGCTCCAGCAACTAATAAATCTCCTACAGTCACTGGGGAATCAGACTCATCATAAGCTACAACCATTTTAGAAATTCTCGTCTTTAAATCATCAAGATTCTTTGAAAGACATAAAACTGCCATAACCTCTGATGCAACAGTAATATCAAAAGCATCAAACCTAGGTGTTTCTTTTTTCATTGAGAGTCCGACTTGAACTTTTCTTAGAGATCGGTCATTCATATCTAAAGCTCTTTTCCAAATAACCTTATCTGGATTAATCTTTAAATCATTGCCATGAAATAAATGATTATCGATTACAGCGCTAATAAGATTATTTGCAGCGGTTATAGCGTGAATATCCCCGGTGAAATGAAGATTGATATCTTCCATTGGCACAACCTGTGCATATCCTCCTCCAGCCGCTCCTCCCTTAACTCCCATAACAGGGCCTAAAGAAGGCTCTCTTAATGCAATAATCGTTTTATTACCTAGTCTAGCTAAAGAATCTCCCAAACCAATTGTTGTTGTTGATTTTCCTTCCCCAGCCTTGGTCGGATTAATAGCAGTAACCAAAACTATCTTTCCTCTTTTGTTGCTCGCTAAACGATTGATTGCTTCAAAACTGATTTTAGCTTTATACTTTCCATATAATTCTAAATCATCTGGTTTCAAAGAAATCTTACTTGCTATTTCTTCAATTTTTGACATCTTTGCTTTCTGAGCAATTTCTAAATCTGTTAACATTATAAACTCCTCTTTTCATTTAAGTTCTAATTGGGTAATACTGTCTACTTGAATATTTTGAGGCAAAAAATCAATAGGAATAATCTTTTTTACTTTGTACAACTCATTTAATAAAGCTATATTCTTAGCTAGAGTTGATGGATTGCTTGATACATAGATAATCTGTTTTGGTTTAGCTTCTAAAATAAGAGCAATCAATTGATCAGAAATACCTGATCTAGGCGGGTCTAGAATCAACAAATCTGCATAGATTGATCTTTCTATCAAAGCTTGTAAAGCCGTTTCAACATGTTTAGCAATAAATTTAATGTTTTCAAGTCCGTTTAGTTTTGCATTAATTGAAGCATCTTTTATTGCCTCCATTGAATAATCAACTGCGTAAACTAAATTCACCGATTTAGCTAATAGTAAAGAGTATCTTCCTGCATTACAATAAAAGTCAAAGACTACTGATTTATCGCTTATATTTGCTATTTTCTCAATAGTTTTCTCTATATTATCCACTTGTTTTAAATTTGCTTGATCAAAAACTGCTGGTGAAATCTTAAGTTTAAATCTCTCTGATAACACTTCAATCTTATCCGTTCCAGCTAATAGCATCATTTGATTTCTCATGGGATTGTTGCTAGAAGAATCATCTATTGAGTAACTGATTGATTTCACATCTGCTAAATCACTCAGAAGTTCATTTGCTAGCTCTTTCAAAACCGAATGATACCTTCTCACTACAAAAACAACACTAGCGCTTTTTGTACTTAAAGACAAATTAACTAATAATCTTAGAAGTATTCCTTCTTGATTGCGATTATCAAAAGCTTTTTGCTTATATTTTCTCATCAGTTTTAAACAATGTTGATTAATCAAATCTACTTCTTTCATATTAACAACACATTCATCAACAAAAACAAATTGACTTGATTGCACTTTAAAATAGCCTAAAGCCAAACCAAAATTAGTGTTTCTAAAAACCATTTCAGATCTATTGCGATAGCAATATGCTTCTTCCATTTCCAATGTTTTGTTAATCTCTAGTTTCTCTATATTGATACTAGTATACCTTCGTAAAGCTTGTTTAATGATTGATTGCTTTATCTTCAATTGCTCTAGATAATCGATATGTTGTAATTGGCAACCATCACAATCATCAAAAAACTTACATTTAGGAGTAACTCTCTTTTTAGAAAACCGATCTATTTCAATTATACTACCAATTGCATAATTACTAAAAGTCTTTACTATTTCGACATTAACTGTTTCCTTCAAAATAGATCCAGGAACAAAAACGGCGACGCGGTTATAATAACCAACTCCTTCACCATTGATCCCTTGTTTTCTAATATCTAATTTTATTCTATCTCCTATATTTAGATTCATCGATTAAATCTCCTATATTCATTATAACAAAAACAAACGAAAATTAATAGATATCAAAAAAACAAGACCATTAAATGTCTTGTTTACTGTTTTTCATCAACCGTATATGTATTAACGAACTTTTTGAGCAAATGCTTTACAGCTAAGTTATCTAGCGACTCAAAATGCGATAATATCTCTTTAGTTTCCTCTTCGATATCTTTCCCATTTTCGAGTTTCTCAATAAATATTTTCTTATTTGCAGTCTTGATATGGTGTTCCATATCAACTAATAATTCTTCAAAAAGCTTCTCACCTGGTCTTAGTCCTGTATACTGAATCTGGATGTCAATATAAGGTTTGAGTCCAGAAAGCATAATCATCTTTTCAGCCAAATCAAGTATTTTAGTTGGTTCACCCATATCAAGAATAAATATTTCTCCACCTTTAGCAAATACTGCAGATTGCAAAATCAATCCTACTGCTTCAGGAATTGTCATAAAGAATCTAGTAATATTCTTATCCGTTACTGTAACTGGACCGCCATTAGCAATCTGTTTCTTAAACAAAGGAACAACAGAACCATTAGACCCCAAAACATTTCCAAACCTTACAGCTGAGTAATTGGTTTTTTCAGAAGCTTTGTCAAAGCATTGAATCAGCATTTCCGCATATCTCTTCGTAGCCCCCATCACATTAGTTGGCCTTACAGCCTTATCTGATGAAACCAAAACAAATTTCTTTACCTCGTATTTTGCGGAAAGTTTACAAATATTATATGTACCTAAAATATTAGTTCGTATCGCTTCTACAGCAGAAGCTTCCATCAATGGCACATGTTTATAAGCTGCGGCATGAAAAACATAATCAGGAAGATAGTTTTTCATTATGTCCTTCATTCTCAAATAATTGTAAACTGAACCGATTTGAACTTTCATGTCCAACTTCTTCAAATTATTCTTCATACCATTGAAGCTAAGTTCAGTAATTAAATCATAAACTCCGTTTTCATATATATCAACCAACAAGATTGATTGTGGTTTATAATTGATAATCTGCCTTACTAACTCAGAACCAATAGAACCACCAGCCCCAGTAACCATTACTTTTTTGCCCTTAATGAATTCACCAATACCAGTTGTATCTAATTCAACCTTCTCTCGTGACAATAAGTCTTCGACATTAACATCTAAAAGTTTTTTTGGTGGTTCATTTGTATATTCCTTTAATTGAGGTATTCTTTTTATTTTAACTGGTTTTTGAACAATGAGGTTGATAATCTCTTGAAATCTCTCAGGCTCGATATTTGCTATGGCAATCACAACTTCTTTAATATCCAATGTGTCAATGATATCATTTATTTCTGATATCGGCCCAAATATCGGATATCCTGATAAAATGTTACCAATCTTTGCATCATCATCATCGACAAAGCCTACAACATCGTTAAATAAGATTGCGTTGTTTCTTAATTCATTTAAAACTATCTTCCCTCCTGCACCAGCACCAATTATTAATGTTCTTTTGCCATTAACAAAATACTTTTTAGGGAAAAACATTCTAAACAATCTTTTGATAATTCTCGGTGCAACCGCCAGGAATACTTCACACAAGGTCGTAAACACCAAATACATTTCTGGAATAAAATCAAGAGTTGGAACTACTAAAGTAATAAATCCGATGACAATATTTGTCAAGATAACAACAACCGAAATTCTTACTACCTCATCAAGCCCAACATTAACAAGAATTAAATGATATAATTTAAAAACATAATAGAAAATAAGCTTCAAAATAATAACCAAAGGTAACATCAAAAGGGCATTTCTATAATCAAATCCTGATACTTGAGTGAACTTAAGTACGAATATCGCAAAACAATAGGTTAATGTTATACCAAGGACATCAATAACCATAAATCCAATGCGGTGTTTGTTGATTATTTTATTAATTGTTTTCTTAACATCCGTTCTCATATCTTACCCCTCTATTTGACAATATACTATTCTATCATAACAAAAAAATTTTATCAACAAAACTACAAATAAGTTTTTAAAAACATAAAAAAAACCTTGATTTTTCAAGGCTTAATATATATTAGTTTGACTCAATATCTTCAATATCAAAATAGAAAAGCACTCCGCCATCCACATTTCTTACCCCAAAATCATAGCCTAAAGTTTCGAGAATTGTCTTGACAATCGACAATCCCAGTCCCTGACCTCCATATGATCTTGTTCTAGCTTTATCAACTTTATAGAATGATTCCCATATATTGTTTATTTCTGTTTCAGGGATGTTATTTCCTGAATTTTCAACGTTTACCCTTACTGTAGTATCATTGATTTCCTCAGTATAGATCTTTATCAATCTCTTACCATCAATGTGGTTGATTGCATTAGAAATGTAATTACTTAACACAGATTCCAACTCTTCATAATCTGAGTTTATCACTTTATCAAAGATATTAATATCAAGACTTATCTGCTTTTCTTTCAACATCAAACCAAAAAGTTTTACCGTGTCTTCAATCAACCTCTTAATCGAGAATCTTTTAAACTTGAACTGCTTAGTTCCACTTTCAATTTGTGATAGATTCAATAAATCTTTGACTAATACATTCATTTTATGTGTTTCATCTAGAATTATCTCAACATACTCATTTCTTGACTCTTCTTGTAAATCAATCAACTTTAAAGCTTCTGCATATCCCATAATCAAAGTCAATGGAGTCTTTAATTCATGAGAAGCATTAGCTATGAACTCTTTTCTTAACTGGTCTACTTTATTCTTATGCAATATTTCTTTTGCTAGTTTTTTGTTAGTAAGCTGCAACTCGCTTATCGCCTTTTCCAACTGGTAACTCATTTTGTTGATGCTATAACCCAAGTCTCCAATTTCATCATCTAGTTTTACATCAATCTTCTTGGAAAAATTAAGTTTCGATATCTCATCAGCCACAAGATTAATCTCTAGGATAGGGTTAGTAAATTGATAACTTAGAAAGTACATAATCAAACCAGATAGAATCATAAAAATAAAACCGATTAGAATTGTAAATGAGTTGAAGATTCTAATACTATCCTCGATTGAACTAAATGTTATTGTTGATAAATAAAATAGGTTTTTTCCAGTATCAGTTTGTGTAGCGGCTAATAGACCAAGCATCTGATAGTTATCGCTAGGACTATAAATCTCAGAATTAACATCAATCAGGTAAGCGGTAAAGTTGTTATCAATTTTTACCTTGCTTCCAAACGCCAACTCTCTTTGATTCATAATGCTTAAGTTATACTCCACAATCATCTTATTAAGTATTTGCGGTGGAATGGCATATTGTGATCCATATATCCGGTTATATAAGTTTGGTATAGTAAAAAAATCTCCTACTTCAATGTTATTAGGAACTTCAGTAGTTTGAAGCAAAATATGAACATTAAGATTATATCTGCTTTCTAAATCAAGCATTTCATTTGGCAAACTAGAATCATTTACATCTAGTGCTTTAATCTCTTGAAAAGAATCAATCAAGGAACTTTGTCGGTTATGGATATAGTAATTTTTCAAAAAGGTATTATTCAGAATTATCAAAGCAACGATAAATCCTAGAATAATACCATAAGTAAGTAAGAATAATTTTGATCTAATTGTTGATTTCATTCTCTAAATCCAAGCGATACCCTACACTCCTAACGGTTGAGATATAGTAAGAAAATTTCCCAAGTTTTGCTCTCAGTTGTTTAATGTGAGTATCAACAGTCCTTAAATCACCGAAATAATCATAATTCCATACAGCATTAAGTATTTTGTCCCTAGACAAAGCAATTCCTTTGTTATCGATAAAATATCTTAATAATTCAAACTCCTTAGGAGTAAGATTAATCAGTTCTCCCTCAACATAAACCTTTCTTGCAGAAAGATTGATTTTTATCTCACCGAAATTAATCTCGCTCAAATCTGAACTCGACTTTAAGATAAGTTTACTTACTCTAGCAACCAAAACACTAGGAGAAAACGGTTTGGTAACATAATCATCCGCTCCCAGTTTAAACCCCTTTAGTTGATCATATTCATCGCTTCTAGCAGTAAGCATAACGACGGGAATTGTCATAAACTCCCTGATTCTCTCTAAAACAAACCAACCGTCATATTTTGGCATCATAACATCTAATATAACTAAATCGATTTTTTTTCCTGATTCAAAAAGCATTTCTAAAGCTTCTTCACCGTCTGCGGCTTCGAATACTTTATATCCTTCTCTTGTCAAAAATTCAGCAACCAATTTCCTGATTCTAAACTCATCATCAACAACTAAAATATAAGTGTTCTTCATAAAAACATCACATCCTAATCAAAAATAAAATTCAATATACCCACTAAGGGGAGTAAAGTATATTGAATTAGTATTATTATAACGAACTATTATGTTGAAATTGTGAAGTGCTAATTAAAAAGCTCCCTGTTATTAAAAATTGAATCAATTTTTTCTTTAGAAAATTTTTTAACCAACACATTGTAAGCATCCAACAATCTATTCTCTCTAAACGTATGGACATCAGAAGCAATAAAGTCAATTAAACCTTCTTTAATCAACTTAAAAAGAAACTTGTTTGTTGCTTTATTTGATTCCTTAGTAAAGCCATCTGCATTTACTTGAATCTTTGCTCCCATTTTTCTCATTATCCGATAATCTTCTATCTCCTTAACATTAATGTATCTCTCTGGATGAGCAATTATCGGAATGTAGCCCTTTGCTTTGAAGTTGAAGATAGCCTCTGAAATCAGCCAATCACTCTCTTCAACATCAAATTCAATTAAAACATAATTTCCATATAGCGGTACACATCTGTTATTCTCAAGATTATTAAAAATAGTTTTATCATAATAAATCTCATTACCTAGATAGAGATTAATATTAAGATTCTCTTCCTTTATTTCAGTTTTTAGTCTATCAAAAATTACCAAATTCTCTTCATAATGACTAAGATAATTCAAATTCTTCATATAATGTGGAGTTAAAAACAAATCTGTCACTCCCATCAAAGCTGAAGCTTTCACCATCTCTTTTGCTTGTAAAAAATTGGTTGCTCCATCATCAACTCCAGGCAAAATATGCGTATGGATATCAATCATGTGAATCACCGTTTAGTTTTCTTGAGAATAGTAGTAATAATTATAATGTGATCTAGTCTTTCTGACATCCATATTAGCCAAAACAGCCCCAATAACATTAGCTTTGTTTTCTTTCAATTGCTCAAGCGCAGCTTTCGATTGTTCTTTCTTTGTTTGATTATAAGCAACAACATAAACTACTCCATCAACGAAATTGCTAATAAGCAAAGCATCTGTAACTGTTAATACTGGAGGAGAATCGATGATTATATAATCATATCTTTCTCTTAGATACTCAACCAAATCACTGACTTTTTTTGATTGCAATATAATATGCGGAGTTGAAAGTCTGTTTCCAGATAAAAGTAAATCAACATTTGATTCATCGTGAATAATCAATTCTTCTATCGGTTTATCATTGACTATGAAATCATAGAAACCGATATCATTCGCTTGATGAAAAGCCCTGTGAATCTTAGGTCTTCTCAAGTCGAAATCGAGAATGATAACTTTCTTTCCTCTTTCTGCATAAACGCTAGCAAGATTGATTGCTGTAGTAGTCTTTCCATCCTGTGGTGTTGGCGAGGTGATTTGCATTACTCGATAAGGATTATCCAAACCAGACATTCTAATATTGAGTTCTAGTTTTCTATATGCCTCGGACTCCGGAGCGTTAGGAGTTTCGATAACAACATTCTTATATTCAAAATATTCCATCTAGTCCACCAACTTCCTTTCCTTCATCGTTCCTGGAACGGCAGCAATAACCTTAAGATTGAGATGTCTTTCCAACTCATCAATGCTTTTATACTTGTTATTAAAAAACTCTTTAAGGAATACAACACCTAAAGCAACAATGCCTCCTAGAATCACACTGATTGCTACATTGAGCATCTTGTTAGGTGAACTTGCAACAATAGGAAGTTTTGCTTCATCAAGAACTTTAAGTTTATTTTGCAATAAAACATAAGGTTCGCTGTCATCATTAGCAATTTCAATAGAGTTTGCAACTAAGGTGTTTGCTATAGATTGTGCCATAAGAGGTGACTCATGTTCAACTCTGATATGAATAATCAATACTTGCGTTATCGTTGAAACGGAAATCGAATTCTTAATCGAATTAACACTTGATTCTAAATCTGGAATATCCGCTTTCACACTTTCTAAAACCTTATTAGAGACAATAAACTCCTTATAAGTACCAATCAAGTTATTTGCGATGACAATCGCAGATTGTTCGTTTGTTCCTGTAGCTTCCACATCTACTTGAACAATTAAAGATGTTTCTGCAGTATACTTTGGTGTCACCACAACAAAAGTATATACTACACCAATAATAGTTATCCACATGGTAATGATTAAAATCAGAGCAATGTTCTCCCATACAATTCTAAATAAATCTTGGAGACTAATGCCCTGTTCTTCCTCAATTCTTTGTTGATCAATATATTCGTTCATAATTAACTCCTCGCCTGTTATTCTCTAAATTATTATATAACAAATACCAAAATAAAACAACAATTAAACTCTATCTAAATGTCGCCAAACCAATAAGTAAGGCGATAAAACCAAAGACAAAATTATATACATAGAAGAAACCTAATTTTCCTCTTCTAAACCAGATAAAAACTAATCTTAAAGCGAAATATGTCGTTACCAAACTTACTCCAAATCCAATCAGATAGTACAAATACTCTATCGCACTTTCAACCCCTAAATTAGAAAACAATGCTCCGTTCTCACTACTAAAACATTGCTGAATAATTGAACCAATAGAAATCGGTATATACATTAGAAAAGTAAACTTAAGAATTGAGTCCATTGATATCTTTCTCTTCAATCCAGCAGCAGTTGTAATGCCCAGTCTGCTCAATCCCGGAAAAAGCGCAAATGTTTGAACAATACCTATGAAAACCGAGTCTTTATAAGTCAAATTTAAGTTAACGTTTGCATTAGTAGAGTTTCTAACAAAATAA
The DNA here is from genome assembly GCA_964610325.1 of uncultured Candidatus Izemoplasmatales bacterium. GTDB lineage: Bacteria > Bacillota_I > Bacilli_A > Izemoplasmatales > Hujiaoplasmataceae > UBA2289. Next base: position 27,294 of record CAZSVO010000006.1, read on the forward strand.
AGAATTGTTCCTGTCGCCAATGCACCTATACCCACAGCTATGAAAGTATAGTTATCATATAAAGAAGATACCGCTCCACTAAGCAAGAAACCAAAAAAAGCTATGGGAATAATTGCAACAATTATATCTTTAATGTATTGATAATTCTTATTGACTTCTTTTGTTCTTACTTTCTTAAACACATATCTATAACTATCAACAATCAATTCTTTAACATCTTTTCTTAAGAAATAAACAACTGCAACCATCGAACCTAAGTTCAGTATTATCAAGAACAAGACATTAGTATCGACATCTAAACTAAGAAACTGTTTCACAAAAGCAACATGTCCACTTGAAGATATCGGTAATACTTCTGTTACTCCTTGGATGAATCCAAGCAGTATATATTTAAACAACTCTAATAAAATCTCCATTTTTCACCCTTTCAAGGACTTAAATAAGATAAAGAACAACTGCAAGCAAACCTACTGCAAAACAGTAATAGCTAAAATATCTAATTCTTCCACTCCTAAAAATATTGAATATTAGTTTATAAGCAATCATTGTAGCAAACACTGCTCCTACAAAAGCGAATAGATAATAAATTAAAATCTCAACAGATAAAGCTGAAAAATCTGAACTTCCTACGTCTGTTATCATAAACAACAATGAAGCAAGCGAAATCGGAATATACATCAAGAAAGAAAAATTTAAAGCAGTATCAATTCCTAAACCTCTTTTTAAAGCCGTTGAAGTCGTCATCCCTGACCTTGATATCCCCGGGAAAATAGCTACAGCTTGAGCCAAACCAATAAATAATACATCATACCAATTGAGATAAGTACTCCCTCTTTTCAAATGGACCTTACTAACAAAATAGATCACTGTTCCCGTGACTAACAAACCTACTCCAGCTAATAATATATCATATGTAGCCATTGCGCTATCAATCAAATCACTCATCAATAAACCAAATATTCCAGCAGGAATACTGGCAACTAAAATTTTTGAGAAAAATATGTAATTTTGATAATTCTTTTCTCTCAATGAAGGCTTGAAAATATAAACTAAAAATGAAGAGCCCAATTCAAGCAATTTCTTAAAATAGATGATAATAAAGGCTAATAAAGAGCCTGTATTCAAAAGTATTAAAAAAATCAAGTTTTCATCCATCTCAATACCCAATAAAGCTTTAAAAAGCTCTACATGACCACTTGATGAGATTGGCAAAACTTCAGTAATTCCTTGAACAATCCCTAAAAATAAATACTTAATCAACTCAATAAACGACATTTTAACCACACTCCAGTAAAATTTTTATGAAAAGAAAAAGCCAACTATAATCGGCTTTTCCTAGATTACTTGTTATACTCAGTCATCCATAAACCATGTATGTTGCAATACTCGTAAACTTTAATAGTTTCTTCGAAGTCTACTTTGAAATCTGCAGAAGGTTCTTCATTCGGATTAAAAGTCTTAATGTAATATCTATCGCCGTTTTCAATAAATATCCATTGGATAAAATGCTTTTCAAGCATCGGATGAGTAACTGAACCTACCTTTACATTTATCATGCCATTATCAATATCTGTAACAACCGGAAGGTGTTTCTCATTTCCTTCTTCAGAGACTTTTGGTTTAAGTAAAACCATCTCTTCATTGCAACATACTAAAGTTGAATCAACTGGATATGTATAGCATATCCTTTTACATTGCTTACAAAAATAAATATTCATGCCTTCCCTCCTTAATCTATCAAACTAATGTTATCACAAATACAATACTATTTAAAGACAATACACTAAAAAACATTAATTCTTAGTTTTTTTGCTCCGATACATCAAAATAACAAACATTGTAACACAGTAAACCAAACACCCAAATAAAGCTATTAATTCAAATAAACCTTCATAAGACTCTCCATATCCAAGTGATGGCAACATCAAAAATCCAAATAATGGCAAAGCCATTGTTATTGCCGTTCCAGAACCTAAAACCATTTCTTCTGCGACTGGACTCTCAAGATTTCTATCTAACCCTTTTAATAATGCAATACCAGTCGAAGCAACTCCAGCTAACATTCCAAACAAACCAACAAAATACTCATCCTGATAGTTCGGATAGACACGTTTTGTAATATAGCGAACATAGAATAAAGTTGCAAATCCCCCAATCATCGAAATCAAAATCAACAAGAAACCAAATTCCGATATAAAGTCAATTGTAATCGTCAAAACAGCACCAGCAATCATAAAATTAAAACACATAGAACTAATATTAGACAAGATATAATCGTTTGTCATGAATTTAATATTAACACCTTTGACAGATAATTTCTTAAGAATAATCTTATATAACAAAGCATACCCAATACCGATGATAAAATTAAATCCTGACATCAGATTGAAGATAGTTTGACCAATCGAACCAAGTGGCAACAAAATCCCTTCAAACAATAATAAGGTAAGCCAAACAAGCATATAAATCACACAGACTATAACTACCTGAACAGTTAAACCGTCCAAAACAGAGATTTCCTTAACCGTATCTATTTCAATCGTAGTCTTTTCAATTGAATCATCCCAGTATCTCTTAGTTTTTTCAATACCTCTTCTTCTCGATAACACATTGATAGCTAAAACACCAATAGTTCCTCCAAAAACAAAACCGAGAAATGCATAAGATGCTCCTAAAGCTACACCATGGCCATTAAGCATATCACTCCACATTCCACCAAAACTTGTCGCTAATCCAGGGCCTTGTCCAAATCCAAGCGGTAAAAGCATGCCCGCACCAACAAATTTATCATTGAAGAATAACAAAACTAATAAAATACCAATAAAACCCTGCAATGCATAAGTAGACGTAATTACCATCCCTGTTGACCATACTTTTTTCTTGCTTTCAGTTTTATTCTGTTTTAAAGTCAAAGTGATAAAACCAAGAGCCAAGGCGTGATAGACTATTGCGGTCATTACTTCAACATCAATCTGATATGACCCCGGAATAAACACACTTGAAAACAACAAACCAACAACACCACCAAGCAGTGCTGTTGGTAAAACTATTCGATTCAAGAATGGAACATATTTTTTAAGTAATTTTCCAACAAAAAGCAACACTCCTATAAGCAAAAAATAAATAATGATATCCCAATTTCCCATACTATTTTTCCCCCTTTAGATATTTAATAGCGTCGTATATTAGCAATGGATCATTCAATTTGAAAAGATATGTATCCTTTCCATAATCAAATGATACTTCATTTTTTCTTGTCAAAGTCAATCCGATAATCTTATCTAATTCAAACAAAAACTCTTTCATTCTATTTTGAACAAAAAGTTGCTTATTAACAAGTTCAATATCAGCATAACCCATTTCTTGAGATTCTAGTTCTGTCATATCGACTTTAAACATCGAACCAAAAGTATAGATTACTTCCTTCAATATCAAAGGCAATTGAGATTTTTGAAGTTTATCCCAAGCAACTAGATTGTCAAACTCTAATCCCGTTAATAAACTATAATGATTAAAAGAAGCAATCAAACCGCAGTTATCACAAAAAATATCATTATTCTTAGTTTTAATTGTTTGATGTTTTTTGCATTTTGGACAGTAATATATATATTTCTCTAATCCTAACGCTCTTTTCTTAGCTTTATAACTATATCTAAATTCTCTATTCCAATCAAAATCATTGAATTTCAAGGCAGCAACTAGTTTCTCGAATATCTCATCTAATGAATAGTTATCAAGTTCATCGCCTTTAAACAGTCTATAATAATTCAACTTGATTAACCCTCTTTTAGTAGATACATCACCCCATCTAGGCATAGTAAGATAAGCACCGTTTGTCAAACAGATTACGATATCCAATTTAAACTTCTTTAATAGTTTCACTGTTGAGAAAGGAATTACACTTTGTTCTCCAAATAAAGATGCGTTTCCTTCTGGAAACAACATTATTCCTCTGCCATTCTTGACAACTCTCATCATCTCTCTAATTGTTGAAATATCGTTTTGCCCTTTTCGCTTTGGAATAGCGTAAATCATCTTTGTTAACAAAAATTTCATCATTCTATTTGTAAAGGCAAATGAGTTTATTATTGGATATGGATATCTCTTTAAAAAAATAGATGTAAATAAACCATCCTGAAGACAAGCATGATTTCCTATTAAAAAATAAGGATCCGTCCTCTTTGGATTAAAATCATTAAAATCTACAATAATATTGAATTTTATCCGATAATAAATCTTTAGGAGAATCCTTAATAGTGTCTCTTTTATGCTCAAAATATCACGACCTTGTAAGAATTATATCATAAATAGAGTCATTATCTCAATAAGACTCATATAAATTGATAATAATTAATCAAACGAATAATAGATATAGTAATTATTTGATATAATATAAGAGGTTAAGGAGGAAAATATGACTAACAAGAATAATGATGTATTTGATAAAATAAAGAGTTTTCAAAAAGCTGAAATAACAGAGTATTATATCTACCAAAAGATTGCAAAAAAAGAGAAAAATCAAGATAACAAAGATATTCTTCTCTCAATTGCACAAGATGAATTAAAACACTATAAAATGTGGGAAAAAGTAACTAACACCTCAATTAAACCGAGTAAATGGAAGATATTTATCTACTCAATATTGAATTTCATATTTGGTTATACCTTTACATTAAGAGTTATGGAACGCGGTGAAGAAAACGCGATAAAAGTTTATTCTGAACTAAATGATTATCAAGATATCATTAACAAGATTACCCTAGAGGAAGAAGAACATGAAAACAAACTCTTAAATCTTTTAGATGAAGAGAGATTAAATTATGTTGGTTCAATGGTTTTAGGTTTAAATGATGCCTTAGTAGAACTTTCAGGAACTCTAGCTGGTTTGACATTTGCTTTTGCAAACACTTCATTAATAAGTTTGAGTGGATTGATTACCGGTATAGCTGCTTCTTTATCAATGGCAGCAAGTGAATACTTATCAGCAAAAGCAGATAATGACAAGAACGCTCTTAAATCCGCCCTCTATACAGGCAGCGCATATATCATTACAGTCGCTATACTGATTCTGCCTTACTTGCTGATTAAAAACCCTTATATCTCATTAGCAATTATGTTGAGTTCCGTGGTATTCATTATTTTCTTTTTTAATCTATATATTTCGATAGCGAAGAATCTTAATTTCAAAAAACGTTTCTTCCAAATGGCAATAATTTCTTTAGGAGTTGCTGTTCTCTCATTTGGCATAGGTATCGCAATTAAATATTTCTTAGGAATTGAAGTTTAAAAAAAGCAAGCAGGTTTAATTGCTTGCTTTTTTATCATTCAAATATTTCTTCTATTCCTTCAAAGAACTCCTCGATATTTGCTATCTGTTGACTTGTTAAATTCAAACCATCATAACTCGAGAACTGACCCAAATTATTGGTTAGATAATCCATTAATTCTTTTACAAGAGATTCAAAATTGTCAGGTGCTTCTAAATCTGCAAAAGAATCTTTTGCAAACATGAAAGCCATACGTTCAACAATATTGTCTGCATAAGCTCTGTTGGTATTGTTCATGAAACTAAGATAATGCTCGCTAAAGAACAATAACATAGCTATATCTTGATAATTAATTCCTGGTCTTTCTTGCCTTAAGTCTCTTACTACTTCCCCATAATAATCCGCAAAATCATTTAATAAGTCATCAGAACTTAAATAAGCAAGTAAATTGATTAATAGATTATAATGCGAGTTCAATGTCTCATTCATCAAAATATCAATATCATCAATTACATCACCAAAATGATTTGGATCTTCGCTATTTTGTATTGCAAACATGCTTATCACACTTAGATAATAGATATCCGTCATAAATTTCATTACATCTTCATATTCCGACTTCGTCCACTCGCCAACTGTCGCATCCATCAAGAATACTATCTCGTTCATGAACTTAGCGATATTTACTTCATTTTCTATCGGATCATAATCGAAATAATAATTTGAACTTTGATTTTCAGCAATTCTTGCCTGGGCTCTAAGCACTTCGCCATCACTTGCTACAAAAGCAGCCAAGAAATCTGAGAATGTGTCTTTGAAAATCACTTCTAACTCTAGATAATCTTCAAAACTAATTTCAACATCAGTTGTGCCACTATAACCTAAACTACTTAAATAAGAATCAAACATATCGATATTGTTGCTAAAAATCTGTTCTTTTTCAGTTTCAGAATAAACCTCACTAATCGCATCTAACAAGTCTTGATTGTTATCTTTAAACTCAGTGAAATACTTGATTGCTAATATCTGTGTTTCTGCAATCATCATATATTCTGATAAATCTTGATTTCCTAAAGTTTTAAGTCTTTGGAAGTACTCTAAATCAATTGTTTCTAAGTATTTTATGAATGCTTCAAGTTGCATCAATAATAACCCAGCAGTTTTTTCAGATGAAACACCTGATAAATCAATATTTACCTCTTCAACATCTAATATATTCATCATTGAAAGGTACGTTTCAATAACAACGATTAAATCTGATTGTTTTGGCATGGTTTCTTTAAGGACTGAGGCAATCTCTTCTTTTACTAAAAGAATTTCATTGACATTCAAATCAGATAAACCATCAAGTTCGCCCATGTCAGTCAAAAGACCCAAAATATCTTCAGCTAACAGTTCTTGAATCGTCATAAAATAATCTATCACAAATGCAAAAGACTTAACTGCATGATCGATATTCTCATCTAACATATTCAACAGATTAGTATACATTTCATTTTCATTTGAAAGCGAATCTATTTGATCTTGATAGTAGTCGTGGTTATATGGATTATTCTTGATAAAATTCTCGTAATAATCAATCATTAAATCGTTAGCTGCTATTGAACTCTCAACACTTTGTGGTAGTAAAAACTTAACCGAAGCCGAAATTAATGCTTCTGGATTAACCACAGAATCCATCACTTCAGTAGCCATAGAAAAAATATTTTCCATTGCCAAATCTGACGTTAAACCTACAGTAGCAATTACATCATCGATCATTGTCCCAAACTCTTGTGAAGTCATTCCTTTATCAACTAATTCTTGAGCAAATTCATCGCTTAAAGGCAATTTTTTTGCAGAGATTACCGACTTCATTTGGATTATCTCATTATCTCTATTCGCCATGTAAGCTAAAGAAACACTCTTAGTAGAATCTTGCATCCCTCTTGGAGCTATTGTAACAACGGTAAAGATAATTCTATCTCCAGAGATTTTGCCAAAATCATAACTATTGGTTCTAACTTTTGCAACTTCTTCCCCGTTAGCAAAAACAAAATATCCCTTAGCTTTTTCAACATTATCCCAAGAAAGTGTTTTCCCTTCAATTCTTAGGTTTGTTGGAATATCTATCTGTTCATCATAATTCACTTCAACTTCAGATGGGTTGGAATTGCAGGCGATTAAAACAACCCCAAATATCATCATAAAAACAATAAACACTACTTTTTTCATTTTATCTCTCCCTATTTAACATTTAAATGTTAAAATTTATTTTACATCCTAATTATACAATATATCTTCTGTCTTTTAAATCAAAATGTTTTAATTTCATTAACCATGTTTAAATCTTTATGTAATCTATAGTAATATACAAAACTAATGAGCAAACTGACTAAAACAATAATATATCCTAATACCACTGCATGAACTGAAGCATAAAGGTCTTTGTAATAATCAAAAAATAGTGTCAAATATTTCATATGATTAGAGAGGATAATAATTTCCAATAAACCAACAATAATCAATACTACAAAAACCAAAATCATCTCAATCATTGTGTTTTTAAGAATCGACTTATTTTTTACCCCAAGAAGTTTAATCTTGGCTAAACTATTTTTCAAACTGTTAAACTTCAATAACGTATTGTTGATTAAGACAAAAACGAAACTAATCATTACAAAAACTATAATGACTGTAAAAAGAGCTAAAACATTATCCGCTAACTCAAGATGATTATCTAGTTTTACTTGCCCATCTATCACATAATACATTTTTGCAGAATAATCTTTAATTAGACTATCAATAGTTGTTATCGGATTAGCTGAATTGATAAAAACAGCATTAAATTTCAAATTCAAATCATCTGATTTCTCATAAAGATTAGAGTAAATAATATGATCAAAATTTGTATCGATAAAACCTGCGATTACAAAATCTCTCTGATTCAAATCTTGAGCTAAATCAAACTTTATTACATCACCTAAGTCTAGGCCATATACAATTGAATATGCTTTTGGTAAGACTATATATGGTAAATGATTTGTTTTATAAACCTCTGGAATGTCATCTAAAATATAATCGAAATACTTATTAAATTCTGATAATTCCATCGAAACAAAATTTCTAATCAATTCTTTATTTTGACCAGGAAAATAACCAATGACATTTGAGTATAACAACGCTCTATCAATATCTTCTATATCATATTCATTTAATTCATCCAACAATGAGTCTTCATAATCATAGATATTGACAATCATTATATCAAACTTGTTGTCTTTTCTAACTTTATCAATCTCTTGTGCAATAAACAATCTCACCGTTAACATAATAACTATTACTATTAACGAAACAAACAACACTCTAATACTTTGATGAAGATATTTATTCTCAATCATATACTTTGAATTAAATAATCCAAATACACTATTTTTTGATCTAAATCTTATTAAAATAATCTTCAAGATTAAAATAACTAACTCCAAACTAATAAATAAAGATAACAAAACAATAATCAATGAGTTATATTCCAAAGCAAAGGGTTTAAATATCATTGTAATACTTTGCAAGATAAGTAAAAGAATAATCAAAAACCTTTTATCTCCTGCTAATATATACCTATGATCTCTAATCTTGGATATCAAATCCTTTTTTTTATGCTTGCTTAAGAGGTATGCATTCTTGAAAAGTATTAAAATCGAGACCCCAACAAAACAAAGCAATAAAACCAAAGGATTTATCAAAATTATCTTCCCTACTCCATATATATTTGTCCCGATTCTAATTACAATATGTGAAATAATCAAAGCCACCATAAAGCTAATAACTATATAGATAATCCATTGCCATAATAAAGCTGATCTACCTGTTTTTTTCTTATCTCCTAGTGTATCCATTACACCAATCTCCAGATAAATATCATTAAGAATTATCGGCAATAACGAGTCCAAAACAATAATTAAAGCAAAAACTACAATAATTCCCGCAACTGCAATCATCGAAGTATACTCATTGACAATACCTTCGATAATCTCATTATCAACTACCTTTTGAATACGATAATCCTTAAATAAATCATCATTTCTCAACGAATCATACACCGAGTCAATACTCGAAGTATTGATATATATCTCATTCCCAAAATTCTCCAAGAAACCCAAAGAGTATATTTGACTCAAAATGCTGTTTTTATTAACAAAGAATCCTTCTTTTCCAAATACTTTATTATCGCTAATAACTAACCCCACTTCATATTCAAACTCATTATCAAGGATGAAAAACGAAAAACTATCTCCAATGCTTAAACCATGAACTTTTGCATAATACTCAGATATAACCGCTTTATTATTTGAAATATCAATATCTTCATCTAAGAGAATCTCTAACTCATGATTCATACCAGAAATCATTTTACTATAGCTAAACTTATCATCAATTTCTGTTAAAACTTGCAGATTAAAAAAAGCTAAAGCATAATTGATTTCTTCAACTCTGTCAAGCACATTACGTTTATTGATAAACCTAGTCAAAGAATACTCGTCATAACTAATAACTATATCAATATTTGGATACTTACTCTTAGCTTCTTCAGTAAAGAGATCTCGATAAATGCCCTTAATACCAATCATCAAAAAAGAAATCGCAAAAACAAGTGATAAAGTAATAATTATCACCAAACTATTCTTCTTATTAGCAAGAATATTCCTTTTAGCTAGTAAAAGACTAAACTTTTTATTGGTCAACTAGTTCACCATCTATCAACTTCAATGTTCTGTTACAATACTTTAAATAGTCATCATTATGAGTAACCAAAATTATTGTAACTTGATTGTCATTAGATAATTCTTTTAAAAGATCCATAATCTCTTTACCTTTTAAAGTATCCAAGTTTCCTGTTGGTTCATCAGCAAAAATAATTTTAGGTTTATTCACGAGAGCTCTTGCTATCGCAACTCTTTGTTGCATTCCTCCAGACATCTCATTTGGAAAATAGTTCTTATAATTTTCCAAACCAACAACTCTCAATACTTCATCAACAGATTCAATATTTTCATTGTTATGAATAATCTTTGCTAATAAAACATTTTCATAAGCAGTTAAATTCGGAATTAGATTATAGAATTGGAAAATAAAACCAACTTCACTTTGTCTAAAATCCGCTATTAATCCATCATCATATTTAGAAATATCTTCTCCATTATAAAATATTTCTCCACTATCAATTTTTTCAAGCGATCCTAAACAATATAGTAAAGTTGTCTTACCAGAACCAGAAGGCCCGACAATCCCTAAAAAATCACCTTTACTTACAGAAAGATTGATACTTTTAAGTATTTTATTAGTGACTTTTCCCTGTTGATAAGATTTATTCAATCCTTTGGCTTCAAGTAGTTTCATCTTATTAAATACCTCGTTTTTTCTTGTAGTTAATAATACCATCTTTATCTTTCTTTTTCAATCATGTTAGCAAACAATAACTTTCAATCTCTTTGATGATTTAAGAAAAAAAGTACTCAATTTTTATGAGTACTCAACTTACTTTTTCTTTATCTTTATCTAACTTGATTTTACATCTAGGGTGATTAGCTTCATATCTAAGCCAGATGAAGCCAACTATCAACAACGCCAAAGCTATAAACTTATAGGGCAAGCCAGCTAAAGGTAAAGCAACTACTGCAAAGGTAATCCCAATCGTTGCGAAGAATGCAATCACGCAAGGTGTACAACCCCAAGTCAGCATTCCAAAAATGAATGCAAAACCAGACATAAAAGTGCCTTTACCTTCTTTTCCTGTTAATTTTACCAAAGCACTTGATACATTCCATAGAAGTGCTGAAATACCAGCCATAATCAAGTTCAAGAAAATGTTAGCTATAACCAAAAGCAAACCAAACTCCAATATCATCTCTGAATAGCCTATATTAAGAAAATCAACTATTGTGTATAAGGCAAAAAACAAGAATGCAAAAACAAGCCCTTGTATTAAATATTTCTTCTCTTTTTGCATCGACATAATCGCAGAAAACATAATGACACCTCTAAAATACTTTATAATAGAATTATATCATATAACATTTAATAATCTTTAATTAATGCTTTTTAAAACTGTTATCGTTCGATCAAATATCGCTTTTATCTCTTGATAAGCTTTGCTGCTAGGTAATGTGTTTTTTCCTTGATTTACAGCTTTTACAATATCTTCATGATAACTAATTTTCCCAACAAATGCACAATCATACAACTTAGATAAATCCTTGATTTGTTTTGTCAAAGCCAAGTTAATGTCTGCTTTGTTGATGCAAATTGCTATTCTTTGGTGAAACTTTTTAGCTGTTAAAATAATTCTCTCTAAATCAGAATACCCTGATAAAGATGGTTCAGCTACTAGCAAAACCAAATCAACAGCACTCATCGCCGCTATCACAGGACAACCAATTCCTGGTGGCCCATCGATAATCACCAAATCATCTTCTTGAATATATTCTTTTAATTGTTTCTTTACTTTGGTAACTAACAAACCGGAATTACCACTACCCATTTTTAAAGTTGCAGTTGAAAACACTAAATCGTCAAGATAAAGATTTAACTCTCCGTCGACTGATTTATAATGACTTATCGCATTGTTAGGACAAACTATCTCACATACTTTACAACCCTCACAAAGAAATGGGTTTATTACATAATGATTATCAACATAAGCAATTGCATTAAAACGACAATTCTTTTGACATTCACCACAAGATACACATAAGTTTTGATCAATCAAATACTTTCCTAAACCATAATAGTTCTCTTTATATGATGGGTCTATACTAAGATTAACTAAATGAAGATTTGGCGCTTCAACATCACAATCTGCATATACTCTTGATTTACCAATTTCAATGAAATGACTACTTATAGTTGTTTTTCCCGTCCCGCCTTTACCACTTAACACCAGTATTTTCTTCATTATTGGTCCCTCAATATTTTTTTGCTTATTCTCATAAACATCTCATTATACCTAGGAAAATCTGAAACAATCACTCCGTTCGAGTTCAAGAGAGCCAACTCCTTGTCAAAAGGAATTTCTTCAAGAACTTCAATATTATTTGATAAAGCAAAATCCTTAATCAAATCATTACCTATCGATTTATTTATAACTATTCCAGATTTTATATTAAAAATCTTAATCAACTCATAAACCATCTTTAAGTTATGAAGACCAAATATAGAAGGTTCAGCAACTAAGATACAATAATCTGCTTCTTGAATACTTGCCATAACACTACATCCATTACCAGGAGGACAATCAATTATTAAATCATCAGGTATCATCGATGCCTCCTTTAAAGCTGCCTCAATTACTAAAACACCTGTTTCTTCGCCAATATTTAGTTTTCCACTGATGATTTCATGATCTTTGTAAACACTTTTACTTACACTTCCGATGCTTTTTTGCTCATAGTATATCGCATCAACGGGACAGATTATTTTACATCCTCCACACGAATGACAAAGTTGCTCAAAAACTCTTATTTTATCTAAGATTAAAGCCAAAGCATTAAAGCGGCAAAACTCACTACATTTGCCGCATTTTATGCAAGTTTCTTGATTAACTTTTGGAATCTCTTTATAAACTAAACTATCATTACTTTCTCCTGGATAATATATCCTGCCATTTGGTTCTTCAACATCGCAATCAACATATCCTGCTTTTAAAATAACATTTGCCAAGTTTACCGCTACTAATGTCTTGCCCGTTCCACCCTTACCACTTAATACAGCAATCTTCAAGATTACACTTCCTCCAATTTACCTAATAGATAATCTGCGATATTGTCTTTAATATTTCTAGAATTTGATTTATACAATTTTACATAGCCCTCTAAAACATTAAAAGCCTTTTCACCTACTCTAGGAGCAATCACTATATCAATCTCATTTTTTATAATCATTTCCGCTATTTTAATACCTACCCCATGTGGGTTATCAAGAAATACATTATCAAGGAATCTTCCTTCTTGAACTTCAGTATCAAAAATATAAAAGAAAGGTGCTCTTGATAGATTATCTGAAACTTGTGAATCTTCACTCTTAGAACTCGTTGGTACAAATATTTTCATAATTCTCTCCTTTTCAATCTAAATAAGCGACTATTCAGTCGCTTATTAGTTTACATATCTTGTAGTTTTTTTTCTAATATGGCTATTCTTTTTTCAAGCATATCTTTTTCTAACTGGAGTTCTTCTTTGGTCAATGGAATATTTTGATTTCTTCTGTAACCATAAAAGTTTTCCAACCGAGCATTGTTAACACAATACCCCATTCTTCTTCCAGTCATCGGTCCTTGTCCATAAGGGCCAAAGCCATCTTTTCTAGGCATAGTCTCACCTCCATATTTTTGACATATGTCAATAACTATACCTTAATTATAGCACTTTGAAAATCTTTGTCAATATTTATTCTCTGATAAATGGCATTGACATACACCTTGGTCCGCCGCGGCCTCTTGATAATTCGCTTGAAGGCATTTTATGAATCTTAATACCATGTTTTTCCAAAATTGAATTTGTAATGTGATTTCGCTCATAGACGATAACTTCACCAGGTCGTAAAACCACCGTGTTAGCCCCATCATTCCATTGTTCTCTGTCACTAGCAACCGGATCATCGCCACCACAAGGTATTAAAGTGATTTCTTTTCCTAAATATTTCGACAAAATATTATCAATTTTGCCTTCAATAGGAATTACTTTTAGTTTAAGATTATTTTCTTTTGCTTTTGTAACTTCGTAAGCTTTAATAGTCTGTCTTAACTCTTGATGGATTAAAAATTTATCATGATCTATTTGGGTAAAAACTGTATCCAAATGCATAAATGCACGACTTTTCGGTATATCAAAAGCAAGAACAATCTCATAATCAGTTTTGTTATAGTAAAACAGATTTTTTGCTAATCTCTCAATCGCTGCAGGATGAGTTCTCTGTGATACACCCACTGCGATGATCTTATCCGTCAATACTAAAATATCTCCACCCTCAAGCGAAGGTATCATCTGTCGATTATAAAAATGAGGAATTGAACTTTGTCCATATATTGGATGATGACTAAAAATGTATTCTCCATAAATACTTTCTCTTGATCTTGTGGTAGAAAACATTTTTGAGATAGAAACTCCATTAGCAATTATAGCAAAAGGGTCTCTTGTAAAGTAAAGGTTAGGCATTGGATCAGTAATAAAAGGATAATCTCTAATATGATCAGATAATGTTCTTTTAACGAAGTTAGGCACCTCATCTTTTCTGATTCCAGCCATTGTCATGCCTATCATAATCTTTGTATCTTCTTCACTTTTTAAATAATCAAAAACTATTTGTTTTAAAGTATCACTAGTAATGCTTGCTTCATCAATAAACTGATTGATGAACCTATCTTTTATCTGAACTGAGACATCTAAGGCTTCAGCTACTAAATCAACTAAATATAAAACCTCAACCCCATTATTCTTAAAAATATCCGCAAATGCATCATGCTCTTTTTGAGCTAAGTCCAGCCAAGGAATATCATCAAAAAGCAATTGATTTAACCATTTTGGTGTCAGATTCTCCAATTCTCTACCTGGGCGGTGTAACAATACTTTCTTTAATACACCTATCTCTGATTTAACATTCAAAAAATCCATCATTATATTTCATCCTTTCGGCTTAAATCTAGCAGTAAAATGTCTTAGTATTGGTGACTCATAATCAAACACAAGTCCTTTTAATTGCTTACCTCTTTTAGTAACTTCTATCAAGCATTCAGCTACATAATTAAGGTGTTCTAAAGTATAAGTTCTTCTCGGTATTGTAAGCCTTAAAAATTCCATGTCTGCTTGAAGATTTACTTTTGTGTCTGGGTTTCTACCCAGAAGTAAAGATCCTATCTCAACCGCTCGAATTCCACCTTCTATATATAATTCATTGCAGACTACCTGGGCAGGAAACTCATAGTAAGGTATTTGCGGACAGATTGATTGACAATCGACAAACACTGCATGTCCTCCTGTAGGATATTGAATCCTTACACCTCCAGCTCTCAATTTATCTCCAAGATATCTTACCTCATCAAATCGATATTTCAAATAATCTTCTTCCAAAGCTTCTTTTAAACCAACTGCTAAAGCATCCATATCTCTCCCAGATAAACCTCCGTAAGTTGGAAATCCTTCCATTGGAATAACTCTAATTTGACAAGCTTGAAATAGTTCATGATCATCTTTTATAGCTATTAAACCACCGATATTTACCAATCCGTCTTTCTTCGAACTCATTAAAAATATATCAGCTAAATCAAATGTTTCTAAACAAATCTGAGCAATTGATTTTTCAAGATATCCAGCTTCTCTTTGTTTGATAAAATAGGCATTCTCTGCATATCTAGCCCCATCAATTACAACCGGTATATTACAACTTCTAGCGATTTTACATACTGCTTTCATATTTTCTAAAGACACTGGTTGACCACCAGCAGAATTATTGGTAATCGTTAATATAATCGCCGCAACATTATTGGCACCTGAATCATCAATAATACTCTTTAATTTATCTAAATCAAAATTACCTTTAAATGGGTGATAAGTATCTAAATCAAAACACTCTTTACAAGCACAATCAATTGCTCTACCGCCCGCAAGTTCGACATGAGCTCTAGTAGTATCAAAATGGATATTTGATATCACAAACATTCCTGGTCGTTTAACTAGAATAGGTAAAGCAACTTGCTCAGCGCCTCTTCCCTGATGAACAGGTATAACATAGCTATATCCTGTAATTTCCTTCACGGTTCTTTCGAGGCGATAGAAACTTCTAGAACCAGCATAAGCTTCATCTCCCATCATTAATGCTCCCCATTGAAAATGGCTCATAGCTCCAGTTCCTGAATCGGTCAAAAGATCAATAAAAACATCCTCCGACTTTAATCTAAAAGGATTATATCCAGCCTCTTCCAATCTAGAGATTCTCTCTTGTTTGCTAATAAGTTTTATCGGTTCCACCATTTTAATACGAAACGGTGGAAGTGAGTATTTTTCCATTCTATCCTCCCGTGTTCTTCTATGAAAACCCTTTCTCTACCTTTCAATTATACAATAACTTCAACTTATAGTAAACCAAATATTAGCCAAAAAAAAGAATCAGAAACCATTGGTTCTAATCCTTGAATATTTTACTTCGATTATTTTGAAAAATTTTCACCATATGTCCAATATTACCTTGACCAGCAAATTTTAATGTATCAAAAAAGTTTTCTTCGATATCAACCCATTTAAGTTCATTAACTTCATTCTTAAGTTCAAGCATATCGTCCAATCTACCAATAAAGACATGCATCTCCATATCTACAATATTCCATCTAAATACCATAAAGGGAAAAAGTTTTATATACTCATCAGTTATTCCTGTTTCCTCAAACAACTCTCTATATGCACTAGCTAGATAGTCTTCATCTTTCTCTATCTTACCACCAACTAAATTATATAATCCTTTATAAGGTTCTTTAGCACGCTGACACATTAAAACCCGATCTTCATTAGGACTCAGTACCATTATTAAGTTGTACAACTCCATAGATTACCATAACCAATTATAAATTAAATATGTCAAAACTGTAATAGATGTAGATAGAAAAGTTCCCCAAATTAAATCTACAATCGTCACTGTTATTGGCCAATCTCTAAGAGTTGCCAAATTTGTAAGATCATATGTTGCATAAGTCATAAAACCAAAAAGCGCTCCCGCTATTAACGCTTTTGAAATACTACCTTGCTCAATAGCTGGCATAATCGCAAAATAAACTAAACCCACAATAAACAATAGGTAAAATACAAAAGCAGCTACAAAATTTGGTTTAGAACTCATGAGGTGCCCTATCTGATTCTTATAGAACTTAGGCGCTACTAACCCCAACCATATTGCATCAATAACTAAAAATATAATAAAAGCAACAACATACATTTTAAAAAAATTCATCTCAATCTCTCCTTTTCTATCTCATCCATCTGTATAACATAATTCTCTATATTAAACTTTCTTTCCAAGCCAGAGGCATTCATATATCTAAGCTTACCAAAAATCTTCCTTTCAGTCCAAGCTCTATCATGTTTACCAAAACACCATGCCACTCCACAATATCCATTAGGTGTAAGTCCATCTAAAAAATAGTAATCATTCAATTTTAAAGCTAGATAAAATGCTTCTTCATAAGTTCTTGACCATTCGATTATCTTCTTGCACCAATACATCCGCATATATGAATGCATTCTGCCAAGATAAACCATTTCTTTCATAGCTGCATTGAAGTACTTATCATGAGTATTAAACTTTAAGTAGTCAATTTCAGAATATAGATAATCTCTTCTATCCTTAATATGATTGTTCATGGTTTGATAAGCCCAATCGTAAGTCATATAATCAAAATTATCATATGTAGGATTGTAATAAACAAAATTATATGCCAATTCTCTTCTAACTATTAACTCTTCCAAAAAAGCTGCTTTGTTATCAGAAACAACATTTTTTAATCGATTATAGATAGTGACAGGAGATATAAATCCATATTTTAAATACGGACTTAACAATGAGGTTTTATCCAATGATGGGTCATTATGTAAATGATAATCATCAAGTTTATTTATAATGAAATCCTCAAGAATACCCAGCGCTTTATTATAAGCTTTACTACCGAAAAAATCAGTTAAAACCTCTGTTTGATAATCATCTATCAAAGCATTGATTTTTGTTCTAATTGTCCTTGCGGAATACTCTTCTTTTTTTGATGACTCCATGATAGGGACAAAAACATTTGATTCAACTTCATAGAGAGAAATATCGTTGTTAAAAGCATAATGTTTGATTTTTTGAAAATATTCAATATCAAATTTCAGATATGACTTATCAACAACAATAGCATAGGTTTTTTCTAAATGCTTAAATATGTCATCTGTCCTTTTTAAGTTGATAATATCATTTGAGAAATCCTTTAAAACATCCGCTAAATCATCGGTTATTTCATGGAAAAATTCAAGGTTCTTTTGATTTAATTCGAAAGGCTCTAAAATTATAATCTTCAAACTCATCCCATATTCAGAACATAACTTAATAGCCGTATCTAAACTATAATTATTATTTACTCTAAAACTCTTGTTCATCAAATACAAACAATTTCTATTCTTATTATCAAAAGCTTCAAACAACTTAGATATTCTACTCATTTCTCTTCTTCTTAAACCATGGTATAAAAGCATTAGTCATGGCAGCATACTCATCCCACCCTGGACTCTCTTTCATTCTTTTTTCTAACATAGGCACTCCTGAGACAAACCTCAGTAGATAAGTTATCACCACAGGACTAATGATTACATAGATATTAGCTCCTCCAGCAAAAATAAAAACAAAGATACCCCACCACAATAAAGCCTCACCAAAGTAATTAGGATGTCTAGTATATGCCCACAAGCCTCTTGTCATCAGTTTTTGAGATTTATTTTTGTTTGCGATATGGTCTTTAAGTTGTTTATCGCCAACAACCTCAAACAAATATCCGATTAACCAAATCAAAACTCCTAAAATCAAACCAAAAACAGCAAAACCGCTCAAATCATCAGTAGCAAAACCATAGATATTAATATAAAATACACCGATTCCAACAACAAACATAAATAATCCTTGAAGCATAAATATCTGGAAAAAGGCTCTTATAACAACATATTTTCCCCAATCATCACGCCATTTTCTATAGCGAAAATCTTCTTTTGCGAAAATATTTCTCTTAAGAATATGGTAGAAAAGCCTTAACCCCCAGAAACTAACCAATGCGTTAATAATAAGTTTTTCCCAAGAGTATTCTTGACTGATAAAAAATAGAATCCAAGCTGTGACTACAAAACCCAAGCCCCACCCAATATCAACGATACTATTATTTTTTATCAATGTTGCAATAATAAAGAAAATCATAAAATATCCGAATATCACTAATCCAGCTAATTCCAAACCCATAAAATCATCTCCTATTTTTTTATATATCCTATTGCCACGGTTCCTTTCCCGCTATGGATAGCTGTAGCACTTGATACTTCTGCGACATAATCAGGTTTCTTTCCGATAATCTCAGTAAACATATCAACATATTCATCAAGCAATTCCTTATTCAAGCAATGAATCAAAGCATAATTCTCTATTCCACTCTCTTCTAAATCTTTTCTCACATGCTTCACAATTTTCTTAGTAATTCCTTTTTGTGATAAAGCAAATCCAAAAGCAGCTCCTTTTCCTGAATCATCGATTGACATTATCGGTCTAATTCCAAATGTCATTCCAATTTTGCCAACAACTTTAGGTAATCTTCCACTCATCATCGCATATTTAAAGGTTTCTAAACAAACCAAAACCTCTGTTTTTTTCTTAGTCACTTCAAGCTCATTATATATCTCTTCAAAACTAAGATTTCTTTCCAGTAATTCAACAGCTTTTTTAACTAACAAACCTTCAGCAACCGAGTTGGTCATTGAATCGACAAGTTTGATACTTTTTCCTTTTTTAATCAACTCGTCAGCTGTTTTCTTTAAAATCTCATAGGTAGCTGATAATCTACTAGAAACTCCGATAACTAATATATTTTTATAACTTAGCAATAGCTTAGAGAATAAATCTTCCACATACTTAAGTGAAGGTGTAGCAGTTGTTGGATAATGCAATGAACCATCAATAAGATCAAATAAAATCTCATTATTTATTGTCAATTTATCTAAATACGATACCTCATCAACATTGATATTGATTGGAACAACAACAACTCTATGCTCTCTTAAAAAGTCTTTATCAAGATCTGCAATCGAATCAGTAACTATAACTGTATCAGATTTATCATGCTTCATCTGAATATCTCCAATCATATCATCGACCTTTTGATTGATAATATGACCAAAACTTCTCAATTTATTAAAAACTAATTCGGGGGTGTTCGTATGAATATGAATTCTAAACATTCTTTGACCCATAACAACAATCAAACTGTCCCCAAACTCTTTTAAAGACTCTAATATCTCTTGTTCTGATTGTTCAGTATATTCTACTAAACCTTCTGTGCAATAGCGATATGTTACATCTTCATTAATTAAATGATCACTTTCTATCGTTATATCTTCATAAACTACTTCTTCAATCTTCTCGTTATTGAAATAACTATTAATTCCTTTTAAAAACAAAACAAAGCCCATTGCCCCACTATCGACTACATTATTCTTCTTCAATACCGCTAACTTCTCTTTAGTATTTTCCAAGGATTTTTCTGCTATTTTATATGCGACCATAAAGAAATCCTTAATGTTTGCTGCTTGAGCAAGGGTATATTTTAAACTATTAGCCCAATCCTTGATAACAGTTAACATAGTGCCCTCTACCGGATTGCTAAGTGAAGCGTAAGTATGTTCAACACTCTCCATTGCCATATCAGCAAACTCTTCTAAATCAACTTTCTCTTTTCCTCTAGAAGCCGTTCTTAGACCGTTTACAAACTGAGCAAAAATCACTCCACTATTTCCTCTTGCACCAATCAAAGCAGAATTGCTGATTGATTCTAATGTTTCGTGGAATGAATCATTAGCCTTTGTTTCTCTTGAAATTGTCTGCATAGTAAAAACTAGATTATTTCCTGTATCTCCATCTGGAACAGGAAAAACATTGATATCATTAAGCAATTGTCGCTTTTTCAATACAAAAGTAGTTCCATAATTGAACATTTGAAATAAATCAAAACCATTTAAAAACTCCATCATCATCACCTTAATCCTAATTTATATATGTTCATTTTATCATAATAAGCTATTGTTTTAAATGATTAAGC
Source organism: uncultured Candidatus Izemoplasmatales bacterium (assembly GCA_964610325.1). Lineage (GTDB taxonomy): Bacteria > Bacillota_I > Bacilli_A > Izemoplasmatales > Hujiaoplasmataceae > UBA2289. Next base: position 48,405 of record CAZSVO010000006.1, read on the forward strand.
ACTTTTTTGTAAAAAGAAAAAAGGTTTATAATAAACCTCTTTATCCTAGTTTTATCATATGTTTATAATGTTTGTAATTAACAGATATTAAATCGACTACATTAGAAAAGATAACCAAAGCTATAATGACTTTTTGCAAAATACCAAACAACCTTATCAGTTCATCAACACTCATTTCAATTGTTTCGCTGACAAATGTAAAGAATTCAGGATTAATCAAATTATTGCCACTTAAAAATATTACAACTACAACAACACTGAATACTTTTGAAATAGAATATATCAAAGTCAGATAGTTATCCCATTGTCCAGTTTTTATCTTGTAAAGATATACGATAACCTCAAAAACAATCGAAAGAATAAATAGCCAGATAAATCCTCTAGTATAATCAAGATTAAACAATGTTTCTTCAACAAGCCAACTATCATTATAACTGACCCACCCAATATAAACATCAGAGTTATATAGAATATAAATCCAAACTGATCCAAAAATGACTGTAAATACTAATCCCGTTATCGAACCTGCCCTAGATAATTTCATATCCTTACTTTTAGGTATTTCTGGTAAATCTTCAAGATTCCACACTTCTTTTGTTTTCTTAGCATTGATGTCTATCAAAACAAAAATCAAAGTCACTATTGCAAATCCTGACAACAATGTATTGATGATATTACTTATGACTTTTGAAACAACTTCGAAGAATACTCCTATAAATAATTCTGCTTGAATATTTGATAAAGCATCTACTAAACCAAACACTAACCCTATTGAACCCAAAACAATTAACACAATTTTTAATGTGAACAAATAGTCACCCATCCACTCTTCAGAAATCAAGTTCTTTTTACTTGTTCGATAATTATTTGACAATTCTCTTGGCTTACCCAATGAGAATAGGACGTTTTTAACATCCTCATCAGAATAATTTTCTCCTAACATTTCATAAATGTTAGAATTCAACTCGGAAGCCACATCTTCTCTCATCTTTTCTGGCAACCTTCTTGTCACGTCATAGACATATCTCTCTATCAACTTACTCACTTTTATATCCTCCCAATAAACCTTCTATTTCTTTATTGATATCTTTCCACTCTTTAACTAATTCAGATAGAACCTGTTTACCAAAATCACTGATTAAATAATACTTTCTTGGTCTTGATTCTGTTGTATCCCACTCGCTTGTCAATAGTTCTTGAGTTTCTAATCTTCTTAGTAACGGATACAAGGTTCCAGCTTCAATATTTACTTTACTCTTTTCCAGTTTTTCCAATAATGAATAACCATATTCCTTATCGGTCAACTGACTAAGAACCGCTAAGACTTGGGTTCCTCTTCTCAATTCAATCTTCAAGTTTTGTGTGTCAATCTTAGTCATTTTACCACCTCAATCACATTATACTGTATGTCATACAATATTGTCAAGAAAATATTATTAAATTTTTAAAAATTTGTGATTTTTTTGTAATGCTTCGAACGAAAATAAAGTGATTGTTCGGTTGAACAATCACTCAAAAAAATTCTGATTTAATTAATCTATTCTAAATAATTCCTTTTATTAACAATTCCATATAAGACAATATTATGAAAACTTCCATTTTTAAATATATGATCAATTTGCTTACCTTCATATGTCATTCCTGCATTAATCATAACCTTCCCAGAAGAAGCATTCATCTCAAAGTGCCTTGCATATATCCTATGAAACTCTTTTTGTTCAAAAGCCCATTTAATTATCGCTTTTAAAGCCTCGGTTGCATAACCATTATTCCAATACTCTTCCCCTATCCAATACCCAACTTCACCATTCTTCGATTCGCTATTATTCCCAAGTCCGATTGCTCCAATTAAAATACCTTCACCCTTTAAAGTAATCGCAAACTCATATCTAACATCCTTTTCAAACCATTCTTCATGGCGATTAATCCAATTTATCGCAACATCTTTGGCATATGGATAAGGTAAAGCCAAAGTTGTTTTAGCAAGATTATAGTTATTGCAATTATTACTTACAGCCTGTGCGTCTTCAATTACAAAAGGTCTTAATATCAACCTTTTGGTTTCAATAATCTTATCTACCATATTTAAAACTCCTTATCAATTAAACACTTCTTTATTATTAATATATGCATCGATGAGAAAATCAGCCAAATCTAAAATATCCTTTCCTTCTCCTGGAGTTGGACAATTGGTTGCTATTCTTATATATTTTTGTTGCAATAATCTATCAATTTTACCATCAAAAATAAGTTTTTCATAAAAATTGACGAACTGGAAAAACGCTTCATATTTCATTTTCTTTAATATCATTTTTGTATACTTATCTTTTTTATTAATAGCCTCTTCTCTTAATTCAATCAAATCAACCAAATAGTAATAAGGTTTAGTCAAAATTTTTTGTAGAGCTTTAGGATTATCTTGAGCACTTCTTATCTTCTCTAAATTCTTCTTATACGAAGAAAAGTCTTTATTATATAATTGTTGTAAGGAAACCAAAAGCAATAAACTAGCTTGTAAAGGTTTTTTAACATCGAGTCTTTCAATTAAATCATTATCAAACTCAATCTCAATTAGCCTTGTCCCATATGCCATTTCACCGTTCGATCTTAAAAGGTAAAGAAAAGCCAATCTAGAATCCTGATATTTTTTTGCTTCTTTATAATTGACTCCATCATTACGGACATTAGGTAGTGGCAACCAATTAAACATTACAAACAAAATATTAACAAAGAATAATGTTAGAGGTATTATTTTAAGCAAAGGCGATATTTCAAACCTAAGAAAAACCAAACCAATAACTGCCAAAAAGAAATTGACGATAACTCCACCAGCATTGTACCAAAAGATTGGCAAATCATTAGTTTTAGGAGGAATCATCAAACACTGACCTGCAGTTCCGTGAATACCGTATTTCTTAAAACTGTATTTTCCTCTTTCATCTTTGAAGATGGTAAAAGATTTGTACCTAAAACTCAGAAATGAATACCCGGTTAGTTTACCAAACAAAAGATGACCTGCTTCATGAAGTATTAAAGATACTTGCCAGCAGATAAAAATTATAATCCAAACTAATATAATCTCTAAGCCACCGAAATTATAATCAAAGGTATCTATGATTTTACCAAGAAAATAGCCCAAAACAAAAAACCATAAGAAAAACATTAAAAACCAAATTATGCCAGTAAGTGTCTTTTTCATAATAACCTCAAAATTAAATACTTTTAATAAATTATAACATTTTTAACAACCAAATTAAATTAAAAAAGTCAGCTTTCGACTAAAATCGAACAATCGTATTGCCAGATAATCAGTCAAAACCAACCTTAATTTTTATAATGGTCGGAAAGACAGGATTTGAACCTGCGACCCCTTGGCCCCCAGCCAAGTGCTCTACCAAGCTAAGCTACTTCCCGAGCAATAATATAATAACAGAAAAACCACTATTTTTCTAGAAGAAAAATAATTCTAACCATTCTTTTTACTTTTAATCACTCTCATTATGCAAAGATATAAAATCAAAAACAAAACAATGATTATCAGCAACCACTTCAACAAGCTAGCCACTTGCAAGACTCTAAGTAAAAAGATTGATTGCAAAGGATAAATACCAACATTGATGCTAGCAAAGGTATTTTCAACAAAATCCATTGCCACAGCAAACAGTGGCAAAAGCAAAAATAGTCTTTCTTTTTTTCTGTTGCTTGTAGCAACAAGATTAGCAATAATAGAAACGAAAAAAACATAATATACAAAAGGCCATACGACATCAAAAGTCCATCTCATCAATATGTAAAAATCTCGACCTGATTCTTGATAATCCTCCATGGCTTGATAAAAATCATTTGAACTATAAAAAAAGCCTGTGTCTGGTGAAAAAGATGAGTTTGTTTGAACCTCTGAAAGTTTCGCAAAATATGGTAAAACTAATATTAAAAACATAATAAAAATAATGGATGATAGTAATAATCCCTTTTTTGATTTAATAAAGCTTTTAAACATAGATTATTAATTCCTTTCTAATTGAAGGTATTTAGCTATTTGTTCAATAACTCTATTTTGTTCTTTGCCTTGAAAGATAAACATGAAATCATGAGGTAACTTATAATAACTATGTAATATTATCCCTGGATTTTTATGGTGAAACCTCAAAACATCAGGGTACAAGATATCATCAGTCCCTGCGAAGATAAATATGCTTTTATCACCAAAATCTTCATTAATAGGAGATATCTGTCCATCAGAAAGGTCATAACTACCTTGATAGTCTCTAGCAGCTGATAATAACTCTTCTTTCGTAAACATTAACTCTTTTTCTTCTAAATCAACTATATCTGGATTTGTCATCGTTAAATCTAACCAAGGTGACATTAAAAATAATTTTTTGATATTTTCTTTGTGTTTTGAAAGCACTAAAGCTAAATTCGCACCAGCGCTGTCTCCAAGAAAAATCACTTCTTTTGCCTTTGTCATCTCTTCAATCTTCTCAACGACTAATAAAGATTGTTTAATAACTGATTTTGCTTTATTATCTGGTGCTATCGGATAATCTACATAATAAGAGTCAATTCCTACCAGTTTACTTAAATTCATGATAAAATTATAATGTCTTCTTGTCCCTTTTAGCACATAACCTCCCCCATGGAAATAGATGATTATCTTCTTTTCTTTTGAATTAGTTCCAAACTTTAAGACATTTATTCCCTCGATAATAAAAGTATTAGCTTTATGTTTCTTCTTAGGTTTGATAAACTCTTGTCGTTTTTTAACAACAAATGACAAGAGGCTTCTCTTATTTATTCTTTTAATTAAAGACAACAAACTAAGGAATAAACTCATTCCAAAACTGTTTTTGTTTCTATGTTCAACAATCATAAGTTTTCCTTTCTAAAAATAATGAAATGAGGTAAAATCATGAATAAAAGACTGTTAATTGGTTTAATTACAGGTGCTTCATTGGGTGTTGTTTGTATACTAGGTGCTTTTGTAAGAAGCAATGAACCCTTATCTGGTATCTATTTATTTGCATTTTGGTATAATCGCTTGATTATGGGTTTAGTAATTGGACTTCTAAACGAAAACCGTTTCAAACAACTATTATTAAAAGGCTTATTAATCGGAACATTAGTCTCTCTTGCTTTCTATCTAAGTACTGATCTTAAAGATTTAATGGGATTTATTGCTGGGATTGTATATGGAGTAATTATTTCGCTTGCAATCTATAGATTCTCAATAAAGAATTCTATTTAAAATCATTTGTTGTTTGAAGATTTCTTGCATAAGCCAAGATATCATCCAAATTTGCTTTGTCGACATAATTTGATGGGTTATAAAAACCATTTAGTATCTCTTCTTCATCACTAGTTCTATTCGACTTTTTTTCGATCATTTTAAAGAAAAAATTCAGCATTTTTCTTTGGATACCAGTAACTTTATTGAAGTCTATTCCACCCGCCAAATAAAAAAATTTGTGGAAGTCTAATTGATCTTCGGTAAAATTTTTAGTCTTGATATCAGCAATTGCTTTTTGATCATAGTTATTGCCTGCACATGCAAAAATGATGATTGGTTTCTTCTTGAACCAACTCAATACTTTCTTGATTTTATTCATTTTGCCAATATAGACCCCACTACCAAAAATAATGTTTTGGTAGTTTTTTATTTCTCTTCTCTTGAAATCCGATAAATCTCTTAACTCCCATCCTAAATCCTCTGCTATCCACTGAGCATACTGCAAGGTGTTTCCATATTTAGACTTGTATAAAACTATATTACTCATTCTTCTTATCCTTCCTTCTTATATTCTTTAGCGCTTTGTCAGCTGCTATTTTTCCTGTCAATATACTTATTGGAACACCTGATGGTATGTATGTCCACTGCCCTGCTTGTAAGATATCTGGAATTTTAGTAAGACAAGATTTTGTGATCTTAGATGTTTTGTTAATCGCTAAAACTTCTTCATTAGTAAAAGAAAACCCAGTAATTGCTCCTTCAAGATTTCCACTTATTCTTTCAATTGAAAGTGGTGATGAACTAAACCTATGAATTATTTTATCTGAAATGCCGTCAAATATACTATCATTTAATACCTTAATCATTTTAACTTCACAAAACTCTTTGAACTCTTCATAGATATCTATACTCTTAATTTTTTTGACTAAATCATAATCCATAAGAATGCTGATTATCAGACCTGTTTTATTCTGTGGTGACAATTCTTTATTTCTTAAAGCAGGAATCGATATTTCATAGGTAGTGAACTCTAATAACTCCTCTAACCATTCAAAAACCTTAACCTTATCTAGTGATTCTTTAACTGCTTGTAATTTCGAAAACACTTCTGATTGTCCTTTCTTACTAGGCGTATAGAAGAAGTGTTCTGTACAAATATTACCGAAATATTCACTAGGAATATCTAGGGCAAGATAAAGTGTAAACGTCGAATCGCTGCCTTTTACTTGCTTTAATGATTCTTGTCTTTGTTCAATTCCATTCAAAATCTTTTTGTTACTAATCTTTGATAGATCAACAATATCATATAAGGTTTTAATATCAGCCGCCCAAACGAGTTTGTCATAGCTGTAACTATTACCTTGTTCATCATATATTAACTTTTCTATAGGCTCGATTCTCCTTATTTTAGTACTTAAAGCAATTTCTCCATGATTTTTTATAATATAGTCTTTAATCTTTTCAGGGAAATCTTTCATACCTTTGATTGGATACTCATAATCAAGATAGAGGCTGAAATAACTCAAAGCAAATGAAGCTGGTGTTTTCTGAAAAAAATGCTGGCTTATAATATCAATTAAAGACTGACTGCTGGTCATTTTAAGAAGATATTCATCGATTGGAGCTTGTAGTTTATTAATTTTTCTTACTTTTGAAAGATATCTAAAAACCCAAGGCAATAGAGTTTTGAACAAAAACTCTTTATCATTCTTTAAATCTTTAAACAAAGGATTTTCAATTCCATACAAAACTGACATATAATCCATTACTTTTTTTATCTCAATAATAATTCTGCTAATATCTTCAACATTCTCTGGATATATTCGTTTTAACATATCTTGATAGTTTTCTAGACTGTCCTTTGTTTCAACTTTAACAATTTCGTTTTCAATTCCAATTGAAACCTTGCTCTTCATAAATTCTATATCAATCCCTAGAGCTTTAAGCATCGGTTTAACAACACCAGAATCAACAACGCCTCTAGCACCGCCATCATATAAAAATCCATCACGATTAAAAGAGTTTACCAAACCCCCTACATAATCCTCTTTTTCAATCAATAAAACCTTCTTTTTTTCTTTACTTAAAAAAGCTGCTGTTGTCAATCCTGCTATTCCAGCTCCAACAACAATAACATCATATTTCATAATATCACCGCTTCTTTTCAGATAGGCCAGTCATCTCTAGACTGAGATCCCAAATTCTCTTTTGATTCTTTATGTTTAAAGCATGTTTAGCTGGTAGTTCCTCGATTGTTAAGTTAAAAAATTTGCCGGTAACATCTTTCATTTCTTGAGCAGCAGCCAAATAATACAATGCCTCACCAGAAATTATTGGGTCTTTTAAGAATTTAAACGTTACATTTTTTAAAAACCATCGGTATAGTCTCCCATTATTACTACCAATATTGGTTTTAACACCCCCTGGATGCATCGCATTGATAGTCACACCACTACCTTTCAGTTTTTCAACAAATTCCCATGTTGTCAAAAGTTGTGCTGTTTTAGATGCACCATAACTCCTAAGACCTGTATATATTCTCTTCTTCCAGTTTACATCATCGATTCTCAAGCCCTTGAACCTATGACCTTCAGAGTTAACTTGGATAATTCTCGAAGGTGAACTAGCAATCATTAAATCAAGTAAAAGATAAGTAAACAAAAAAACGCTGAGATGATTGACACAAAAAACCATTTCATACCCGTCATTATTATATATTTTCCTTGTTGAATGTATTCCAACACTATTAATCAAAACATCGATACGCTGATATTTATTCTTAATTAGCAGAGCAGCCCTACGCACTTGATCTAAATCAGAAAAATCTGCTATAACATAATCAACTAAAACGCCATAATCATTCTCAATTTCAGCCTTAGTTCTCTTGGCTTTTTCTTCATCGCGTGCTACGATTACCAGGTTGCTGCCAGCCTTTGCAAAACTTTTTAAAGCTTCGAGTCCAACTCCAGATGTTGAACCACTGATTACTGAAATCAAACCATCCATTCTTTCAGTTGTCTGTTTTTGAATTGCTTTTCGATTTTTTAAAAACATCAGCTGATTTGGTAACTTCATGCTATCTACCTCCTATCCAAAAAAGACTCTCATAAACCAACGATAAACTCTTCTAAATATCGGGATTCCATCATAGATATCTCCCCATAAATCATAATAATCTCTTTGTTCGATAATTTTTCCTTCATCATTAAAAGTCAATCTGGTTGCCCCAAAGATTGGTTTCTTGGGAAAAATTCGAAAAGACATCGTCATTTTCCAGTCCATCATTATTATATTGTCAGTTTTTACTATATTGTAGATATCCATATTCAAACTTCTACATCTTTTTGTAAGACGATTGCACATCGCTTGAAATTTTTCAATTCCTATAATCTGTTGAATCGAATCTTTAAATATTATCTTTTCATGATAAAACGGAAAAATATGAGACCAATCAGGTTTTCCCATATTATTGTATGTCTTTGACCATTCCTCTTTGATTAGATCTATTGAGATAGCTAAACCCTCATGAACCTTTTCTTCCATATCACACCAACCTCTTTCAAAGAACCTAAACATATTATGATTCTTAATTTTATCATATTGAGCATTAAGATAAAACTAATAAGACCAAATATTTACACATATTTTTTTGGCACTTTGAATAAAGAACTCCGACATATCGAGTTTACAATAGTTTTTTTTTATAAATGTGTTAAAATAAAAGAAAAAATGGAATCGGTGATGATAATGGCAAATATCAAAGATGTAGCAAAGAAAGCTGGATGTGGAATTGCAACAGTATCTCGTGTAATCAATAAATCCGGCTATGTAAAAAAAGAGACAAGAGAGAAAGTTGAATCGATAATTAAAGAACTCGGTTATCAACCAAATGAAATCGCAAGAAGCATGACCAAACAAAAAAATAATATCGTTGGTTTCATTCTTCCAAACTCAAAACATATATTCTTCGGTGAACTTCTTTATCATGTTGAAGAGGAGTTATTTGATTTAGGCTACAAATTAATGCTTTGCAACTCATCTGAGAAGATTGAAAAAGAAATCCTTTATCTTGACATGCTTAAAAACAATCGTGTTGATGCTTTAATCCTTTTAACAAATAATGATGTCGAGAAGTATCTTAACAAAAAGTTACCTATCGTATCATTTGACCGCTACTTTGATAACGTACCATATGTTGCTAGCGATAATTATATGGGCGGAGTTTTAGCAGCGAAAAGACTCTTGAAGCATGGTTGCAAGAAAATAATGTTTGTTGGAGATGACGCTCAGGGAGAATACACTGAAGTTAAAACAGATGTGTCAAGAAGAAGGATGGCTTTTTTTGAAACCTTGAAAGCAAATAATATTGATAATATCATCAATATCGAATATCCATTAAAAAACTATTTTGTAACCGTCGAACAATTCTCACAGCTTTTAAAACCATATCCAGATGTAGATGGGATTTTTTGTATTTCTGACTTTGTAGCATATACAGTAATCAAAGTTCTCGAAGCAAGAGGTAAAAGAGTTCCTGAAGATGTTAAAGTAATCGGTTATGATGGCGGTAGAACTTTTTATAACTTCGGTAAAAAAATCACTTCTATCAATCAAGACTCCAAATCAATAGCTAAAGGAATAATCAAACTTCTCTTAGAATTTGATCCTAATAATCCTGAGAAGAAAATCATCATCCCTGTTGAAATTTCTGAAGGAGAAACAGCATAAAATTATCATAAAAAATATTTTTTACAATTGACAGCGTTTTCATTAAGTGATATAATTACGCTATAATAGTTTAAAATATTTTTTTAAACTGCACTGGAAAGGTTTCCACTTTCCCTTGTATATTTTTTTTAAAACTAGATGGAAAGGTTTTCATATCAATTATTAATAAAATTGATATGGTTATATGATATAGGAGGGCCAATATGGTCTGGGATCAAAAAATAAAACTAACGGAGAAAGATATCGATATTTTACTAACAGGTGAGATCCTAATCGATAATATTATTCATAAAAATACCGATACCTCTTCTCATATAATCGGTGGTAGTCCTTTTAATATCTGTAAGAACCTAACAAAAATGCATATCAACAATCGCTTTTACGGCGCTATTGGCAACGACAGTTATGGTCTGGAAATACAAAGACAGATCAAAGCTTGGAATATTCAAGCTTATCTCAATGTGACAGACCTAAGCACATCCTCCGTAACGATGGATCAATCAATTTCTTCTCCTTTACCTATATTCCGTCGTTCTGCCGATAGTTCAATTTTGCTAACAAAGCGGTTGCTTGATGAAATAGCTAGGACAAAATTATTTCATTTTACCTACTGGCCTTTATCAAAAGAACCTGGTCGTTCAACGATTTTGAGTCTTCTTGATAAGGCCCACGCAAACAATGCTCTGATCGGTTTTGATCCAAACTATCATCCTTTATTGGATGATCAGGAACAAACTGGTTTAAAAACCATCAGAGATATTATAAATAGAGTTGATATCATAAAACCAAGTTTAGATGATTCGTATCGAATGTTTGGTGAGAAAAGCACTGAGGAGTATTTGGAGCTATATGAAAAACTTGGTGCAAAACTGACAATAATGACTTTAGGAAAAGAAGGTATGATTGCAAGATATCAAGGTCACACTTTAAGATTACCTTCAATGGCTAAAGATGTTATTGATGCTACCGGAGCAGGTGATGCTTTCTGGAGTGGTTTTTATGCCGGATTAATCTTTGAGAAATCAATTTATCAGTCATTCGTTATGGGCTTAACAGCAAGCAGCCTTAAAATGAAAACAATCGGCCCGGAATTTGATGTAACTGATTTCCAAATTCATCTTGAAAGAAAGGGAATATAACATGAACATAACTTTTTTGAATCCTCAAGGTAATTTTGATAGTTTAGATTCATTTTGGACTGAACATCCAGATTTTGGTGGCCAATTGGTTTATGTAAAAGAACTAGCTTTGGCAATGGGCAATTTAGGACATAAAGTTGATATTATAACTAGAAGATTTCAAGATGAGTTCTTTAATATCTTTGATAAAAAATATGATTACTATCCAGATAATGAAAATGTTAGGATTGTCAGGATACCTTGTGGACCAAATTCTTTTCTTAATAAAGAGGTTTTATGGAATCATCTCGATGAATGGACAGATAAGATAATTGAGTTTTTTAAAGAACAAGAACAAACACCAGATTTTATTACTGGTCATTATGGTGATGGTGGAATATCAGCAGCTATGATCAAGAAAAAAATAGGCATCCCTTATTCTTTAACCGGTCATTCTTTAGGCGCACAAAAGCTTGATAAACTGAGGCTTCTGGGAGAGAGTTTAGAAACATTAAATAAGAAATACGCTTTTTCAACCCGCATAGAAGCAGAGCGCATCACAATGAAATATTCAGATTTAATTTTCGTATCAACTGTTCAAGAAAAATCAGAACAATATTCACATATACTATATAAAGATATTACAAAGAACATTGATAAGCGTTTTATAATAGCTTCTCCTGGAGCTAACACAAGAGTTTTCAGTACAAACACCCAAGATTTCGATAAAGAATATTACCCTAAATTTTCTGAGGTTTTAAAGCGTGATATAAAAGAAGAACGGTTGCAACTACCATATATAATATTAGCTAGTAGACTAGACCCAAAAAAGAATCATCTCGGTTTAGTAAAGGCCTACGCAAAAGATGAAGAACTTCAAAAAAGAACAAATTTAGCTATTTCACTTAGAGGAGTTGAAAATGCTTTTGAAGATTATTCAAAACTCAAACCACAAGAAAAATTGCTTTTATCAGAAATTTTTGAGATTATCGAACAATTCTCTTTAAAGGGCAAAGTTTCATTTATCTCCATTAATTCTCAACTAGAATTAGCTTCATTCTATCGTTACATGGTTGAATATAAATCAATTTTCACGTTGACTGCATTATATGAGCCTTTTGGTTTAGCTCCAATTGAAGCTATGAGCACAGGACTTGTAGCCGTTGTAACAAAATATGGTGGTCCAGCTGATGTGCTTGCTGAGAATAACGAAAGATATGGTGTGTTAGTTGATGTCTTTGAACAATCAGATATTATTCGCGGTCTTAAAGAAGCGTTGGACAATTATGAAGAATACAAATTAATGGGTATTAGAAGAGTCAATGAAAAATATACTTGGGAAGCTACTGCTAAAACCTATATTGATGCAATATGTCAGGTTTTAGCTCAAACTTCATTAAAAAATGAAGTTGAGATTCCTTCTTACTTTATAAATCTAGATAAAGATGAGATACCCCTAGATTTCATAGAAAATAAAATATTTGAAACGGAGAAAAAAATATGATTAGAACCATAAGAAAAACTGAGTATCCTTCAGAAAAACCAATTATGATCTATCTTTTCAAAGTTTTGATGTGGATAACTTCAATCCCGTTGATTTTTATCTATTCACCTCTTCGCTTTGTTATTAAGATTATCAGTAGTATTCTGCTTTTTATCTTTAGTAAAGAAACAGAGAATGCACAATATAATCTCACAAAAAGGTTGTCCGATTTCGTTTCTTCACCATTAAAGACATGTAAGTTGAAGTCTATAGTTAATCCTGTGTTAAAACTGATGAAGATTTTAACTAAAGGAATTTTATTCTTGATTAAATATATAACTATTAGCGAAAATACAAAATTCATGAAAGCATTGACTTTCCTAAGCACAACTCATCCTTATAAAGGTAATAACTTATTTATTAAATACTTAGATAAGTATACGATAGGAGAAAAAGAACAAGCTCAGCGCAACCGTAATTTCATTTTTTTCCTTTTACCAGCTTTAGGAAGTTTCATTGTCTTTGTAATGGTACCTTTCTTTATGGGAGTCTACTATTCTTTTACTGACTGGACTGGACTAAACAGTGGTCAAGAGATATGGATATGGTTTAAAAACTATAGCAACATCTTTAATGATTATGTTTTCATATATTCATTTATCAGAACAGTCTTATACTCTGTACTAAATGTTATTGTTATTAATATTGTTGCTTTCTCTTTAGCTTTATTAGTTACTCAAAACTTAAAACTTAAAAATGTTTATCGAGCTGGCTTTTTTATGCCTAATTTAATTGGTGGTTTGGTTCTTGGTTATATCTGGCAATTTGTCTATTCAAGTGTCTTTCCAGCAATTGGAGCTGCAGCTGGTTTGGAAGGAGCATTGTTCTCTCATAGTTTGATCGGTTCAAGAGCTACTTCAAATGAAGCAATGGGAGCATTGCTTGGAGTTGTAACTTGGCAGTATGCGGGATATATTATGATGATTTACATTGCTGCTTTGTTAAATGTCCCTCAAGACTTGGTAGAAGCATCAAAAATAGATGGTGCTAATAGTTATCAAAGACTTAGAACAATCATTTTCCCTTTGGTAGCTCAAGCATTCACAATCTCATTATTCTTAACTTTGGTCACATCCTTCAAGCAATATGATACTGTTCAAGCGCTTACCCAAGGAGGTCCGGCAACAATTATTCCAGAGTATTTAGCGAACGCCATGGATGTTCCTACTTATACAACTGTCCGCTCACTCGATTTAATGGCGATTAATATTTACAACACTGCTTTTAGTAGATATCAAATGGGAGTAGGCCAAGCTAAAGCAATCATATTCTTCTTGATTTTAATGGTGGTAAGTATTGCACAAGTTACTTATAACCAAAAGAAAGAGGTGGAGTTATAATGAAAAAAGCACTTAATACAGCTTTATCTCTTTTGAAAAAGTTTGGTTTTTGGTTAGCAACTCTTCTATCTGCTATTGTATATTTATTTATTATTAATCCTCTCTATTTTATAGTTAGGATACTCTCAAAAGTATTTATATTAATTATCGATGGATTTAGATTATTGATTTCGGTAATCAAAAACAAAGGTAAAAGTGCTCCTTTAGTTGAACTTTCAAAAACTTTTTCTTCTATTAGAAATTTCCTTGTCATGTTATCGATTAAAAGAAGATACAAAGGTCATAATAAGTTTTTAAGAAACTTTGATAATAAAGTTATGGGTAGTAGAACTTCTTTACTATATGTAGAAATATTCACCTTTGTTTTGTTATTACTGTTTTTCGCACCATTTGCTTTAATAATTGTTAACGCAACCAAAACAGCAAATCAAATCATTGCAGATCCCTTGGAAGTTGGTACTTTAGAAACATTCTGGAAAAATATTATGAGTATTGTAACAACTACATCTCAAGCTGGTTCAAGAATGCGCTATTGGGAATCTTTTTTCAACTCAATTATTATTACATCAGGTAGTTTATTAACCATAGGTGTATTTTCAGCAATGGCTGCTTGGGTATTGGTAAGAACTAAAAAGAAATACTCAAAAATTATCTTTTTGCTTTTCCTAAGTGGAATGGTAATACCTTTCCAGGTAGTTATGTTACCTTTAGTAAGACTGTTAGAAGTTATCACAACTAATCTTAACCTCGGTATGAAAGATACTTATCACGGTGTCATCTTAGTTTATATTGGGTTTGGCTCACCTTTATCTGTATTTATGTTTCATGGTTTCATTAAATCAATACCTATGGATATTGAAGAAGCAGCAATTATCGATGGCTGCTCTAGATCACAACTTTTCTTCAGAATAATTATTCCAATTCTTAAACCAATTTTTGTTACTTTATTAGTATTAAACGGATTATGGATATGGAATGACTACTTATTGCCATCATTAGTTATTGGAATTACTGGAGAAGTTAGAACTTTACCTCTTGCTGTTGCCAATTTAGCTGGTGCATATGTACGTCAATGGGACTTATTACTTACTAGCGTTCTATTAGCTGCAATCCCCGTAATAATTCTCTTCTTGTTCGCACAAAGATTTATTATAAAGGGTATGACATCAGGAGCTATCAAATAGCATGATTATCTCAAGAAACAATCGCTTAGAACATGAGGATTTACTTGTCGATGAATCGATATTTGCATTACAAAATGGTCTTATTGGCATAAGAGGAAATTTCGCGGAAGGTTATGGTACCGGTGAAAACAAGGAAACACTAATCAATGGTTTTTATAACTTTTATGATTATAGTTATGAAGAAAACTCAATTGCTTTTCCACAAAAAGGACAAAGGATTGTCAATGTAACAGACTCTCAAACAATTGAGCTGTATGTCAACAACAAACCATTAAATCTTAAAAATACCACTGTTATCGATCTAAAAAGGGAATTAGATTTAGAAACAGGATTATCAAAGAGAGAGATTCTTTATCAAACAGAAGAAAATAGAATTCGTGTTATTGAAGAGCGTTTAGTACTTTATGATTTTCAAGAAGCATTTTTAATCAGGTTGAAGATAACTCCTCTTGATAATGACTGCAAATTAAAGATTGTATCGAAACTAAAACTACCTAAAACAATGGAAACACAAAGGTCGGATTCAAGAATTCATAAGCCTAAAGACAAACAATTCAAGTTAGTAAACCTTCAGATAAAAGATGGCTTTAGTTTTATTCAGACCATTACAACAAAATCAAAAATGCAATTAGGAACCGGGATGTTTCATAGCCAAACATTGGATTATCACGATACTCCTGAGGGTATTAATGGATCATGCGATATTTTTATGACTTGCAATGAAACTTATGAGATAGAAAAATATGTTATTTATACTCCATCTCATATACATTCCGATGTTCATGAAAGCAATATTATTTTATCTAATCAACTAATTAGCAAGGATTTTGAATACTATATAAACAATCAAAGAAAGCATCTCAAAGATTTTTGGCAAAAAACTGTTATTAATATCCTTGGTAATGATGTTGTCGATTTAAGAGTTAAATACAATTTGTTTCAATTATATTCAAGCGCTCGTATTCACCCTGATTTAAGTATACCGGCTAAAGGTTTGACTGGCGAGGGGTATGAAGGTCATTATTTCTGGGATACAGAAATATATATGATTCCTTTCTTTGCTTTAACTAACCCCTTAATAGCAAAAAGTCTACTACTATATCGATATTTCAAAAAGTCAGAAGCAAAAGAGATGGCTTTAAAACAAGGGATAGACAAAGGAATTAAGTTCCCTTGGCGAACCATTAACGGTTTAGAAGCTAGTCCTTATTTCCTTGCAGGAAGTGCTCAATACCATATTAACGCTGACATTGGTTATGCTTTTATCAAGTATTATGAGTTTACTGGTGACTTAGAATTTATGTTTGACTATGGTTTCGAAATCCTCTTGGAGACTTCACGATTCCTTTATGCTTCCGGCAATTATTTTCAAGGTAAATTCCATATCAATAATATCACAGGCCCAGACGAGTATACCGTTTTAGTCAATGATAACTATTACACTAATTCAATGGCTAAGTATCAATTCGAATTTATCGTCCAGTTCTATAAGAGTTATAAAGAGCAACTCAAGGATAAGATTAAACTTTTGAAGACAGATGATAAAGAAATTGATGAACTAAACGAAGCAGCAAGATTAATGACTATCATATATGATTCAAATCTACAAGTTTATGCACAAGATTCATCCTTCTTTAACAAAAAAGAGTTGAATCTAGAGAAACTACCTAAAGATAGTTTTCCATTATTATTGCATTACCACCCTATTTTCATCTATCGTCATCAAGTTTTAAAACAAGCTGATGTATTGCTATCAATGTTTCTTTTGGATTATCCAAACATAGATGTCTTAGAGAAAAATTTTGATTACTATCTAAAGAGAACAACACATGACTCAAGTCTCTCTAAATGCATCCATGCAATTGTTGCCTTCAGGTTAAAAAAGAAAGTCTTAGCAAGTCAATATCTCGAAGAGATAATTTCAATGGATTTTGACAACACAAATAAAAACACTGATCACGGATTGCATATAGCTAATGCAGGAGGAATATATCTTGCGATACTCTTCGGAGTATTCGGTTTAAGAATTGCTAAAGATCATTTAATTTTTAGACCCATTTTACCAAACAATATCAAAGGAATAGAAACAAGAATCAAATATCGTGAATGTGATATAACTATTCAATTAGAGGAAAAAGTATTGATAAAAGTATCACAGCCGATCAAATTAGGTATCTACACAGATATCATTCACATTCAAAATGAATATTTGTGTGATTATAAAGATTTTTAAAACTAAAAATTTTAAAAAAATAGGAGGAAATTATGAAAAAAGTATTAATGTTTTTAGTTGCTTTAATGACAATGGCAGCATTCGTAGCTTGTGGAGGAGAAACAACTACAGCTACTACTGCTACTACTGCTGAACAAGTTACCTTAAGAGTTTTCCAAAATAAAGTGGAAATCGATGGTGCCTTGACAACTTACGCAACAGCTTGGGGACAAGCTAATGATGTAAACGTCGAAATAGTTACATGTGGTGGAGACTCATGTGCTTATGGAACTCAGATTTTAGCTGAATTCCAATCTGCTAATCAACCTGACATCTTCGTTATCGAAGGTATGGGTGGATACAACCAGTATTCAGACAAAATATTGTCTTTAGCTGGAGAAGCTTGGCTAGCTGACACTGATTTGGCTTTCAAAGTCGACGGTGTACCTTATGGATTCCCTGTAGCTGTTGAAGCTTGGGGTATGGGTTACAATAAAGCTATCCTTCAAGCTGCTGGAGTAGATCCTGCTTCATTGACAAGCTTAGCGGCTTATGAAACAGCTTTTGCTGCAATTCAAGATTACTACACAGCAAACAGTTTAAATGATTACGCTGTTGTTTCAATGGCTGCTGCTGCTGGTATGACATGGGTTACAGGTTTACACAACTTTAATGGTTATCTATCTGCTGGATTAGATTATGCTGACTCATCAGTAATTGATAACTTGAATGATGGTGTTGTAAATGCTACAAGATTAACTGCATATGCTAACTGGGTTGAGTTATTGTTTGAATATTCAGATGAAACTATTCTTCTTGAAGGAACTTATGATACTCAAGTAGCTAAATTCGCTTCAGGAAAAGCTGCATTTATTCACCAAGGAAACTGGATTGATCCAAATCTAGTATCTTACTTCAATGACAATGGCGGCGAGTTTGAAATGGGTTATGCTCCTCATGCTGCTGCAGCTGGTACTAATGATGCAATCTTCGTATCTGCACCTTCATACTATGTTATCAACAAAAACTCAGGTTCAATTGACGCTGCTAAAGCATTTTTAAATGACTTAGCATCAACTCAAGCAGGACATGAATACATGGTAAACGAAGCTGGTATGGTTCCTGCTTTCAAATCTGTTACATTGTTACCATCAGGACCTCTTTCACAAGCTATGGTTGAATGGATGAGTGCTGGTAAAATCTATGCATGGTGGCAAAATGATATGCCTAGTGATTTCGGTATGGGAGAACTTGGACCTATCTACACATCTTTTGCAGCTGGAAATATTACAAAAGAACAATTTATTTCAGCAATTACTGACAAAATTGAAGCTTTAGGCTAAAAAGAACTAAATGAAAAAGAAAGCAGTTTGGTTGAAATCAACTAAACTGCTTTTCAATTTGTTCTATTTAAAAATTAAATTAACATTATAATAATCCTTATTATATGTTACCTCTTCACCAAACCAATCGGGTTTAATGAAATCATTAGCTGCTTTTAGAGATGAAAATTCTACTTCAATAATCTTTAATCCTAATAGTTGCTTTGAAAAGATATCCAAAGTTGCAATTAAATCATTGTCTAAAGGTAAGAAATATCTTGTTTTTTCAATGCAATTACCTATGATTTTTCTTGAGTAAGTTAGAAAATCTTGCTTTGATATCTCCTCTTCAACTTCTTCTTTTATCATCAAGCCTTTACCTTTTTTAGTTAAATAGTAGAAATCACCAGCTTTTCTAATTCTGACTACCGGTTCAAGTGAAATATAGCCTTGAACAATCTGTATCTTTTGATATTTTTCAAGATTCAAAACTTCTTTATCAAGAAGAAATTTTCTCTCTATCTCATGTTTTCTCATCAAGAAATACCTTTTTTATTATATGATACAGCTCATTAGTATTATCTACCAAATAATCCGGCTTATCTTTTTCTAGCACTTCTAAGCTATCATAACCCCACGTAGAAGCAATCATCTTAATCTTGGCTTTCTTACATGCTTTGATATCACGACTTTCATCTCCAATATAGACTATTTGCTTTCTTTCAACTTTTTCCGAACTAATCAATTTTTTGATCTTCTTATCCTTCCCAAAAATTGAAGATTTCGTAATAATTTTATCAAAAACCATAATATCTTGATTAGTAAGAAACCAGATAATGTTCTCTTTGGAATTTGAAGATAATATTATTAACCTATATCCTTCATCTTTAAGTTTTAAGAGCAAATCTTTAATACCAGGGAAGATTTCTACTTTTTCAATATGCTCTTTAAAAAGCGGTATTGTACTTTTGAATAATTTAGGGATCTTATAGAGAGGAATTCCATATTTTTTAAATCTATTCTCCAATGGCAAGTTGCGTAAAGATAAAAACTCATTTTCACTCATTAGATTATGACTGCTTTTACCAGCGACTTTCAAGTAAACCTCATAAGCGACCTTTGTTGTATTAGCTAGTGTTCCATCAAAATCAAAAACTAAAATCTTTTGCATAAATACCACCTTTTAGTTAAAGTAATCTTTTTAAAGAAAAAACCCGTTTAAACGGGCAGTTGGGGTAAAATAGGTATAGGACCTGATGATTGGTATAACAAAAACCTAATAAATTCTTATACAAAATAACTAAATTCCTTACTACCAAATCTACTGCAAATCCAAAAATTTAAAAACTTCAAATAAATGTTACCTTTAAATCATAGAACTACTGTGTTTCTTGCTACAATAACAAAAATACTAATCAGGTCCTATACAACTATAATATAACATATAAATTCATAAAAATAAATAGACTTAGATAAAATAATTGAAATTGTATCATAAAATGTGTTTTTAGAACATATAAAAATATGAACCTATGATATCATAGGTTTAAATGGAGGAAGAACATGAACAACCTATATCGTTTATCAGCGTTTTATAAAACAGATAGAGGAGGGAACAAGGCAGGAGTATATCTAAATGCTGATGAATTATCCTCCCTCCAAATGCAAAAAATTGCTAAAGAAGTGGGCTATAGTGAAACTGCTTTTGTAACTAAGAGTTCAACTGCAGATTTCAAACTAAGATTTTTTACTCCAAAGAATGAAGTTGAATTATGTGGTCATGCAACTATTGCCGCCTTCAACTTATTGAGAGATTTAAAAATTATAACCCCTGGTCTTTATACTCAAGAAACAAAAGCTGGTATCTTAAAACTTGAAGTAATGGATTCAATAGTTTTTATGGAGCAATTACCACCAACTTTTTTTGAAGTTGTTGAGAAATCTGACTTGGATCAATGCTTTATGGGATTAGTTTATGATCTGGATTTATTACCTCAAGTTGTATCGACAGGTATCAAAGAAATTTTCTTGCCGATAAAAGACCTTAATAACTTAAATCAAATCATCCCTAACTTTGAAGCTATAATTTATACTGCAAATAAATATAATTGCATTGGCATCCATGCTTTCACTTTAAACAAAGAAGTTGATGCTTATGGTAGAAACTTCGCACCTATTGTGGGAATAGATGAAGAAAGTGCAACTGTCACATCAAATGGCGCTTTAGCATGTTTCATACATAGATATTATAAGAAAAAGGATTCATATATTCTTAGACAAGGCTATAGTATGAATCAACCCTCAGAGATTATCGTTAGATTGAAAACAGATAATTATGGTGAAATAACTAAAGTTATTGTTGGCGGTAAAGCTAAAATCATCTAGAATACACAAATAAAATAAAATCTCTTATCTTAAGAAATCAAAACTCGATTAGAATAAGTAACTGTATTATGAAAAAATTAACCCACCAAAAAATTTGGTGGGTAATTTATTATGAAGAATTAAAGAATTTTAATTATTCGTATGGAGTCCAATTAATGTTGCTGAAAGTATCATCATTTTTACTCTTATATCCAGTAGCAAAAATAATATCATAAGTATTTTGTTTGTTATCAATTGTTAATGTATCAATTGGTGAATAAGCAGTTTGTGCTCCGTCAATAGAAGGACCGCTTGTTAACCCAGTTAAACCAGGTTTGTCATCAATTATATTCTTAGCAATTTTAACTGAATCTGCAACTAATTTTCTAACATCTTTAAATACTGTCATTGTTTGAACGCCTTTACCTTT
The DNA here is from genome assembly GCA_964610325.1 of uncultured Candidatus Izemoplasmatales bacterium. GTDB lineage: Bacteria > Bacillota_I > Bacilli_A > Izemoplasmatales > Hujiaoplasmataceae > UBA2289. The sequence continues at coordinate 69,876 of CAZSVO010000006.1, forward strand.
AACTGGGTCACCCATTAAAGAAGCCAATGTAATATTCGCAGCATCTTGTCCAGTTGTGTAATAAGATTCATAAGGATGTGTCATTTCAGCAAACTCTTGACGAATAGCTGTTGAAGTATCATCATTTGGTGCTAAAACAAACAATGGTTGATCAGATTTGTCTGCATCCCCAAGTTGAGCAACAACTGCTTGAGCTTTTGTAGCTGCAGTTTCGCTGTTCCAGTCTGTATCTACTGGTAACATAGCTGCTTGTAAAGCATTTTTTGCTGCATCATTAAATGTTGCTTCTGTGTAAAATCCTAAGCCGCTAAATGTATCACTTACGTTAATGATGTTGAAAATATTAAGAACTGGTTGAAGTTCTTCCATTGCTCCACCAAAGAAATAAGTAGCATTTGGCCAGTCAGCAACACGTCCTGCGAAAATAGCAAGATCACATTTTGAATCTACTGTACATCCTTCATTTTGAGCTTCTGTCTTTAAATGAAGTCCCATTGCTTTACCAACATTCCAACTATTGAAAGTTGTGTAATAATCTGCATGATCAGTAGCAGATTTAGCCATACGGTCATGAGCAATCAAAATCACATCAGCTTGATGTGCTGCTTGTACAGCTCCTGCTCCAGAACCTTCAGCAGTTAAAATAATTACCTCAGCTCCTTTTGCTATAAGAGCTTCCACGTTTTGAACTTCTTTTGACTCATCTCCTTCTGAGAAAAGGATCTCAAATTCATATCCTTCGCCAAGAGCAGTAAGTTCTGCCAAGAAGAAAGCACCGTCTTGATTTGCCCATCTTTCTTCAGATGCATCAGGTAGAACAACACCAATCTTAATCTTTTTGGAGTCGCCACAAGCCGATAAACCAACGACTAGTAATGCCAATAAAACTAAACTAACAATCTTTTTCATTTTTATCTCCTTTTATTTTATTTATTATTTAAGTACAATGATTTGCACTAATAATCTTAAATCTTGATATCCTTAAACTCGTCTTCTCGTGAATTCCTAATTTTGTCCTTTATCTTATTCAATGTACCTTGAGCATTTGTAAATTTGTACTCACGTTCAATAATGTTCGTTTGATTCTCTTTTTTAGCTTTTTTCAATTCATCTCTTGCTATGTTAAACTCTGAAATTGCAATTTTCAAATCATTACTATAGACTTTCTTAGCAAAATATATCCCTACATAATCAATTGATTTGACATTTCTTGTAAAAATATCAAAGACAACAGCTAATAATAATACTCCACCTAAGATGATTGGTTCTATATTAGCATCAACACCTGCTAAAGCCATCCCATTCTTAAGTGACATGATAACAATTGAACCTATAACTGCATTAACAATTTTACCAACTCCACCAGCTGCACTTGTGCCACCAATAAATGCTGCAGCGATAGCATATAACTCCCAAAAAGGACCATGGTTTGGTGATGTATTTTGAAGTCTTGATACATACATCACACCAGAGATTAAAGCCAGAATACCCATAGATATGAATACTATTACTAAAGTTTTCTCAACACTAATACCTGATAATTCTGCAGCATCTGGGTTTCCACCAACTGCATATATTCGCCTTCCCAGTGTGGTTTTTGTGGTAATAAAATGATAGATTACAACTACTACTACTGTAATCAACAATAAATATGATATCCCTCTATGAGACGCAAATGTCCAAGATAAATAGGAAACAACTGCAAGCATAATGATAAGTTTAGTGATGAACAATTCCAATTTCTCATTAGGAATGCCTAGTTTAGTATGTTTCTTTCTTCCGAGTATTCCGCCTATCAATAGAGCTAGCAACAAGATTACTCCTATTCCTAATGTTATAACATCAACACCACCTACTTGGATAGTCGGTAAGTATCCTATACCAACACTTCGAAAGAAAGGATTAGTTGTTGGAATAGTGCGGTTATTCGTCTGCAACATCAAAAAACCTTTAAAGATAAACATCCCTGCTAAGGTAACTACAAAAGCAGGCACTTTAATCTTAGCAACGAACAATCCTTTTACTAAACCAACAAGGATAGTAATTATCAAAGCTCCAGCTATTGCAAAGAATACTGGTATACTCTGATTCTCAACTGCAACAACAACAAAAGCTCCGAGAAATGCTCCAATATATCCAACAGACAAATCGATTTGTCTTGTAACAATGACAAGTGTCATTCCAACAGCTAAAACTGAAACATAAGCTGTTTGATTAAATAAATTTGTGAAGTTAATCGGAGAAAGGAAAATCCAATTTGTCATGATACTAAATGTAATAAATATGACAATCAATGCAATATACATTCCATAATCACGAATGTTTGTTCTTAACATCGAAATCAAAGTTAGTAAATACTTATATATCAACCACAAAACTTTTTTTAGAAAATTTTTCAAAATAGTATCCCTCCACTAAACAGTAGCACTTTCCATAATCTTCTCTGCTGTTGCGTCTAATATATCAAACTCCGCGGTTTGTGTTCCTTCAGCTATTACATATACTCTGTCACACATACCCAAGATTTCAGGTAACTCAGACGAAATTATTAGAATGCTCATCCCATTTGCTACAAGATTATTGATAATCGAATAAATCTCATATTTAGCCCCAACATCAATCCCTCTAGTTGGTTCATCTAAAATAAGCACTTTCGGGCTAGCAAATAGCCATTTGGCTATCTGAACTTTTTGCTGGTTACCTCCACTGAGGTTTTTTACTTCTTGCAAAATAGAAGGTGTTCTTATATCAATATCTTTCACATATCTTTCTGCATAAGTATTTTGTTTTAAAGAATTCAAAATTCCCATTTTTGAAATTTTCTTCAAATCTGAAACTGTAATATTCTGAGCAATATTCTCTTGAAGAATTAAACCATTATGCTTTCTATCTTCAGAGACATAAGCAATTCCACAGTCAATTGCATTTTTTGGTGTTTTTAAGTCTACTGCCTTACCGAAAACAATAATCTTGCCATTGATCTTATACTTTTTTGGGTTGCCAAAAATACTATGAGCTAACTCAGTTCTTCCAGCTCCCATTAAACCAGCTATACCAACAACTTCTCCTTTGCAGACCTTTATATTAGCATCATTAATGATATATCGATTTAATTTTCTATCGAAAGAGTTTAAATGTGCAGTTTCAAGAACTACTTCTCCTCCTTGATAAGCAGGACGTTTAGGAAAAATATCTTCAATTTTACGACCAACCATATTTTTAATAATCTCTTGTTCGTTAATGTTTGAACGTTCCATTCTAACAATCGTTTTTCCATCTCGCAAAACTGTTAATGAATCAGCAATAGCTTCAACCTCTTTTAACTTATGAGAAATCATAATTGAAGTAATCCCTTGTTTTTTCAAATCAACCAATAATCTCAATAAATTTGCACTATCATCTTCATTCAGTGCTGCTGTTGGCTCATCTAGTATCAATAGTTTGACATTTTGACTAAGAGCTTTGGCTATTTCAATTAACTGTTGCTTACCAACTCCAAGCGATCCCACTAAACTATAAATATCAACATTTAACCCGACCATGTCCAGATATTTCTTTGCTAACTTTTTAGTTTCATCCCAATCAATAAATTGCTTTCTTTTTTCAACTTCATGCCCTACAAAAATATTCTCATAAACTGTTAAATTAGGAAACAAAGCTAATTCTTGATTAATTATGATTATACCTTCATTTACAGAATCCTTTATTCTATGAAAGTGTTTGGGCGAATTATCAAAGACTATATCACCATCGTAAGTTCCGTATGGATAAATCCCGCTCAAAACTTTCATCAATGTAGATTTACCAGCTCCGTTTTCGCCAACAATAAAGTGAATCTCTCCGCGTTCAACATATATATTCACTTCATCGAGAGCTTTAACTCCGGGGAAAGTTTTTGTAATAGAATTCATAACTAAAATTTCATCTCGTTTCAATAAAACCACCTCAGTTATTTTAGAGTCTTTCTTAAATACAATACAAAGCGTTATCTCACCAATCAGTCTATTAGAAGATTTGGAGACTCTTGCTTGAACTATAACCTTAAATAGTTTTTAAAAACCATATCAAGGTATAATCTTGTATAAATTCTTTAAAGCGGGATATAGTTTTGTATATTCTAAGTATTTATCTTTGTATATCTCGATAACTTCTAGATTTGGAATAAATACTTTGCCTACCTGAACAATGCTCTCACAAGCCTTTTGAATATTTTCATACTCCCTACAGCCTACCATAGCTAATATTGCTGCTCCTAAGGCAGGGCCCTCTTCAACCGTAATCTTAACAACCTTGACCTCAAGGATGTCAGCAATCAATTGTGCCCAATAATCACTTTTTGCTCCACCGCCAGTTAACCTAACTTGCTTGATAGAGATTCCGAGTTTTTTTATAAGTTCAAAGGAGTCTTTAATCGCGAATGTCACTCCTTCTAAAATCGCTCTATCGATATCATTCTTTTGATGATGTACTCCTAATCCGTATAATACACCTTTTGCATAAGGATCATTAATAGGAGCACGTTCTCCTGTTAAATAAGGTAAAAATAAAAGGTTTTCTTTCTTGTTTGCTGAAGCTACTCGCAAATAGTAATCTTCATAATTGTAAGTCTCTAGGATTGATTCATTCCACCATTTGATACTACTAGCAGCATTTAACATTACTGCCATAATATGATATGCTCCATTAGCATGTGAGTATGATTGAAAATAACTGATTTCATCCCTAACAAACTTATCGCTAGCAACAAATATCACTCCACTCGTACCTAGGCTTATGCTACATTCACCGTCTTGGATTACTCCTACACCGATAGCCCCAACAGCTTGATCTCCTCCGCCAACAATTACCGAAATATCAGCTTCAATGTTTAAATTGTTTAAGATATCAGTTTTTAATAACCCTATACGCTCATAGCTTTCATGAATACTTGGCAGCATTGAAACATCAATATGTAAAATTTCAAGCATTTCTTTACTATAAGTTTTTGTCAAAGGATTGAAGTAAAGTGTACCGGATAAATCTGATACATCACTAGCGAAAACTCCTGATAATTTATAAACTAGATAATCTTTTGGTAGCATTATTTTCTTAATTCGCTTGAATACTTCAGGTTCATTTTCTTTTACCCATAATATTTTCGGAGCAGTTAATCCCGTTAATGCGATGTTTCCGGTATATTCTAAAAGCGATTCAATAGAAATTACTTCATTTAAATATGCAACTTGTTCTACTGTTCTTTGATCATTCCACAATATTGCATTTCTCAAAACATTATCAAATTCATCAAGTAGAACTAAACCGTGCATTTGACCCGAGAAACTAATACCTTTAATTTGTCTTTCATAACCATGCACTAACTCTTTAAGCCCATCTATAGTCTGTTTATACCAAATATTAGGATCTTGTTCAGACCATGACGGTTTAACAATGATTAAATCATAATTTCTTGTAACAGTTCGAATTATTCTTCCGTTTTTGTTTACTAAGATTAGTTTTACACCTGAAGTGCCTAAATCAACACCTATATAAGTATGCATAATCTAACCGATAATGTATTGATTTAAAATTGCTTCTAACATTTCTTGTTTACCAGACTCATTATTCTCTAGTTCTTTTTTAGATAACACATATGCTTCTAACTCTTTGAACCCAACCTTTTTTGAAACTATATCTAAACCTATTCCACTTTGATAGGTTCGATAACGATTTATTAGATTATCTTCAAAAACTCTATCTTCCAATAATCTTGCAGCAATCCTTAATCCAGCTGCATAGGCATCCATACCAACTATATGCGCTATTAACAAGTCTTCTTTTGTAAAGGAAGCTCTTCTAACTTTTGCATCAAAGTTCAAACCGCCAGTTTTTAATCCCCCAGCTCGAAGAATTTCATACATCGCAAGGGTAGTATCATAGATATTTGTTGGAAATTGATCTGTATCCCAACCCAGTAACAAATCACCTTGATTCGCATCTACACTGCCTAACATATCATTATCAGCAGCAAACCTTAACTCATGATTCATAGTATGCATAGCAAGTGTTGCGTGATTTGTTTCTATGTTCAATTTGAAACTCTTATCTAAGCCATAAGCTCTCAAGAAAGAAACAACTGTTGCGCTGTCAAAATCATATTGATGTTTTGTTGGTTCTTTAGGTTTAGGTTCAATATAGAATTGACCTTCAAAACCTATTTCCTTAGCATAATCTACAGCCATATGTAAGAATCTAGCGAAGTTATCTTGTTCAAACTTCATATCAGTATTAAGCAAGGTTTCATACCCTTCTCTGCCACCCCAAAAAACAAACCCAGCACCATTTAAACGTTTGGTTATTTCCATCGCTTTTTTAACTTGTGCAGCTGCAAAAGCAAAAACATCTGCATTAGGGCTAGTACTAGCTCCATTAACATATCTTTTATTATCAAAAAGGTTTGCAGTTCCCCATAGCAATTTAATACCGGTCTTTTTCATTTGAACTTCAATAATCTCAACTATCTCATCTAAAACTCGATTAGTATCTTGTAAAGTATCTTGCTCAGGAGCTATGTCACGATCATGAAAACAAAAATATTCTAAACCTAGTTTTTCCATGAATTCAAATGCTACCTTAACACGAACTTTTGCCTTTTCAATCGGATCATCTAATACATCCCATGGTCTTTCCATTGTTGCAGAGCCAAAAGGATCAACACCTTCTCCTGTCATAGTGTGCCAATATGCCATAGAGAACTTTAAATGTTCTTTCATTGTTTTTCCGAGAATGTTTTCTTCTGGATTATAATATTTATACGCAAAAGGATTTTTGCTTTTTGAGCCTTCATATTTAATTTTATCAATGTCATCGTAGTATTTCATTTTTTTTCTCCTTTTATGTTTAAGTACTTTTATCTATTTGCAAATCAGAATCAATTATTATATAATCAAATTGAAACTAAAGAGGTGAAACTATGAAACCAGCAAACTCAAAAAGTGTAAAAATCGTAAATACGAATTTAGTTATTGAGAAACTTGTCGAGTTAAAGGAAACATCAAGAGTCGACTTATCTAGAGAGACAACTTTAAATAAGGCCACTGTTTCTTCTATTATTCAAGACTTAATTGATAATAACATCGTCATTGAATTGCCCAAAAAAATCAAAACTAGTGGAAGAAGTGCAAATGCTATATCTTTGAACAAGAATGCTGGGAGAATTCTATCTCTCGATTTACAAACAAATTTAATCTATGGTGTAATCACGAATCTTTTTGGTGAAATTTTATTTGAGATAAACCGCCACATTGAAAACCCTGATTTTAGCTCTTATCTTTCAATATTGCTAGATACCATTGATGAGCTCAAATCTAATACCTATGACTCTATCTATGGAATTATCGGTATTGGAATCGGTGTTTATGGTATTCTCTCAAAATCGAAAAAAATTGTTTATGCACCATTTTCATCATGGCAAGATATTGAATTAAAAAAGATTATTGAAGATTATACTGGAATAAAGACATATGTTGAGAATGAAGCAAATATCTCGGCTTTAGGAGAAAATATCGCTCATTCAAATCAAGAAAACTTAATATCTCTCAATATTGGAATCGGTGTCGGTATGGGCGTAATTATCGAAAATAAACTATATACAGGAGAAAATGGTTACGCTGGGGAAGTTGGCCATACCGTCCTGATTCCAAATGGAAGAGAATGTGTTTGTGGAAATTATGGTTGTTTAGAAAAGTATATTTCTGATATAGCAGTTGTTGAGGATTTCCGATTAGCAACAAACGAATCTCTAACAATCGATGAATTCATTGTGAAGTTGAAGGAAAAGAATCCAGTAGCAATCCAAATATATCAAAAGTTCATTTCTTACTTGAGCATCACTATCAATAACATTTCTCAAACTTTCAACCCGCAAACAATTGTCATCAACTCGAAAATAATTGAAAATATGCCTGAAAGCATCTCTTTAGTAAAAAATCAATTGCGCTCAAAAATAATGAAATTAGAACTATTGACTACTTCGACTTACAAGACCAAAACAAATGTTCTTGGTTTGACGCATGTATTGATTCAAAAATTTCTTAATATTGAAAACTATGTAGTTAAAAGCTAAAGATTAGCGCTTACAAACTTAGTTTAACAATTAAATTATGTTTTGTAAAGAAATATTTTTCTTTTTTTAATATTTTTTTTTAGGAATGCTTAATGTCTTCCTTTTTTTCTTGAGAATGCCTCTAATATCAAAACTGAGTATTTTCTTTAACAAATAAAAAAAACCTAGCTTAAGCAACTAAGTTTTTGTTCTATCAAAATTAAATGAACTTATATTTTTCTAATAAAGTCAATTATCTTTCTTTTATGTTTGCCATAAACAATGCAATGGTGATTACCATTTGGTTCAGTCAAAAAATATTCAACGTTATCCATTCTCACTAAAATCTGGGTTCTGCATAAATTATTTTCTTCAAGATTTTGGATTATCTTACCCTCTTCTACGAAGAAGTTTTTAGTTTTGTTGCTGATTTTAAAAATTGTAATCTCTTCTTCTTTGAGTTTCCCTCTTAATCCTATACCCTTATTTGATTCATAGTGAGTCATTAATTCAAGATGATTAGTCATGTTCAAAGGGATTGTGCAATGAGCAAAAACAACTTCTTGTCTTTCAACATCTATACGTGAGGGATTAGCCATAAATGAAGATTGTCCGGTAATCTCTTTTAATAGATACATCGAAATCATCGAAGGTATATCACCTTCACAACCAGCTACTATTCCTGATTCATTAAACAAACCTAGACTTAAACAACCTGTTGTATTAATCTTATCTATCAAATCAAAGCATCTGATTGTGAATCCTTTTAAAGAATATTTACTTACTAATTCATTAATTGCCAAATGAAGTCTCAAAGCTTTCTTGGTTTCTAATCTATCATAACTTACAAAATCTTCGTAAGAGTCGATCTCTAAAGCCGTTTTACTATATAATTCTACCAGTTCTAAAATATCTATATCTATTAATTTTACCCTATAAAAATCATACATTTTTAAGTAATCGACATTTGAAGCAATTAACCAATCGCTAGGTTTTCCAATAATCCCAAGATTTGTGATAGGTTTTTCAATTAGCTTGTTCAACTCCAATAATCTTGAAGCTATGTATTTTGCACTCCCATGCAAAATCTCTGCTTCTTTATCCTTATCTTTGAGATATGCTAAAATCTCAATGCTTGCTGCTAAAGAATTGTTATTACCAAGAGTAAGCAAATAATAGGGTTCTGAGATTTGACTTTCAATTTCAACAAACAATCCTTCTGAACCACCACTTTGAACAACTATTATCGACATATCTGCATCTTTGAAACTTTGTAAATCAGTTTGAAAAAAATCAAAGTCTCCATAATTTTTCATATCATTCAATAATACAGTGGTCTCTATAGAAATACTCGAGTAATCATGAAGTCTTGAAACCAAAGGATATAAGTTTATCTTCATAAACTATCTACTCATCGACTTGTTCTTCAATATATTATTAACAATTTGTTTCATTTTAATTTTGTTTGCTTCAATATCTTTTGCCAATTGCATCTGCGCTTTAACTCTTACCAAGTTATGTTCTGGATAATCAATTCTAAAATACTGATCATTGTTTAGATAATCCGTTAAAAAACGTATTGTAATTTCCATTGTAATTAACCAAACGCTATCGACTAAAAGCTCTTCTTCTTTTGCGGTTAAGATAGAAGCTGTTTCAAATAGAAAGCCTTCTGCAAAAGCTTTGAATAAGTCAAGATTTAACTTAACCTTTGTCAAATCAATCTCATCTTCTTTGGCTTCAGATGCTCCTATTCTTACTGCATCTCCAAAATCATATAAAATAGAACCTGGCATAACCGTGTCTAAATCGATTATACAAACCGCTTTCTTAGTTGAAGTATCAATCATAACATTATTCAGTTTAGTATCGTTATGAGTTACCCTTAAAGGAATTTCTTCATTATCAAGCGCCTCGGTGATTACCTTTAGTAACTCGTATCTATCTTCGATGAATTTCAGCTCTTCATAAACCCTCATAGCTCTATCATATCTATCTTCTTCAACTACTTTTTTTAGAGCTTCGAATCTTTTTGGAGTATGATGAAAATCAGGGATTGTTACAGCTAATTTTTTAGGGTCAAAGTCATTAAGGAACTTCTGAAAAGCTCCAATCGCAACTCCTACTTGTTGGAATAATTCTGGGTCATCCGTTGTTTCATGAGTAATTGCATTATTGACATACTTATATGCTCTCCAAAAACGGTTATTCTCCTTAACATATGATTCCTTTTCAATACTGTAAAATATTTCCAACACAGCGTTATCTGAATCCATATGATTCATTTGATGGATATTGCGGATATGGTTTGTTACCAATTCGATATTTCGCATAACATCTTTGGGTTTCTTAAAAACCTTTGTATTTATTTCTTGAAGAATAAATTTTTGATTGTTTGCTGTATTAATCAAATAAGTTTTATTGATGTTTCCATTACCAAAAGGTCTCACTTCTTCAACTTCTGCACCAAAATTATAATGGCTTAAAACTTTTATCATCGAAATCTGCTCCTGACTATTCTATTATTTTTTCAACTTCTTGATATACTACTCCAAATGTTTCAACAATAATCTTTTTAATAACCTGATTTGTCAAAGGTCTATCTCTACTGTCAGTATCAGTCGAAGCAATCATATCAACATGTTCAATCCCTGATACTACTTTTCCAAATGCAGCATAACTACCATCTAAATGAGGAGATGTCTTATGCATTATAAAGAATTGGGATCCCGCAGAATCTGGATGAGCTGCTCTAGCCATCGAAATTACTCCTCGTTCATGCAATAAATCGTTTTTAAAATTGTTTTTACTAAACTCTCCCAAAATATTGTAACCAGGTCCTCCAGTACCATTCCCTAAAGGATCTCCTCCTTGAATCATGAAATTCTCAATAACACGATGAAATATTGTATTGTCATAAAAACCCTTATTGGCTAAGGATATAAAGTTATTCACCGTGTTAGGTGCTATTTGCGGATATAACTCAACTTCTATTCTCAACTCATTTTCTAACACAATTGTAATCTTTGGATTTTTCATAAATTATCCTGTATACTCAAAAATGTAATAACATCTAGAAGTATATCTTCCTTTCTTATTATTGGTATTCTTCAATTATCGTCATTAAAACATCGGGATAATCTGTAATTATCCCATCACAACCAAGCTCGATCAACCTGCGCATTTCATCAGGGTCATTAATTGTCCAATAATGGACAGCCATATTGTGTCTATGCATTGTACTTACAAGAAGCTTAGTCGATAAATCAAGAGTTTTGATAACTGGCAAGTTAAAACTTGTAGGTATTTGAACAGCTGCATATTGCTTGGGTTGATAAAATAAACTTGTTAAAGTGTAAGCAGGTATTATAACTCTTTGAGCTTCAGCTTGTGATGTTGAGATTACTATTTCTGGATAATTTTCAATAATATGTTTTGATATATCATCAAAGGCTGTTGCTACTAATGTGTACTCGATCAAATCATACTCTTTAAGCAAATCATAAAGTGCATCTGCTGTTTCTGTCCTTGGAGCATCGTCATCAGCCTTTATCTCGATGTTGTAGAGGATGTTTGAGCCAAACTCTATAAAAAGCTCTTCTAACTTTGTTAGATACACCCCTGCATCAATCAATTCTTGATGTGATAAATCCCGATAAGGATAATTTCCTTGTTCATCTTTGAAATTGTATCCAAAATTGCATGAATCATAAAGATATTGATAATCCTCTTTCCAAACTACTGTATCACAATCACTCATATGGCGGATGTTTCCAGTTCTATTCTCACCATGCCTTAACACCAAAACACCATCTTGAGTCATCTGCAAGTCCATTTCTAAAACATCAACACCCAATTGATAACTATAAGCAAATGCACTCATGGTATTAGCCGGAAAATAGCCTTGTCCCCCTCCGTGAGCCATTACTAAAACTTTATTATCATTTGCTTCTTTTCTCCAGATATTAACCTCTTCATATTTTGGTTTTGGTATTGCAAACATCAAAGCAAACAAAACAACTACTATTAAAATGATCAAACCTATTTTTTTTAGTTTTTTCATACTCAATCCTAAATGTCTATATAAACATTATCCTCTCTAATAATAACCTTATATTTTCTAACAGTCATACTAAACTCATCTAGTTTCAAAAAATCAGCTTTAGCCTTGCTAGTAACTTCTCCAGTTTCAACAGAAATTGGCAAACCATGGAACTTACACGTTATTATCCCATCGACTAATGTACCAGTCGAAATCATAGATCCCATATGAGGACATTTATCTTTAAGTGCAAAAACTCCGTTATCTGTAAAAGCAAGTAAAATCTGACGATTGGCAACATTAAGACTGATTTTTTGTTTCTGACGTAAAAAGGATAACTTTGTTGCGAAATACTCCATAAAACCTCTCCTTTCAAAAGATATTAAAAACCCATATTATGGGTTTAATTTGATTAAGTAAAAAGCAGCATTTTCTGTCTTATTCTTCAAGCAACCAATTGATTTGATCTAAACTTTCTTTCTCTTTTTCCCACTCATAAAGTTTATCTTCAATATATCCAAAATAAACTTTGTAATGAAGCAAAGTATTGAATAACCATAAAAAACCAGCTAAAAGCCAGATAGCCATTATCACAAGATTGTTATCTGAACCAGATGTTAAATATAAAAATAGGTTTATTGCTACATTTACAAATGTCACTATTGTTACAAGCGGTAAAATACATTTCATTAATGGGATATAACTTTTGTATCTATTAATATATATATTCAAGAAACTAACTCTTCCGAACTTATCTCGGTCTTTAGATTCTCTTTTCTCAAAACCAGCAATCCATAAATTTTTCATAAAACCTCCAAGAACAGAACTGTTGTAAATAACTTGTGTGTTATAGAACCATAAAGTTGTGTTCAAAGAAATAATCTAAGATTGTTTTTCTTGTAACTATACCCAAGAATTGATTTGAATCATCAATGATTGGCACAAAATTCTCATGAGATGCTCTTGATAATAAGACTAACATAGTCTCATTTATTTTTACTGGTTCATAGTCTCTATGACGTTTTATTGAGTTAACCTTAATATTTTCTACTTCATCTCTACCAACCAAATCTAATGTGTATAGCAAATCACCTTCAGAAACAGTCCCGATATATTCTCCAGTTTTCGACAAAACTGGTATCGATGTATAGCGGTGCTTTCTCATAATTTCAATAGCTTCTCTAACTGTATCTTGATCAAACATGTATGTTACTTCAGTTTTTGGTTTCATAAAAGCGATTATATTCATAATGACTCTCCTAATAATTTATATTATTTATCTAATTGTTTAGTGAATGTAGATAGAAAATATATTATCTATTTATCTATATATATTTTACCATATTTTGTAAAATAAAATACATAATAAAAATTATATTAAAACAAAATTATCCTTTTAGATTATTCTAAGCTAGTTGATTAATCCATCTAATTGATAACTCATAACTAGATAGATGTCTTCAAAAATATTGACTTCTTCGATAACTCTATTAAATTCAATTCCATGATTAATAAGCGAGAGTTCGAGAATACAAAGGAAAATACCTAAATCAATTGAATGATAGAAATTTCTATATTTCTTGGGAATAATACTCTTATTCTTGTTATTTTGATAAACTCTTAAAACCCCATTATCCTGCTTTACTTGCCAGGGTTGTGAATTGCAAGCACTTGGAGACAACCTTGTGCTTCTCGATACTTCTTCGATAATATCTCCTTCCCAAAAAGCTTGCACGTCTTTTCTTTTAATCTTTGTCAAATCTCTTTCTTCAATCTTCGAACTAACATTTCCTAAAGTAATCATAATGACTGATTCTAAACCATGCCATTCTTTTAAATCAGGTTTACCTAACCCATGCCAACAAGTCCCAATATTCATCTTCGCACAAAAAAGATCAAATTGTTCAAACATATATCCAACATTATTAAGATATCGAGGCTTCTTTTCGCTATATATAACTAAAACATACTCACCAAATCTACAAGTAGTTTTTTTTCTTTCAACCAAACGATACTCAACTCTAATATCTTCTACCAAAGGTTCTAAATGCTTGATAAAATCAGTTATTTCTGATAATTGATCTTTACTCAATGGATTTGACAAATCATATTTTCTGCTTGACCTTCTGCAATTAATCATCGGATATAGTTCTTTCCAATTACTCATAAACCAAAACTCCTTCTCTAGTAAAAAAGTAGATATATCAATTAATTGAATTATACCATTCTTTAAAAATAATATAAAGAAGAATAACCTTAGATACATAACTTATCTATAATAGTCCATTCTCATTCATCTTCACTGAACATCTTTATATTAAACCTATGATTTGATATAATATTCAAGAGAGATAAAATCAATGAAGTTGGAGGTGAAGAATTTTGAATGCATTGAAAAGAAAGTTTCTAGAGGTTCTTTACTCAGTATTACCGATAACTTTTATTGTTCTAATTCTTAACTTCACTTATCTTTCATTAGATTTTTCTGTTATCATCAGATTCTTACTGGCATCAGTAATGGTTGTTATTGGCCTATCCTTATTTCTTATTGGCGTTGATATTGGTGTCTCAGTTTTGGGAAACAAAGTGGGCGAAACAATCACGAAAACAAACAAGATATCCATTATTCTTATCGTTGGCTTAATCTTTGGTTTTATTATCTCAATAGCTGAACCTGGGCTTGTCATCTTCACTAACCAAACAGCATCTGTCACAGATAATCAGATCAGTTCTTCTACACTACTAATTGTGGCATCATTAGGTATTGGTATATTTTTAATGATTGCTTTTATAAGAATCATTTACAACATTCCTTTGTATATCCTCTTATTTATTTTTTACTCAATAATCTTTATGCTTGGAATATTCTCTAATCCAGAACTCCTAGTAATAGCCTTTGATGCCTCAGGAGCTACAACCGGCGTCTTAGCAGTTCCATTTATATTAGCGTTGGCATTTGGTATTTCTCGTATGAAAAAAGATTCCAAAGCTTCTGAAAAAGATTCTTTCGGAACCATTGCAATTGTCTCAGTTGGAGCAGTGATATCAGTTTTGATTTTAGGTTTGTTTAATAAGAATCAAAATTTAACTCCAGCTATTTCTGAATTGCCTATTTTAGAAACAAGAATCTTTTATCCTTTCTTTGTTCAATTTAATTCTATTGCCAAACAAAGTATTCTAGCCATATTACCAATTTTTGCAATATACCTCTTATTTCAATTTCTGATATTTAAATTGAGTAAAAGAGCTTTTGTAAAAATCTTTAAAGGTTTTATCTATTCTTTTGTAGGATTATTAATCTTTCTTCTAGCAGTAAATGCGGGATTCATGGACATAGGTAGATTGATTGGTTATTTCCTAGCACACAATGATTATCAAGTTATTGTAGTAATTGTTGGTTTTACTTTAGGAATTGTAACTATCTTAGCTGAACCAGCAGTTCATGTATTAACACATCAAATTGAGAATGTCACAACAGGTTATATATCAAAAAGTTCTGTTCTAGTTGCACTATCTTTGGGAGTAGGTATAGCGGTTGGATTGTCAGTGATGAGATTATTTAATCCAGCAATTAAGATCTGGTATATTCTCCTTATCGGATACTTGATTGCTCTTGGTTTAATGTTTATAGTACCTAAAATATTCGTCGGTATTGCCTTTGATGCTGGCGGAGTAGCTACTGGGCCCTTAACTGCTACTTTTATTCTAGCCTACGTCATAGGCGTAGCAAATGGTACTGAAAGTTCAAATGTTATCCTTGATAGTTTTGGTATGATAAGTCTTGTTGCTTTGACTCCAATAATAACACTACAACTACTTGGGCTAGTATTCAAAATAAAAGCGAAAAAAGGTGGTTTATAATATGAATGATTCTTTAAATAAGAATAATCTTACATTGATTTTTGTTATTGTCTACTCCAAAATGGCAAGCAAGATTTTAAAATACTCAAAAAAATGTGGGATAAGTGGTGGAACAATCTTCTATGGTACAGGCACTATCCCAAACAACAAGATTTTGGGTTTATTAGGTTTTGATGAAGTCAATAAAGAAATTGTTTTAATGCTTGGGGAAAAAGAAGTTGCTTATCATACTTTGGAAATGTTAAATGTAAAATTTAAACTATATAAACCAAATCATGGAATTGCATTCGCATTACCAGTATCACAAATATTGGGTTCAAATCTATTTTCAGAAGAAAGAAGGGAAAATAAAGTGGAAAAACCAAAATATAATCTTGTATTTACAATAGTTGATAGAGGAAATGCTGAGAGAGTTATCGATGCAGCTGTTTTGGCAGGTTCTAAGGGTGGGACAATTATTAATGCTAGAGGTTCAGGGATTCACGAGACAAGCAAATTGTTCAATATGGAAATTAGTCCTGAGAAAGAAGTTGTATTGATTGTTTGCGATTCTTTAAAAACTGATCAAATAACAAAAAAGATCTATGAAGAACTTGAAATAGAAAAACCGGGAAATGGCATTATTTTTGTTCAAGATGTTGATAAAGCGTATGGTTTATATAACAATACTGAACTATAATTATTAATAATAATGAAATCATTCTTACTTATGAAATAAGGTTTAATATCTATAACGTATTTAAAAACATTATATATTCCTAAAAAAATTAGTTTGGTGTGGTAAAATAGTTAAGCAATTAAATCTCATTAGAAAGAAATTGACATAATGATTAAATGGATTGTTTCAATCAATAAAAAAATCTACTACGGTTGGGTGATTGTCGCTATAGGTGGCCTCGCCTTTTTTATGAGCTCTCCAGGACAAACATATTCAATTAGTGTTTTTGTTAAAGAATATAGTCAAGTGTTTGGATATTCTCAAACTCAAATCTCAACCGCCTATAGTATAGCGACAATCTTAAGTGGATTACTATTGATTTTTATGGGAAAAGCCATTGATAAAAATGGATCAAGAAAAATGATGATTTTCGCCGGAATTATGTTAGCTTTATCTACTTTATTCAGCAGTTTTGCTAGTAACATTACAATGATTTTTATTGGCTTCTTTCTCTTAAGATACTTTGGCCAAGGGTCTTTAACGTTGCTTCCAAACACATTAGTGCCTCAATGGTTTGAAAAAAATAGAGCTTTAGCTATTAGCATTGCAGCTATTGGAGGCTTGCTAGGAACTTTATTGGTGCCCTCAATAAACTTGTATTTAATAAAATCAATCGGCTGGGAGAATGCATGGCGCATTTGGAGTGCTGTTTTACTTATTATTTTCATTCCTTTAGTGCTTGGATTTGCTGAAGATAGTCCAGAAAAGATTGGTTTAAAAATGGAAAATCAAGCCTTAGATGAGAACTTAGTTGCTAATGACTTATCCACTAGTAACAACAGTTATACTTTGAAGGAAGCAATAAAAACTAAAAGTTTTTGGATTGCAGGTATTATCAGTACGATTCCTTCAATGTTTACAACTGGAATGACTTTTCACTTTTATACTATCATGGAATTATCAAGTATAACAAATGAAAATGCAGCTCTCATCATTGGTTTGATTGCTTTACCATCATTTATAGTACCACTTTTTGCGAAACCTTTTATTGATAAACAACCTATGAGAAGGATACTTTTCATAACTTTATTAATGATGATAATTAGTATGGTTCTCCTAATAACTATAGTTTCAAACACATTTTTTGCAATACTCTTTATTTTGTTCTATGGTTTATCAATAGCCACACAAGGAGTAGCCCTCAATGTTTTATGGCCAAATTATTTTGGTAGAAAACATCTTGGTAGTATTAGGGGTTTAGCAACTGTGTTTATGGTTATCGGTAGTGCTTTAGGTCCTTTACCATTTGGAATTTCATATGATCAAACCGGTAACTATAACATAGCTATCATCGGCATGATTATTTTAGCTATTATTAGTGCTAGTCTAGCTTTGTTTATAAGAAAACCTCATAAATCTTATGATTTTAGTTAGTAAAAGCATACTTTAAATAAAACCCTTTTTCTCTAGTGAGTTAAAGGGTTTTATTTACATATATCAACTTTTACATTGGTTAAACTAAAAACATATAAATAATCAGAATATTATATATGTTATTCCATCATTTCCTTTTTTGAAATCGGAATCATTCTTCAATAAGTTTGAGTATTTATGAATGACTTCATCAAAACCCATCATTAAGCTAAAGGCTTCTCCCGGTATATAAGCCTTTATTTCTTTAGAATTCAATCGGTTTCTAAGTGATTTATGAACTGCTGATTTGATTTTACCCCCAACACCACTTGATCCATAGCCATGGATTATTTTAATAACTTTTTCAGTTTTTTTCGCTTCTTTGATAATCTGTACAAGGCGTTTTGAGGCTTCTAAAACATCTGGCATATCACTTTTAATATCATAGGTTTTCATTCAATCAACTCCAAGAACAAAGGATAAATCAAATCTGCGTAATTACTTATTATGGTAAACTGCTTCGTTGTTTCAATAGAGTAATGGCTGTAACATTCAAGCCCAGGGTCACTACCCATAACAAATGGATTTCCTGATTTATCAAGCCAAACTCCTAAACCATAATCAAAATCTTCTCCAACGAAAGAGGGGGTAAGCATGTTTTTAAGCATGGGTTTCGAGATAATCTTATAATCAAATAGCCCATGCCAGAATCTATTCATATCATTTACTGAAGTGAAAGCTCCACCTGCACCAGTTCCTTTTACATCAATACTATAGATATTTGAATAAAACTGATTCTTAATCTTATCAAATATATAGTTAGTAGCACAATTATTTGGTAATCTATCTAATTCATAATAACCTGTACAATTCATTGATAAAGGCTTAAAGATAATTTCTTCAAGATAGTTATCAAAAGAGCTTTTAGTAAGTTCTTCAATCACTATACTTAACATAACGAAACCACTATCACTATACTCAAATACTTTACCTTTAGAACGCTTCATAGGTTTATCGATAAAAAGTGGTAAAAGATCTTTTGGAGATCTGATTTTATAATTCGGATAATCTTCCCATAGTTTTGCATAATCATCTGTGATACTAGTATCAAAGTAATTTGGAATATTAGAAGTATGCGTAAGCAATTGTTCAATTGTTATACTCCCATCAATACCTTTTAAATCAAATGTTATCAAATCTTTCAGTTGAGAACTAAAATTTAGTAGATTATCTTCAATTAATTTGATTATTCCCAAAGCTACGAAAATCTTCCCTAATGAAGCTGTTGAAAAAGATGTATCTTTATCAATTGGTAACTCGTTCGGTAAATCTCTATATCCTGTGATTTTTTCAAACAATAGTAACTTATCTTTATATATTGCTAATACTCCGCTTTTCAGTGTTTCTAGATTTGAAAGCATTTGGTTTAATTCCTTTATATCCGACTTATTACTCATACAATCTATTCTTCGAATTATAATATTGAGCTTTATACAATATATTATCTGCCTTTTTCTTTGGCGGATATTTTGGATTGTATCCGAACAAGTTAACATATTTTATCGCATCATCAAAATCTCTAGTCATTGCTTTTAGGATTTCAAAAGTAGCTAGGGCATCGTCTATCGCTCGATGAGAATTGATAACTTGCTGATTCAGCTTATAAAAATTGATTGCATTTTCTAGCTTGTGAGGATAAGGAGCGCGATCTTTAAACATTGTTAACACATCAAGAAAATCAGATTCATTAGGAAAAGATAGATTATGTCTTTTTAGCATTTCTTTGATAAACCCAATATCAAAAGGAGCATTATATGCAATGAATAGTTTTTTCATACCATTTGGTTTAACAAATTTATTATAAAAGATATCTGTGACAACTTCTTCTTCTTTCCCTTTTTGAGATAATACTAAATCAGTGATTCCTGTAAGTTGAACAATTTGATAAGGTAGAAGATAATTAATTCTAACCAAATCATTTTGTTCTTCTGTTAACACATACTCATTCCCTTGTAAAGAGTATTTGCTACAACCAAGCTCAATAATATGATTCATTCTTGAATCAAATCCTGTTGTTTCACAGTCAAAAACTATCAACTCTTGATAATTATTTAATGATTTCATATAAAAACCTCCAAAGAATATAAAGATAATAAAACAATTCAGAATTAATTAAGCAAGTGTAAAATCAAATCTAATAAAGTTGGCAATAAGCATTTAAGAACACTTAAATCTAGCTCAAGCATAACAGCTTAATAATAATTATACTATCAATCATCAAATAAGTATACCTGGCTTCTTAAATAAAAAAACCACTTTAAAGAAATTAAAGCGTGTCTTTTAGTATTATTAGACAGATTTTATTTAACTTTTATTAACAATTCAGATATATTCATTATCTTCGATTTGTTGCCATCTTCCAAAATATAATAAACCTGTGTATCTTCATTATTTACTCGGTCATCTTTATAAATGACTAAAGCACCTTTTAACACGTCCAAATTGTTATTAATATAAGTTGTATCCTCAAGATAGTAATCAAATTCTTGTCTATTGGTAATAAGAATTGCTATAGGCATCATACGATTATATGGAGTATTCTTTCTTAAATAATCAAAAACTCCTAAGTGCATAAGATTAATAACAATCTCATTATTATCATTCTCGCTTAAGCTATTCTTTATCCCGATTGTATTTCTTCCATAATTAGGTGATCTGGGAGTAACTCTTAAATCACTACTTATATTTCCAGCCTCAAACAACTTCTCTAAATAACCATTCCAACTATTGCTATTATATTCATTATATGGTGGAACTCCAATATTGAAAAGTGAGTTTTTTGATATATACTCATTGTATAATCTCTCTTGCAAGGAATCTGCTAGTTGTTTAACTTCAAATGTCATATCGAATTCAATAATTTGTCCTGCTAAAGCTTTGTATGCTTCAACCAAATCTCCTGCAAAAGCTGCGTCTTCAACATTATTTTGCAATGTGAATCTCAAAGTAATATATACTGATTCGTCTTCTCTTAACACTTCATTGATTCTTAGATTTGAATCTGCTTTTTCAATTGTTGAGTCATAACCTTCACTCACAAATTCTCCTACTGATGTCTCTATCTTAACACTTAATGGTCCGTGTACATTTGCTGCTGTATTGTATTCTACTCCACCAATAGTTAAATTGTTGAGATTAATCAATAAGTCGAAATTATCTAAATCTTCTTCTAAGAATAGTTCATAAACAAATACATACTCTGTTGTATAACCTTCTACACTTGCATAAAATGAACCTGTTGGTACTAACACTCCCTGTCCTGATGTTGTTTCGTTCTCTAAAACCAATCTTACTCCATATCCCATGTTTAAATCTTGATCGCCTGTTTCTTGGTTTAATCTATCCCACCATGCGAACGCTACTGTTGATGAAGCCATTATTGCTAAAGCTATTACTACTGCTATTATCTTTTTCATATCAATCATCCTTAATATTGATAATCGTTGCTATATATTGCTTATGTTAAATCTTTAATTTCTAGAATTCTATATTCTGTTTTTGCTCCCCAAGATCTAAACCCTGTATACTTTGTTTCATGGTTTGAAGAGATATCAAAAACAAAATCTTCAAAAATCTGAACTCCATCAACCCAAAGATTTAAAACCTTCTTTGATGAATCAAACTCATGTTTAGTAATTCTAATAGTAATCTCTTTCTCTTCAATCCAATAAGGATCTCTTTTGCTTTGAGGAATGGTTTGGTTATCTTTGTTTGTAGCTATAAGTATCGGCCTTGACTCTGCACCTTTATTTCTTGGTCTAATTAAAATACCACCATACCCTCTATCAAACTGCATAACATAGCCACTATCATCTAAATCTGAACTAATTTCTGTTTCAAACAATAATCCAAAACCACCAGCAACACCATTGTTTTGCTCATCAATACCTAATTGGGCTATTAAAGTTATCTCATATGATTCATAAGGATTTTCGATAAACATCAAACCAAAACCCGATTGAAACCCGTCTTCTTGCATGCGCCATATTCCAGAATGCAAGAAATCATCCAATTGATATTCTTTAAATACATACTTCAAGACATCAGAGATTCCAAATTTCCAATCACCGATTCTAAACTCAAGTTCTTGAGTGTTTTGTAATGAAGAGTTATAACCATAAGCAAATGAAGGTGAAAAGAGACTAAACAAAAAGACGATGATTGCTGTAATCAACAATAGTGCCCCTTTCTTCATTTCTTTTCACCTCCGTTGCTAAGTTATTTTTTCAAAACCCATTTAATCAACAATATACCAACAACATTAACTCCTGTAACAAACAATCCTATTCGTGATTGCAAAAATAATAAAATCTTTCCAGCATAACCGAAATGATGTACATATAGTCCGGTAATGTCATCAGCTGAAATTGTCCAATTATCTTCAACTTGTGAATTATGAGCGATAGTCTTGTATGTTTTATTTCCTTGTTCATCTTCAATTATTGAACTAAGGTAATGTAAAACTACTCTTTTTTGTCCTGTATTATCGACATCAACTTGAAAGCCTATTATGTCTCCAACCTCTAAGTTATCTCTATCAAAAGTTGTATCGACAATTACCAAATCTCCAATATTTATATTTGGTGCCATACTTCCTGTTACAATAATGTAATGTTTGAAAGGTAATAATCCAGGGATAAAGATTGCGAGTAGAAACCCTAGTAAAATTATATAACTCACTAAAGATACCCATATATTCTTTTTCTTCTTTGTTTCTTTCTGTGTTTCCATAAATCTTTATCCCCCTATGTTAAATTATATTTATTATCTTCCTGGATGTACATTAAAGCTCATTTGATTTGTTTGCTCTTCATATGAAGGAACTTCAAATGTCATATCGAATTCAATAATTTGTCCTGCTAAAGCTTTGTATGCTTCAACCAAATCTCCTGCAAAAGCTGCGTCTTCAACATTATTTTGCAATGTGAATCTCAAAGTAATATATACTGATTCGTCTTCTCTTAACACTTCATTGATTCTTAGATTTGAATCTGCTTTTTCAATTGTTGAGTCATAACCTTCACTCACAAATTCTCCTACTGATGTCTCTATCTTAACACTTAATGGTCCGTGTACATTTGCTGCTGTATTGTATTCTACTCCACCAATAGTTAAATTGTTGAGATTAATCAATAAGTCGAAATTATCTAAATCTTCTTCTAAGAATAGTTCATAAACAAATACATACTCTGTTGTATAACCTTCTACACTTGCATAAAATGAACCTGTTGGTACTAACACTCCCTGTCCTGATGTTGTTTCGTTCTCTAAAACCAATCTTACTCCATATCCCATGTTTAAATCTTGATCGCCTGTTTCTTGGTTTAATCTATCCCACCATGCGAACGCTACTGTTGATGAAGCCATTATTGCTAAAGCTATTACTACTGCTATTATCTTTTTCATTTTTTTTAAATTCTCCTTTTAGTTTTTTTAGTTTAATTTTTTAGATTTTTTTAGTTTAATTTATTACTTTTTTCTGTTACTGCTTTGCTGTAAATCTTAATGTAAATGTTATTGCTTGATTAATAATCTCTTGATACTGTTCTTCTGAAACAGGCATATTTAAAGTAACTAACACTGTAACTAAAACATTCTCATTATTCACTTGATCTTGTGACAAGGTTATTTCAATATTAACCAAATCTGAGTGTTCATTACTTCTGCCAATCATGATCTCGTCAGCTATTACTGATAGATCTAAATCTTCAATCACTTCGTAATCAAGTTTCACATTATAAGTGAGTTCTATCGAATCGACATCATTAACCTTCATTACAATTCCTTTTGGCACTAATACCTTACCTTCAGGAGCTGTAACTACAGCTTCTACTTCTAAAGTGACCCCCTGGCCAATAAGAAGTGTTTGATTGTCGCTTTGTGATAGATTATCCCACCAAGCAAACGCTATCGTTGAACTTGTTACCATGAGCATTAAAATTAGAACTACCATAAGACGTTTAAACATTATTATTCCTCCAATCTTACATATTCTAAAATTAATAGGAGCCAAAATTCATTTTCAAATTTTAGTAACTGGCTGTCTTCATCAAAAGACCCTTTAGCTTTGCGTCACTAGATCACTCTAGTTTTGCCCTTTAATGCTCTTTTTAATCTTGTTAAATAAAAAACCATACGATACATTTCGCATGGCAACTGGCTGTCTTAACTAAAAGACCCTTTAGCTTTCCGTCACTAGATCACTCTAGTTTTGGCTTTATCATAGCTTGTAAAAAAACAAAAACCATACGAGATACTTCGCATGGCAACTGGCTGTCTTAACTAAAAGACCCTTTAGCTTTCCGTCACTAGATCACTCTAGTTTTGGCTTTATCATAGCTTGTAAAAAAACAAAAACCATACGAGATACTTCGCATGGCAACTGGCTGTCTTAATTAAAAGACCCTTTAGCTTTCCGTCACTAGATCACTCTAGTTTTGGCTTTTACAAGAAAAATCTTATCACATATAAAAAATGTTGTCAATCATTTTTTATTATTTTTTTTTTCTGGGGTGTGGAGATAATAGTTGATTGAAATCTAGTTAACATGACTGTAACCATT